>NZ_JBHZAC010000002.1:678111-1003119 GCF_042753865.1 Nocardia sp. NPDC059240 | reverse complement strand
GCGTCCACCCGCTCCGCGTACCGGGATGTCGTCCTGGGCATCGATCTCGCCGACCCCTGCGACGAGGTGATCGAGTTCGCCTTCGAGGCGGCCCGGCTCGACCCCGCAACCAGAAGAAATCCCCCGCCAGGCTCGCGCCCGGCGGGGGATTTCGCTGTTCGGGGGCTAGCGCGCCGTACGGGTGGCGCGGCGCATGGCCGAGAGCGGATCGGCGTAGAAAACGCTGACGGAGGTCACCGCCGCCGCGAATTCCTGCACCCGGCCACCGAAACGGCTGATCCGCAGATCCGCGGCGGGCAGCGTGGTCGACTCCGCGAACGCCTTGGCCACCCGTTCCATGCCGGGCCGCCAGCCGGTGAAGGCCTGGCCGCCCAGCACCACCCGGTCGGGATTGAACATGTCGCGTACCAGAGCCGCAGTGCGACCCAGGATTTCGGCCCGCTCGATCAGCAGCTCACGGGCGGCGGCATTACCGGTGTCGGCGGCCCGGTACAGATCGGTGATGGCCGGGCGGCGCGGGGCCTCCGGCTTGGGCAGCACGCCCTTGCGTACGGCCCGCTCCAGCAGGGCGCGCTCACCGATGGTGGCCTCCAAGCAACCGCGCCGGCCGCAGGTGCAATCCACCTCCGAGCCGGTCGGCAGATGCGCGATCGAGCCGGGGCCATTGGCCGGCGTGTGCACCCGATCATGCAAAGTCACTGCCACACCGGCGGTTTCGCGGGCGTACACCAGCAGGCTGCTGCCCGGCCGGGTCTCCTCGCCCGGTTCGCGCGGAGCCAGCAGCAGCTCGGCGGCGGCCATCGCCTCCACGTGCGCCGACACCGAGACCGGCAGATCCAGCACGCTGCTGAACACCGCCGCCACCGGCGCGGCCGTCCAGCCCAGGCGCGGATGATCGACCACGCCCGCGGCGGGATCGACCCGCCCGGCCAGCGCCACGCCGGTCCACAGCGGACGGCGGCGCGGCAACCGGTCCAGGAAGGCCTTGGCACTGCGGGCCACTATGGTCAGCGCCGCGTCCTGACCCGTTTGGGGCGTGGCGATTTCGAGCCCGCCGAGAATGCGGCCGGACAGGTCCGCGGCCACGATGCGGGTGACGGTGAAGCCGATGTGCACACCCAGCGTCACGTACGTGTCGGTGTCGACCTCGAACGGGACGCGCGGGCGGCCCACCGCGCCGGAAGCGGTGAGATCGGCGCGTTCGCGCAGCAGACCGGTCGAAAGCAGCGCCGACACTTGGCGATTCACGGTGGCGATGCTCAAACCCGTGGTCTGCGCGGCGATATCGCGGAAGATCGGGCCACGGGTGGCGGCGCGCAGGACCGCGGCCGCCGGATTGTCGGTGATGCGCAGCTCCGGCGGGACCGCGGGACGGGCCGGAGCCAGCCGCGCGGTGGCGGCGGTAGCGGTGCCGTGGGGACGTTCAAGGATGGGACTGGACACTTTTGGAATCCTTGCTGCGGTCCCGCCTGGCTTCAGGGGGACGTATGCCTACATGAGGGCTGTGCAGCGAGGAACCCGTATTCGAGGAGGCGGATCACGCCTGGGGAATAGGGCTCAGAACTCGGCTGCGGGACGGCAGGGACAACACAGTTCCCGTTGCCGCGGCAGCCGAACGCCCAGCGCGATGGTCACGTAGGTGACCCGCGGCGCGGAGAGAGGGCGACTGGCAGACATAGGATCAAAGTATCATTGAGATCACGCCGAACGGAAGGCGTGCGCGACCGTCCCGGCAACCCGGGCGTGGTGCGGGGCTCTCACTCGAAACCCTTCGGATAACCCTCGGTAAGTCCGAATCTTTTGCGTTGGTTGGCATTTCGCGCCACGCCGGGAGTGATGGCGGAAACCCGCGAAGAGTGGCGCACGCCACATCACGCTCTCACATCTCGAGAAACCGGCATACATTCCGCTCACCCTGATTTCAAGGCGACCGGTTCCGGCCGGGGTGGCGCAATAGCCCGAATCCCGGACATTCCAGCAGGCCGCGCACGGCGGCGGGCGGCGTAAATCCGCACCGCTCGCCCGGGCCGATCGTGAGTCCCGAGCCGGCTGTCTTTCCGCCGCTACAGTTCTGAAATCGCAGGTCAACGGCCCTGCAATCGCAGATCGACGGGCATGGAAGGGAGTTCAGGTGTCGCCGGAACCGGTACCGTTGCGCGCCCCCGAACGGCGGGCCGATCGCGCCCGTCAGGTGGCGGATGTGCTGCGCCAGCAGATTCACGCGGGGGCATTCGACCGCGCCCTGCCCACCGAATCCGAACTGTCGGCCGAATTCGCGGTGTCGCGCAATACCGTCCGCGACGCGCTCGCCCTACTGAAGGACGAGGGCCTGATCGAACGCGCCCCGAAGGTCGGCACCCATGTGGCCCGGCGCAAATACGACCACGGCCTCGACGCCCTGCTCGGTTTGAAGGAGACGCTGCGCGGCCACGGCGAGGTGCGCAACGAGGTGCGGGCGGCCCGCCGCCTCATCCCGCCGCCCGCGGTCGCCCGCAAGCTACGGCTCGAGCCAGGGGAACAGGCCGTCTACATCGAGCGCCTGCGCTATCTCGGCGACCTCCCGCTCAGCCTGGACCTCACCTACCTGGTCCCCGACATCGGCGATGAAGTCGTCACCCGCGATCTCGAGACCAATGACGTGTTCGCCCTCATCGAGCAGATCAGCGGCGGCCCGCTCGGGTCCGCGGACCTGGCGCTCGAGGCCATCACCGCCGACGCCCACTCGGCCATGACCCTGCAGATGCCCGAGGGCGGCGCACTGCTGCTGCTCGAACGACTCACCAAACTCGAGGACGGCCGCCCGGTCGACCTGGAATACATCCGGATGCGCGGCGACCGGATCACCATGCGCGGCAGCCTGATCCGGCCGCCGGACGATTGGAGGCTGGCCTGATGGCCCTCATCGAGCAGCGGGCGGACGTCCCGGTGACCATCGACGAATCGCTCTGCATCCAGGGCTGCACGCTGTGCGTGGAGATCTGCCCACTGGATTCGCTGGCGATCAATCCCGACAACGGCAAGGCGTACATGCACGTCGACGAGTGCTGGTACTGCGGCCCGTGCGCCGCGCGCTGTCCCACCGGCGCGGTCACCGTCAACATGCCCTACCTGCTGCGCTGAGGAAAAACCGATGAAGTTCCACCCCGCCCGCCTCGCCACCGCGGCCATCGCCGCCACCTTCGCCCTCACCGCGTCCGGCTGCTCGCTCGAGAGCAGCGCCGGCGGTGACACCGTCAAGGTCGTCATCGGCTACCAGTCCAAGACCATCAACACCGTCACCGCCGGAACCCTGCTGAAGGCCAAGGGCTTTCTGGAACAGCGCCTGAACGGTCTGAACAACGGCCACAAGTATGCGGTGGAGTGGCAGGACTACGACACCGGCGCGCCCATCACCGCGCAGATGGTGGCGGAGAAGATCGACATCGGCTCGATGGGCGACTACCCGTTGCTGATCAACGGATCTCGCACCCAGGCCAACGAGCGATCCAAGACGGAACTGGTCTCCATCACCGGCTACAACCCCAAGGGCGCGCTGAACATGGTGGTGGTCGCGCCGGACTCCAAGGCCCGGTCGATCACCGACCTGGCCGGGCAGAAGATCTCGGCCAGCGTCGGCTCCGCCGGGCACGGCACCCTCGTGCAGGCGCTCACCCGCGCCGGCATCGACCCCAAGAACGGGGTCGAGGTACTCAACCAGCAGCCCCAGATCGGCTCCTCCGCACTGGAATCCGGTCAGGTCGCCGCACTGTCGCAATTCGTGGCCTGGCCCGGCCTGCTGGTCTTCCAGAACAAGGCGAAACTGCTCTACGACGGCGCGGAACTGAACGTCCCGACCTTCCACGGCGTGGTGGCCCGCCGCGACTACGCCACGCAGCACCCGGAGGTGCTCGATGCGTTCCTGCAAGCCCAGTTGGACGCCACCGATTTCATCCACCAGCACCCCCTGGAGGCGGCGCAGTCCGTCGCCGACAACGCCGGGCTGGCCCCGGAGGTCGTGTACCTCTACAACGGGCCGGGCGGAACCTCCTTCGACACCACGCTGAAGCCGTCGCTCATCGCCGCCTTCAAAGGTGATGTGCCGTACCTGAAGTCGATCGGCGACTTCGCCGACCTCGACATCGACAAGTTCGTCGACCCGGCGGCATTGCAGCAGGTCTATCGGGAGCGTGGGCTGAACTACGACGCCGAGTTGGCCAACGTGGCCAACCCCCTGCCCGGTTCGGGCGGCGAACTCTGGCTCGCCGGTGAGAGCACCACGCAGTCCGTCGGTGACGCCAACGCGCTGCTGCGCGCGGTGAAACAGGCTCGCGCACAGGGCAAGACCGTCCGCGCCGCCTACGTCCCCGACGCGGAGCTCGGCACCCGCTGGTTCGCCGACAAGGCCCTGTGGATCCACGACGGCGACAACTACCTGCCCTTCACCACGCAGGCCGCCGTCCAGCGCTACCTGGCCCAGCACCCCACCGGCAAGGCCGTGAGCTACGACCAGGCCGTGACCGAGGTGCGGTCGTGAGCGCCACCACCGTTGCGCCGCTGGAGGCTTCGCCTCGGGTTCAGGCTCGGCCCGCCGCCACCGTGCGGGTGCGGGCCGAGCGGCGGGTGTGGACCTCGCGCCTGGTGCGGCTCGTCTCGGTGCTTGCCGCCATCGGAGTCTGGCAGGTGCTGACTTCCCAGCACCTCCGGTTGTGGGTGCGGTTCGACATGCTGCCGACCGTCACCCAGATCGTGCGGGCGTTCGGGCATCAGCTGGGCACCGACACCTACTACCTCGACCTCGGCCAGTCGCTGATCCGGATTCTCACCGGGTTCGGTCTGGCTGCCTTGCTGGGCGTGACTAGCGGAGTGGCGCTGGGGCGTTCACGCTGGTGCGCCGACATTCTCGGCCCGCTCACCGAGCTGGCCCGGCCGATTCCGGCCATCGCCATCGTGCCGGTCGCCATCCTGCTGTTTCCCGACGACGAGGCCGGGATCGTGTTCATCACCTTCCTGGCCGCGTTCTTCCCGATCATGGTCGCCACCCGGCACGCGGTGCGGGCGCTGCCGACCATCTGGGAGGAATCGGTGCGCACCCAGGGCGGCACCCGGTTCGACGTGCTGTGGCGGGTGGTGCTGCCGGGCAGCCTGCCCGGCGTCTTCAGCGGCCTGTCCACCGGCATCGGCGTGGCCTGGATCTGCGTGGTGTCGGCCGAGATGATCTCCGGCCGTCTGGGTGTCGGCTATCGCACGTGGCAGGCGTACACGATCGTCGACTATCCGGGCGTGTTCGTCGGGATCATCACCATCGGCGTGCTCGGCTACACCACCTCGGCGGCAGTGGAATTCATCGGCAGGCGCGTGACGCACTGGCTGCCGCGCGGCGAGGAGACGGTGAAATGAGCACGACCGCAATGGAACTGACCATCGATCGGGTGGGGCTGTCGTATACCGGCGCGCCCGTGATCGCCGACCTGTCGCTCACCGTGCGCCCCGGCGAGATCCTCATCCTCACGGGGCCCTCCGGCTGCGGGAAGTCCACCGTGCTGCGCGCACTGGCCGGGCTGCTGCGGCCGGACTCCGGCCGGGTGCAGGCCGACGGGGCCGATGTCACCGGCACCGACCGTGACCGCGCCGTCGTGTTCCAGGACAACGCGCTGCTGCCCTGGAAGACCGTCCGAGCCAATATCGAACTGGCGCTGCAGCTCCGGGGCGAACCCCGAGCCGGGCGGCGCGCCCTGGCCGACCGGTGGATCGCCGAGATCGGGCTCACCGGTTTCGCCGACTTCCTGCCCAAATCCTTGTCCGGCGGCATGCGACAACGCGTCCAACTGGCCCGTGGACTGGCGGGCGCACCGCGCGCGGTCATGATGGACGAGCCCTTCGGCGCGCTCGACGCCCAAACCCGAAATACCATGCAGCGCTTGCTGATCGACACCTGGCGCACGCATCCCACCACCATCGTCTTCGTCACCCACGACGTGGACGAGGCGTTGCTGCTCGGAGATCGCATCGCCGTGCTGGGCCGCGCCGGAGAGCCGCTGCGTGCCGTTCTCGACGTTCCCCACCCGCGCGAAATCGGTGTCGACCGCACCGGGCTACGCGCCGAAATCATTACCGCCCTGGACCATTCGGGCGATCTCACGGAGGTACCGGCCTGATGGACATCCCCGATCTCGACGACACCGTCCGCCTCGACTGCGACGTCCTGGTCATCGGCGGCGGCACCGCGGGCACCATGGCCGCGCTCACCGCCGCCGAGGCGGGCGCGAATGTGCTGCTGCTGGAGAAGGCGCACGTCCGCCACTCCGGCGCGCTCGCCATGGGGATGGACGGCGTCAACAATGCCGTCATCCCCGGCAAGGCCGAACCCGAGGACTACGTCGCCGAGATCACCCGCGCCAATGACGGAATCGTCAACCAGCGCACCATCTATCAGACCGCCACCCGTGGCTTCGCGATGGTGCAGCGTCTGGAGCGCTACGGGGTGAAGTTCGAGAAGGACGCCTACGGCGAATACGCGGTCCGCCGCGTGCACCGGTCCGGGTCGTACGTGCTGCCCATGCCGGAGGGCAAGGATGTCAAGAAGGCGCTCTACCGGGTGCTGCGGCAGCGCAAGATGCGCGAACGCATCCGCATCGAGAACCGGCTGATGCCGGTGCGGGTGCTCACCGAGGGCGGCCGCGCGGTCGGTGCGGCCGCATTGAACACGCGCACCGGGGAATTCGTCGCCGTCGCCGCGAAGGCCGTCATCCTGGCGACCGGTCCCTGCGGCCGCCTCGGCCTGCCCGCCTCCGGCTACCTCTACGGCACCTACGAGAACCCCACCAACGCGGGCGACGGCTACGCCATGGCCTATCACGCGGGCGCGGAACTCTCCGGGATCGAATGCTTCCAGATCAATCCGCTCATCAAGGATTACAACGGACCGGCCTGCGCCTACGTCGCGAATCCGTTCGGCGGCTACCAGGTCAACGCCCTCGGCGAACGCTTCGTGGACTCCGACTATTGGTCGGGGCAGATGATGTCGGAGGTGAAGCGGGAGATCGAATCCGCGCGCGGACCCATCTATCTGAAGGTCTCACACCTTCCCGAGGAAACCCTCGAGGCCCTCGAAGGCATCCTGCACACCACCGAACGCCCCACCCGCGGCACCTTCCACGCCAATCGCGGCCACGACTACCGCACCCACGACATCGAGATGCACATCTCCGAAATTGGTTTGTGCAGTGGCCATTCCGCGTCCGGCGTCTGGGTCGACGAGAACGCCCGCACCACCGTCCCCGGCCTCTACGCCGCCGGTGACCTGGCCTGCGTCCCGCACAACTACATGATCGGCGCGTTCGTCTACGGCGACCTCGCCGGTGCGCACGCCGCCACCACCCTCGACGAGGTGCCCGCACCCGCCGACCTGCCCGCCGATCAACTCGCCGCCGCCCATGAACTCGTCTACCGCCCGCTGCGCCATCCCGACGGTCCTCCGCAGCCCCAGGTCGAGTACAAGCTGCGCCGCTTCGTGAACGACTATGTGGCCCCGCCAAAGACGGCCACCAAACTCTCCCTCGCCATCGAGACCTTCGACCGCATGCGCGACGATCTCGCGGGTATGGGCGCGCGCACCCCACACGAACTCATGCGTTGCGCCGAGGTGAGCTTCATTCGCGACTGCGCCGAAATGGCCGCCCGCTCCTCCCTCACCCGCACCGAATCCCGGTGGGGCCTCTACCACGAGCGCGCCGACCTGCCGGAGCGCGACGACGTCGAGTGGCGCTACCACCTGAACCTGCGCAAGACCGCCGACGGCCGGATGGAATTCCTGAAGCGCCCGGTCGCACCGTATTTCGTCCCGGTCCCCGGCCTCGACGACCTGCCATCGGACGACCCCGCGGTCATCGCCGTGGAACAACCCGCGGTCCTCGGGACACCGCCGAGCCTGGACGCGCGGCTCCGCACCCACTCGACCCCGGTGGTGAAAGACCTTGTCGCGCCGGGCATCGCGCTGGTGCTCGCTCTCGACGCGCCCGGCGTCACCGAGCTGGCCCCGTTCCTCGCCGATCCCGATCCGCGGGTGCGGGCCACCGCGCTGTCGGTGCTCACCGAGCACACCCCCGACGGTTTCGCGGATCCGCTCATCGACGCACTCGCCGACGAGGACGCGCAGGTACGCGCCGCCGCCGTCGCCGGTCTGCGCGAGCTGGTCGAAATCCTGCCCGCCGCAGCCGGTCTCGCGATTCACGTCGACTCCCCGGATCCGATCGTGCGCGCCGCCGTGGTGGATCTGCTCCGCGCCCTGCGGACCGGCAGCCCCGAACTCTTCGCCAAGGCCGCCGTCGACGCCGACCACCGGGTGCGCGTCCAAGCCGTGCAGGGCCTGGTGTCCCTGGACGATTGGCACGCGCTGACCGCCGCCGCCCACGACGACAACCGTGAGGTACGCATCGCGGCCGCGCGCGGCCTGGCCACCATCGGCGGGGGCGGGGCGGACACCGTCCGCGGCCTGCTCGGCGACCGCGACCCGCTGGTGCGGGCCGCAGCGCTCACGGCGCTCGGCAGGCTGGGCACGGTGGTGGACGCCGCGACTCTGTCCGCCGCGCTGGGTGATTCGGCCTGGCAGATCCGCGAAGGCGCGGCCCGCGGACTCGCGTCGGTGGGACCCGACCACGCCGCCGATCCGCTACGCACCGCCCTTGCCGACATTCACCCCGACATCCGTAAGGCCGCGGTGCTCACACTCAGCACTTGGCCCGAATCCGCCGCGGCTCGCGTCGCCCTGGATACCGCGCTCGCCGACAGCGACGCCGACGTCCGCGCGTACGCCCGTCGCGCGCTGGCCGTCCACGCCGACGGCTGAGCGTCCCGGCAGGCCCTGCCGCCGATTTCGGTGCGTTCTCGATCGGAATCCGCTCCGGCGGTGTGGATCCCGCGTGCCTGCCGGGAAGCCGGTAGGGCGTCGGCCGGGCGCTCAGCCTGCCGTGGCGCGGTACAGCAAGCCGGCGGGTAGGTATCCGGTGTCGATGCTCGGCCGCATGCCACGATCGACCGCCAGGCAGGCGACCGCCAGGAGCGGCCAGGCGATGAAGCCCTCCGGGTCGAGCCAGCGCTGCTGGGATTCCCAGAATCGCCGATGGAACTCCAGGCCCTCCACCAGGGCGGTGTCGAATTCGGCGGCCTCACCGCGCAATACCGCGTCCAGCAGGCACAGTGCGGAATAGGCGATGGTCAGCGCGTAGTCGTCGCCGGCGGTGGCCTGCACATCCACCGCGGCCTCGATGCCGTCCACGATGACCGTCTCCGCCGCCGGATCGCCCGTCCACACCCGCTGCCAGGCGTCCGCCCACAGGTACAGGCAGTGTTCCGCCGGATGCCCGGTGCGCGTGGTTGCCGACAGCGGATAGCCGGGACTGCCGGACGAGCCGAGGAGGAAGCCGAGCAACTCCTGATCACGTCCGATCAGCGCGGGCCACAGCCCGTTCAGCAGATCCGCCACCGTCGGCGGCGGGACCGCGCCGCCGACGGCCGGAACCGTCCACCGCGCCCCCGCGAGCGTCACCTCGAGCGGCTCCTGACCGGCGGGCCGCGCCACCGACCGCAGCCGGGTCGCCTGCGCCGCAGCCGAATCCGCGACCGCCTGCCGCACCCCGTCGGTGCCGCCGTGCGGGTCGTCCAGGGTGAGGTAACCGGCGATGGCCCGCGAGCACCAGGCCACGTCGGTGAGCACCGCCTGCGGGTTCTGCATCAGGTACTCCGCGCGCAGCGCGGCCGTCCGAACCCGGACCGCCCGTCCGAACCCGGCATCCGTATTGCGAATAGCGGAGGGGTAGCTCAGATCCTGGGCATTCAGCGCGAGATGGCGTTCGGTCATGGGACCGTTATGACTAGAGGTGTGGCCAGCGATATTGCTGAAAGATTGCTCACGGCGCGACAATAGCGGACTCCAGCCCCTCGTACATCGGTCGGGATATCGGTCGATCCGGGCGCGTCACCGCTGGTCCGCGCCCCGGAACAGGCCCTCGACCGCGGTGATGAAATACGGGAAATGCGCGCCGAAACCGTGCAGTCTGCGGTCGCTCTCGAACCCGCCGAACCAGTACACGCCCGGACTGCCGTCCGCCGTCGGATCGAGCTCACGGAAGGTGCGCACCCACTGGTCGCCCCGGCGCGCGGCCACCAGGAACGGCAGCGCCCGCGAGAACACCAGTTCCTGATCCGCCGCCGGAATCCGCTGCGGCACAATCGCGTCCAGCCCGCGCTGCATGGCCTGCACCTCACCGGTCAGCTCCCGGCCCAGCACCGTGCGAGCGGGCAGATAGCGCGGCAGCAGCAATGCCGCCACCCCGCCCAGCGCGATCGCCACACCGACCAGGGCATGCCGTTGCGGGCCCACGGCCAGCACGACCGTCGCGACCACACCCAGCGCGATCAGCGCCGCCCCCAGCCAGAATTCGAGACCCCGGCGAGTGCGGTCGACGAAGATGCCCGCCGCCACCGCGTCATCGATCAACGCGGTCCGCACCGCCTTCGCGTCCAGCTTGCCGCGCAGTTCCGACAGCAGCACCGACTCCGAGCCCTCCGGTAGCAGCGCCGTGTAGACCGCGCGCTCGTACCGCGACAGTTGCTCGTCGGCCGGATTCACCCGGGCGAAGCGCCAATCCGACTCGCCCTCGCGACTCACCCAGACGTAGTTGCGCACCGCCAGATCCACCAGCGTCGCCGCCATATCCGGCGCATCGGCGTACCCGTCCAACAACAGCCCGGCCGTACTGGGCAGGATGCCGTCGGGGGAGGAGAACACGACATGATCGCCCTCGCGCACCAGCGGATCCAGCACCTCGGTCCCCGCCGGGCCCGAACGCCGCGACCACACCACATAACCGGCCGCCAGCGCCAGCGCCGCCAGCAGCACGCCGAACGCGGCGTAGACCGGTCCGGTCAGCGAGAACGCATTGGGCGCATTGTTGTCGTGGACATCCGCATTGGCCTTCACCGTGTTCGGCGGCAGCTGCAGCGTCACATCCAGAATGTCGCCCTTGTGCAGATCCGTCTTCGTCAGATGCGCGAACCCGTCCGGTTCCACGCGAATATCCGCGCAGTCCTGTGGATTTCCGGGCGGCCCGATGGTGCACTTGGTGATGCCCATGCGGAAGCTCGGGCTCGACACCGTCGCATCGATGGACGCCACCTCGGTGTTCAGCACACCGGTCCACTGGAACACCTGCGCACCCGTGGCGTCACTGACGGTGTTGTGCACCGTGTATTTGAAGGTGGCCGACCCGGGCCGCGCGTGGATGGTGAACACATCGTCGGCGACATTCGCCTCGCCGTCCCCGTCGGCGGACACGTCGGTCACCTGGAAATCGCGCTGCACACTCGCGCCGGTCTGCACCCGCAAGGGAACGACCTGCCGAAAGTCCCCGCCCTCAGGCACTTTCACGGTTTCGGTGACCCGCAGCAGACCGTCGTCGCCCAGATTCACCTCCGCGGTGATATCCACACCGCTCGCCTGCGCACCCGCGGACGGCGCCGCCACCCCGGCCATCGCGAACAGCAGCGCGACGAGGGCGGCCCCCCGGAAAATCTGCATGACTGGGTACTCTAGCCAGCTTGCTATTCTTCCTCAGCGGCAAGGCGCAGGACTATGGAGCCGGCAGGTTATCTCTGAGAAACGAGGGGGTGCGGGGGATGACTCGCCCACCGTCCGATCACGGACCGACGCCCCCGGGCCGCCGTCCCGGGCCACCGCCCGGAAACCAGCCGCCCCAAGGCAATCCGCCGGTCCCGCCCCAGCAGTTCCCGGCGGTTCCGCCGCAGGGCGGCACGCCGCCGCCCGGATACCAACGGCAGCAGGGTAATCCACAGCAACCGGGGCGACCCACGCCACCGCCGACCTATCCGCGGCCGGGTTATCCACAGCCTGCGGGCTATCCCCAACAGTCCGGCATGCCGCCGCGCCCAGGTTATCCACAGCAGCCTGGCGTGTCCGCACCCCGCCCGGGATACCCGCCGCAGCAGGGTTTTCCGCCGCAGCCCGGCTACGGTCAGCAGCCGTACGGCCAGGCACGGCCCGGCTACCGCGCACCCATGCCGCCACCCGTGGTGGCCCCGCCGACCGGTGCGATCCCGGTGGCCCGCCCGGTCCCGCGCCGCCGCGGCCGGGTCGGCGCGCTGCTGATCATCCTCATCGTGCTGGTGACCGGCGCCGTGCTGCGCACCGCCATCACCACCGGACTGAGTTCCATCAGCGCGGGCTCGACCGTCAAGACCACCTACGCCGGGGACGCGGGCGGCGACAACCACGGTGTCCAGGCCACGTCGGACAATCCGCTGCTCACCAATGCCGATTACACCCTGCTGCCCGCCAAATGCGCGTACACGCCGTGGGGCACCCAGGTAGAGGTGGCGCGCAAGTTCTTCCAAACCGCCGCCGACTGCCTGCAAACGGCCTGGAAACCATTGTTCGACAAAATGAACCTGCCGTTCCAGCCGCCGAAATTGAACGTGTCCGCCGACACCAACGGGATCACCACGCTGTGCACGGGCAGCTCGAACAATTTCGCCGCCTTCTACTGCTCGGCGGACGCGACCATCTATATGCCGATCAGTCAGCTGCAAACCGATCTGTTCGGCAACAACTGGGTCGTTTACCTCTCGGTCTTCGCCCACGAATACGGCCACCACGTCCAGGCGCAGGCGGGCATTCTCGGCAAGGTGCACTCCCAGCGCCGGGATGCCGGGGCCAGCAGCACCCTCGGCCTGGAACTCTCGCGCCGCACCGAACTGCAGGCCCAGTGCTTCGACGGCATGTACCTGTCGTCCTCCGACAATGGCGGCTCACTGACCAACGCGCAGATCAGCGTGGCGACCAATGACGCCTACCACCGCGGCGACGGCCCCGGCGATATGCGCGATCACGGCACCGCCCAGAACATGGGCGGCTGGTTCGAGATCGGCTACAACAAGGACCGTGCCATGCAGTGCAACACCTTCAGCGTCCCGGCGAGCAAGGTGAACTGACCCCCGGGGGTCAGTTCACCCGCGACTCGGGGCGTCAGTGCCCCTGCGGCTTGCCGATCCGGCTCGGCGAATGCCCGTGCACGCCTTCGGCATACGCGGTCTCGGCGTGCAGCGCGAAGTCGACGCCACCGAGCTCGTCCTCCCGGCTGACCCGGAAACCGATGGTCTTGTCCAGCACCTTGCCCAGCAGGAATGTCACCCCGAAGGCGAAGCCCGCCACCACGATCACGCCCAGCGCCTGCTTGCCGAGCTGCGACAGCCCACCGGCATAGAACAGCCCGCGCGCGCCGCCGTCCCCGGTCATCACCCGGGTGGCCAGGAAGCCGATCAGCAGGGTGCCGATGATGCCGCCCATGAAGTGCACGCCCACCACGTCGAGCGAATCGTCGTAGTTGCCCTTGAACTTCCAGCTCACCGCGAACGAACACACCACGCCCGCCGCCAGACCCACGACCACCGCGCCCATGGTGCTGATGTACCCGCACGACGGCGTGATGGCGACCAGACCGGCCACCGCGCCCGAGGCCGCACCGAAGGTGGTCGGCTTGCCGTCGCGGCGCGCCTCCACGACCAGCCAGCCGAGCATGCCCAGGCAGCCCGCGACCAGCGTGTTCAGGAAGACCGCTGCGGCAGTCTCATTGGCGGCCAACGCCGAACCGGCATTGAACCCGAACCAGCCGAACCACAGCAGACCCGCGCCCAGCAGCACGAACGGCAGATTATGCGGCCGCATGGCATCCGATTTGAAGCCGACGCGCGGTCCCAGCACGATCGCCATGGCCAACGCCGAAGCACCCGAAGCGATCTCGACCACCAGGCCGCCCGCGTAGTCCAGTGTGCCCAGGCTGTGCAGCCAGCCGTCCGGCGTCCACACCCAGTGCGCGATCGGCGCGTACACGATCAGCGCCCACACCGGCACGAAGATCATCCAGGCCGAGAACTTGGCGCGATCCGCGATCGCACCGCTGATCAGGGCCACCGTGAGAATCGCGAAGGTGAGCTGGAAGGTGACGTACAACAGCTCCGGCACCCCCGCGCCGGTCGTGGCGTCGACCACGTACACCGTCTTCGGATCGATACCCGACAGCCCGAAATGCCCGAGATCGCCGATGATTCCGCCACCCGCGTCATCCCCGAACGCCAGGCTGTACCCGCCCAACAACCACGCCACGGTCACCAGCGGAATCGAGATGAAGCTCATCATCAACATGTTGAGCACGCCCGCCGAACGCACCATGCCGCCGTAGAAGATCGCCAGCCCGGGCGTCATGAGCAGCACCAGCGCGGTGGCGGCCAACAGCCAGGCCGTCGCGGCCGGGTCGATGTGGGGTGTTGGTGGCATCCGGGAACTCCTCTTCCACGCGCGATCGCGTTTCGTGGAAGTTACCGAATCCTCACGTTAAGGCGCTGTTACAAATATGCGGGTTAGGAAACCCGGCCGTAACACCCCTAGCTGCGCTGTTCCCGGTTCTTCTTGGCCAGGGCGCGCAATCCACGCGGGCCGGGCACCGGATTGCCGTCGTCGAGTGCCATCCACTCGGCGGTCACCAGCCACTGCTGCTGGGCGCGCGCGTCGGCTGTGTCGTTGAACACCCGCCGCCCGCGGTCGTCACGCAATTCGTAGGCCAGCACCGACCAGCGCGGCGGCCGGCCCTGCTCGTCCATTTGATCACGCAGATAGGCCGTCACCAGCGTGCCGATGGTGTTCACCGGTCGCAGCGACACCCGGTTTCCGTACCGAGCGGCATGGAATCGCCTTCCGGCACACAGGGATCGGGGCGTGGCGTTGTAGGCGATCCAGCCCGCGCGCTGCGCACGCTCGATGAGCCACAGGTGCTTGATGGCGGTCGGGGCGATTTCCCCCACCCGATCGCGGATCAACTCGATGACCGGTTCGGTGAGCAGAATGTCGCGCCGGGTCGGGCCGGTGCCGTGGGCCAGCCAATATTCGTCGGTGACCTTGGCCAGCACGCGCCCGAAGTCGTCGATGCTGCGCTGCGCGCGGCGGCCCAGCCGCTCGATCCGGTCCGCCTCGGCGCGCATGTCGTTCTGCACGATGAGGGTGTGGATGGCCGCCATGGTCGGCACCTGGCCGCGCTGCAGCAGTTCCAGAATGGCGTTCGCGGTGGCCGGGTCGGCGGCGGCCGAAACCGGTAGCGAATCACGCTTGATGTCGTAGTCGCTGGGGCTGATGGCTCGACTGAGCAGTCCGACCGCGGCGATGTCGCCCGCGAATTCGGTACTGGAGAGCCAGGCTGTGGCGATGTCGTCATGCGACGGCACTTGGCATTTCCTCCGGGAGATTTGGTTGTGCCCCGGTCGGGATGAGGGACCGGCCGGGGCAACCAACCTGATGAAGGTTTGGCTACCGAAGTTGCCGATGTCCACGGTAGCCAAACGATTGCGATCTTGCTGCATCGGTTGACTGGATCGTTATGTCCGCTCTGCGGAGTTGAAACAGAACGCAAGTCTGTATCTGGTGACGTAGCAGGTAAGCGGGGTTCGACAATTCCTTCCTAAAGACTCGCTAAGAATTTGCTGTGAGCGTTGACGGGATATCAGTCCGGGTCGGTCGGTTTTGACCGGGCCTCAGGATTGGACGTGATTTGCATCACAGTAAAGGTGGTCCTCCGGACGGAAGCGACGTACCGGACGACCGGCCCTGCCGCGCATCACCTGCTGTCGGTCGCGGCCGGTAACCTTCCCCCGTGGCTCTGTACCGGAAGTACCGACCGGCAACGTTCGCTGAAGTGGTGGGGCAGGAGCACGTCACCGATCCCCTGAGTATCGCGCTCGATACCGGGCGGATCAGTCATGCCTACCTGTTCTCGGGACCGCGCGGATGTGGCAAGACCTCATCGGCGCGCATTCTCGCGCGCTCACTGAACTGTGTGGAGGGCCCGACCTCCAAGCCGTGCGGCGTGTGTTCGTCGTGTGTGGCGTTGGGGCCCGGCGGTTCCGGCAACCTCGACGTCATCGAATTGGACGCCGCCAGCCACGGTGGTGTGGACGACACCCGTGAACTGCGCGACCGCGCCTTCTACGCGCCGGCCGAATCGCGTTATCGCGTCTTCATCGTCGATGAGGCGCACATGGTCACCACCGCGGGCTTCAACGCGCTGCTGAAGATCGTCGAGGAGCCGCCGGCCCACCTGATCTTCGTCTTCGCGACCACCGAGCCGGACAAGGTGCTGCCCACCATCCGCTCGCGCACCCACCACTACCCGTTCCGCCTGCTGCCGCCCGCCACCATGCGCGGCCTGCTCGGCAAGATCTGCGATCAGGAGCACGTGCAGGTCGAGGAGTCGGTGTACCCCTTGGTGATTCGCGCTGGCGGTGGTTCGCCGCGCGACAGCCTCAGCGTGCTGGACCAGCTGCTGGCGGGCGCGGGCCCCGACGGCGTCACCTACCCGCGCGCGGTCTCGCTGCTCGGTGTCACCGACGTGGCATTGATCGACGACGCCGTCGACGCGCTGGCCACCGCGGACGGTTCGGCCCTGTTCGGCACCATCGACAGCGTGGTCGAGGCAGGTCACGACCCCCGCCGCTTCGCCACCGACCTGCTCGAACGCCTCCGCGACCTGATCCTGCTGCGCGCCGTCCCCGATGCCGCCGAGCGCAATCTGGTCACCGGCCCCGGCGATGTCCTCGAGCGCATGCGCGCCCAGGCCGACCGCCTCGGCTCCGCCACCCTGGCCCGCCACGCCGAACTCCTGCACGAGGGCCTCGGCGACATGCGCGGCGCCACCAACCCCCGCCTCCTGCTCGAGGTCATCGCCGCCCGCATGCTCCTCCCCGGCGCCTCCAACGCCGAAACCGCCACCCTGCAACGCCTGGAACAGCTCGAACGCCGAATCGCAACCGGCGCAATCCCCGCCGCTACCCAGCAGTCCCAGACGACTCCGCAAGCGGCGCCGCAGGCCCCTGCCGCCCCTGCCACGTCCGCGGCTGCCTCCGCACCCGCGGGTCGCCGCGGTGCCGCGGCTCTGGCGGCACTGCGCGCCGAAAAGTCCGGCACCCCTACCGCTCCGGCGGTCGAGCCCACGCCTGCGACGAACGGCGATGCGGGAGTGGGGAGTCCGGCCATGGGTGGGTCGACCGTCCGTCCGCCCGAGCTCGCCCCGGTGTCGGCCGCGAGCCCCGTGCCCGTCGCCGATTCCGTTCCGCCGCAAACCACCTCGCCTGCGCCGGTGCAGACCCCGGTCGCCGCACCGGAGGCCGCGTCCGCACTCGTGCAGGCCGCACCCGCGGAATCGGTCGCGACGCATCCGGCCGAACGTGCTGCGGTGCAACAGGTCTCCACTGCGCCCCAGCCGGAAGCCGCAGCGGCCCCGGTCGAACCGATCGTCACGCAGCCCGTACCCGCACCGGCGGCGGTCGAATCCGTTGCACCGGTGGCTGATCCGGTCGTACCCGCCTCCATCCCGGAGCCGGTGGCAGTGGCCGAGCCGGTCGCCGAACCGCAGCCGGTCATCGAACCGGAGCTGGTGGCCGCGTCTGAGCCGATCGCGGTCGCCGCGCCTGTCGGTGATGCCATGCTCGAGGAGATCGAGGCGGCGTGGGCGGATATTCGGGCCAAGGTGCGCGAATTCGGGGCGGCGGTGCACGCGCTGCTGTCCGGGGCCAGTGTGTCGCGGGTCGAGGGCGAGACGATTGTCTTCGCGCATCAGCACGCGGCCTTGGCGCAGCGGCTGTCACAGCCGCAGTACGTCGAGGCGGTGCAGTCCGCGGTCCGGGCCGTGGTGGGCCGTGATCACGGGGTGAAGTGGGAGGTCGGCGGGGCTGGATCGGGCGGTGCCGCGGTGAAGACGGCTGCGAGCCAGGGGACCGCCGCCGCACCCGCCGCCGCGCCGAAGAAGGCCGCGACCAAGTTCTCCCGGCCGAGCCAGGCCAAGGCCGCCGTCGCGGCACCGGTGGAGGAGCCCGCGGCGACCGGGTGGGGGAGTCCCGCGCCCGCCGCCACCATGTCGGCGGCTCCGGCGCCCGTGGATCCGGGTCCGGCGGCCGTGGAGCGGCCGGGGGCGAATGCCGTCCGGAATGCCCCGCCGGAGGACGATATTCCGCTGCCCGACGGGCCGGACCTTCCGGACGATCCGGGGCTGGGGGACTACTCACCGGTAGGTTATGACGGCGTCCCACCTGCCACTACGCCGGAGGAGGAGCGCGAGATGCTGGAGCAGGCGGCCACGCCGGTGCCTCCGGAGGAGCGCCGCGACCCGGATGAGGTGGCACTAGCACTTCTGCGCGCGGAGTTGGGCGCCACACCTCTGGAGGGTTGACAGTTCCCCTGCGGGGCAACTTAAGTTAACCGGAGTTCGCATATTTCGGTACTATGATCGGGTGGCCGTGAGTATCGGTTTCGCGAGGTTCTAAGGTATGCCCAGGCGTACGGGGCTACCGGAGCGTCAACAAGCCTGCTCGGGGCGCTGTTTGTACAGCGTCAAGGCGACCGGTCCTGGCCGGTCGGCGAGGTAATGCCATGGCACGGTTCCGCACAACGCGGTGACGGCGCACCCAAGAGAGGAAAACTCCGATATGACCACAGAGGCCTACATTTACGAGGCCATCCGCACCCCGCGCGGCAAGAACCGCGGCGGGTCCCTGCACTCGGTCAAGCCGGTCGACCTGACCACCGGTCTGGTCGAGGAGCTGCGGAACCGGTTCCCGAACCTGGACGAGGATCGCATCTCGGACATCATCCTGGGTGTCGTCTCGCCGGTCGGCGATCAGGGCGCGGATATCGCTCGCACCACGGTGCTGACCGCGAACCTGCCCGACACCGTCGGCGGCGTGCAGATCAACCGCTTCTGCGCCTCGGGCCTCGAGGCCGTCAACCTGGCCGCCCAGAAGGTGCGCTCCGGCTTCGACGACCTGGTCCTCGCCGGTGGCGTGGAGTCCATGTCCCGCGTGCCGATGGGCTCCGACGGCGGCGCCATGTTCATGGACCCGTGGACCTCGTACAACGCTTACATTGTCCCGCAGGGCATTTCGGCCGACCTGATCGCCACCATCGAGGGCTTCACCCGCGATGACGTGGACGCCTACGCGGCCCGCTCGCAGGAACTGTCCGCCAACGCCTGGGACAACGGCTACTTCTCCCGCTCGGTCGTCCCGGTCAAGGACATCAACGGCCTGACCGTGCTGGACAACGACGAGCACATGCGTCGCGGCACCACCGCCGCCGACCTGGGCAAGCTGAAGTCCGCCTTCGAAGGCATCGGCGAGATGGGCGGCTTCGACGCCGTCGCCATGCAGCGCTACACCTTCGTCGAGCACATCAACCACATCCACACCGGCGGTAACTCGTCGGGCATCGTCGACGGCGCCGCGCTGGTGCTGGTCGGCTCCGAAGAGGCCGGCGCCGCTTCGGGTCTGACCCCGCGCGCCCGCGTCGTGGCGACCGCCACCTCGGGTGCCGACGCCACCATCATGCTGACCGGTCCGACCCCGGCCGCGCACAAGGCGCTGGCCAAGGCGGGCCTGACGGTCGACGACATCGACCTGTTCGAGATCAACGAGGCGTTCGCCTCCGTGGTGCTGAAGTTCCAGAAGGACCTGCAGATCCCGGACGAGAAGCTGAACGTCAACGGTGGCGCGATCGCGATGGGCCACCCGCTGGGTGCCACCGGCGCGATGATCACCGGCACCATGGTCGACGAGCTGCACCGTCGCAACGCGCGCTACGCGCTGGTCACCCTCTGCATCGGCGGCGGCATGGGTGTCGCCACCATCATCGAGCGCGTCTAACGCCCACCCGAGACTTTTCAGGAGAACGAAAAACAATGACTGAGAACATGATCGGCTGGGAAAAGGACGCCGACGGCATCGTCGTGCTGACCATGGACGACCCCAACCAGGGCGCCAACACCATGAACCAGCTCTACAAGGACTCCATGCGGGCCACTGTGGATCGCCTGGTAGCCGAGAAGGACGACATCACCGGTGTCGTCATCACCTCCGCGAAGAAGACCTTCTTCGCCGGCGGTGACCTCAAGAACATGATGCAGACCACCAAGGCCGACGCCGCCGCCATCATGGAGGAGCTCTTCTTCATCAAGAGCGACCTGCGTCGTCTGGAAACCCTTGGCAAGCCGGTGGTTTCGGCCATCAACGGCGCTGCCCTGGGTGGCGGCCTGGAGATCACCCTGGCCACCCACCACCGCATCGCGGCCGACATCAAGGCCGTGCAGCTGGGCCTGCCCGAGGTCTCCCTCGGCCTGCTCCCGGCCGGTGGCGGCGTCACCCGCATCACCCGCATGCTCGGCATCGCGAACGGCCTGATGGGTGTCCTGCTGCAGGGCACCAAGTTCACCGCCGCGAAGGCGAAGGCGTCCGGCCTGATCCACGAGACCGTCGCCTCCGTCGAGGAGCTGGTCCCGGCCGCGAAGGCGTGGATCAAGGCCAACCCCGAGGGCGGCGTGCAGCCGTGGGACGTCAAGGGCTACAAGATCCCGGGCGGCACCCCGTCCACCCCGGCCCTGGCCGCGAACCTCCCGGCCTTCCCGGCCAACCTGCGCAAGCAGCTCAAGGGTCAGAACATGCCCGCCCCCAAGGCGATCATGGCCGCGGCCGTCGAGGGCGCGCAGGTGGACTTCGAGTCCGCGTCGCTGATCGAGTCCCGCTACTTCGTGTCCCTGCTGACCGGTCCGGTCGCCAAGAACATGATCCAGGCGTTCTTCTTCGACCTGCAGCACATCAACAACGGCGGTTCGCGCCCGAAGGATGTGCCGAAGCGTGAGATCAAGAAGGTCGGCGTGATCGGCGCGGGCATGATGGGCGCGGGCATCGCGTACGTCACCGCCAAGGCCGGCATCGACGTCGTCCTCAAGGACGTCACCATCGAGGCCGCCAACCACGGCAAGGACTACTCGGTCAAGCTCGAGCAGAAGGCGCTCTCGCGTGGCAAGACCACCGAGGAGAAGTCCAAGACCCTGCTCGACCGCATCACCCCGACCGCCGACCCGGCCGACTTCGCCGGTGTCGACTTCGTCATCGAGGCCGTGTTCGAGAACCCGGATCTGAAGGCCAAGGTCTTCGCCGAGATCGAGGACATCGTCGACGCGGACGCGCTGCTCGGCTCCAACACCTCGACCCTGCCCATCACCCTGCTGGCCAATGGCGTGAAGCGGACCGAGGACTTCATCGGCATCCACTTCTTCTCCCCGGTCGACAAGATGCCGCTGGTCGAGATCATCAAGGGCGAGAAGACCTCCGACGAGGCGCTGGCCCGGGTGTACGACTACACCCTCGCGATTCGCAAGACCCCGATCGTGGTCAACGACAGCCGCGGCTTCTACACCTCGCGCGTGATCGGCAAGTTCATCAACGAGGCCATCATGATGCTCGGTGAGGGCGTCGACCCGCAGACCATCGAGCAGGCCGGTCTGCAGGCGGGCTACCCGGCGGCGCCGCTGAAGCTGTCGGACGAGCTGAACTTCACCACCATGCAGAAGATCTACAAGGAGACCGCCGAGGCCATCGTGGCCGCCGGTGGCGAGATCGACGCCGCTTCCGGCGCGACCGCGGACATCCTGAACAAGCTGGTGGGCGAGTTCGACCGCAAGGGCAAGGCCGGCGGCGCGGGCTTCTACGACTACGTCGACGGCAAGGCCACCGGCATCTGGTCGGAGCTGCGCTCCACCTTCAAGACCTCCACCGAGCTGCCCGAGGGCGTCTCGCTGCAGGACCTGAAGGACCGCATGCTGTTCGCCGAGGCCATCGAGACCCAGAAGTGCTTCGACGAGAACGTGCTGACCTCGACCGCCGACGCCAACATCGGCTCGATCTTCGGCATCGGCTTCCCGGCCTGGACCGGTGGCACCCACCAGTTCATCGTGGGCTACCCGGGTGGACAGGAAGCCTTCGTGGCCCGTGCCGACGAGCTGGCCGCCAAGTTCGGCAGCCGCTTCGAGGTTCCGGCTTCGCTGCGCAAGTAAGCCCGTAGCGGTTCGACCGCTGCAACTCTGAAACTGAGACCCGGGTCGCGGATTACGCGACCCGGGTTTCGGCGATTAACAAGTATGAACAGGGTGGGACGGACGACCGCCAGGGGTGCTGATTCGGGGACAGGCCACGCTGCTCCGCGCTACGTTGGATTGTGCGCGGGTAGAACGAGGTGGTCCAGATGAACCAGCAGGCGCGCCCGGGTGGCTCGCGGAGTGAACCGACCCCCTCCGAAGACCGGACTCCGTCCGAAAGCTCCACGCAGGCATACCTTCCCATCGCCGTGACGGATGAACTCGAGGCCATGGGTCTGTTCGATGCGGAGGAGATCGGCCGGGGTGGGTTCGGAGTGGTGTTCCGCTGTGCCCAGCGGTCGCTGGACCGGGTGGTGGCGGTCAAGGTGCTGTCCACCGAGATAGACGACGACGGCCTGGAGCGGTTCCTGCGTGAGGAGCACGCCATGGGCCGGTTGTCGGGGCATCCGAACATCGTCGACATCCTGCAGGTGGACGTGACCCCGAGCGGTCGGCCGTACATCGTGATGCCCTATGCCACGCGGGGATCGCTGGAGAAGGTGGTCCACGACAGCGGGCCGTTGTCGTGGACGGATTCGCTGCGGGTCGGGGTGAAACTGGCCGGGGCCATCGAGACCGCGCATCGCGCGCAGGTGCTGCACCGGGATGTGAAGCCGGCCAATGTGCTGTTGAGCCGGTACGGGGAGCCGCAGCTCACGGATTTCGGAATCGCCCGCATCCCAGGGGGTTTCCGCACTTCCACCAGTCTGATCACCGGGTCGCCCGCGTTCACGGCACCCGAGGTGCTCAAGGGCGACGAGCCTACGGTGCGCTCGGACGTCTACGGTCTGGGCTCCACGCTGTTCGCCCTGCTGACCGGTCATGCCGCCTATGAAAGGCAGGCGGGGGAGAAGGTCATCGCGCAGTTTCTGCGGATCACCGGTCAGCCGATTCCGGACTTGCGGGAGTTGCGGATTCCGCCGGATGTGGCGGCGGCCATCGAGGCAGCCATGTCGCCGGATCCTGGTGATCGGCCCGCCACCGCGGTGGAATTCGGTGATTTGTTGCGCGCGGTGCAGGGCGAGCACGGGCAGATGCCCGACGAGATGGCGTTGCTCGACGGCGAGGAACAGTCCGCGGACGGCTCGGAATCGGCTGCCACCCAGGAATTTACGCGTCAGCGCACGTCGACGGTGGTGAATCCGCCGCGCGGTTCGTCGCTGACCCTGCGGCCGTCCACCGGCCCGAGCAGCCGCCTGCCCGGCACGGGAAATACGCTCCCGCCCACTGCCACAACGAAATTCCGGCCGCCGACCCCGGTGCGGGAGCCGATCGCGCGGCCGCGCCTGCTGGAGACGTTGCGCGCCGGTGGCCGCCGCCGCTTGGCGGTCATCCACGGCCCGGCCGGATTCGGCAAGAGCACGCTGGCCGCGCAGTGGTGTGCCGAGCTCACCGATCGCGGGATGGCGGTGGCGTGGATCGGCATCGACCGCGACGACGACAACGAGGTGTGGCTGCTGGCCCACATCGTGGCCGCCATCCGCAAGGTGCGCCCGGACATCGGCGCGGGGCTCGAACAGCTGCTGGAGGAACGGCCCGCCGAGGCGGTGCCGTACGCGGTGTCGGCGCTCATCGACGAGCTGCAGGCCAGCGACGTCCCGGTGGTCGTGGTGGTGGACGATTGGCATCGCATCACCGACGCGGGGGCGCAGCGGGCGATGGAGTCGCTGCTCGACAACTGTTCGCACCATTTGCGTTTCGTGGTCACCAGCCGCGAGCGGGCGGGGCTGCCGCTGAGCCGCATGCAGGTGGCCGACGAGCTGGTGGAGATCGGTTCCGCGCAGTTGCGGCTGAGCGCCGAGGAGACCCGCCGGATCCTGGTCGAGCGGATGGGCCTGGACCTGACCGAGCGGCAGGTGGAGCAGATCCACGCCGCCACCGACGGCTGGCCCGCCGCGATCCAGCTGGCCGGGCTGTCGCTGCGGCCCGCCGATCACGATGTGGACCGGCTCATCGCGGGACTTTCCGGGGACAACAAGGCGATCCGGGAGTATCTCGCCGAGAACGTGTTCGGCACGATCGAGCCGCGCATGCTCGAATTCCTCACCGCCATAGCGGTTCCCGAGCGGGTGAACGCCTCGCTCGCCGAGGCGCTGACCGGCGCCCGCGACGCCGCCGACCTACTGGATCAGGCGGAGCAGCGAGAACTGTTCGTGCACCGGCTTTCCGACGATCCGAGCTGGTACCGAATGCAGCCCATGGTGGCCGAGCATCTGCGCGCCCGCCTCGATCGCGCGAACTCGGGACAGCTGAAGAAGTTGCACGGCAAGGCTTCTCGATGGTTCGCCGCCCACAATCTGATCCGGCAGTCGGTGGATCACGCGCTGGCCGCCACCGATCTGAATTATGCGCTGGATCTGGTCGAGAAGGGCGGGATGGATCTGATCGACAGTTCCCGGCTGGCGACCCTGTTCGGCACCGTGTCGAAACTGCCTGTGCAGCAGGTGGCCTCGCGCTCGAAACTGTTGATGGCGCTGGCGCGGGCGAATGTGACCCTGCAGCAGTCGGGCGCGGCTCGCACCGCGCTGGGGCGGCTGTCGAACATGCTGGCCACGCGCAGTTCACCGGGCGACGCCGAGGCGGTGCGGGAGCGCTGTCAGGCCGCGGTGCTGGCGGCGGCCGATCAGGTGGCGCGCGATCGCACCGACGGGGTGCTGGACAAGCTCGGCGAATGCCTGAAGCTGGCCGACGAGCTGCCGCCGTGGACGGTGTCCACCGCCGCGAATCTCGCGTCCTATGTTCGCCTGTGCGACTTCGACTTCGAGGGTGCGCTCGGCATGCAGGAATTCGCCGCGCCCTATCACGCGCGCTCGGGCGACCCGCTCGGCGAGGTCTTCGGGCTGTGCGCGCGCGGCGATATCGCCTTCGAACAGCTCGATGTCGAGGTGGCCACCCGGTGTTTCGAGCAGGCTTGGCAGACCGCCCGGGATCGCGCCGGTTCGCGCTCGAACTCGGTGCGGGTGGCGGCGGCGCTGCTGGGTGAGGTCGCCTACCGGCGCGGTGATCTGGACAGTGCCGAGCGGCTGCTGGATCAGAGCCACGAGCTCACCGCCCGGGTCGGTCCGGTGGATTTTCTGGTCACCATCTTCGTGAGCGGTGCCCGGGTGAAGGCGGTGCGCGGCGACCTGGAGACCGCCACGGCCCGTCTCGCGGAGGGTGCGCGCATCGCGGCCGAGCGCAAGCTGACCCGCCTGGCCGCACACGTGCGCGCCGAGCGGCTGCGCTTGGGCCTGCCCGCGGATCCGGTGACCGCCGGGCTGGTCACCGATCCCATGGTCCGTTCGCTGCGGCATGCCACCGGCGCCGCCGCGCTGACCGCGGAGGCCGAGGAGATCGCCACCATTCGCGCCCTGCTGGCCCGGCACTATCGCGGTGAGGATCGCGGCAGTGATGATCTCGCGCCGCTCGGTATCGACGACAGTGCGGTCAAACGCGCCCGGGCGTTGCACTCGCGCATCCGCGACCAGCATCGTCCGCGCGCCGAGCTCGACTCCGCGTTGCTGCTGGCGGAATGCCTGTCCGCGTCCGGTTGGCTCGGTGAATCCATCGCGGTGCTGACCCCGGCGGTGATCAGGTGCGCCGAATTGGGCTGGCGGCGACCGCTGCTGGACGCGGGGCCAGGGGTGCTGAACATCCTGCGGACCTTGCGCCACGAGATGCCGCTGGATACGGACGGTTCGGATCTGCCGCGGCGATTCCTGGACTCGCTGCTGTAGGGACCGGCGTTACCGGGATGTTCCGTGGGTATTACCGAGGTGTCCAGACGGCGTTGAGGGTATTCACAGCGTTTCTCGAGGAACGGCATCGACAATCGCGACGTGCCTGTGACTCCGATGCTGCAATCCCCACCCGCCGTGCCCCCGGCACCGCAGATGCCCAAGCAGACCCAGGCCGGATATCCGGGCTTCCATCACGGTGTTTCGCTGCTGCACGGCTGGTTACCGCAGGTCATCACGTTCGCGGCGGTGTTCCTGCTGATCGTGGCCTTCGCCCGGTTCACTCGCCGCTGGTGGGTGCTGTGGGTGCCGCTGTGCATCGTCTTCGCGCTCGGCGTGGTGTGGGCGTCCTGGGAGTACACCAATAACGAGGGCCTGGCCTCGGATCCGGCGCCGGCCCTGCTGTGGGTTGCCGTCGGGCTCGCGGGCGCGGTGCTCGCGGCGGCGGTGCTGGGCATCCGCACCGGCAGCTGGTGGCAGCGGATCGCGGCGATCCTCGCCGTGCCGCTGGCGCTGTTGAACGTGGGTGTGGTGCTCAACCAGTGGGTCGGCTACTACCCGACGGCCAATGCCGCGTGGGCCGCGCTGACCGCGGAGCCGCTGCCGCATCAGACCGATCTGGATTCGCTTGCCGCGCTGCGGAACACCAACCCCGACGTCGGCCGCATCGTGCCGGTGGACATCCCCGAGTCGGGCAGCCACTTCAATCACCGCACCGAATACGTGTACCTGCCCCCGGCCTGGTTCCAGGGCGACCAGCCGCCTGCCTTGCCGACCATCATGATGATCGGCGGCGAATTCAATACTCCCGCGGACTGGGTGAACAGCGGCCAGATCATGAACAGCGTCGACAGTTTCGCGAAGTCGAACAACGGCCAGACCCCCATTCTGGTCTTCGTCGACTCCGGCGGCGCCTTCAACAACGACACCGAATGCGTGAACGGCCCGCGCGGCGACGCCGCCGACCACCTCACCAAGGATGTGCCCAGCTACGTCGAATCCACCTTCGGCGCGTCCGCGGACCCGGCCAAGTGGGGCATCGTCGGCTGGTCCATGGGCGGCACCTGCGCGGTCGACCTGGCCACCATGCATCCGGAACTGTTCGGCACCTTCGTCGACATCGCCGGTGATATCGCCCCCACCGCGGGCACCAAGGAGCAGACGGTCAAGCGGCTCTTCGGCGGCAGCGAGCAGGCTTGGGCCGACTTCGATCCCATCACCGTCATGCAGAAGCACGGCAACTATCCGGACACCGTCGGCCTCTTCGACGACCTGACCCCGCCCGCGCGCCAGCGGGAGATGGCCAACGACCCGAAGATCAAGGCGCGCATGCAGCAGATGATGGGCAACCCGAACGACGAGACCGCGGGCATGGGCGGCCACGACGGCGTCTACGACACCGGTGAGGTCGGCGCGGCCGAGGCCCTGTGCGCCGAGGGGCAGAAGGTGAACATCAACTGCACGGTGCACACCACCGAGGGCGGCCACACCTGGCAGTTCGCCGCCGCGGCCTTCACCTCGTCGTTCCCGTGGATGACCGAGCGGCTGGGCCTGCCGCTGGTGCAACCGCTCTCGTAAGCGGCACAAAAGAGCGGGCGCGCGGCGAAAGCCGCGCGCCCGCATCGTTTTACGAGCCCGCTATGCCTTCCACCAGGGGCGCAGCGGCACGGTCCACGCCTTGTCGTCACCCAGCTTGACGCCCAGAACCTGGTGCAGCTGAACCACATTCCGCTCGAACCCGAGCTGGCAACCGGCCATGTAGAGCCCCCACACCTTGGCGGTGCCCTCGCCCACCTCGTCGACGGCCGCGTCCCAGTTCTTCACCAGGTTGTCGCACCATTCGGCGAGGGTGAGGGCGTAGTGCTGACGCAGGTTCTCCTCGTGCAGCACCTCGAGGCCCACATTCTGGATTTCGGAGATGACCCGCCCGGAACCGGAGAGCTCGCCGTCGGGGAACACGTACCGGTCGATGAAATCGCCCGCCTTGGTGGTGCGGGTGTTGTCGTGCCGGGTGATGGAGTGGTTGAGGAACAACCCGCCCACCCGCAGCTTCGACTGCATGAACTCGAAGTAGGCCTTGTAGTTGGCGACGCCGATGTGTTCGGTGAGCCCGATGGAGGACACCGCGTCGAAGTCGCTCTCGCGCACGTCGCGGTAGTCGGAGTGGCGGACCTCGGCCAGCTCGGACAGGCCCTCTTCGGCGATCTTGGCCTGTGCCCATTCGGCCTGTTCGGCCGAGAGGGTGGCCCCGATGACGTGGACGCCGCGCTTGGCGGCGTAGCGCACCATGCCGCCCCAGCCGCAGCCGATGTCGAGCAGCCGGTCACCGGCCTTCAGGTTCAGCTTGTCGAAGACGAGGCGGTACTTGTTCTCCTGGGCCTGTTCCAGCGTCCAGGCCGGGTCCTCGTAGACCGCGCAGGTGTAGGTCATCGACTCGCCCAGCACGTACTCGTAGAACGTATTGGACACGTCGTAGTGGTGGTGGATGGCCTCGGCGTCGCGAGTCTTGCTGTGCCGCAGTCCTTCCAGGGCGATGCGCCGCCAGCGCGGCAGTGTCTCCTGCGGCGGCGGGGCGATCGGCTTGAGCAGGTCCCAGCCCAGCGAGCGGGCGATGACGACCAGCTGCAGGGCGGTCGGGCGGCGGAACTTCATGCTCGCCATGGCCTTCAGCAGCTCGTAGGGGTCGCCGGGTTCGACGCCCGTGGTGGCGAGGTCACCGGCGACGTAGGCCCGGGCCATGCCGAGATCGCCGGGTGCGGTGACGATGTAGTTGACCCCGCGCGGGCTCAGGATCTCCAGGCCGAACTCGGAGTCCTCCGGTCCGGTGCTGCTGCCGTCGTAACACGTCAGCCGGATGGGGACCGGACCCTCGAGCAAGGTCTCGAAGATCTCCGCGATGGTGAGTTTGGTTCCGAGCTCGGCGAAAACGTCGGAACGGTCCTTGAACGTGGTCACTTGCGTTGCACCGCCTTCGAATACAGATCCAGTAGACGAGAATCCGGGTCGTAGCGTTTCTTGAGGGTGGAGTAGGTGCCGCCGCCGTAGTAGAGCGCGGCGAATTCATCCTGGTCGTAGTAGGCGTCCGAATACAGGGATTTATGACCGTCCAGTTCGGACACTTTGTGCTCGATGGCGCGGTTGGCCAGACCTTCGGGCTGCCCCGGCACGGTCGGCACGGCCGACCAGAAGCCGATGTTCACGTAGGTGCGGCCGGGTTCCAGCGGGTAGAGCGGCCAGGGGCGGTCGGCCGTGTTCGCGGGATCGTCGCGCAATCGCAAGGGGCACAGCCAGATCGGCTCGATCGGGATCTCGCGCAGGAACCATTCCATGAAGTCGGCGGTCCGTTCGAGGGGCACCTCGATGTCCTGCACCACTCGCTCGCGCGGCGGATTCCCGTGTCGCGCTTCGATCTTGTCGCCGATCGCGTACTTGTGATCCAGCGCGATGAGCTTCCAGTAGAAGCTGGAGCGGCGGTACCGCTTGGGCCAGAACCGGCGGATCTTCGGGTTCTGCGCGCCGAAAGCCCGTGAGCACCAGAACCAGTCGGTGTCCCAGCGCCAGAGGTAGTCGGCGATGGTCAGCCGATCGCGCTTGGGCTGCTGCGAATCGTGCTGGATGGACCGGTAGAAGATGTCCATGTCGGTGTAGTCGCTGACCGGGCCGGGTTCGTCGGTCTGGCGGCCCAGCGTCAGGTAGCTCTCGTCGGCGGTGAACACCACGCCGTCGAGGTAGTCGACCGTTTCCCCGTCCCAGGCGCGGTCGGCGATGATCTGCCCCATGGCGGCTTCCAGCTCGCGCAGATCGTGAAATCTGATGTGCCGCAGCGCGACGTAGGGCAGAACTTTTTCCAACTCGATCTTGAGCCGCGTCGAATACCCCAATGTGCCGTACGAATTGGGGAAGCCGCGGAACAAATCGGCGTGTGCGCCGTCGCGGGTCGCGGTGATGATCTCGCCCGCTCCGGTGAGCACGTCGATCTCGAGCACCGATTCGTGCGGCAGGCCGTTGCGGAAGGAAGTGGACTCGATGCCCAGCCCGGTGACCGCGCCACCGAGGGTGATGGTCTTCAACTGCGGCACCACCAGTGGGGCCAGCCCGTACTCCAGGGTGGTGGCGACCAGATCCTCATAGGTGGTCATGCCCGCCACGTCGGCGGTGCGGGCCTCCGGGTCCACCGCGATGACCTGCGTCAATCCGGACACGTCGAGTCCGGGCGCGTTGGTTCTCGCTCGCGCCCGGAACAGGTTGGACGTCTTCTTGGCCAGTCGCACATTCGCATCCGGCGGGATGGCGCGGTACGAGGTCAAGAGCCGATCGACCCCGGCGCGATGCGCGGCGAAACCTGATTCGTGTGCGGCCGGTGTGCGGCCGCCGTTCCCCAACAGACTCACTGCCACCCTCGGAAACCTAGCGTGCACCGACCGGTACGGCCAGCAGGAGAGCACCGGCGGGGCGGTTTTTCACGCACAGTTTGCATGCGTGCCGACAGGCGCTACCTGCCGTGCTGCGAGTCTATTCCCCGTCCCGTCGTGATGATTCTTACTACAGCTAACAATTGGATTGCGATGATCAATTGCGCTGTGCCCTCGGCTCAATCATGGATTCTCACAGCGGTTCTCACCACGGATCGTCCAGCTCGACCTGGCAGATCTCGGGGAGATACGGGTCCAATTCGCCGGGCTCGAAGCGGCACATGCCGATCACATGCCAGAACTGTCCCGCGGTCAGCCCCTCGGTCTTGTAGCGCCCGTCCGGCGTGAAGCTCACCCAGCCCTCGGGCAGCCCGAGCAGGGTGGCCCGCAACTGCGGGGCGATATCCGGTTCCGCCAGCGACCACAGCATGATCGAGCCGTCGTTGCCGCCGCTGGCCAGCAATCCACCGGCGGGATCGAAAGCCAAGGAGCGCACCCGGTTTCGATGCCCGTGCAGGGTGTGCAGATGCTTGCCGGAGGCGAGGTCCCACAGGTGGATCACCAGATCGTCACCCGCCGTGGCCAGCAGGCCGGAGCCCGCGTCCACCGCCGCGCACCACAGCCGCCCGCGATGCAGGTCCAGCCGGTGCAGCGGCGGCCCACCGGCCACGCTCCAGATCCGGACCGTGCCGTCCCAGGAGATCCCGGCGACCCGGTCGCCGTGGCAGACCACCCCGTAGACCCGGTGACCGCCGGATCCGCCGCGATGCTCCGGATCCGACAGGGTGGCGACCAACTCCCCGGACTCCACCTCCCACACCCGAACCAGTCCGTCATCACACCCGGTGGCCATGTGCGCGCCGGTGGCGTCGAAGGCGATCGAGCGCACCCGCCCGCGATGTTCGGCGCAGACCGCGTGCTCACCGCCGGTCGCGCGCGTCCACAGGGTGACGGTGTCGTCGTCGTTGGCGGTGGCGATGAAGCGTGCGGTCGGGTCGTAGGCGATGGCCCAGACCGGGGCAGAGTCGACGGTGATGTCGCGTTCCGCGGCACCCGCCTCGATATCGAATATCCGTAACCGCCCGGCATTGCCCACGGTCACCAGCTGACTGGGGGACTGCGGCGAGAAGACCCCGGACTCCAGGGTGATCAGCCCGTCCGAACTGCCCTCGAGGCGCTGGGCGAGCCGCCCGGTCGCTGCGTCCCAGATCCGGAGACTGCCGTCATTGCCGCAGCCGGCCAGCAGGCTGCCGTCGGCATTGAACGACACCGCCCGCACGTGGCGGCCGTGACCGTTGAGGGTGTGCAGGTTCTCCCCGGTCGCGGGATCCCAGATGCGCAGCGCGAATTGGTCGTCGGCGACGGCGAGCTGACTGCCGTCCGGCCGGAAGGCGAACGGCCAGATGGAACCCGTATGGCCGGTGAGCCGGTGCAAGGGTGCGCCGGTGCGGCCGTCGCGCACGTACACCGCGCCCGCGGTGTCGCCGGTGGCCAGCATGTCCCCGGAGGGATCGAAGCCCAGCCAGTGGATGCGGGCGCTGCCGTGCTCGGTGCGGTGCGTCAGCTGCTCGCCGGTTCCGGTGTCCCACAGGCGGATTCCGCCGGAGAGGTCGCCACTGGCCAGGATCGGCTCGACCGGATGGAAGGCCACCGTGTAGACGATGTCGGGGTGTCCGGCCAGCGCGTGCACCAGGTCGCCGGTGTCCGGATCCCACAGGCCCAGCGCGCCGTCCGCGCCCGCGACGGCCAGCAGGTGGCCGTCCGGATCCCAGCAGACGCGCCGGACCGGGCCGGGCGCGCCCTGGAAGCCGCCGATCTCGCGGCCGGTGGAGATTCGCCGGATGCGCACGGTGCCATCGTGATACGCGGCCGCCACCCGATCGCGGTGCAGGGCGATGCTGTAGATGCGTTGCGGCACCCCGTCCGGTGGTGGGAACTCGTGCACGGGTTCCCCGTCGGGGAGTTGCCACAGCCGCAGCGTTCCGGCCGCGTCACCGGTGGCGAGCAGGGTGCCGGCAGTGTCGGTTTCGAGCGGCCACGGCCAGTTCTCGTGCCCGGGCAGGATCTTTCGCACCGCGCCGCTGGCGGCGTCCCAGATCCGGACCGTACCGTCGGCGGATCCGGTGACGAGCACCTTCTCGGTGTAGGCGACCGCGAAGGTGCGGGCGCGGTGCCCGTGCAGGGTGCGCAGGGTCCGCCCGGTGTCCGCGCCGTAGACGACCACGCTGCCGGAATCGCAGCCCACCGCGACCGTGCCGCCGTCGGGGCTGAAGGCCAGCGGCCGCGGCAGTCGTCCGCTCTGCGCGTCGACCCCGTGCTTGACACCGATTGCGGCCGGGGCGAATTCGGTGTGCGGCGGCGTGCCGGGCACCCGGCCGGAACCGGCCAGATCGGTGCCGATCGGCGCGCCCACCACATCCAGCAGGGCGGCCCGGGTCCAGCGGCTGCCCTCCCCGCGCATGCCGGTGAGATCGGTGCGGGCCAGCCGGGCCCCGGTCAGGTCGGCGCGGCCCAGATTGGCCCGGACCAGCGACGCCTGATCCAGTTGCGCCCGGTGCAGCCGCGCCCCGCGCAGGTCGGCGTTCTGCAGATTCGCGCTGACCAGTTGGACCTCGGTCATATCGGCTCCCCGGAGATCCGCGCCCACCAGGGACGCCTGGTCGAGTTGCGCGCCAACCAGTTTCACCCCGTGCAGGACGGCGTGATCCAGTACCGCGCCCGAGAGCCTGGTCTCGGTCATATCCGCGCCGGTGAAATCGAGCCGCGCCAGATTGCGGAACGACAGGTCCTCGCGCGACAGGTTGAGCCCGCGCAGGTCCTCGTGCGGCGAGATGCGCAGCCGGGCGGCGACGCGGGCGGCATTGGTGCGGGTGATCTCGTGCTCGGCCGGATCCGCCTGCACCCCTTCGACCCAGGTCCGCAGTGCTTCGACCGAGGCCAGGTCGCAGAGGAATTCGACGGCCAGCGGCTCCAGTTGCGCCTGGCCGAGGGGTGCGGGCGCGGCGACCCCGTCGGCGAGTTGCTCGGCCACGTGTGCGGCCACCAGCCAATCCCGCACCGAGGAGTGGATGAAACCGAAATGGTTGTCCTCGCCGCGCACGATCAGGCTGCGCGAGCCGAGAGTGTGGACGAACTGCGCGACATTGAGGCGGGTCGCGTCGATCCGCTCGACCGCGGCGTTCGCGACCTCGGTCAGCTCGGCCAGGCTCAGGTACGGGCGGCCGGTCTCCCACACCCGCAGCGCGAAATACGTGACGGCGAGCCATAGTTCGTCGATCCGCAGCGTTAGTTGTGAGCCGGCGCGCTCGGGGGAACGGTCGATCTCGAAGGTCAGCCAGGCGGTCAGGATCTCCCGGTAGAGCCGGGTGGGGCCGATGATCTGCTGCGCCCCGGCCGCGGTGCGCAGCCGCTGCTCGTCGAGATCGGCGATGAAGCTGAGCATGCGCGGATTGCGGGCGAGTTCCAGCAGATCCGGGATGCCGCGCAGCAGTCGCATGCGGGAGTCGGCCGACGGACCCGCCTTGGCCGAATTGTTCGTGGAGCCATAGCGATTCACCAGGAAGGCGTGCACCTGTTCGTGGGTGAAGTTCTCGACGCCGAGGATGTAGCGGTCCGGGTGCGGCTCGTCCCGGGTCTGCAGCGCCGCCGCGATCTGGTCGTAGGACTTGAAGTGCTGGGTGCGGCCCGCCACCACCACCTTGGCCCGGCCGACCGCGGCCTGCAGCAGGGTGGCCATGTGCTCGGCGGCGCTGTCGTAGTTGAGCCGGGTCAGCAGTTCGTCGAAGCCGTCGAACAGCAGCACCACCCGGCCCTGCGCGAGCATGTAGCGCAGGGCGCGCAGGTCGATGCGGGATTCGCCATTGTTGGCCAGGTGCGCGGCCAGCAGGGTGTCGAGCGAGTTGGTGCGGTCCAGCGTGCGCAGTTCGATGAGGATGGGCACCAGGTCCGCGCCGGATTCGGTGAGGCGCCGGGTGAGCTCGCGCAGCGCGAAGGTCTTGCCGAGCCCGAAATCGCCGAGCAGCAGGACGAATCGGCCGTCGTCGGCGCTCACCAGTCGCAGCAGTTCGGCGACCAGATCGTTCTGCACCTCCCGCCCGCGCGGGGCCAGCATCCGGAAGCGCTGCGGCACATACAGATCGGCGGCGTAGGCGGTGTCCTCGCGCAGCCGGGCCGACTGCTGGCGCACATAGCGGTCCAGATTGGCCAGGCCCTGGAAGTCGGCGAAGCTGCGGATGCGCACGCCCTCGGAGGCCGCGCGGTCGCGCAGGTCCGGGTCGGGATCGGGGCCGAGGTAGATGAGCTGGGAGCCGGGTTTGGGCTGCGGTCCCAGGAATCCGTCGAGGACCTGCCCGGTCACCTCGCCCACGTGCGCGCCGATGATGAGCTGTTCGATCACCGGATCCGAGTTGATGGTGACCAGCAGGTACGGCGGGTCGGAGGTGGTCCGCCGGATGCGCGCGTCCGGGTAACGCACCTGACAGACCTCGGTGACCTGTTCCAGCAGCAGTTCGTGCGGGCGCACCGTCTCGCTGGACTGGGCTGCGCTCGGCCGCGGTGCTGGCGGTGGGGCGGGGAGTTCCCGAACGGGAGCTCGGCCGCGCAGTGCGACAACCGAATTCGCCCAGTCCAGGGCCTGCGGTGCGGGCGGGTCGGCGGCATCATCGAGGCGATACCGGGTCAGGCCGTCGACCGTGAGATGGATGAGCTCGGCCTGTCCGGGTGCGGAAGCCGACAGGACGGGCAGGGTGCCGCCGTGATGCGCGACCGAGCGGCCCGCCCGGCTGGGACCGCGCAACAGCAGATTCAGGCGCGGGCCCAGCCGCCGGAAGACGGCCTCGGCATCGCGCAGGACCCGCGGATCGTATTGCGACGTCACGGGTCCGGGCGCGGGGTCATGGCTGATCACGCCCAGCCGGAACCAGCCCTGCGACTCGTAGGCGCGCAGTTGCCCGGCGAACCAGTCCTTCTGGCGGGTGCCGATCCAGCCGTAGTTGTCCTTGTCCTCGTGGGTCGCCGCCATGGTCGAGTTCAAACCCGCGACCACCAGCCGCAATTCGGGAATCGGGAACAGGGTCCACGGCTGGCCGACATCGAAGACGAGATGGTCCAGGCCCCGGTAGAGGGTGGTGAACATCTGCTCGAACAGCTTGAGTTTCGCGTAGTACGGCTGCACCGGAAGCCGGTCGTAGGCGGCGCATTCGCGGAAGTAGGCGTCGCAGGCGAGCCGGGAGATGTCCTGATTGCCCGGCACGATGACCACCCGGTCGGGCTCCAGCTTGAGCAGCACCCGCAGGCCGCTGAGAAACGAAGTGGCCTTGCGGAATTCGGTCGGATGCGCGGATTCGGTGAGATCGCCGCTGACCACGATCAGATCCGGTGGCGGGGCCTGCGCGTCCACCAGATCGGTGACCGCGCCGTAGATGTGCGACTGCAAACCCTCCGGATCGCTGGGCACATCGGCGGACGGCAAGCCGCGTCCGAATCGCGGACCCGAGACATGCAGAATCGACAGTCCTGCATGCGAGCGCTGCGCCGCCGTATCGCCGGGAAAATCCGGTGCCGACAAGGGCCGCCGCCGTACCGCATCGGAATCGGTTGTCGCGGACCAGATGTCATCCGCTCGCGCATCGATCGTCCGTCGTGGCGTCCAGCGCTCCGACAGCTGCCGTTCCACTCGCTCGAACACCTGCCGCCGCACCGGCCCCGCCTCGCCGACCCCGGCCGCGTCCAGGAACCCGACTCCCGACGGCAACCAGTCCAGCGAACACTCCCCGACCCGGATCGCCAGCAGCTTCGCCGGATCCACCTCCAACGCGGCCTGCCACTCCCGATTCGCATGCCGCGACGACACATAGTTCTCCGTCACCACCGCCACGACCAGATCGGACTCGCGCACCCCACGCTGCACGAACTCCCCGTAGTTGGTGGCCGGATCGAAGTCCCACGCGGCCAGCACGGCTCGGTACCGCGCCTCGCCATGTTCCAATTGCCATGCCAGCCAGATCGCCCACCGCTCATCGGCCGGCGAATAACTGACAAAGATCGACCGAGACTGCCCACCCCACAGCGTCACTCCACCAGTATCCCGCGCCCGGGCGGGCTCGCCGATCCTTTCTCTGCGAAAGGGGTCCGATCGGCCATGCGCTGGCGACCGAGCGTGCTGGACACCGTCCGGATAGGACTGTTGGTCGTCGGGTTGCTCTGTGTGGCAACGGGACTGCTGCCGCGGGCGGATGCCGAGGCCAACATGCGGCGGATCGCGCCGTTGCTGTTGTTTCTGGGCAGTGTGATCGTGTTGGCGAATCTGGCGCGGCGGGCCAAGGTGTTCGATGTGATCGCGCATCGGCTGGCGATCATGGCGGGTGGGAATTACGTCGGGTTGTTCCTGCTGTGCGTGTTGTTCGCGTCGACGACCACGACGGTGCTGAATCTGGATACGACGGCGGTGCTGCTGACCCCGGTCATGCTCGCGCTCGCGGTGCCTGCGCGGATTCCGCCGCTGCCGCTGGCCATGACGACGCTGTGGCTGGCGAATACCGCGAGTCTGCTGCTACCGGTGTCGAATCTGACCAATCTGTTGGCGGCCGATCGGGTGGCGTTGGATGCCACCGGGTTCGCGGCCAGAATGTGGCTGCCGCAGTTGCTTTCGATCGCGGTGACCATGGTGTGCCTGTGGTGGTGGTACTGGCGGCGCGACCAGCGGGGGACCGACCGCTACGTGGTGCCGGAGCCGATCCGTCCGGCCGATGCGCGGGAACGGGTGCTGCTGTACGCGTCCGGGGGTGCGTGCGTGCTGTTCGTGCTCGCGATTCCGTTCGTGGGGGATCGGATCGGGTTCGCGGCGGCCGTGGCCGCCGCGCTCGTGGTGCTGGTCTTCGCGGTCTGTGATCGGTCGGCGTTGCGCTGGTCGCTGTTGCCCTGGCAGCTACTGGTTTTCGTCTCGGGCCTGTTCCTGGTGGTGCCGACGCTGTCGCGGTACGGACTCTCGACGCTGATGGACCATCTGATCGGCGAGGACACCAGCGGCCCCGGCATCTTCCGGGCCGCGGGCGCGGGCGCGGCGCTGTCCAATGTCCTCAATAACTTGCCAGCCTATACGGCGGGGGAGACGGTGATCGGCCACGGTGAGCGAAATCAGCTGCTGGCCTTGCTGATCGGCACCAACGTGGGCCCGGTGGTGACCCCGTGGGCCTCGCTGGCCACCCTGCTGTGCCTGGAATTCTGCCGCAGCCACGAGGTTCGGGTGCCGATGCGTAAGTTCGTGCTCACCGGCCTGGTGCTCGGCGTGACCGCGACCGTCGCCGCCACCGCGGGCCTGCTGCTCACCGGCTAGAACGTATTCACCGGCCGCAGTGCGTATTCCACGATCTCGGTGACATCCTCGTCGGTGTACATGACGGGCAGGCCCAGCCCCAGCTGATCGAGCAGGCGGCGCGTCTGCACGATGGTCGGCTCGGTCGGCGGCCGCAGTTCGGTGTCGCGGCCCAGCGGGATCTGCCGTCCCTGTTTGAAGCTCACCGCCAATTCCCGCGCCAGATCCGAGTATTGGGTCTTGCCGTGCTCGAACTGCAGTCCCGGGGTATTGGAGCCGCGCTGGTTCACGATGACGATCTCGTCGGACATGTCCCACCGGTACGTGGTCAACGCCGGTGACAAGGCCAGGTCGATGCTGAGGAACTCCGACTGCTGGCGGTACCACGCGCACGCCAGTACGGTCCCGTAGGACTGTTTGCGGATCCGGTCCGCCGTCCACGGCCGCCCGTTCGCGTCCCCGCCCGGTTGCAGTGAATTGCGGTACAGCGCCTCGGCCTGGCAGAGCTGTTCGTTGCCCGGGTCCAGAATCTCCACCTGCAGATTCATCAGCTGATGTTCGGCGCGGGCGCGGTCGAGGAAGAACGGCAGTGTGGTCACCCGCGCCGAGGTTCCGGTGCCGCCCTTGTAGATCCAGCGATTGCTGGTGCGCCGGGCGCGGGCTTGCGCCTGATCGACCTCGGCCCCGTAGAGCAGCCGGACTGCGGCGGTCTCCTGCACCAGGCGGGTGACGCGATTGCGGTCCCGCAGGATCGTCACCGCCAGCAGGCTCAGCACCAGCAGGATCGCGCCGCTCACCAGATTCGAGCTGGCATTGGTCTTGTCCAGAACCTCGAGCAGGATGACGGTGGCCGCGATGACCAGCGTCACGACCCCGTCGATATTGAGCCGGAGCCACGTGGCGAACCGCATCAACATGGCGTCCTCCCCCGTAATGCACCCCCAGGATAAGTGCCCGACCCGACACGGCGCAGCGAACCGGTCGACCCGGATCCGGCGTAGCATGACCGAGCGGTAACAGGGCAGAAGTGCCGGTCAGCCCGAAATCAGTAAGGAGCACATGGTGGGACAGGTCAGCGCCTCCAGTTCGATCGTCGTCGCGGCGGATCCGAAGCGCACACTCGACGCGATCGCCGACTACGAGACAGTCCGGCCGAAGATCCTCTCCTCGCACTACCGCGACTACAAGGTGGTCGAGGGTGGACAGGGCGCGGGCACGGTCGCGGAGTGGACGCTGCAGGCCACCGAGTCCCGGCAGCGCAATGTGCGTGCCGCGGTCTCGGTCTCCGATTCCATGGTGACCGAACGGGATTCGAACTCCTCGATGGTGACCGCGTGGACCGTGACCCCGTCGGGTTCCGGCTCGCTGGTCACCGTGCGCACCACCTGGAAGGGTGCCGGCGGCATCGGCGGCATCTTCGAGGGCATCTTCGCACCGATCGGCCTGAAGAAGATCCAGGCCGAGGTGCTCGAGAATCTGAAGCAGGAACTCGCCTAGTTCCCGGTATCGCTCAATCCTGGGCGATGTCGAAGAGGTTGCCCTCCGGGTCGCTGAGCGTCGCCCACTTCACGCCGTATTCGTCGAAGTCCGCGATGTGCTTGGCCCCGAGGGCGATCGCCTTCGCGATCTCCGCCGGCTGATCCGGTGAATGCAGGTCCAGGTGCACGACATTCTTGCCCGGGTTCTTGTCGTGCACCGCGATGAACATGAATGTCGGTGTGGCGGCGTCATTGTCGATGGTCGCGAAATGTTCGTTCGCGCCGTCGTCGACCGGACGCTCGAACAGCTCCGCGTAGAACCCCGCCAGTGCGGCGGCGTTCTGGCAGTCGAAGGTGATGTTGCCGAGGGACAGTGCCATGGTGCTCTCCTTTTCAGAGCCGGCCGATCGGCCAGCAGACTTCGGTGCGGTAATCGGCCGGTTCGGCGTCGCCGGGACCGACCAGGTAGCGCTCGCGAACGGGTTCGGCGAGCGCGGAATCGTGTTCGGCCACATGGCTGCCCAGCGCGCCGTAGGTGCGGTCGAATTCGGTGAACGGGCCCGCGTGCACCGCGATGGCGAAGCGGCGGGCGGGCAGGTCGAGGACGGCGTCGAAGCGTTCGCGATGGCCGGCCTCGATGGGCACGAAGGTGACCACCTCGCCGCGGTCGTATTCGAAGAACTCGGGTGCGTAGGTCGCGCCCCCGGGCCCGGCGGGTGCCAGACCGGCGGCCCCCACCTGCTCGTAGAGCGTTCCGAAGCTGTACTCGCACCACTGATCACAGTCGTCGCGCGCCACCTCGGACGTCATCGCCAGCACGGGATGGCTTGGGATGGACCGGTATTCGACGCTGATCCCGGCCGACGGCAGCAGCAACGCCTTGAGCGAGGCCACCACGTCGCGGGTGCGCACCAGCTCCGCCTCCATGCGTTCCAGGTGCACGCGGATGGCTTCATCGCGTGCCGTCTGATCCGGTGCCGCCATAACCGCCCTGATCTCCGGCAGCGGCATGTTCAGCTCCCGCAGCCGCTTGATCAGATGCGCCTGGTCCACCTGCGCGGTCGAATAGAACCGGTAGCCGGTGCCCGGATCGATCGTGATCGGCTGCAGCAGTTCGATCTCGTGGTAGTAGCGCAGCGTCTTGATGGTCAGGTAGGTGAGCCGGGAGAACTCGCCGATGGGAACCGTCGCTGTCATGCCCTTAGCGAACACCCTCCAGCGAGGGGAGAGTCAAGCGGAGCGGCGCGCGTCGGCGACTAGGCTGGGGAGCGATCACCATCCCCCAGGAAGGACGCGCCGTGCAGCCCGGTGAAGGTTTCGACATGCAGGCCTTGATGGCCCAGGCCCAGCAGATGCAGCAGGCGGTCATGGCCGCGCAGCAGGAGATCGCGGAATCCGAGGTCGAGGGCGAGGCGGGCGGCGGCCTGGTGCGCGCCCGGATCAAGGCCACCGGTGAGGTGCTGGCGCTGACCATCGACCCGAAGGTGGTCGACCCGGAAGACATCGAGACCCTGCAGGATCTCGTCATCGGCGCGCTCAACAACGCCATGGAGTCCGCCCAGAACCTGGCCGCCGAGCGGCTCGGCCCGCTTGCCGGTGGTTTCGGCGGCGGCGCGCTCCCCGGATTCTGAGCGGGCGGCGTAGGTGTACGAGGGTCCGGTTCAGGATCTCATCGACGAGCTGGGCAAACTGCCCGGCATCGGCCCGAAGAGCGCGCAGCGCATCGCCTTCCACTTCCTCACCGTGGAGCCGCCGGAGATCGACCGCCTGCAGGCGGCGCTGCAGAAGGTGCGTGACGGCGTGCGGTTCTGCGCCGTCTGCGGCACCGTCTCCGATGGTGAACTCTGCCGCATCTGCGCCGACCCGCGCCGCGACCGCACCATGATCTGTGTGGTCGAGGAGCCCAAGGATGTGCAGGCCATCGAGCGCACCCGCGAATTCCGCGGTCGCTATCACGTGCTCGGCGGCGCACTCGATCCATTGTCGGGTATCGGTCCCGATCAGCTCCGCATTCGGGAACTGCTGACCCGCATCGGAAATCAGGACGACGGCGTGGATGTCACCGAGGTCATCATCGCCACCGACCCGAATACCGAAGGTGAGGCGACGGCCACCTATCTGGTCCGCATGTTGCGAGACTTCCCGGGCCTGAGCGTGACTCGCCTGGCCTCGGGCCTGCCCATGGGTGGCGACCTCGAATTCGCGGACGAATTGACCCTGGGCCGAGCACTTTCCGGCCGCCGGGCGCTGTAGAAGCTATGTCCAGGTCGGCGGTGCGGGGAGCGCCGCCGGCTGGGGGCATGGAATGTGCTGCACATTCCTGGGGATATCCGCGCCCGCGCCGCTGGCGTGCAATGCCACCGCGATCGCGAAGGTGGCCGCCAATCCGGCCACTACCGCCAACCCTTTACGCATGGTTCCTGCGCTCAATGTCGGACGTAGCTTCATAACTGAACATTAGCTTTCCTGCACGCGCGTAGCCTTCATTGCAGGGGTGGGCGAGCCGAAATTGAAATCTCTCTGTTATTCGAGGCTCAGAACGTGAGCTGTTGCCATTCGAGTGCGGTGAAGCCCGAACGATCTCTGGTCGCCCATCCCCAGATTAGATCGGCGACAATTCGCGAGTCCGTAGCTGCGGCGGCGAAATGCTTATCCTCGGAACCGTCGCGGTATTCGAGGTCGTAATGCCCGTCCGGATGCCGATAGGTCTGGATGTAGACCTGATCACCGGTTTCCACGATCAGATACGGGCCGGGCTGCCCCAGATCGGGAATCCATTCGTCGACGAGTTGTCTTGTCAGGTACGGAAATTCCCCCGCGCCACCGTGGGTGACGGCCGCGGTGACCGACTCCGCCGGATCGCTGAGCCAGGCCAGCTGCGGATCCCACACCGCGTATCCGCGCGGCGTGCCCAGCTCGAAGAGCAGGCCGCGGGTGTGCCCGATGGCGTCGTAGGGCGTGGACACGAACAGCGCCGCGCCCAGCACGCCGTCGGCCGCCGGTGCGCCCAGGAAGCTGTCGATCTCCGATAGTTCCGCATTGCGCTTGTCGAGTTCGGCGGCGATCTCGGCGACCACAGCATCGGCCGGGCGACCTTCCTGCGCGGTCAGATAGTCGTCCACCGCATCGGGGGACGCGGCGGCACCGGAGGGCAGTAGAACCAGGTCGTAGCTCACCCGGCCAGGCTAGTGGCTACCCGGTCCGGTCCTGCCGACCGGTCCGTAGCTCCGGTGTCGCGCAACTACAGCCGCCCGCCACATCCGAGCAATCGGCCACGAACAGGTGTCGTGCCCGGCCGGTATCGAAACAGTCCGATTCGGTGCATTCCACCGAACCCGCGGCGTGCACGATCAGTGTCCCGTGGCAGTGATCGAGGGCCGATTCACACAGTGCGCATCCGTTCGGTTGCACCGCTGCCTCCTTCACGCGTCGTTACGGTGATATCACCCGCGTGCGACAACTGTGGGAGCTCACCGCGTGTCGTCCGATCTGTCGGAAAAACGCCCGCGTGGCAGGGCCTCGTCGTGGTGAACTGGAGAGATGGGGATCAAGGTTTCCCTCGAGCACCGCACCACCTATTCCTTCGACCATCCCGTGCGCGTCCATCCGCACGTGGTCCGGCTACGCCCGGCCCCGCATACGCGCACCACCATCGAGGCGTACTCGCTGCGGGTCACCCCGGGGAACCACTGGGTGAACTGGCAGCAGGACGCGTTCGGGAACTTCCTGGCGCGCTTGGTCTTCCACGAGCCCACGCCGGAACTGTCCATCGTGGTCGGCTTGATCGCCGATATGGACGCCATCAATCCGTTCGACTTCTTCGTCGAGGAGCAGGCGGAGCAATTCCCGTTCGGCTACTCGCTGCAGCTGCTCTCCGACCTGGAGCCGTACCTGCGCCCGGTGGACGAGGGCGAAGACGGTTCCGGGCCAGGGGAATTGGTGCTCGACTGGGTGCAGCGCCACACCCCTGCCGATCGGCCGCGCACCATCGAATTCCTGATCGCCGTGAATCAGGCGCTGCGCCAGGATGTCGGCTACACCGTCCGGATGGAACCGGGCGTGCAGACACCCGATCACACCTTGCGCTCCGCCCTGGGCTCGTGCCGGGATTCGGCGTGGCTGCTGGTCTCCATCCTGCGGGAATTCGGCCTGGCCGCGCGCTTCGTCTCCGGCTATCTCATCCAATTGGCCCAGGACGTACCGTCTCTGGACGGACCCTCGGGCCCGCCCGCCGACTTCACCGACCTGCACGCCTGGACCGAGGTATTCCTGCCCGGCGCGGGCTGGGTGGGCCTGGACCCCACCTCCGGCCTGTTCGCGGGTGAGGGCCACATACCGCTGGCCGCCACCCCGCATCCGGTGTCCTCGGCCGCGATCACCGGCTCCACCGACCCGGTCATCTCGACCCTCGACTTCTCCAATACCGTGCGCCGCATCCACGAGGATCCGCGAGTCACCCTGCCCTACACCCATTCTCAGTGGGAGCGCATCAGCGTGGCGGGCGCGGCCGTGGACGCCCGCACCGAAGCGGCCGGAATCGCCCTGACCGTCGGCGGCGAGCCCACCTTCGTCTCCCTCGACGATCAGACCGGTCCGGAATGGACCACCGAGGCCGACGGCCCGCACAAGCGCGAACGCGCCGCGGACCTGGCCGAACGCTTGCGCCGCATCTACGCCCCGACCGGTCTGGTGCAGTACCGGCAGGGCAAGTGGTATCCGGGAGAGCCCTTGCCGCGCTGGGAAATCGCCCTGCTGTGGCGCGACGACGGCGAACCGCTGTGGCGGCATCCGGAATTGCTCACCCACCCGTTCTCGATCGACCCCGATCCGAAGCCCGACACGGCCGACACGACAGGGCCGCTCGAGACCGATACCGCCCGGCCGATCGCGACCGACGGCCCGGTGGCGCAAGGCAATGGCGGTACGCGGCGGCGCAAGAACGGAGTGCAAGGTCGTCGCATCGATGCCGCGCCGATGCGCGGCGCGAGCGATGCGCCGGGGCCGCGCGGTGCTGCCGCGGAGCCTTCCGGGCATCGGGCCACGTCCGGATTGTCGATCTCCGCGACCACCGTGGAGGACGCGCCGCAGACCGCGGACGCGCAGGCCGCGCGAGCGCTGATCGCCCACCTCGCCCAGGGTTTGGGCCTGCCCGACAGTCAGGTGCGCCCCGCCTACGAGGATGCGCTGCTGCGTCTGGCGGCGAAAGCCGCGGTTCCACACGGTGATCCGGTCCGGGCCGACGAGGATCTGGAGGCGGGCCAGGATTCGCTCTCGGCGCGCCGGAAACTGCTGGCGCGGTTGGACAATGCGGTCGACGAGCCCGCCGCCTACGTGCTGTCGCTGTATCGCCGCGATGACGAGGCGGGTTGGGCGAGTGCCGACTGGCGACTGCGCCGGGGCCGAATCATGTTGACGGAGGGCGATTCTCCGGCCGGTCTGCGCCTGCCGTTGGGTTCGATCACCTGGAACGCGCCCCCGCCGCGCCCCGAGGCGGACCCGTTCGCGCCGCGCCGGCCGCTGGGCGAGGACGAGCCGCCCGCGGTGGTGGAATCCGCCGAGCGCGCGCCCATCACCGCCGTGGTGGCCGAGGTGCGCGGCGGTCGGCTGTTCGTATTCCTGCCGCCCATCGCGGAATTCGGCGCCTATTGCGATCTGGTGCGCCGGGTGGAGGAGGCGGTCGTCGCCCTCGGGCGGCCGGTCGTACTGGAGGGCTATCCGCCGCCCGCCGACGGCAAGTTGCACACGCTGTCCGTCGCCCCGGATCCGGGCGTGATCGAGGTGAACGTCCAGCCCACTTCGGGTTTCGCCGAGCAGTCTCAGCTGCTCGACACCCTCTACGAACAGGCCCGGCTGGCCCGGCTGAGCACCGAATCCTTCGATGTGGACGGCACCGACCGGGGCACCGGCGGCGGCAATCACATCACACTGGGCGGTGCCACCCCGGCGCGGTCGCCGCTGCTGCGGCGACCGGATCTGCTGGTCTCGATGCTGACCTATTGGCAGCGGCATCCGGCGTTGTCGTATTTGTTCTCGGGGCGCTTCGTGGGTCCGACGTCGCAGGCTCCGCGCGTAGACGAGGGGCGCGAAGACGCCTTGTACGAGTTGGAGATCGCGTTCGCGGAGATCGCCCGGCTCAACCGTGCCGACGATTCGGACGCCGTCGCCCCACCCTGGGCGGTCGACCGCGCGTTGCGGCACCTGCTCACCGATCTCACCGGCAATACCCACCGTGCGGAGTTCTGTATCGACAAGCTCTTCAGCCCGGACTCGGTGCGCGGCCGCCTCGGCCTGGTCGAGTTGCGCGGGTTCGAGATGCCGCCGCACTTCCGCATGGCCATGGTGCAGTCGCTGCTGGTGCGCGCGCTGGTGTTGCGCTTCTGGGAAGACCCGTACACCGCGCCGCTGATTCGGCACGGCGCGAATCTGCACGGCCGTTATCTGTTGCCGCATTTCCTGCAGGCCGATATCGCCGAGGTCGCGGCCGATCTGCGCGCGCACGGTATCGAATTCGATACCAGTTGGCTCGATCCGTTCTCCGAGTTTCGTTTTCCGCGCTTCGGCACGGTGGTACTCGGGGATATGGAAATCGAACTGCGCGGGGCGATCGAGCCGTGGAACACGCTCGGCGAGCAGACCACCGTCGCCGGGACCGCCCGCTATGTCGACTCCTCGGTGGAACGCCTGCAGATCCGGGTGACCGGGGCCGACCGGGACCGCTATGTGGTGACCTGCAACGGTTTTCCGCTGCCGCTGATCGCGGCCGGCCGGGCCGACGTGCAGGTGGCGGGCGTGCGCTATCGGGCCTGGCAGCCGCCGGAGTCCCTGCATCCGACGATCACCGTCGACGCGCCCCTGGTCTTCGACGTGATCGAACTGGAGACCGGTCTGTCGCGGGGCGGCTGCACCTATCACGTGAGCCATCCCGGCGGCATGTTCTATGCCGGACCACCGGTGAATTCGGTGGTGGCGCAATCGCGGCGCAACCGTCGCTTCGAATCCACCGGCCACACCCCGGGTCCGGTGGATATCGCCGATTTGCGTGCCAAAATGGCTATACAGGCGACAGACATCGGCGCACCCGGGATACTCGATCTGCGTAGGGCGCGGACCGTGTGGGGCATCGTCGGCGATCGATAGGCATACCCGGGGAAGTGGTAGCGGTGACAGTGCTCGACGCAGTGCCGCCCGGGGACGCACGTCGCGAAGTGCTCGGTGAATTCGCGAATTACCGTGCCGCCGCGGCCGACACCGGCGCACGGGACGCCTGTGGCATACCCACCGGCGGCTACTACGACGAACTCGTCGATCGCGACGGCCGCCTGCGCAGCATGTGGGCCGACCTGTCCGCCGAGTTCCTCGACCAGGGCCGCGCCGGCCTGCACCGGATCGACGATCGGGTCCGCCGCCTCATCGAGGACGACGGCATCACCTACACCGAACTCACCACCGGCGAGGAACCCGCCACCCCGTCACCGTGGCGGTTGGATCCGATCCCGCTGCTGCTGTCCGACACCGACTGGGCCACGCTGGAATCCGGTGTGGTGCAACGCTCCCGGCTGCTGGACGCGCTGCTCACCGACATCTACGGCCCGCGCCGCACCCTCGTCGAGGGCCTGCTGCCGCCCCGGGTGGTGTTCGCCCACCGTGGGTATGTGCGTGCGGCGCACGGCATCTCGTTGCCGGGACGGCATCAGCTGTTCCTGCACGCCTGCGATGTGAGCCGCTGGAGCGACGGCGGTTTCCGGGTCCTCGCCGACTGGGCGCAGGCGCCCTCCGGCGCGGGCTATGCGCTGGCCGACCGTCGGGTGGTCTCCGCCGCCATCCCCGAGGCCTTCGAACTGGCCAGCCCGCGCCCGCTCACCCCGTTCGTGCGGGCCATGCGCCTGATGCTCATCGAGGCCGCCCCGCAAGCCGCCGACGAGGATCCGGTGGTGGTGGTGCTGAGCCCGGGCGTGCACTCCGAAACCGCCTTCGACCAGGCGTATCTGGCTTCTGTACTGGGCTTCCCACTGGTCGAGAGCGCCGACCTGGTGGTGCGGGACGGCCGGTTGTGGATGCGCTCGCTGGGCACCCTGAAACGCGTCGACGTGGTGTTGCGCCGGGTGGACGCCGAATTCTCCGATCCCCTGGACCTGCGGCCGGATTCGCGTCTGGGTGTGGTCGGTCTGGTGGAGGTGTTGCGGCGCGGCGCGGTCACGGTGGTCAACACCCTGGGCAGCGGGCTGCTGGAGAACCCCGCGCTCTCCGCGTTCCTGCCCCGACTGTCGCGGCGGCTGCTGGACGAGGAACTCACGCTGCCCGCAATCGACTCCTATTGGGGCGGTGACGATTCCGAACGGTCCCACCTGAGCACCAACCTGCACCGCCTGATTCTGCGCTCCGCGGTCGACGACACCACTGTCTTCGGCCCCCTGCTCACCGCCGTCCAGCGTGCGGAGTGGCGTGCCCGCATCGAGGCCGAAGGCTGGAAGTGGGTCGGCCAGGACCCGGCCCGATTCTCGGTCGCCCCGGCCGTCGACCCTGCGGGCGGACTGGCCGCCGCGCCCGTCGAGTTCCGGCTGTTCTCCCTGGCCGGCCGCGTCGGATACCGCGTCATGCAGGGCGGTTTGGGGCAGCTGCATCAACGCGGCGGACCCGACGGCATGATCGGCGAGGCCGCCGCCAAGGACGTCTGGGTGCGGGCCGCGCCCGCTGCCGTCCCGGCCGTGCCCGCCGTCGAGGTGCCCGAGGAGCGGGAGCGTCGCGTGGCCGCCCTCACCCCGGTGGATGTGGTCAGCTCGCCGCGCGTGCTCAACGACCTGTTCTGGCTGGGCCGCTACGGTGAGCGCGCCGAGGTGACCGTGCGCCTGCTCAGCGCCATCCACGACCGCCACCAGGACTACCGCTACCGGCCGTGGATGGAGGGCGCGGAGGCCATGCCGATCCTGATGGCCGCCCTCGGCCGGATGACCGGAGCCCCCTTGCCCGCACCGAAGCGAAGTGTGGCGCAACGTGAATCGGCGGAGCGGCGACGCACCCGCCGGCGTCAGGCGCAGAGCCAATCGCAGGGGCAGTCGCAGTCGCAGTCTCAGTCTCAGTCTCAGTCTCAGTCTCGAACGAAGCCCTCGGGCCGCCGCGAGTACTCCGACGAGCCGACCGTCCCGATCGCGCTGCCCGGCGCGTCCCGCCGCGATCACGACTACCTGGTCTCGCTCACCATCGACCGTGAACTCGCCGGTTCCGTCGCCTATTCCGTGGAGCGCTACGCGAAAGCCGCACGCGCCGTGCGTGATCAGCTCTCACCCGACACTTGGATGGTGCTCGGCGCCATCGACCGCGCCCTGGCCGAATACCGTGGCGGGCGCGGCGATCGTGGTGCGGCACTGTCGGCCGTGCACTCCAAGACGCTGTCGGGTCTGCTGGCCCTCACCGGCATCGACGCGGAGTCCACCGTGCGCGACACCGGCTGGCACGTCATGGATATCGGCCGCCGCATCGAGCGCGCGCTGGCGCTCTCGGCGCTGCTCGCCTCGGCCCTCACCGACAGCTACCCGCCCGAGTCCGGCCGGGTGGTGACCGACGCCGTGCTGGCCGCCACCGTGTCGGCGGTGAGTTACCGTCGCCGCCACCGGGATTCGGTCCGGATCGCCGCGGTGGCCGGGCTGCTGCTCTTCGACGAGCACAATCCGCGCTCGCTGGCCTATCAGCTGGACCGCCTGGACGCTGACTTCCTGTCCTTGCCCGGGGCCTCGGGATCCTCACGCCCGCAACGACTCCTGGCCGATGCCCAGCGCATGCTGCGCCGCGTGGACCCCGCGGACCTGGAGGCCACCGACGCCACCGGCCGCCGCACCGACCTGGCCGAACTGCTCGACGGCGTGCACCTGCGGCTGCGCAAGCTGTCGGACTCCTTCGAGGCGACCCGGCTCGCGGTGCCCCGCGACATCCAGCCCCTGTGGGGCTCCACCAGGGTGGTGGGCTAGCTCATGCGACGGCTCCGGGTGCTGCACCGCACCGTCTACGTGTACTCGGATGTGGTCAACAGCTCCTACGGCCGTGCGTATCTCACGCCGCGAGAGTTTCCGGGCCAGCGGCTGCTCTCGCACGACATCCGCGTTGATCCGGTCCCCTCGGACCGGTCGGTGGGCACCGATGTGTACGGCAACACCACCCTCTATTTCCATGTCACCGCCGAGCACCGCCGCCTCGAGGTGACCGGTGAATCCCTCGTCGAGATCACGCCCCCGTCGGCCCCCGACGACCAGCCCGCCTGGGAACAGGCCCGCCCCACCAGCGAAAACGGGCCGCTCGCAGTCGAATTCACGCTGGATCTGACGCCACCGGAGATCATTCCCGAGGTCGCCGCCTACGCGGCCGAGACCTTCCCGCCCGGCCGCCCGCTCCTCGACGCGATCAAGGAACTGACCGCGCGGATCAATACCGATTTCACCTACGAATCCGGGTCCACCACCGTCAGCACCCGCGTCGCCGACGTGTTCGCCGACCGCCGCGGTGTCTGCCAGGACTTCGCCCGCCTGGCCATCGCCTGCCTGCGCTCGCAGGGCCTGGCCGCCCGCTACGTCTCCGGCTACCTCGCCACCGACCCGCCGCCCGGCAAGGAACGCATGGTCGGCGCGGACGCCACCCACGCCTGGGCCGCCGTCTGGCTGCCCGGCGGCCATGGCGCCGACGGCGAGCCCGGCCACTGGATCGGCTTCGACCCCACCAACAATCAGTTCGTCGACGACCGCTACGTCACCGTCGGCTGGGGCCGCGACTACGCCGACGTGCCGCCGCTGCGCGGCATCATCTACACCGACGCCAAAAAATCCACCATCGCGGTCTCCGTGGACGTCGCCCCGGTCGAGGACTGATCATGCGCGATTTCGCCTGCCCCCACTGTGGTCAGCAACTGGCCTTCGAGAACACCGTCTGCCTCGGTTGCGGCGGCAACCTCGGCTTCGACCTCGCCGCACGGGCTTTGCTGCTCGTCGAGCCGGACAAGCAGGCCATGTGCGCGAATCAGTACCTGGCACAGTGCAACTGGCTGGTCCCCGCGCCACCCGACGGCACCGAACCCGAGTTGTGTGAATCCTGCCGCCTCACCCGTCGTCGCCCGGCTGCCCCGGAAGGCAAGTGGCTCACCGCCTTCGGCGAGGCCGAGGCCGCCAAACGCCGCCTCGTGCTCGAACTCACCGAACTCGCCCTGCCCCTGACCGGCCTCGCCTTCGACCTGCTCTCGAGCGCCGAGGACCCGGTCATCACCGGCCACGCCGACGGCGTCATCACCCTCGACCTCGCCGAGGGTGACGATCTGCATCGCGAACGCCTGCGCCTGGAGATGGACGAGCCCTACCGCACCCTGCTCGGCCACTTCCGCCACGAGATCGGCCACTACTACTTCGGGGTCCTCGTCACCGACCCGGACCGCTTCCACACCCTGTTCGGCGACCCGGCCGCCGACTACCAGCAGGCCCTCGACCGCCACTACGCCGAGGGCGCACCGCCCGGCTGGGAGAACACCCACGTCTCCCAATACGCCACCATGCACCCCGCCGAGGACTGGGCCGAAACCTTCGCCCACTACCTGCACATGCGCGACACCCTCGACACCGCAGCCGCCTTCGGATTCGCCCCCGCCGGGGCCACCCTGGAGCGCCCGCCGATCGGCGACGCCGCCTTCGACCGCCTCATCGAGCTGTGGCTACCCCTGGCCTGGGCCCTCAATATGATGAATCGCGCCATGGGCCACCGGGATTCGTATCCCTTCGTGCTGGCGGCCCCGGTTCTGGACAAAATGCGCTTCATTCACGAACTCTGCGCGTCGGCCGGGCAGGGGTGACACACTCGGACTGTGGTCCCCGCCTCCCCACCTTCCGGGCTCCTATTTCGGCCCTGTAAACTCTCGATCATCATGCAGCGGGCTCTTCTCCTCGGCCGCCGCGACGGGTTCTGATACGGACCGGCTTCCCGTCGCGGGGCTTCGCCGCGCCGGTCTACCCCACACCTGGGATCCAGCCACACCCTCGGAGATAAATCGCCATGTCACCCGCTGACGCTTTCGTATCCGGTACGCGCACCATCACCGCGCCGTCCAAGCCTGCGCCCGCCGACCAACCGGCCTGGAACACGCAGAAGAACTCCTCGATGCCGGTATTCCGGTACCGCCCGTTCGCCGAAGAGGTCGAGCCGGTCACCGTGCCGGACCGCACCTGGCCGGACAAGATCATCGATGTCGCCCCCGGCTGGTGTGCCGTGGACCTGCGCGACGGCAACCAGGCGCTGATCGACCCGATGAGCCCCGCCCGCAAGCGCCGCATGTTCGACCTGCTGGTGCGGATGGGCTACAAGGAGATCGAGGTCGGCTTCCCGTCCGCCTCGCAGACCGACTTCGATTTCGTCCGCGAGATCATCGAGGACGGCGCGATCCCGCACGACGTCACCATCCAGGTGCTGACCCAGTCGCGCGCCGAGCTGATCGAGCGCACCTTCGAGGCCTGCGCCGGCGCGACCAATGTGATCGTGCACTTCTACAACTCGACCTCGATCCTGCAGCGCAAGGTCGTGTTCCGCGCCGACCGCGCCGCCGTCAAGAAGATCGCCACCGACGCCGCCACGCTGTGCCTGGAGGTCGAGAAGCGCTACCCGGACACCAACTGGCGCTACGAGTACAGCCCGGAGTCCTACACCGGCACCGAGCTGGACTACGCCCGCGAGGTGTGCGACGCGGTCTCCGAGATCATTCAGCCCACGCCGCAGAAGCCGCTGATCATCAACCTGCCCGCGACCGTGGAGATGGCGACGCCCAACGTCTACGCCGACTCCATCGAGTGGATGCACCGCAACCTGGCCCGCCGCGACTCCATCGTGCTGTCGCTGCACCCGCACAACGACCGCGGCACCGCCGTGGCCGCCGCGGAACTGGGCTACCAGGCCGGCGCGGACCGCATCGAGGGCTGCCTGTTCGGCAACGGCGAGCGCACCGGCAATGTCTGCCTGGTCACGCTGGGCATGAACATGTTCTCCCGCGGCATCGACCCGCAGATCGACTTCTCCAACATCGACGAGATCCGGCGCACGGTCGAGTACTGCAACCAGCTGCCCGTCGCCGAGCGTCACCCGTACGGCGGTGACCTGGTCTACACGGCGTTCTCCGGCTCGCACCAGGACGCCATCAACAAGGGCCTGGACGCCATGAAGGCCGCCGCCGACGCGCAGGGCGCGGACGTCGATGACATCGTGTGGGAGGTCCCGTACCTGCCCATCGACCCGAAGGACGTCGGCCGCACGTACGAGGCTGTCATCCGGGTGAATTCGCAGTCCGGCAAGGGCGGCGTGGCCTACATCATGAAGACCGATCACGGGCTGGTGCTGCCGCGCCGCCTGCAGATCGAGTTCTCGCAGGCCGTGCAGAAGATCACCGACGGCGAGGGCGGCGAGGTCACCCCGAAGGAGATGTGGGACGTCTTCTCCGAGGAGTACCTGACCCCGATCCTGCCGCTGGAGCGCATCCGCCAGAAGGTCACCGCCTCGGAGATCGACGGCGGCGTCGACCACATCGAGGCCGTGGTCAAGGTGAACGGTGTCGAACAGGCCATCTCCGGTGAGGGCAACGGCCCGCTGGCCGCCTTCGTCGACGCCCTGGCCACCATCGACTACGACGTGCGGGTGCTGGACTACAGCGAGCACGCCATGTCCTCGGGTGACGACGCCCAGGCCGCCGCGTACGTCGAGGTCGCCATCGGCGACCAGGTGACGTGGGGTGTCGGCATCGCCACCTCGATCACCACCGCCTCGCTGCGCGCGGTGGTCTCCGCAGTCAACCGCTCGGCCCGCAAGGGCTGAGTGAAACCGCAGGTAGGAGAGCCCGTCTCGACGTTGTCGAGGCGGGCTCACCACGTCTTGAGGGCTCGGAAATGCTAGCGTTGGGACGCAATAGCGCCGCCGAGCTCTCTGTTCGAGCTGTCGAGCAGATGGGGGACACGTGACTACGAACGATCAGAATTCGACCTCGAAGCCTGTCAAGGGCGCGGGGGACGCCGACGACCCCGTGAAGGTGGCCGACGTCGAGGCCGAGCGAGACGGGGCGCAGGCGGACGGGCACGCCGAGGCCAGGGGCGCGAGCGATGTCGAGGACCAGGCGGCCGGGTTCTTCCCGCCGGTACCGGATTCCATGGACCAGACCGTGCATCTGGCCGGTGGCCCCGGTGGCCCCGGCCCGGGGCAGAACCCGTTCACCGTGCCCGGTGGCCCCTTCGCGGGTCCGGGCGGACCGGAAGGCTTCAACCCCTTCGCGCCCGGCGGTCCCGGACCTTACGGTCCGCCGGGCTTCCAGGCCCCCGGCGGCTTCCCGCCGCCGGATGCCGGGCAATTCGCGCCGCCGCCGAATCCCGGTGCGCCGAACGGCTTTCCGCAGCCGGGGGCACCGCTGGGTGAGGTGGTGGATCACACGCCGTACGGCGAGATCCGCCAGGAGATCGGCAGCGACGGCATGGTCCGGCGCGTATTCGCCGAGAACGGCGCCCCGGTCGAGGGCCAAAACCCCATGGAGCCGGGACATTTCGGGGGACCCGGGCAGCCGGGACAGTTCGCGCCGGCCAATGATCAGCCGGGCGGGCCGATCTACAGCTGGTCGCCGCCCCCGGCCGCGCCGCCGCAGCAGCAGTCGCAGCCGCAGCCCCAGGTCGGGTTCCAGCCCGGCTGGAATCCGCAGCAGCAGCAGGGTTTTCCGCAGCAGCCGGGCGGGTTCGGGCAGCAGCCGGGTTTCGGCCAGCAGATGCCGCCGGGACACTCGGTCAATGATCTGAACCTGTTGAAGCGGGCCAAGCGGGCGCCGCGCAGCGGGTGGCGGCGCGCCGTGCACAAGGCGTCCGGCGGTTCCATCAACCCGGGTGAGTCGGCCGCGGATGTGGTGTACCGGCAGCTGGTGGACCGGGTGAACCAGCCGGTGCGCGGGGACTACCGGATCGCCATCCTGTCGCTCAAGGGCGGCGTCGGAAAGACCACCACCACGGTCGGACTCGGCTCCACCTTCGCCTCGCTGCGCGGTGACCGGGTGATCGCCATCGACGCCAATCCGGACCTCGGGACGCTGGCGCACCGGGTGCCCCGGCAGACCCGCTCCACGGTGCGAAACCTGTTGGAGGACGGGCACATCAGCCGGTACTCGGATGTGCGGGCACATACCTCGCAAGCTCCGAGTCGGCTGGAAGTGCTGGCGTCCGAACAGGATCCGGCGGTGTCGGAGGCCTTCTCGGAGGCCGACTACCGCAAGGCCATCGGCATCCTGCAGCAGTTCTACAACATCATCCTCACCGACTGCGGCACCGGCCTGATGCACTCGGCCATGTCCGGGGTGCTGGATATGGCGAGCTCGCTGGTGCTGGTCACCTCCCCGGCCATCGACGGCGCGCGCAGCGCCTCGGCGACGCTGGACTGGCTCGACCACCACGGCTACCACAAGCTGGTGGAGCGAACCGTGGTGGTGGTCAACGCTTCTCGTAAGGGATCCTCGACGGTCGACCTGGATCAGCTGCGCAAGCTGTTCCTGGACCGCACCCGCGCGGTGCAGGTGGTGCCGTTCGACGATCACCTGGCCGAGGGCGCGGAGATCGACCTGGAACTGGTCGGCAAGCCGACCCGGCGCGCACTGCTGGAGCTGGCCGCCATGGTGGCCGACGACTTCGGCTATCACGCTGCCGCGCAAGGGTTCCCGCCGGGCCAGGGCCAGGGCGGCTATCCGCAGCAGCCCCCGCAGGGTGGCGGTTACCCGCCGCAGCAGCAGGGCGGCTTCCAGCCGCAGGGCTGACCGAGCACCGAAAAGCCCCGCAGTTCAATCGAACCGCGGGGCTTTCTCGTACCTTGCTCAGCCCTTGACCAGCGGAGCCAGCGCACCACCGGCGAGCTCGACGGCGCCCTCCTCGTGGCCGTTGGTCACCATGTTGACGATGATCCCGTCGATGCCCTGATCGAGCACGCGGGACTGGATCTGCTCGGCGACCTCGTCCGGGGTACCGACGAACTGCCGGTCGGCGGGCGTCTTGCGCAGTTCCTCGGTCGGGATGGCCGACAGGTCGGAGATGCCGATGCGGGCCAGCATGTCGGCCTGGGTCTTGCGGGCGCGATCGCCGTCCTCGTCCACGATGACGAAGGCCAGGAAGCTGGTTTCCAGGGTCTTCGGGTCGCGGCCCGCCTCGTCCAGCCGGGCATTCAGGGCCTCGAGCTTGCGGGGGAGTTCGGAGGCATTGCAGATGATGTTGAGGTGGTCGGCGAAGCGTGCCGCCAGCCCGAACGTCTTCTTCTCACCGCCGCCGCCGAGCATGATCGGCAGGTCGTCGCGTACTCGCGGCTCGTTCATGGCGTCCTGGGTGCGATACCACTTGCCGTCGAAGGTGGAGTGCTGCCCGCGCAGCATCGGGGTGATGATCTCGAGCGCCTCCTCCAGCTTCTCGAATCGCTCGGTGAAGGTGCCGAAGTCGTAGCCGTACGCCTGGTGCTCGAGTTCGAACCAGCCCGCCCCGATGCCCAGCACCGCGCGGCCCCGGCTCACCACATCGAGCGTGGTGACGGTCTTCGCGGTGAGGGCCGGGTTCCGGTAGGTATTGCCGGTCACCAAGGCGGACAACTGGATTCGCTCGGTCGAGGCGGCCAGGCCGGACAGCGCGCTGTACGCCTCCAGCATCGGCTCCTCGGGCGCGCCCAGCAACGGCAGCTGATAGAAGTGGTCCATCACGAAGGCCGCGTCGAAACCCGCCGCCTCCGCCTCGCGCGCCTGCGCCACCACCGCCGGGAACAAGTCCCGCGGCGCGACCCCGTAGCTGAAGTTCGGCATCTGATACCCGAGTCGAATGCTCATAGCGCCCACGCTAGGACCTGGAGTGCACTCCAAGTCAACCTGTCGATCCGAGTGTTCAGCTATTCGTTGCACGCCGGGCCGCGGCCTGGAACGCGGCGATGACCATGGCGACCGCGGGGCGTTTGTGGGCGTGCGGGCGCGTCGCCAGATCGTAGACCCGGGCGGCGCGGACACCCGCCAATCGCAGCATGACCAGATCGGGGTGGCGGACGGCGTAGCGGGGCATGAGGGCGACGGCGTAGCCGGTGGCGACCAGGGATTCGATGACGGCGAATTCGTTGAGGCGCTGCGCGATTCGGGGCTGAACGCCGGTGACGGTGGCGATCGACCGCAGTACGTCGTCGACCGGGAAGCCGGTGCGGACGCTGATCCAGGTCTCGTCGGAGAGTTCGGCGGGCACCACCGCGCCCTGCTTGGCCAGCCGATGGTCCGGGGCGACCACCACATCGATCGGTTCGCGCATCAGCACCCGGGTATCCACGCGCGGCCCGCCGAGCGCCGGAGCGCGCTCGTCCCGATGTGTGAGCACCATGTCGTAATCGGCCAGCAAACGCGGCACCTCGCCCGGCACCACGTCCTCGTCGGCCGCCACCACCTCGACGCCACTGCCCGCCAGCTCCGAGAGCACCTGCGGCAGTAACAGCGCCGCCCCCGACGGGAACAGTGCCACCCGCACCTGCCCGCGCGGCGACCCCCGATACTCGGCCATCTCCGTGACCGCCCGTTCCATGGCTTCCAGGACCTCATCGGCCCGCACCACCAGCGCCCGCCCGGCATCGGTCAGCCGCACCCGGCGGCCGTCCGGTTCGAGCAGCGCGACCCCGGCCTCCCGGGCCAGCACCTTGAGTTGCTGCGATACCGCCGAAGGCGTCATGGACAACGCCTCCGCCACCGCGGCAACCGTCCCGCGATCCGCGAGTTCCCGTAGGACACGCAACCTTTCGAGCGACATGAGCGGCCCGTCCGCGCGAACCGGGACAGGCCCTGTGGATGCGGCTACCGCCGCGTCGGGGGTAGGCGCGGTCGGCGCAGGGACGGACTCGGTCGCGGGCGCGCTGCTCCGCTCTGCCGGGTCGGTTCCCGCCCGTGGCGTCGAGTCGACGCGTCTCGCCCGGGCCGGGGTGGTTCCGGAGGCGTCGATAGGCTGCGCCGATGCGGGGGTGGCGCGGGTGACGCGACGCGGGGGCGGAACCGAGCGGGGCGGGTCTGGCTGGGGCACGGTTAAGTTCTACTACATAGTCGTTGCAGAATTATTCGATTGTGCTTACCTATTGGTGGCCGCAGGATTTTCGGTATGACCAATCGTGATCGACTGTTCGGCCTCGCCGTGGTGGTGTTGTGGGGGCTGAACTTTCTGGCCATTCATATCGGGCTGGAGCACTTCCCGCCGTTCTTCTTCGCGGGGCTGCGGTTCGCGGTGATCGCGATTCCGGTGCTGATCTTCGTGCCGCGGCCCAAGGTGCCGGTCAAGTGGCTGCTGCTCTACGGCGTGGGGTTCGGGATTCTGCAGTTCGCGTTCCTGTTCACGGCCATGCGGGCCGGCATGCCGACCGGGTTGTCCTCGCTGGTGCTGCAGTCCTCCGCGCCGTTCACCGTGCTGCTCGGGGCCGTGTTCCTGCGGGAGCGGCTGCGCGGGATCCAGTTGGCGGGCATCGCGGTGGCCATGCTGGGGATGGGGGTGATCGGCTGGGACCGTTCGCACCACGCTGCGCTGCTGCCGGTGCTGCTCACCCTGGCGGGCGGGTTGGGCTGGGCCTTCGGCAATATCGGATCGCGGTTGGCCGCAGCGGAATCCGAGGATCTCAACCCGTTGCATCTGACGCTGTGGATGGCCGTGGTGCCGCCGATTCCGATGTTCACGCTGTCGGTGCTGACCGAAGGGCCGACCACGGGCTGGAACGATCTCGTCGGGTCCTTCTCGGCGAGCGGTCTGCCCGCGCTGGCGGCGCTGGCCTACATCGTGCTGCTGGGCACCATCGCGGGCTCGGGGCTGTGGACGTATCTGATGAGTCGCTACCCGGCGGGCACGGTCGCTCCGCTGTCGCTGGCCGTGCCGGTGGTGGGGATCGCCGCCTCGTGGGCATTCTTGAACGAGACCCCGTCGGCCCTGGCGCTGCTGGGAGCCGTGATCGTCATCGTGGGCGCGTTCACCGCCACCTCGGCGGGCCGCCGCGTCGCCGAGCCGGTTCAACCCGCCGAGCCCATTCGACCCGCCGAGCCGACACGCCGCGTGGAATTCGACCCGAATCTCGCCGAGGTCTAGCCGACCATCCTGTTTGCCCGGTTTCCGTCAGGAATCCGGGCCCTCGGCATGAGAATTTCCACCCCAACCGACCATCTGTCTGCGACAGCTCCCTAGGATGCGGACCAGGCGTGGGAGGTAACGGGTATGGCAGGACAGCGTTTGTCCGTCACGCGGCGGACTGTGCTGCGTGGAGCGGTGGCGGCCGGAGCGATGGGCGCGGTGGCGGCGGGGGCCGCCCGGCGCACCAGTGCCCGGGCCGACACCGGACGTCGGGTGGCGGTGCTGGGCGGGGGTGTCGCCGGCCTGACCGCCGCGCACGAACTGGCCGAACGCGGCTTCGAGGTGACCGTCTACGAGCGGCGCGCCCTGGGCGGCAAGGCGCGCAGCATCGCGGTGCCGGGCACCGGCAAGGACGGCCGCCCGGAGCTCTGGGGCGAGCACGGCTTCCGCTTCTTCCCCGGCTTCTACCGCCATATCCCCGACACCATGCGGCGAATCCCGTTCGCGGGCAATGCGAACGGTGTGTGGGACAACCTGGTCGCGGCCGCCGAGGCCCGATTCGCGCGCAAGGACGCGGACAGCACGATCATTCCGATGGGCCGGTTCGGGAAACCCTGGGCCACCCCGGACGACTTCCGGGAGACGGTCGGTTCGGCCATCGCCACCTCGACCCGGATGGGCACCGCCGACGCCACCTACTTCGCGAACCGGCTGCTCGTCTTCAACACCAGCTGCGACGCCCGCCGCTACGGGCACTGGGACCAGGTCTCCTGGCGCGACTACGTGGGTGCGGGCCAGCGCTCCAACGAATTCCGCATGCTGCTCTCGCGCACGCTCACCACGCTGCTGGTGGCCGCGCGGGAGGACAAGGCCAGCACCCTGACCATCGGCACCATGGGCGAGCAGTTCCTGGGCAATCCGCTCGAGGTCGGCAATGACGGTGCGTTGGACCGGCTCTTGAACGGGGCCACCAACGAGGCCTGGATCGACCCGTGGGTGAACCGGCTGCGGGATCTCGGCGTCACCTTCGTCAACGCCGAGGTCCGCGGTCTGGAGCTGGACGGGGCGCGGATTTCCGGTGCGCAAGTGGTGGATTCGGCCGGATCGGCCCAGACGGTCACCGCCGACCATTTCGTGAGCGCCATGCCCGTCGAGGTGGCCCGCACCCTGTGGACACCCGAAATCCTCGCGCTGCGACCGGATTTGGCGGGCATGAACCAGCTGACGGTGGACTGGATGACCGGCATCCAGTTCTTCCTGCGCCGGACCAGCGATATCGCGCGCGGCCACGTCGCCTACGTGGACTCACCGTGGTCGTTGACCTCCATTTCGCAGGGCCAGTTCTGGAACCGGACCCCGTTCACCGGATTGGGCGACGGCACCGTGCAGGACTGCCTGTCGGTCGACATCTCCGACTGGAACACGCCGGGCATGCTCTACGGCAAGACGGCCAAGGAGTGCACCCACGACGAGATCGCGCGGGAGGTGTGGGCACAGCTCAAGGCGCACCTCAACGATCGCTCCGACCTGCTGCGCGACGACGACCTGCACTCCTGGTTCCTGGACACCGGGATCGCCTGGGATGCCGCGCAGCAGCGCAACACCAACGCCGACCCCTTGCTGATCAACACCGCGGGTTCCTGGGCGCTGCGCCCGGAATCGCACTCCGACACCCTCCAGAACCTGTATCTGGCAGGCGATTACGTGCGCACCAATGTGGACCTGGCCACCATGGAGGGCGCGTCCGAGGCGGCCCGCACGGCGGTGAACAAGCTGCTGGATGTGACCGGTTCGGATGCCGCGCGCTGCAAACTGTTCACGCTCTACCGCGCGGAGGTGCTGGAACCGTTCCGGCAACTGGACATCGCCCGGTATTCGGCCGGGCAGCCGAATATGTTCGACGCCTAGGGAATTCCTCACACCGGCGCAAAATCGCTGGTGCGTACGGGTGCCGGGCGCGTTGAATCGAGTCATGAGCGAGATCAGCGACCCGGCCCAGCTGCGTGAACTCCTCGGCGAGCCCGGCCCGCGGGCCGTCAGCAAGGAGCGCGTCGCACTGCACCCGCGCGACAAGCAGTGGATCGCCAACTCCCCGTTCATCGTGCTGTCCACCAGCGACGCCGACGGGAACTGCGATGCCTCGCCGAAGGGCGATCCGGCCGGTTTCGTGAAGGTGCTCGACGACCACACCATCGTGATCCCCGAACGCCCCGGCAATCGCCGTGCCGACGGCTACCTCAACATCCTGTCCAATCCGCATGTGGGCGTGCTGTTCCTGATCCCCACCCGCGGGGAGACGTTGCGCGTCAACGGCCGCGCCCGGCTGCTGAGCGACGCACCGTATTTCGACGACATGGTGGTCAAGGGCCATCGCCCGATCCTGGCCATCGAGATCGCCATCGAGCAGATCTTCTTCCACTGCGCCAAGGCCATGCTGCGCAGCGACCTGTGGAAGCCGGAGCGCTGGGCCGAATTCGATTTCCCGACCCAGGCCCGCCTGGTCAAGGAGTTGCAGCCCGCCACCGCGGAATCCGTGGAACAGCTCGAGGACTACTACACCAACCAGTACCAGGCGCTGCTCTACAAGAGCTGACTGCGGCCGGCGTCACCCCGCCCGCCGCACCCGCTACCGCGCCATCCCAATAAACTCGCGGCGTGGCAGACATTTCGATGCGGGGACAGCTGGCGTTGCGGGCGGCGACGGCCGCGTCCTGGGCGTCGCGGCGGGCCGGGCGCGGCAACGGTTCCATGATCGGCGGGCTGATCGCGCTGAAGATCGACCCCTCGCTCATGACGCAGTTGGGTCGCGGCAAGCGCACGGTGCTGGTCACCGGCACCAACGGCAAGTCGACCACGACCCGGATGACCACGGCCGCGCTACAGACGCTCGGCCGGGTCGCCACCCAGGCCGACGGCGCGAACATGGACGCGGGCATCGTGGCCGCGCTCACCGCACACCGCACCGCGCCGCTGGCGGCCATCGAGGTCGACGAGCTGCATCTGCCGCATGTGGCCGACGCGCTCAACCCCTCGGTCGTGGTGCTGCTGAACCTCTCCCGGGACCAGCTCGACCGGGTCGGCGAGATCAATATGATCGAGCGCCGGCTGCGCGAGGGCATGGCCCGGCATCCCGCGGCCGTGCTGATCGCCAACTGTGACGACGTGCTGATCACCTCCATCGCCTACGACCACCCGAATGTGGTGTGGGTGTCGGCCGGTAGCGGCTGGGCGGTGGACGCCACCAGCTGCCCGCGCAGCGGCGAGCCCATCGTGTGGGAGGGCGAGCACTGGTACAGCACGGGTGCGGATTTCAAGCGCCCCGAACCGCAGTGGCGGGTCGACGAGCAGGGGCTGCACGGGCCGGACGGCCTGGAAATCCCGCTCTCCCTTGCCCTTCCGGGGCGGGCCAATCGCGGCAACGCGGCGCAGGCCGTGGCCGCCGCGGTCGCACTGGGTGCGGATCCCGTCAAGGCCGCGGCGGCCACCGGCACCGTGCGCGAGATCGCGGGCCGCTACCGCAGCATCGATGTGGACGGCCGCAATACCCGCATGCTGCTGGCCAAGAATCCGGCGGGCTGGCAGGAAGCGCTGTCCATGATCGACCCGGCCGCAACGGGTTTGGTGATCGCGGTCAACGGCCAGGTGCCCGACGGCGAGGACCTGTCCTGGCTGTGGGATGTGCGCTTCGAGCACTTCGAGGGCACCCAGGTGGTGGCCGCCGGTGAGCGTGCCACCGATCTGGCGGTGCGCCTGACCTACGCGGGCGTCGAGCACATCACCGTCGCGGATCCCTTGCGCGCCATCGCCTCCTGCCCGCCGGGCCGGGTGGAAGTGCTGGCCAACTACACCGCGTTCCGCGACCTGAACCGCGATCTGGAGACGGGGACCAAGGCATGAGCGAATCCACCGTCCGCATCGGTCTCGTCCTGCCCGATGTGATGGGCACCTACGGCGACGGCGGCAATGCCGTGGTGCTGCGCCAGCGGGCCCGCATGCGCGGCTACGACGCCGAGATCATCGAAATCCCGCTCACCGAGCCGGTTCCCAACTCGCTGGACGTGTACACCCTCGGCGGCGCGGAGGATTCGGCCCAGCGGCTCGCCACCCGGCACCTGCAGCGCTACCCGGGGCTGCAGGAGGCCGCCGGGCGCGGTGCGCCGGTGCTGGCCATCTGCGCGGCCATCCAGGTGCTCGGCCACTGGTACGAGACGTCTTCCGGCGAACGGGTCGACGGCGTCGGCCTTTTCGACGTCACCACCTCGCCGCAGGACAAGCGTGCCATCGGCGAGGTCGCCACCCAGCCGATGATTCCGGGCCTCTCCGCGGCCCTCACCGGCTTCGAAAACCACCGTGGCGGAACCAAGCTCGGCGGCGACGCCAAACCACTGGGACGCGTCACCAAGGGCGTCGGCAACGGGGTCGGCGACGGCCTCGAAGGCGTCATCCAGGGTTCGGTGCTCGGCACCTACATGCACGGCCCGGCGCTGGCCCGCAATCCCGAGCTCGCCGATTACCTGCTGTGCCGCGCCCTGGGCGTGGATTCCCTTGCACCACTGGATCTCCCGGAGGTCGAACAGCTCCGGCGCGAACGGCTGCGGGCCTGAACAAGAAATAGCCGTTGGGCATATCCGGGAGTCTCTTCTCGACGAAGGTGTTGAGGCCCGGTCGGCTGACCGGTAATCTCGCGCGCGGCCATGGTCGATGAGGGAGGTGGCCGGTTGCGTAGACGCGCCGTGCTCAAGGCTGCCGGGATGGCGGCTCTGCTGGCGGGTGTCGGAACGGGTGCCGCCTACCGCGGCGCCGGAACCGCGTCCGCCGATCCGCTGTGGAACACGCTGTTCCAGGCGTGGGTGCCGGAAATCTTCGCGCCGCTACCGGATCCGCCGGAACACAGCGAAGCCATCGTCATCGGCTCCGGTTTCGGCGCCGCGGTCACCGCACTGCGCCTCGCCGAGGCGGGCGTGCAGAACACCGTGCTCGAACGCGGTTCGCGTTGGCCCAACGATCCCTGGCGCGAGATCTTCACCGGCGACGACCTGCCCGACGGGCGCGGCTTCTGGCATCGCACCAGCTTCACCGGTGTCAACAAGGTCCCCATGCCGTGCGGCGATTTCGGTGGCGTGCTGGATGTCACCCAGTACCCCGGCATCGACGTGTGGCGGGCCGCGGCGGTCGGCGGCGGGTCGATCGTGTTCACCGGCGCCATGGTCGCGCCGCCGAAGCACCTGTTCGACCAGGTCTTCGGGGGCGTGGTCAACTTCGACGAACTGGATTCGGTCTACTACCCGCGGGTCCGGCAGATGCTGCGGCTGTCCACCATGCCGCAGGACGTGTACGACTCCGCGCCCTTCGCCCATTCCCGGGTGTGGGATCAGCAGGTGCGGGCCGCGGGATACGAACCGCAGGCCAATGATTCGATCTTCAACTGGGATGTGGTCCGCTCCGAGCTCTCGGGCGGCAGCCGCCCGTCGTCGACGGCCTCGCGCAGCAATCTCGGAAACTCCAACGGCGCCAAGTTCGATCTGAACCAGAACTATCTGCGCTATGCCGAGGGCACCGGCCGCTCGGCCGTCTTCCCGGGCCACCGCGTCGACACCATCGGCCAGGACGGCAGCGGCAAGTACGTGGTCGCGGTGAGCAAGCTGTCCCCGGCCGGTCAGGTGCTGCGCACCCGCACCCTCACCTGCGATCGCCTGTTCCTGGGCGCGGGCTCGGTCGGTACCTCCGAACTGCTGGTGCGCGCGCAGGCCACCGGTGCGCTGCCGAATCTCAACGAGCATGTCGGCGACGGCTGGGGCACCAACGGCGATGTGGTGCTGGCCCGCAGCATCAGCTCGCTGTCGGCCACCGGCGGCGGCGTGCCCAGCGCCAGCCGCATCTTCGACGATGCGGGCATGCCGCTGCATCTCGAAAGCTGGTACGTGCCGGGCATTCCGGTGGACACCGGCGCGATCGCCTCGCTGGGCATCGTGCTGGATCCGACCCGGGCCCGCTTCGGCTACGACCGCGGCAGCAACGGCGTCGGCCTGAGCTGGCCGCGCGGGGCGCAGGACGCGGTGGTGGCCGCGTGCCGCGCGGTGGATCACAAGGTGGCGCAGGCCGGCGGCTCGGTGGTCGACTACTCACCGATCGCCTATGACGCGCAAGGCTTCTTCACCGCGCACCCGCTCGGCGGCGCGGTGCTGGGCCGGGCCACCGACGGCTACGGCCGCGTGGTGGGCCACCCGGGGCTTTACGTGATGGACGGCGCGGGTATCCCGGGCAGTACGGCGACGGTGAACCCATCGCTCACCATTACCGCTGTGGCCGAACGCAATATCGAGGCGATCATCCGGGCCGGGCACTAGGCCGTCTCACGACGCCCTTCCCCGGTCGTTTGCGCCGACTACGCTGGCGGGACCGTTCGATGAGGAAGGGGACGTCGTGATCGAGGCCGACGCACCGGAGGCGGGGGAGTTTCCACACAAGCCGCCCGCCCTGTGGACCGATCTGTTCATGCTCGCCCTCGCCGTGGTCTCGGTGGCGCTGGTGGTCTGGGTGACCTTCTTCCCGGTCGCCGACCAGACCTTCCGGACCATCCGGATCGTCGACTACAGCATCTGCGGCGTGTTCCTGCTCGAATTCCTGTGGCGCTGGCGGCGGGAGGGTTGGAGCTGGACCTTCCCGTTCATCTACTGGTACGAGGTGCTGGGCATGATCCCGGTCACCAGCCCGTTCTTCCGCGGCTTCCGGCTGCTGCGCATCGTGGTGATCGCGGTGCGCGTCGGCCGGGTCGCCGACCGCGCCTTCGGCGACCGGATCACCGCCGCGATCGTGAACCGTTCGGTCGGCGTGATCGTCGACGCCGTCAAACGCCCGGTCGCGGTGGCGGTGCTGGACGAGGTCGCCGAGGTGTTGCGCTGCGGCCGCTACACCCGCAATATCGCGAATGCGCTGGAGGAGAACCACTCCGAGATCGACGCGATGATCCTCGAGATCATCCGCAACGATCCCGCCCTGGGGAAGGTGCGCTACGTCCCGTTCCACGAGGAGATGATCCGCAGCGTGGCGGACGCCAGCTTCCGGGTCATCTTCCAGGTGCTCGCCGATCCGCGCACCGACGAACTGGTCGCCGATGCCTTGCGCGAGAACATCAATCAGATCCGCGACGCCGTGCATGCCGGCGAGCGGGTGGCGGAGTCGGTCGACAATCGGGTGACCCCGCGCATTCCGTGAGGGTCACAGCTGCCCGTGTCGGATCATTTCGCGCGGCTGGGCATAACGCACCACCTCGTACCCGATCAAGGTCGCCAGGACGGCACACAGCAGGCCCAGCGCGCCCAGTGCGGGCAGCAGCGACGCGACCGGAATCAGCACCACCAGAGCCACTCCCGTCACCAGTCGCGGCATCAGCACCTTGCCGGTCGCGTAATGCCGGAACCCGGTCAGCGCGAACACATACGCCGCCGTGCCGCCGTAGAGCGCGAACAGCGGAATCCCGTGCAGCTGATCGCTGAGCGAATGCCCCTGCGCCCCACCCACATAGCTGAGCACCTTCTTCAAACCCAGCGCCATGGCCACGATTCCGGCGATCATCGGGAAGTGCCAGAAGGTGTAGCAGTTGCGCGCGATCTGAATCCGCCGCGCACCGTCGGCATGGTGCATCGCCCGCTCGACCACCATGGCGGCGACATCGAAGTAGGCCCACCACAGCAGTCCCGAGACCGCTAGTCCCAGCAGCGATCCCACGGTGATGGACCACGAGATCGGCAGCCCGGCCACGCCGACGCCGATCTCGACGATGGATTCGCCGAGCGCGATGATCACGATCAGCCCGTACCGTTCGGCGAAATGCGAGGGCGAGTACAGCCGCCATTCGTTGCCCGCGAAGAACGTCCAGCCCATGTCCCAGACCAGCGCGGCCAGCCACAGCACCAGCTGGGCGGTGCCGTGCGAGACCGCGCCCACCACCAGCAGCACGCTGGCCACGCTGAGTGAGCCTGCCGCCCAGCGGATCACCTGCCGGCGCAACTGCGCGTCGTGGGAGCTGGCCATCCAGAACACGGCCAGGTGGATGAATCGCACGATCAGGTAGGCGATGACGAAGACCAGCGGCCCGTACCAGCCGCCGGGCAGATCGTGGAAGGCCTCGGGGACGGTGAGCGCGATGATGAAGACCGCGCCCATGGCCACGAACAAGGCCACCCGGGCGATGCCCTCATCGGCCTTGACCACATTGCCGAGCCACGAGTATCCGATCCAGGCCCACCAGAGCATGGCCAGGATCAGCAGGGCGCGCAGCAGATTGACCGCGGTGGTCTCGTGCGCGGCGAAGTCGGTGACCATGGTGAAGGCGAAGACGATCACCAGGTCGAAGAACAGTTCCAGCTGGGTGACCGAGGCATCCTCGGCGACCGGCATCAAGCGGGTGCGGGCGGGACCGGGCATGAGGGACATACTGCCCGGAATTGTGTCAGGCGGTGCCGAAGCCCGGCTCGAAATTCCGGCCGTAGTCCATACGCTGGGCGTATCCCGGCTGGACGTAGCCGCTGAAGTCCTCCGCGACGTTCGGTTCGGCGTAGGACGCCTCTTCCGCTTCGCCGAGACCCTCGATGCCGGTGACGGATTCGACGAAGGCGATGAAGTTGGTGATCATGACTTCGCCCTCGCGCTTGGCGCTGCGCTTGAGCAGCATGCCGGGCGCTGGAATCGGCAGGTAGAGCTCGGAGTGGTACCAGATCTCGGTGGCGCCGTCCTCGGTTTCGGCGAGGTCGAACCAGCCCTTGCCGCCGGCGCCCGCGCTGGATTCGCTGACCCGCCATTCGACCCGGTTCTCGGTGCAGGTGTACTCGACGACCTGCCGATCGGGGCGGCCCATCAGGTTGGCCGATACGTAAGCCCGCTTGGGCCTGCCGAATTTGTCGCGGGTGGCGACCCGCACGTCCTGATGTGAGGGCGACCAGTCGGGCATCTGCTCGACCATGAGCAACGCGTCCATCACCTGTTCGGGATCGATGTCGATGACGAACCGGTGGTCAGTTTTCGTGCGCATATCTACCCTCCACTCGGGCACCGATTGTGACCAGCGTCGCTGCGAGAGTCAACTGTGCTCGGAGCCGCTTCTTACCGACTGGTCGGTCTGATTACGGCGATTTGCCCTGGCTGGCAGGTGAATCCGCCGTTGCCGTAACAGGTAGTAAATATCTCGAAAAGGTAACCGCTCAGTGAGCCCGGCTTCGACGTGCGGTGATGCCCGTCACAGGGCCGGAATGACCCGCTCGACCGCCGCCCGGATCAGCCGCGCCGCCTCGTCGTCCCCGAAAATGCCGGGCAGCGTGAGCCTTTCGACTATGAGCCAGTTGAGGGCCAGATAGAGCAGCAATACCGCGTCGGCATCGCCGGGCAGCCCGGATTCCAGATGGTTGCGCACATTGGCATCGATATCGGCGCGCACTCGCTCGGTGAGGATGGCCTGCAGCCCCGGCCTGCGGGTGGCCTCCAGGCGCAGTTCGAGCAGGGCGAGGTAGCCGGTGCGGAATCCGCTCACCCGCGCGACGGTCTCGGCCATCAGTTCGGCGATGGTCTCGCGGGTGCGCGGCCCGGTGAACAGGTGGTCCATCGTCTCTTTGCTGGGCTGTAGCCGCTCGTAGAAGCGGTGTCCGGCCTGGACCAGCAGTTCGTCCCGGTTGGGGAAATAGTTGGACGCGGTGCCCGCGGGCACCGCGGCCTCCTTGTCGACCGCGCGGAAGGTGAGCCCGCGCGCGCCGTCGCGGGCCAGGACCTCGATTGCCGCGTCGATCAAGGTGTTTCGTCGTTCCGGGTTCGTTCGAACCATTGACACCACTCCAGTTGTAGTACTACGTTTGTAACCACTACGGACACAGTACTACGAACAAGGCGGTAAAGCATGCGAAAGCTCGTCTACTACGTGGCGGTCTCCCTCGACGGCTACATCGCGGGCCCGCAGGGGGAATTCGACTTCTATCCGATCAGTACGGACCTGGTGGCGTGGTTCGGCGAGGCCATGCCGGAGACCGTGCCGACCCATGTCCGGGCCCAGATCGGCATGCCGGTCGATACGCCGAACCGGCGGATCGACACGGTTCTGATGGGCCGGGGCAGCTACGAGCCCGGCCTCGCCGTGGGAGTGGAGAGCCCGTTCGATCACCTGAAGCAGTACGTCTTCTCTCGCAGCCTCGCGCCGGTCGGCAATCCCCGAGTGGAGATCGTCTCGGGTAATGCGGTCGAAGTGGTCCAGGGTCTGAAGCAGGAAGAGGGCCTTGATATCTGGCTCTGCGGTGGCGGAGATCTGGCGGGTCAGCTGCTCGGCGAGATCGACCAGCTGATCATCAAGAGCTACCCGGTCATCGCGGGCGCGGGCGTGCCGATGATCGCGGGCGACTTCAGCCCGAGCCTGTTCACCGTCGCCGAGCGGCGGGAATTCGCCAACGGCACGCAGGTGACCTGGCTGGACCGGGCCTGATCACCCGGCCGTTCGGTCGCCGTCGCGCAGCAGCGTGGTGACGTGCACGGCGGTCTCGTGTAGCCGGTTGAAGATCTCCAGCAACAAGGTCAGCTCCGCATCGCTGTAATCGCCCGCGATCTTGCCGAACTCGCGGGCCAGCACCTCGTAGTGCGGCGCGATCTCGGCGACGCGCTCGTCCACGGCGGTGATGATGACGCGGCGCCGATCCTTCGAATCATGTTCGCGCCGAACGAATCCGCCCTTGAGCAGCCGGTCGATCATCCGGGTGATGGCCCCGGTGGTCAGGCCGGTGCGCTGGGCCAGCTCGCCGGCGGTGGCGGGCCCGCTCGCCCGCAGCATGGTCAAGCAGCGCAGGTCGGTGACGTGCAGGCCGAGCTTGTCGGCCATGGCGCCGTGCATCATCACGGCATCGGTGGCGCTGCGCTGGGCGGCGAAGGTGAGTGCGGCCCCCAGCTCGTCGTGTTTTTTGCTCATCCCTTGACACCTTAGTCTTACTCGGACAATATCTTACTCAGTCAACTACTTACTGATTCACTTGATGCTTGATTCAGATATTTCGGGAGGGACACCATGACCACGCAGCAGTACACCGATGAAGCGGCCGTCCGCGATCTGCTGGCCGAGGCCGACCGGGCCTGGGCGGCCGGGGATGCCGCGGCGTTCGCCGCCGTCTTCGCGCCGGATGCCGATTACGTCACGTGGTTCGGGCAGCGGATCACCGGACGGGAGGCCATCGAGGCCTCGCACGCGCCGCTGTTCACGAAGTATCTGAAGGGCACCCGCACCGATGGCGAGATCACGTCGGTGCGCTTCGTGTCGCCGGACGTCGCCCTGGTGCACGGGCTCGGCGCGGTGGTGAAGGGCCGTAAGAAGCGCAATCGTTTCAACACCAAGATGGTCCTCTACGTGGTGGCCCGCACCGACGGTGCCTGGTCCGTCGCCGCCTTCCAGAACACCAAGTACCACTGGCTTTTCAACGCGCTGTTCGCCAAGTAACAGGAGGTAGGGGAAATCCGGGCGACCTGGGCCGGTACTCTTGTGGGTCGGTAGCAGCAGTTTGTCGATCTTGGAGGATTTCCGCCGTGGCTCTAGTCGTCCAGAAGTACGGAGGATCCTCGGTCGCCACCGCCGAGCGCATTCGTCGGGTCGCTGAGCGGATCATCGAGACCAAGAAGCAGGGCCACGATGTGGTCGTCGTGTGTTCCGCCATGGGCGACACCACCGACGAGCTCCTCGATCTGGCCCAGCAGGTCGCGCCGGCCGCCCCCGCCCGCGAGATGGACATGCTCCTCACCTCGGGTGAGCGCATCTCCAATGCCTTGGTCGCCATGGCGATTCATTCGCTCGGCGCGGAGGCCCGTTCCTTCACCGGTTCGCAGGCGGGTGTCATCACCACCGGCACCCACGGCAACGCGAAGATCATCGACGTGGCCCCGGGCCGGGTGCAGCAGGCGCTGGGTGAGGGCACGATCGTGCTGGTCGCGGGCTTCCAGGGGGTGAGCCAGGACAGCAAGGACGTGACCACGCTGGGCCGCGGTGGTTCCGATACCACCGCCGTCGCGCTGGCCGCCGCGCTCAATGCCGATGTGTGCGAGATCTACACCGATGTGGACGGCGTCTTCTCCGCCGACCCGCGCATCGTCACCGACGCCCAGAAGCTGGACACCGTCTCCTACGAGGAAATGCTGGAGATGGCCGCCTGCGGCTCGAAAGTTCTCATGCTGCGTTGCGTCGAGTACGCGCGCCGCTACAACGTGCCCGTGCACGTGCGGTCCTCGTACACCGACAAAACGGGCACCATGATTACCGGATCGATGGAGGACATCCCCTTGGAGCAAGCAATCCTCACGGGCGTCGCGCACGACCGCAGCGAGGCCAAGGTGACCGTGGTCGGCATTCCGGACAAGCCGGGCTACGCCGCCAAGGTGTTCCGAGCGGTCGCCGATGCCGAGATCAATATCGACATGGTGCTGCAGAACATCTCGAAGGTGGAGACCGGCAAGACCGACATCACCTTCACCCTGCCCAAGCTGGAGGGCCCGCGCGCCGTCGAGCTGCTCACCAAGCAGCAGGGCGACATCGGCTTCTCCCAGGTCGTGTACGACGACCACATCGGCAAGGTGTCGCTGGTCGGCGCGGGCATGAAGTCGCACCCGGGCGTGACCGCCACCTTCTGCGAGTCGCTGGCCGAGGCCGGGATCAATATCGACCTCATCTCCACCTCGGAGATCCGAATCTCGGTGCTGGTCAAGGATCACGACCTGGACGAGGCCGTGAAGGTGCTGCACGCGGCATTCGATCTGGGCGGCGACGAGGTCGCCGTGGTCCACGGCGGAACGGGGCGATAAGACCATGGGTGTACGGGTAGGCGTCGTCGGCGCGACCGGTCAGGTCGGCGCCGTCATGCGAAAGCTGCTGGAGGAGCGCAACTTCCCGGCCGACGAGGTGCGCTTCTTCGCGTCCTCGCGCTCGGCGGGTAAGACGCTGCCGTTCCGCGGCAAGGACATCGTGGTCGAGGACACCGAGACCGCGGATCCGAGCGGACTGGACATCGCGCTGTTCTCGGCCGGTGCCACCATGTCCCGCGTGCAGGCCCCGCGTTTCGCGGCGGCCGGTGTCACGGTCATCGACAACTCCTCGGCCTGGCGCAAGGATCCCGAGGTGCCGCTGGTCGTCTCCGAGGTGAACCCGGAGGCCACCCGCAATCTGGTCAAGGGCATCATCGCCAACCCGAACTGCACCACCATGGCCGCCATGCCGGTGCTCAAGGTGCTGCACGACGAGGCCGGCCTGCAGCGGCTGATCGTGTCCAGCTACCAGGCGGTTTCAGGCTCCGGCCTGGCCGGTGTGGAGGAGCTGGTCACACAGGTGCGCGCCGTGATCGGTGACGCCGAGAAGCTGGTGCACGACGGTTCGGCGGTCGATTTCCCGGCCCCGAACAAGTACGTCGCCCCCATCGCCTTCGACGTGATCCCGCTCGCGGGTTCGCTGGTGGACGACGGCAGCGGCGAGACCGACGAGGATCAGAAGCTGCGCAACGAGTCCCGCAAGATCCTGGGTCTGCCGGATCTGCTGGTGAGCGGTACCTGCGTGCGTGTGCCGGTCTTCACCGGTCACTCGCTGTCGATCAATGCCGAGTTCGCTCGCCCGATTTCGGTGGAGCGCGCCGAGGAACTTCTTGCCAAGGCCCCTGGCGTCACGCTGACCGATGTCCCCACCCCGCTGGCCGCCGCCGGTATCGACGAGTCGCTCGTCGGCCGCATCCGCCAGGATCCGGGCGTGCCGGACGGCCGTGGTCTGGCGCTGTTCATCTCCGGTGACAATCTCCGGAAGGGTGCGGCGCTCAACACCATTCAGATCGCGGAAGTTCTGCTGAACAACTGATCAGATCTAGCTGTAACGGACCGTGCACAACAATGTGCACGGTCCGTTTTCAGTTTTTACGCGGAGTTACGTCGAACGCCCGGCGAAAGTTGGTCAATCTGTCCAAAGTTCGGCGCAGGGGAGCGGGGGTAGTCGGTCGGTCTGCTGCACGTCGATGGTGACTTCAATGCGATGCGGTCGCAAATGCGCTGCGAGGCGTTCGGCAATTGCGCGCTCGGCACGGTAATCCAAGATCATTCCTCCGGGAAACCGCAGGCGCACATGGACTTCATCGGTTTTCGGTGCGGCGGTCATCGGGCCTGCGCTCGGTGGGTGGCTGGTTGACCTTTCACAGAACGCGAGTTCCGGATACCCTCGCGTTCGAGGCGTGCGGTGATGGATTGCACCGTCGCCCCGTCAGCAGTGGAGGAATACTTGGTGGCCGCAAGGGCGCACGCCGCGAACCACATTGCCGCGCCGCCGATTCCGGCTCCGAGTAGGAAGAAGAGAAGTTCGCCGGGCATGACCACCTCTTGTCGTCCGTTTGGTTCGACGGGTCCTCTTCAAACGTTAAACACAGAAAAATTGCGGTGCAATAAGAAAAATCCATGTTCCATACTGTGCGCCGTAAGCTCGCCCGGTCTGGAATCCTTGTCGACAGATCCCGTCTGGACGGAAAGGGCGGAAGGAGAAGGGCATGGTAGACATCGGCGAAACAAGCGGGCGGTGACGGCCGGGAAAGCCGATCAGGCAGAAGGAGTTTGACCCGGTGGCCGAAAGTACCCTTGGGGCACGGGTAGCGGAGTTGCGCCGGCGGCGGGGACTATCGCAGAAAGAGTTGGGAGCGGCGATTCGGCGCTCGGAAAGCTGGGTGTCGCAGGTCGAGCGAGATGTACTACCTGTCGAGCGACTGTCCGTTCTGCAAAGACTGGCGGACGTGCTCGGAGTGGCGGTACGCGACCTGAGACCCGAAGCAGCCGAACCGATGGCCGCCGACCGCGGTGACGGGCAACGGCCCGGCGCGGCGGTTTTCGAGCAGCTACGGCTGCTACTGACCGGACATCCCGCACTGGAACAGCTTTTCGGAGACGACACCGATCGCGAGTCGGAATTGAAACTCCAGGAGCTGCAGGAGCGTGTGGATACGGCCTGGCAGCTGGCGCACGAGTCCCGATTGGTCGAAGTGGGCAGCAGTCTGCTGGAACTGATCCCGGATCTCGAGCACGCCGCCCGGTCGACCGTGACACAGCGGCCGGAAGTGCTGACCCAACTCTCGCGGGCCTATCAGGTCGCCGCGACCGCGTTCACCCGTCAGGAGGAGGTCGACGCGGCGTGGGTCGCGGCCGACCGCGCATTGTCCGCAGCCGAGGAATCCGGTGACGCGCTCAGCGTCGTGGCCGGAACATATCGCATGGCACAGGCTTTCCTGCGCCTGCAACGTCTGGAACAGGCCGAACAGGCCGCACGAGTGTCGGTGGCGGCACTGGCCGCCCAGGTGGCGGCCGAGCATCCGAAGCCGGAAGTGCTGTCGCTCTACGGATCCCTGCAGCTCATGCTGGCCGTGATCGCCGCGACCGACGGCAATCGCACGGCCGCACGGGCCGGGCTGGCGGCGGCACGCGCCGCCGCGGACCGGCTGGGCGAGGGCCGCAACGACTTCGACACCGAATTCGGGCCGACCGGGGTCGCCGTGCACGCGGTGGCCGTGGCCGTCGAATTGGGTGATGCCGGCGAGGCGCTCGATACCGCGCGCACCGTGGACGCCTCGGTGCTGTCCGCGGAGCGGCAGGCCCGCTTCCTGGTCGACGTCGCCCGAGCGCACGCGCAGCGGCGGCAGGCGAGCGAGGCACTGGACGCGTTGCTCAATGCCGAGCGACTAACGCCCGAACTGGTGCACACCGATCATCGCGCCCGGGAGGTGGTGCGAGATCTGTTGCAGTTCGCCGGTCGCCGACCTGCCGACGAGCTGCGGGAGCTAGCGGGCCGCGCCGTGGTCAACCCGTAGGGGAGCCCGGCCGGTCAGCGAATACCCGGAGTGCGCGGGTCCGGTCCGACGCATGCCAGCAGTACACAGCCTGGCGGTGCGTCGCTGAACGGCGCGCGCAACGGCAGGTTCAGGCAGGACGTGAGATCGCAGCCGGGGTACGCGTCCGCGCCGACGCCGAAGACGGCGAGCGTGATATCCGGGTCGAAATACCCGCGATAGTCGACGGTCAATGGCGTCTCGACATAAGGACCCGGGTCGGGGATCGGGTTGTCGTGCAACGCCGCCAGCAGTCGGCGGAAGAATTCGTGCGGCGGTTCACCGCCGTACTGCAGCAGCCCGCTCGGGCCCTGCGACGAGTGGACGCCGAAGACGCCGGTCCACACCACCATGAGATCCAGACTGGGCACCACGTATACGTGCTGCAGACCGAACCCGGACATCGAATACATGTCGGCCGGTAGGAATTCGGGATTCTCCGCACAGCCGGGGCCGGTCCAGAACAGGTAGCCATAGCAGTGGTTGGTGGCGGATTCGGTGGTGGCGCGTTCGAGATAGGCGGCCGAAACAATGTCGCGGCCACGCCATTTCCCGTGCTCGGCCACCAGCATCCCCAGTCGCGCGAGATCATCGGGTGGGATGTAGAGGTGCGCGTAACCGTAGGTATGGCCGGACCGGTCGCGCGCCCAATAGTAGTCGGCGGACTGAATGCCGATGGGGCCGAACAGTTCTCGCTGTGCGAATTGCTGCAGTGGTTCGGCGACCGCCAATTCGACGATATAGGACAGCAGATCCACATTGCGCTGGCTGTATTGGAAGGTGGAGCCGGGCCGATCCTCGAACGGCACGCCCAGGGCCTGCACCGCGCTGAACGGATCGATGGGCACGATGCCGGTGATCCCCTCGGTCACCACGCCGACGCGCAGGCCGGAGGTTTCCTGCAGCAGGTTCTCCACTGTGATCGCGCGATGCTCGGCATCGCCGATGCCCGGCGGAAGATAACGATCCAAGGGTGCGTCGATATCGAGTTTGCCTTGATCCCAGGCAATTCCGGCCAGCAGTGACACGACGCTCTTGGTCACGCTCCACACATTCCATGGCACGCCACCGGTTTCGGCGTTGAACGGTCCCTCGCCGACCAGGCAGTTGTGCCGAAAGACCTGCACATTCAATCGGTTTCGGGAGGCGGCGAAGGCCAGGGCATCCGCGAGGCCCGCCGAATCCACGCCCATCTCTTCGGGTTCGGCACGCTGGAATTCGCGCCCCCCGGGTTCGGCGCAACGTGTGGGCTCCGGGGTCGCCGTCGCCACCCCGCTGCCGAGCAGCACGCTGCCCGCCGTCAAAACTGCCGCGATCGCACCGGCCAGCCCCCTGCGCATGCGCACCATGGCCTGAGGCTAACGCGGGCACCCGGATCAACCGGGGAAGTAGACGCCGACGCCCAACAAGCGCCTCTCGGCGAGTGGTCGCTCGTAGCGACAAAGGGTGCGGCCCGGGGCTGTTCCGACGCCGGCAAGGGTGATCAACCGGTGTCCCCGCGAATCTATTCCGGCCGGCCCGATGTGATCTGGGCAACGGTCGCCGGGAGGTGTCCGCTGTCACCCGGAGCGTTTAGCATTCGGCGCAGAACCATGTACTTCTCTGGGGGAGCTTTGACCGACGATCCGGTGATCACCAACCTGCTGACCGTGCTGGACGCCAATCCCGAGCTGCTGCCGGTACGGCTCAGCGTGATCGAGTTGCTGGCGGCCAACGGCAGGCACGCCGAGGCGCTCGCGCATTGCGCCACGGCGCTTGCCCAGGATCCGAGCAACGGGCAGGTGGCGGCGCTGCTGCAGCGGAGTACGGCGGCGCTGGCCGGGGCGGTGACCGCACCGGATCAATCCGGCACGGCTGCACTCGCTTCCGCCGACGGCCGTGAGTCGCAGGGCAACGGTCGCGAATCCCAGGGCAACGACTACGACTGGGATGCCGCCGAGCAGCAGATCGGCAACATCATCCAGCCGGCGTTCGTGAACGACAAGACGGAGGTCTATGTCGAGGGCGATGTCGGATTGTTCGAGAAACCCAAGCTCACCCTCGCCGATGTCGGCGGTATGGAGCACGTCAAGGCGCAGCTGGAACTGTCGCTGCTGGGCCCGGTGCGAAACCCGGAGCTGGCCAAGGCGTTCGGCACCAGCGCCCGTGGCGGGCTGCTGCTCTACGGCCCGCCCGGCTGCGGCAAGACCTTCGTGGCCGCGGCGGTCGCGGGCGAGCTGGGCGCGAACTTCTACGCCATCGAGATCGCCGACATCCTGAACTGGTACACCGGCCGCAGCGAATACAACCTCAAGCAGGTCTTCCGCAACGCTCGCCGCAAGGCCCCCTGCGTCCTGTTCTTCGATGAGATCGACGCCCTGGGCCACAAGCGCAGCCACCTGTCCGGCTCCAGTTCCCTGCGCTCCACGGTCAATCAGCTGCTCACCGAGATGGATTCGATGACCAGCGACAACGAGGGCGTCTACATCATCGGCGCCACCAACCACCCCTGGGACGTCGACGTCGCCTTGCGCCGCCCCGGCCGCTTCGACCGCATGGTCCTGGTCGCCCTCCCCGACCCCGAGGCCCGCATCTCGATCCTCCGCCACCACCTGAAGGACCGCCCCATCGAGGGCATCGACCTCCCTGCGGTCGCCGCCCGCACCGAAGGCTTCTCCGGCGCCGACCTCGCCCAAATCTGCAAATCCGCCACCCAACTGGCCATGGCCGACTCCATCCGCACCGGCACCGTCCGCCCCGTCCGCATGGACGACATCGCCGCCGCTCTATCCCAAACCCGCCCCAGCACCGGTGCCTGGTTCGAATCCGCCCGCAACGTAGTCGAATTCGCCAACAACGACGGCAGCTACGACGAGCTAGCCGCCTACATGCGCGCCCGCAAAGACCGATGACTGAAACATTCGGATAGGCGGGGATGAGCGAGAAGATCGAGAAGGCGCTGATTCTGACCGAGCTCGGTCGGTTCGAGGCGGCTAGGGAATTGTTGGCCGAGGTGCTGGCCAGTGAGCCGGAGGAGGCGCTGGCGCTGGCGCGCATGGCCGATCTGTGCCGTCAGCTGGGGGAGTACGAACGGGCGCTGGAGTTTTCGGCGTCGGCGCTGCGGGTGACACCGGATTCCATCTATGTCTGGCGGGTGCGGGCGCTGTCGGAGTTCCGGCTGGGTCTGGCCACGAGTGGGGAGGTGTCCGCCGGGCACCGGGCGCGGGCGGTGGAGGCGGCTCGGCACGCCGTCGAGCTGGATCCGAGCAGTGTGGACAGCCTGCGAGTTCAGGCGACCACGCAGTGGGATACGGATTCGACCGCGGCGCTGAAGCTTTTGGATCGAGCCCTGGAACTCGACCCCGACAATGTCCGCGTGCACGTGTTGCGCGGCTTGATCTTCCGCTGGCAGCGGCGGGGATCCGACGCGCTCGCCCGGGCCGAGGCTGCCTTCCGGGAGGCGCTGCGACTGGAGCCGGAGCATTCTCAGGCGCTCTACGAACTCGCGCTGATCACCCTGGTGCGCGGCGACCTCCGCACGGGTACACAACAATTGCGGCGGGTGGCCGAACTCGATCCCGAGTACGGCGACCAGGTTCGCGAGCAGCTGGAACGAGTCGATGCGCTGTCGAACAGTCGAACCACCAGGTGGGCGGCCCGGGTCGTCGATTCCCAGAACAAGCGGCGATCGGGTGGCTTCCGCTTCGGCCGCTTTGCCGCGATCTTCGTGGCGATCGCGCTGATCCGCGGTGTGGCCGCCGGGTGTTCGAACGACTCCCCGAGTCCGGCCCACGACTACCAGTACCCGACGCCGCCGCGCATCCCGTCCGAGTTCCTGCACCCGCCCACGTTCCAGCCTCTCCCGCCGGACTGGCGTTCGAACTTCCCGCAACTGACCATCGTGACGCCGGTACCGCCCCCGCCACGCTGACCCATCGCCCGATAACCGCTGGCCAGGGGTACCGGGACTGTATACACCTTTGTTTACTCAGACCCCGCTCAGTTTTCTTGACTAGTTCCAGAAAACTCGGCAGGCTCGAACCCATGACCAAGGCGACCACCACCAATTCCGGCGCCCCGGTGCCCAGCGACAACGAATCGCTCACCGCGGGCACCCAGGGCCCGATCCTGCTGCACGATCACTATCTGATCGAGAAGCTGGCCCACTTCAACCGCGAGCGGGTTCCGGAGCGTGTGGTGCACGCCAAGGGCGCGGGCGCGTTCGGCGAACTGGTGGTGACCGGCGATGTGAGCCGCTACACCAAGGCCGCGCTGTTCCAGCCGGGCACCCGCACCGAGTCGCTGGTGCGTTTCTCCACCGTCGCCGGTGAGCAGGGCAGCCCCGACACCTGGCGCGACCCGCGCGGTTTCGCGGTGAAGTTCTACACCACCGAGGGCAACTACGACATCGTCGGCAACAACACCCCGGTGTTCTTCATCAAGGACCCGATCAAGTTCCCCGACTTCATCCACTCGCAGAAGCGCCTGCCGGGCTCGGGCCTGCGCGACGCGCACATGCAGTGGGACTTCTGGACCCTGCGTCCGGAGACCGCGCACCAGGTGACCTGGCTGATGGGCGACCGCGGCATCCCGGCCACCCTGCGCCACATGGACGGCTTCGGCTCGCACACCTACCAGTGGATCAACGAAGCGGGCGAGCGCTTCTGGGTGAAGTACCACTTCAAGACCGACCAGGGCATCCAGACCCTGACCCAGGCCGAGGCCGACGAGCTGGCCGGTAAGGACGCCGACTACCACCGTCGCGACCTGTACCAGGCCATCGAGAACGGTGACCACCCGTCCTGGACCCTGAAGGTCCAGATCATGCCGGTCGCCGAGGCGGAGAACTACCGCTTCAACCCGTTCGACCTGACCAAGGTCTGGTCGCAGCAGGACTACCCGCTCATCGAGGTCGGCCGCTGGACCCTGAACCGCAACCCCGCGAACTACTTCGTGGACATCGAGCAGGCCGCCTTCGCGCCGTCGAATGTGGTTCCGGGCATTGCCTTCTCGCCGGACAAGATGCTGCTGGGTCGCGTGTTCGCCTACGCCGACGCGCACCGCTACCGCATCGGCGCCAACCACGCGCAGCTGCCGCCGAACCGCGCCAAGGCCGCGCCGGTGAACTCGTACTCGCAGGACGGCCAGATGCGGTTCTCGCACAACGCCGCCAGCGTTCCGGTGTACGCGCCCAACTCCTTCGGTGGCGCGCACGCCGATCCGGCGCGTGCCATCGACGACGGCGCGTGGGAGTTCGACCCGAGCATGACTCGCGCCGGGTACATCACCCACCGCGAGGACAACGACTTCGCGCAGGCCGGCACGCTGGTCCGCGAGGTCATGGACGACGCCCAGCGGGATCGCCTGGTGGCCAACGTCTCCGGCCACATCCTCGGTGGTGTGCGTGAGCCCATCCTGAGCCGCGTGTTCGACTACTGGAAGAGCGTCGACGCCGATCTCGGCAAGCGCATCGAGGTCACGGTCCGCGAGCAGCTGGCCAAGTAGCATCAATCGCAAAGACCCGCATCGCATTCGGCGATGCGGGTTTTTGTCATTCTCGGCCCAGGATCGAATCGGTGAGCCGCTCGGCCACCCCGTCGTCGATCGGTGCGTGTCCGAGAAAGAAGCGGTACCAGAACACCCCGTAGAACTCGTCGACCATGAGGCTCAGATCCGCGTCGGCCGCGATCTCGCCGCGCTGTTGCCCTCGAACCAGTACCGCGTGCACCGCGTCGCGCCGCTGCGCGGTGAAGGTCTGCAGCAATTCGGCCAGATGCGGGTCCTGCGCCGACTCGCGCAGCAGCGTGCGTAGCGCGGGCGCGGTCGAAGGTTCCTGTGCGCCACGGAATGTCGCCGCGATGATGGCGTGCAGATCCGCGCGCACCGAGCCGGTGTCCGGCGTCGGCACCTGCAGTTGTGACCGCTCGGTGAGCGCGTCCAGTAGCAGCGCCCCCTTGGACGGCCACCACCGATAGACGGTCTGCTTGCCGACACCCGCCGCGCGGGCGATGGCGTCGATGGTGACCGCCGCGCCCGCGGATTCGCCGAGCAGCCGCAGGGCCGCGTCGAGGATGGCCTGGTGGGTGGCCTCGTTGCGGCGTCGCCCGGTGTGTGGTCGGGGGTGAGACACATCACTCCTTTGTCGAGACTAAAAGTCTCGGTTTCCGCGTTGTCGAGACTGTCAGTTCCGTAAGAATAGACGGACAGCGACAGAGAGGTTCGACAATGACCACTTCACCGAGCGCGGCGACCACCACACAGCGCGTCGTCGTCATGGGTGGCAGCTCCGGCATCGGCGAGGCCACCGCCACCGCCTTCGCCGCCGACGGCGCCGAGGTCGTCATCACCGGCCGCGGCCGCGACAAGCTGGACGCCGCCATCGAGCGGATCGGCGGCAAGACCACCGGCTACGCCTTGGATGCCACCAGCCAGACCGATATCGACGCCTTCTTCGCGCAGGCCGGGATCATCGACCACCTGGTCATCGCGGTCAGCGGCTCGGCGGGCAGCGGCCCCTTCCTGGATCTCGACCTGGATCAACTGGCCGCCGGTTTCGACGGCAAGTTCTGGCCGCAGGTGCGCATCCTGAAAGCCGCACTCCCGCACATGGATCCGAACGGCTCGGTCACCCTGATCACCGCCGGTTCGTCCCGCTCGGCCTTCCCCGGGACCGCGGGCTTGGCCGCCATCAACGGCGCGCTCGACGCCATGGTCCCGCCGCTGGCGGTGGAGCTCGCCCCGCTGCGCATCAATGCCGTCTCCCCGGGTGTCATCGATACCCCGTGGTGGGACCGGGTTCCCGAGGCGCAGCGCCAGGCCCTGTTCGACGGTCTGGTGGCCACCACCCCGGTGGGTCGTGTCGGCCGTCCCGAGGACATCGCCCGTGCCATCCACATGCTGGCCACCAACGGCTTCATCACCGGCGTCGTACTCGACGCCAATGGCGGTACGAGTCTGGCAACAGGCCGCTGAATCGCCCCGCGCGGCAGGCTATTCCGCTGCCGCGCGGCCCCGCAGCAGTTCCAGTCCGTCGAGGATGAGGCCGAGTTCGTCGTCGAAGAAGTCGTCGCGGGACTGCGCGGAATCGATATCGCGATACAGGTCATAGCGTTTGGCGATGCGCGGGAATCCCTGCGCCGCTTGTTCGGCCATGGTGATCATCTTGGTGAACCATTCCTGCTCGGTCAGCCCGCTGCGCGCCACGCCGGTGAGCATGGAGGTTTCGGTGCCGGTGGAGCCGAGGACATAGGCGAAGACGGCATTGGAGGCCCGATCCGCAGCGCGGTCGTCGAATCCGGCGGCCTCGAGGACGGCCAGGATCGTGTCCGTCATGCGCATCAGGTTGGGCCCGAGGAAGGCCAGGCCCGCATTGGTCATGGCAATGCTGATCCACGGGTGGCGCAGGATCGTCGCGCGTAGATCGCGCCCGAGGGTGAGCACGTCGTTGCGCCAGTTCGCCGGTTCGATGTAGTCGGGCAGCTGGATCTCGCCGAAGACCTCGTCGGTCACCAATTCCAGGATCTCGTCCTTGTTGGCGACGTGGGTGTAGAGCGAGGTGGCCCCGGCATTGAGCCGGGTGCCGAGTTTGCGCATGCTCAGCGCGTCGTAGCCCTCGGTGTCGAGGAGGGCGAGCGCTTCGCCGACGATCTGGTCCCGGCTGAGTGCGGGCTGCTCGCGCCGTTCTCGCTGCGGGCGGGTCCACACCGACGAGAACTCCTGCGCATTTGCCGCCATGGCTCTTCCTCCTTTGTCCGGGGAACAGCATAACCCCAGCTAGAACGCCGTTCGTTTGACCGTACACCGTTCCTTCTTGCGAACACTGTACGGTGACCGTACAGTGTTCGACAACGCCGCACAGTGTGCGGACGAGCTTCTCGAAGGGGACGTGAAATGACTGCCGAAAACGTGACCGAGGCGATGACATCGCCTGCGGCCCAGCGCAATCCGAAGCGCTGGCTGATCCTGGTCGTGCTCTGCCTGGCCTCGCTGGTGCTGGTGATCGACAATATGGTCCTCACCGTCGCGCTACCGGAGATCGCGGTCGACCTGCATGCCGGCCCGCAGGCCCTGCAGTGGGTGATCGATTGCTACATCCTGGTTTTCGCCGGCCTGCTGCTCACCTCCGGCAGTCTCTCCGACCGCTTCGGCCGCCGGCTGGTGATGGTGCTGGGCCTGGTCCTGTTCGGCGCGGCCTCGCTCCTCGCGGCCTACGCCACCACCGCGGGCATGCTCATCGCCGGCCGCGTGATCATGGGTATCGGCGGCGCGCTCATCATGCCGAGCACGCTGTCCATCCTGATCACCGTGTTCGACGAGGAGGAGCGTCCCAAGGCGATCGCGTCCTGGACCGGCGTGTCGGTGCTGGGCATGGTCGGCGGCCCGGTGCTGGGCGGCGTGCTGCTCAACCACTTCTGGTGGGGTTCGGTGTTCCTGCTCAATGTGCCGATCGCGGCGATCGCCATCGCGGCGGCGTTCGGTCTGATGCCGGAATCCAAGGGCTCGCCCCGGCCCACCGATCTGCCGGGCATGGTGCTGTCGGTCGTGGGCATGGTGGCGCTGGTGTGGAGCATCATCGAGTTCCCGACCAAGGGCCTTGCGGGCACCTGGATTTCGATCCTCATCGCCGTGATCGTGCTGGCGGCCTTCGTCATTCGTGAGCTTACGGCCGCACACCCGATGGTTCCGCTGCACCTGTTCCGCAACCGCATCTTCACCGGTTCCAGCTTCTCGCTGGTGCTGGTCACCTTCGCCAATGCCGGTCTGACCCTGCTGCTCACCCAGTACCTGCAGTTCGTGCTCGGCTACTCGCCGATCAAGACCGCGCTGGCCTTCACCCCGCTGGCCATCGCCGCCCTGCTGTTCAACGGCCTGGGCGCCGGGCTGGTGGCCAAGCTGGGTGCGCGTCCGGTGACCCTCATCGGCATGGTGGTGCTGGCCGCGGGCTCCGGTGCGCTGGCCGCGCTGACCGTCGACTCCGGCTTCTGGGCCGCGGCCCTGGCCATGGCGGTGCTGGGTGCCGGTGCCGGTCTGGCCATGCCCGCCGCCATCGGCGCGCTGATGGGTGCCATCCCGCCGGAGCAGGCGGGTGTCGGCTCGGCCCTCAACGACACCATCCAGCAGACCGGTGGCGCGCTGGGCGTGGCCGTGCTGGGTGCGGTGCTGGCCGGAACCTACACCCGCGGAATGCCTTCCGAAGTCCCGGGATTCGCTCGCGACAGCATTGCGGGAGCCTTCGCCAGCGGCAACTCGGCCCTGCTGACCGTGGCCCGCGAGGCCTACACCCACGCGATGTCGGTCACCTTCCTGGCGGGCGGCGCGGCCATCCTGACCGCCACGGTGATCGCCTTCTTCCTGATGAAGGGTGCGAAGGCGGCGGGGCCGGAAGGGATCTCGGCCGTCGAACCCGAACTGGTCGACGCCCGGTAACCGACGACACAGTCGTTCAGGCTATTCGAGTAATTGCTCGATGCGGGCGGTGCAGAATCCGGTGATGTTCATTTCCGGCGGCAGCTGCACGCGATGGGTCATGCGCAGCAGCGGAACCGACAGCAACGCCGCCGAGAAGATCTCCTGGTACGCGAGATTGCGCACGCGCTCCCCGGTGATCTTCTCGTAGTAGGCGATGGTCTCCGCCCGCGACGGCGTCCCCGGCAGGACCGCATGCCCCTCGTACTCGCTGCAGGCCCAGTCCAGGAACAGCATCCATGCCAGGTCCGATTCGGGCGCTCCGAGATGCGCGATCTCCCAGTCCAGTACGCCGCGCACCCGGAAATCACTGTCGTACAGGATGTTCGACATGCGAGCGTCACCCCAGCACAGGGCGATCCGCTCCGGCTCGTAGAGATTGTCCCGCAGGTACGCGACGGCCCGCCGATAGATCTCGGGCGGATTGCCTTCGCAAGCCCAGGACAACGCGGCGTCGAGGTAGTTCACCCCTTGCTCGATGACCCCCGCGCCGTGCTCGGGGAAGGCGAGGAACTCCAATCCCAGTGCCCGCCAATCCAACTGATTGACCTCGGCGATGGTGTCCACGCATCCCCACCACATGCGCTCGCGCTGCTCCGGTGTGGCCTCGAAGTAGGTCCCCGCCACGTGATAGGACGGATAGTCGCTCGGCGCCTGCCCGGCCAGCCGGTTCATCACGAAATACGGACTCCCGAGCGGATTCTCGCCGCGTTCCAACCAGGCGACATTCGGCACCGGGAGACCGGTCGCGGCCAGTCGTCGCATGACCAGCACCTGCCGCAGCAGGTCGTAGTCGGGGAACAGCGACAGATCCGGTGGCCGCCGCAGCACCAGCGGCGTGCTGGCGGCCTCATCCTGCACCTCGAAAAGATATGTTTCGGTGGCGAACCCGCGCTCGGTACGGGACAGATTGCGAACCCGTGCCGCCTCCGATACCGGAAAATGCTCGCGCACCGCCGGTTCGAGTGCTTCGCCCAGTTGCTCCGCGGGAATTCGGTTGGTGCTCACCGTCAGAACCCCGCGTACCCGTAGCGCGCATTGCGCCCCATGAACACCATTTCGACCAGCCCGTAGCCGACCTTGCCGTCGGTCTCGATCCGGCAGAAGGTCTCGCTGAGCATGCTGACCTGCCGCAGATCGGCGGTATCGGTGAGATCGGCGGTGAAGCCGTCGCTCCAGTCGGCCCCCTTCCACAGCCCCGAGGCGTATCCGCGGTAGTGGTCGTATCCCGCTATCCCGGGCCAGAAGTCGGAGATCGGCGTAATCCGGAATTCCCGCTCCCGCCCGTCGGCCGAGCGCACGGTGAAGCTGCCGCCGCTGACGATGCGGAAGTCGTCGCGGAAGGTCAGCGCGTGGTCGGTGCCGAGGATCGGTGTCGCCTGCCCGCCTGCATCGAGCGGCGCGAGCACGGTCCCCTCGAAGTGCCAGCGCTGTCCGTCGGCGGTCTCGCGCTGCGCGAAATGCACCAGTTCGTCATCGAATTGGAAGATGCCCATGTAGTAGAGGACCCCGTCGGGGATCTCGCCGGGCTGCAGCCCTTCGCCCTCGCCGAGGCTGCCACCGCCTCCGCCGTGCCGGGTGCCCCAGGAGTGATCGCGCCCGAACCACCAGGTCTCGGGGTCGATCTCGACGCGGTTGCCCTCGACCTCGAGCCAGCCGGAGATGCGCCCGTTCTGGTAGTACCGCCTGGCGTCCTCGCGCACCCGGCCGCGCGAGCGGAAGAACGCGGGTTCCTGTTCGTAGGCGGGGAATTCGCCTTCGAAGTCGAGCTGTAACCGCACCCCGTGCTCATTGTCGCCGAGCGTGGCGCGCACCTTGCGCAGCGGTTCGACGACCTCGTAGGTGAACGGTCCGACGGTCCAGTCCGCGATTCCGTCGTAGCGCGAGCCGATCTCGCGGGAGAGCCGCACCACGTGGGCGGTCTTGCCGCCGACGGTCACCATGGCGTAGGCGTCGAGCACATTGCGGTTGGGGTAGCGGGCCATCCCGGTCATCACGCTGATCTCGCCGGTGGTGTCGAAGCCGTAGAGCACGACGCGTTCGGTCCAGCGCAGATCGCTCTGCTGCACGTGGTCGAAGGTGGTGGCGAGTTGGTGGGCGAGCAGTTCGTCCTGCGGCGTCAGCATGCGACGGTCCTCCTGAATTAGAATACGCGGCGCAGCGTATTTCAATTACACCCGCGATGTAACCTGTTTCAGAATTTCCACCGATTGCAGCAAGAGGGGAACCCGCCGTGACCCAGGCGACCGCCCGCACCGGCCCCGGCCGCCCGCGTGACCCGCACCTGGACGCCCAGGTACTCAAGGCCGCCCAGGAACTCCTGGTCCGTGACGGTTACCAGGCGACCACCATTGCCGCGGTGGCCCGGCGCGCCGGTGTGGTCACCACCTCGATCTATCGCCGCTGGCCCGGTAAGCGGGCCCTGGTGGAGGAGGCCGTCTTCGCCCTCGATTCGGAGAACCATCCGGTCCCCACCGGCGATCTGCGCGCGGACCTACTGGCTTGGACGCGGCTGTTCCTCACCGCGGCCGCGCACCCGGCGGCCCGCTCGGCCATACCCGGTCTGCTCTCGGAATATCACGATGATCAGGAGAGCTATCGCCGCCTGCTCGACGGCGGCGAGCGACCGACCATCGCGGCGCTGCGCGAGCTGCTCACGGCCGCAGCCGATTCCGGTCAGGCGGCGCCGGATTGCGATGTCGAGGCGGTCTTCGAGTTCCTGCGCGGCGCGACGCTGATGCGCGCCCTCACCCACGGCACCGAGGATGCCGACCACTTCAGCCGCCGCATCGCGGACGCGCTGTACGCGGTCGCGCAAACTCCCACGTCAGATTAGTCCCCACCAATAGATCAGGCAGGCCAGTGCGAAGATGACCACGGTTTCCATCGGCAATCCCAATCTTCTTGGCGCTCTTGCCTTCAATGATGCCGTGCGGTGGGCGGCGGAGGCCACAAATCGGACGAACAAGATCGCTGATCGTTAGCCTCGGACGCGAAGAACCCGCTGTTATCCGCCACCCCTCGTGGGTGGATAACAGCGGGTCCGCGCTGGCCTACCACCCCCTTCGCGGTAGGCCATGTTCCCGGATCGAGTACCGGTTGGTTGGTTTGCTGTGGTCGACCCACCACCCCTCGTGGATGGGTCGGCCCCAGCGTCCCCACCCCCGGATGGTGGCTCGTCGGTTCCGCCGTACGTTCCGGCGTTGACACAAACGATGCCCAGCCGCGCTTGGCACGGCCTTAACAAGATCTTGTAGTTGCGAACATCCCTGGCAGGGTGCCGTTTTCGCGCATGAGGTCGAGCGTTAGCTCTCAATTGCGAACCTCACGGCCGACTTTCAGCGTGTAGAGCAGTGCCGCCGCCGCGGTCAGCGCGAGCAATACATAACCGAGCGAGTAGTCGTGCCGCGAGCTGTACACCAGTCCCATGACCAGCGGCGGGAAGTACCCGCCCAATCCGCCTGCAGCACCGACCAGTCCGGTAACCGTGCCCACCCGGGCCGGTTCCACCAGCCGCGCGATGAGCGCGAACACACCACCGGTGCCGAGCCCGAGGAAGAACGCCATCAGTACCAGCGCGGTACCGGCCGGCAGTTCCGGTCCGGGCTTGAACGCCAGCACCACGGCCATGATCGCGGTGCCCGCGAAGGAGACCATCAGCACCCGCGCCGGTCCGATCTTGTCCGACAGCGTGCCGCCCAGCGGTCGCGCCAGCACGCCCGCGATGGAGAAGCCCGCCGTCCGCAGTCCCGCGTCGGACTGGGTGAACTCGTAGACGTTCTTCAACACCGTCGGCAGGTAGGTCGAGAATGCCACGAACCCGCCGAACGCGACCGCGTACAGGAACGATCCCTGCCAGGTCGCCTTGAGTTTCAACGCGTCCCGGATGCGCGGCAGCGCCGGTTCGGTGGCCGGCTTCCAGTCGGGGGAGTTGCGGCTGAACAGCCACATCACCGCGCCCAGCACCGCCAGTGCGACGGCCATCAGCACGTGGGTCTGCGCCCGCCCGAGATGGTCGACCAGGCGCGGGGTGAACAGCGCCGAGAGTGCCGTGCCGCCCATGCCGAGGCCGAACATGCCGGTGGCGAAGCCGCGCCGGGCCGGTTCGAACCAGGAGTTCACGAACGGGATGCCGACCGCGAAGGAGGTGCCGGGGATGCCCAGGAAGAAGCCCCAGAGGATCAGCGCCGCAAAGGAATTCGACCAACCCACCAGCAGGGTCGGAATGATCGACACGAAGCAGATGACGGTGAACATGAGGCGCCCGCCGAACTTGTCGGTGAGCACACCGGCCGGGATGCGGCCCAGCGAGCCGACCAGCACGGGGGTGGCGACCAGCAGGGACTGCTGGCCGGGGGACAGGCCCAGCTGCTTGGTATAGCTGCTGGATAGCGGACCTATGAGATTCCAGGCCCAGAAGGTCAGGCCGAAGGCCAGTGTTGCGAGTGTCAGATTTCTCGCGTTCATCCCCTTTGTCTAGCAGATGTGCAGGTAGAACGCGCCTAAATTGGGCCATTCCGGCGCGCCTCACGAGGTCGCGCCGCGCCGTCCGCACCATGTCTGCTGTCAGATTGCGGAACTCCCAGGAGGAGCATGTGAAGTTGTGGCGATCCCGGCAAAGCCGTGCAGCGCTGCTGCCGACATTGACGGGTGTGCTCGCGTTGGCCGGAAGCGTTGCCGGGGCCGGTGGCCCCGCGATGGCCGACCCCCTGTCCGACCTTCCCCTCATACTCGACGTCAGCACTCCGCACGACGGGCCCTGCAACGGCCCGCTACACGGCACCACCGCCGTCTACTTCCCACCGGGCGTCCCGGAGCACGCCGAGGTGGAATGGCGAATCCTGGGCGGCGGTCAGCCGATTCGCAGCGGCATCACCGTGGTGCAGAACGAGGTGATGACCGTCGGCTTCGACATCCGCCGGGATGAGCTACCCCCCGACGGATTGCTACGCGTGGACGCCCGCGCCCGTGTCCCCGGTGGTGACGTGAGCGGCTACGGCAAGCCGTGGAGCTTCCGGGTGAACCGGGAATGTCAACCGCTGCATGTGGTTTCCGTCGGCGACTCGGTGCTGTGGGGGCAGAACCTGGACAAGGATCGCACCTTCGCCGACCTGTTCGCCGAGACGCTCGGCACCCGGATCGGCCGCAAGGCGCAACTGCACGACTACACCAGTTCCGGCGCCACCCTCGATTCCCCGCCGCAGCACCCGCATTGCCCGACCGGCGACGACGCCACCCTCGATGTCTTCTGCCAGCTCGAACAGGCCGCCGCCGACGCCACCGCGAACGGCTACCAGGTGGATCTGGTCGTCATGGACGGCTGCCTCAACGATCTGGACCCCTTCTTCGGCATTCCGGTCGGCGTCACGCCCGGCACCCAGGACCTGGCGACAGCGGTGCGCCGCGAATGCGGTGGCGTGGGTGCGGAATCGGTGAATCCGGCCGCCACCGTCCCCTACTTCAGCGGGGCCAAGCTCGGCTACGGCGGACGCGGTGCGCGCGAGGCCCTGCAGGCCGCCCACCAACTGCCCGGCGCGCCGAAGGTTCTGCTGGGTGACTACTTCCACGGTTACGACGCGGGCCGGGTGCCGCAGGGACTGACCCAGCGCTGGTCGGAGTTCGTGCGGCTGTCGGGAGAGACGTTCCGGCAGGCGGTCACCGAGGCCAATGCCGCCGCGGGCGAGGTTTTCGCGGCCGCCGCCGACGGCCTGTTCACCCAGGACGCCGTGCAGACCGGGGATCGTCGTCCGGCCATGAATCCGCTCGGCGACGAGGCGATCTCACTGCGCCAGCTGGCCTGCCCCAAGCCCGGTGAGCTGCCCCAGTGCATGACCGTTCCGGCCGCGGGCCGGCCGGATTCCGACGGTGCGCGCAAGTATGCCGAGGCCTTCCTGCTCAATCCGCGGCTGGCCGAATGGTTCGGCGGCGGTGAGCCGCTCGGCGCCGGCTTCACCGCGTCCCGGGCGAAGGTGGACGCGGGCACCCCGGTCGGCTTCGACGCCAACGCGGCGGGCGCGGCGATCCGCCAGTACGACTGGTACTTCGGTGACGGCTCGCACGAGACCACCACCGACAGCGTGACCTCCCATGCCTATTACGGTCGCGGACCGCAACTGCCGCGCCTGGTGGTGACCGATATGACCGGCCACCGCAGCCTGTTCGAACTCGATCGGCCGATCACGGTCGGCTAGCGCAACGCGGCTACCAGGTCGGCGATCGCGGTATCGGCGACCTGGTAGCCGGGGAAGTAGCAGCAGACGCGAGAAGCGCTGTCCCCGAACCTGGTTCGGAGCTGTCCGGCGCATTCGGCGGGTGTCCCGCTGACGGTCAGCGCGTCCACCATCGAATCATCGATCAGCCCGGCCATCTCGGCCCAGCGCCCCTGCTTGGACAGCAGATTGAGTTCCGGCTGCAGCTCCACCCACCCCTCGACCTCCAGCACCGGCCGATACGAGGGCGTGGAACCGTAGAACGCCAGCAGATTCCGCACCGCCAGCCGTGCGGTCGCCACTTCTTCGGGTGAATCACCCATGGCCACAATCGCTTCCACGATGATCTCGAACGGCCGCTCCGATCCGGCCAGCCCCTTGTCCACCGCCGCCAGCGTCCGCTCCCGGAAATGCCGCTCGGTATTGAACGGCATGACCAGCAGCCCGTCCGCGACCTGCGCCACCATCTCGGTCATGCGCGGCCCGAGCGCCCCGACCAGAACCGGTGGCGCCCCATACGGATTCGGTCCCGGATCGAACTGCGGTGTCATCAACGTGTGCTGCCAGAACCGCCCCCGGTAGTCCAGCCTTTCCCGCTCCTGCCAGGCCCGAAGAATCGCCTGCACCGCCAGCACGGTGTCCCGCATCCGCTCCACCGGCTCTGACCACGTACTGCCGTAGCGCCGCTCGATATGCGGCCGGATCTGACTTCCGAGCCCGAGCCGGAATCGCCCGCCCGACAACGCCTGTAGATCCCACGCGGTATGCGCGAGATGCATGGGGCTGCGCGGGAACGCCATGGCCACATTGGTCATGATGTCGACCCCGGCGGTGGCGGCCAGGCTCAATGGCAGGAACACGTCGTGCGCACCTTCGAAGGTGAACACCCCGTCCACCCCGGCCGAGCGTAATTCGCTTGCGCGAGCAGCGGATTCGGCCAACGGCGCGTTCAGCCAGACATCGATGGGCAGGGACACGATGACTCCTCGGGCGGGACGTGGAATGACAACAGCCCCGGGCCGAGTGGTAGCAGGCCCGGGGCTGTCTCGAATCGGCGGTGGTCGTGAGCCGCCGATCCGCGCGGCGGAGCTACCAGGGAAGTAGCAGCACTCCGCCGCGAGAGTTGTGGCTACCCGATCAGTTCGGCTGCCTTCTCGCCGATCATGTAGCTCGGCGCGTTGGTGTTGCCGCCGGTGATGCTCGGCATGATCGAGGCGTCGGCGACGCGCAGCCCCTCGATGCCGTTGACCTTCAGCGTCGGGTCGACGACCGCGCGCTCGTCCACACCCATGCGGCAGGTGCCGACCGGGTGGTAGATCGAGTGCACGCGGTTGGGCAGCTCGCGGCGCAGCGCGGTCTCGTCGGCCCATTCCTGGCCCGGGAAGAAGTTCTCGGTGATGTCGCCCGCGATGCTCTTGTGCGACATGACTTCCCGGATCATCTTGATGCCCTCGATCAGGAACTCGGTGTCCCACGGATCGGTCAGGTAGCCGGGATCGATGAGCGGCGAGGCGAACGGGTCGGCCGAGGCCAGCTTCATCTCGCCGCGGCTCTTCGGGTAGATGAGCGACGGCATCACGGTCAGCGCCGGGCGGCGGTCCACCAGGTGCAGCTTGTCCTCGTCCTGGTTGGGCGTCGGGTAGCTCCACGGCAGGGTGTGGATCTGCATGTCCGGGTGGTCGCCGGTGGCGAACTTGGTCTTGACGAAGCCGGCGGCCTCGAAGACGGTGCGGCCCATGAAGGAGCTGCCCGGATTGCGCATCTCCTTGAGGATGCCGCGCGCGAAGTAGGTGGGGATGCCGCGGTGGATGGCCTTCTTGGACACGAAGGTCATCGGCACGAACAGGTGGTCGTGCAGGTTCTGACCGACCGGCAGGTCCGCGACCACGTCGATGCCGAGCTCACGCAGGTGTCCGGCCGGGCCGATGCCCGAGAGCATGAGCAGCTGCGGCGAGCCGATGACACCGCCGGAGACGATGACCTCCTTGGCCGCCCGCACGATGCGACGCTGCCCGTTCTTCTCGGCGATCTCGACGCCGATGGCGCGGCCGTTCTCGATCACCACGCGGGTGGCCTGCACATGCGTGAGCACGGTCAGGTGCGAGTTCGGCATATTGGTGATGAAGCCGCGCGAAGAGCTGTAGCGGACGCCGTCTTTCACGCTCTGCTGGAAGATCGACAGACCTTCCTGCGACGCGCCGTTGTAGTCCTTGATGATCGGCGCGCCGAGGGTCTCGGACGCGGCGGTCATGAATTCCTCGGCGATCGGGGTGATCTCGCGCGGACGCGTCACCTCGATCGGGCCGCCGGTGGCGCGGTAGTCGTCGGCGCCGTCGACCCAGTTCTCGAGTCGCTTGTAGGCGGGCAGGATCTCGTCGTAGCTCCAGCCGGTGTTGCCCTCGGCCGCCCACGAGTCGAAGTTGGCCTTGTTGCCGCGCACGTAGAGCATGCCGTTGACGGAGCTCGAGCCGCCCAGCACCTTGCCGCGCGTCATCGGGATGAGGCGGTTGTTGGCGTGCTTCTGCGGGACCGAGTACTGCTTCCAGGTCACCAGCTTCTTGAGCTGGGGGACCGTGTGGACCATCGAGATCATGCCGGGGCGGGTGACCAGCTGGGTGTTGTCCTTGCGCCCGGCCTCCAGCAGGATCACGCTCGCGCCGCGCTGGGCGAGCCGACCGGCCAGCACCGCACCGGCGCTACCTGCGCCTACGACGACGTAGTCGGCCTCGTTCGCTGAGCCCGGGGAAGCGGTCATATCAGTTACCTCATCTTCGAGTGTGCCTGGCATCACTGTAGAACAAGTTCTAGTCTGTCGATCCGCTGGACGCAATGTCCAGTGGCGAGATCAACTGGCTGGAAACGCTGCCCCACCGCAGGTCTACGTGGTTCAATCGTTGTGAAACACGTTCCAATTTCGTGATCATAGTGGCACCATGCCCGAGGAGGAACAGTGTCTGTTCCGTCATTGCCGGCCGGTTTCGATTTCACCGATCCCGCGCTCTGGGCCGACCATAGTCCCGCGGAGGAGTTCGCGCTGCTGCGGCGAACCGCGCCGGTCTGGTGGAACGCGCAGACGCCCGCTCAAGCCGCACCCATGGACGACGACGGTTACTGGGTGATCACCCGGCACGAGGACGTCAAGGAGATCTCGCGGCGACCGGAACTCTGGTCCTCGAATCTCAAGGGCTCCATCATCCGCATGCCCGCCGACTCCGAACCCGAACAACTGGAACTGGGTCGCGAAGCGCTGCTGGTGAATATGGATCCGCCGAAACACACCAAGATTCGCCGGATCGTCTCCAAGGGATTCACCCCGCGCGCCATCGAAGGTCTGCGTGCCGCACTCACCGAACGCGCCGGGAAAATCGTCCGTGAGGCCAAGGCGGCGGGCAGTGGGGATTTCGTCGAGCAGGTGGCGTGCGAACTGCCGCTGCAGGCCATCGCCGAACTGCTCGGGGTACCGCAGGATGACCGGCACAAGCTGTTCACCTGGTCGAATCAGCTGCTGAACTACGACGATCCGGAATTCGCGGGCAACAATATGGCCGCCAATGCCGAGCTGCTCGGCTACGCCTACAACATGGCCGAACAGCGTCGCGCCCGTCCGGCCGACGATATCGTCAGCCAGTTGGTGAACGCCGATGTCGACGGCGAGATGCTGGGTTCGGACGAGTTCGGATTCTTCGTCATCCTGCTCTCGGTGGCGGGCAACGAGACCACCCGCAATGCCATCGCGCACGGCATGAAAGCCTTTGTGGACAACCCGGATCAGTGGGAGTTGTACAAGCAGCACCGGCCCCGCACCGCGCCCGACGAAATCGTGCGCTGGGCGACTCCGGTCACGGCCTTCCAGCGCACCGCGGTGCGCGATACCGAACTCGGTGGGCAGAAGATCCTGGAGGGACAGCGGGTCGGGTTGTTCTACAGCTCCGCCAACTTCGACGACGAGGTCTTCGAGCGCCCCTTCGAATTCGACGTCATGCGCGATCCCAATCCGCATGTCGGGTTCGGCGGCACTGGAAACCACTTCTGTGTCGGCGCGAACCTGGCCCGGCTGGAAATCGACCTGATGTTCAATGCCATCGCCGACGCCATGCCGGATATCGCCGAGGTCGCGCCGCCGCAGCGGCTGCGGTCGGGGTGGATCAACGGCATCAAACACTGGCAGGTGCGGTACTCCTGAACCGCGGCGGTCGCCGAACCCGTTCTATATTCGTGCTTGTGACCAATCTTCGCGAGATTCCGCTGCGCACGTTGTCCGACAAGCCCACCACCCTGGCCGAACTGGCCGGCGACAAGGTCGTGCTGCTGGTCAATGTCGCCTCCAAGTGCGGGCTGACCCCGCAGTACTCGGGCCTGGTCGAACTGCAGCAGACCTACGGGCCGCAGGGGTTCACCGTCGTCGGCGTGCCGAGCAACCAGTTCATGGGCCAGGAGCCCGGCACCGCCGAGGAGATCGCCGAATTCTGCTCGACCACTTACGGTGTCGACTTCCCGCTGCTGGAGAAGAGTGACGTCAACGGTGAGGGGCGGATCCCGCTGTACACCGAGCTGACCGCCACCGCCGATGCCACCGGTGAGGCCGGGGACGTCCAGTGGAACTTCGAGAAGTTCCTGGTCGGACGCGACGGGGCGATCCTCGGCCGCTTCCGTCCGCGGACCGAGCCCAAGGATCCGGCCGTGACCGGTGCCATCGAGGCTGCGCTCTAATCAGCTTTCCGGCCGTGCGCGGCGTCGGTATCGCACCGCGCACGGCTGCTGCAGCTGCACGACCATCTTGGAGTGGTCGTTGCGGTAGCTGTCGGCGGGCTGGGCCAGTTCGAATTCCCAGTCCCGCAACAGGATCGAGAAGATCGCCTGTAGCTGCATGAGCGCGAAGGCCGCGCCCACGCAGCGGTGGCGGCCCGCGCCGAAGGGGATCCAGGTCCAGCGGTTGGCCAGATCCTGCTGATTCGGGTCCAGGTAGCGGGCTGGGTCGAAGCGCTCGGGATCCGGGAAGGATTCCGGAATCCGGTTGGAGACAGCGGGACTCGTCGCCACCAAGTCGCCGGTTGCGATGCGGTGACCGCACACCTCGAACTCCTCGCGGGCCACCCGCATGAGAATGATCAGCGGCGGATGCAGGCGCAGGACCTCTTTGAGCACCGCTTCCAGGTTCGGAATTCGGCGCAGCGCGTGATAACTCACGTCGGAGCCGTCGGAGTAGAGCGAATCAAGTTCGGCGACAACGGTGTTCAGGATTGCCGGGTGTCGTAGCAGCTCGATGATCGTCCAGGCGGCGGTGCCGGACGTGGTGTGGTGACCGGCGAACATCATCGAGATGAAGATGCCGGTGATCTCGCTGGCCGAGAAGCGGAGATTGCCCTGCTCGTCGGGGACCGACAGCAGCACATCCACCATGTCCCGATCGTCTTTACCCGTAGCGGGATTCGCGAGCCGTCCGGCCATGATGTGGCGGACCAGCTTGACCAGTTGCCAGCGTGCCTCGTCGCGGCGGCGGAAACTTTCGATGGGCGCGTAGGGGTCGACGTAGCAGTAGGCGTCGGTACCGCGCTCCAGCTCGTGATAGAGGTGCGCGAAGCGGCCGTCGAGCTCCTCGCGGAACTTGGTGCCGATCAGGCACGCCGAGGACGTGTAAATGGTGAGTTCCGCGAAGAATTCGAGCAGGTCGATCTCGCCCGCGTCACCCCAGCGGGCCACCATGCGATCCACCTCACGCGCGATGGTGGTGGCGTGGCCGCGCATCTGCTCCGCGCGCAGCGCGGTGTTGTGCAGCATCTCCTTGCGGCGTTCGGGCGGGGCGTCGAAGACCACGCCCTCGCCGAAGATGGGCTTCATGAACGGGTAGGCGGCGGCCTGATCCAGCTCGTCATCGCCGGCGCGGAAGAAGAATTCGTTGGCCTGCGCACCGGTCAGCAGGATGACGTCGCGATCGGCCAGCCGGAACGAGCCGATGTCACCGCATTCGCGGCGGACCCGGGTCATCAGGGCGATGGGGTCGGTGCGGAATTCCTCGAGGTGGCCGTACTCGTGCTCGCCACCGGATACCGCGCGCGGTTGTACCAGGGGCATCTGCGACCTCCCGGATAGACGCCTGGCTTTTCAGACTGTCAGCTTTTCAGCACGCGCAGTGCGGATTTCTCCATGCGGTCGGCAATTTCGGCATACGAGGCGTAACCCATGCCCGCGCGCACCAGTGCGCCCGCGTAGATCATTTCCAGGGTCTCCACGAGTTCCGGGTCGGCGTCGGGGCCGAGCGCGTCGATCAATCGCCGCCGGATCTCGCCGCCGATGCGCAGGCGCAGGTGTGCCACATCCGGATCGGTGCCCAGCAGTGCGGAGGTCACCGCACCGGCCAGGGTGGGCTCATCCGCCATCAGCAACGCGATCTGTCGCAGCACCGCGAGCACACGTGCGGTGGACTCGGGCTCGTCCCCGGCGGGTGCGTCCGTAGCGGCCAGTCGCCGCCAGAACATCTCCGCGACCAGGTGTTCCTTGGAGGAGAAATAGGTGTATGCGGTAGCCGTACCCACCCCGGCCTGCGCGGCCACCATCCGGACGGTCAGGCCCGCGAAACCCTCGCGTGCCAGCACATCCATGGCCGCCTGCGTCAACCGGTCCACGGTATCGGCCTGCTTCTGCGTGAGCCGCCGCCGAGTGGCCTCCATGCTCACCGCTGAGCGGTCGGAAAGGGGATCAGACACGTGTCCGGATGCTACTATGGCCGGGCACGTCTAGCAACTCGCGGTATGCGTGAACCGTATGAATGAGTGCGCAGGAGAAAGGCTTTCGAATGACTCCCCCCGCGCTTACGGCCGTGCGCCGCGAATTACCGGCACTCATCGAGCAAATTTCCGCGACGCTGCCGGCGGACGAGAGCCGGGCCCTGGCCGAATCCCTCCGCGCATATGTGGGCAAGGGCGCGATCCTGGAAATTACGAGCCGCCCGGACGAAACCTCGGCCATCGACGAAAACATGGTGCGCGACTGGCGCACTCCATTACGGCTCCTCCTGATCGTCCACCCGGACTCCGACGTGGCCGCCGACCGTGCCTACGACGACTGGGTCCACTGGATCGCAGGCGGTGGCCTCTTGGCCCTCCGCAACACCGACCACCTGTACCGGCGTGCGGTCGCCGGTGGGAAATTCCGCGACCTCGGCACCACCGGGCGGCTCCAGATCCTCCAGCGCACCGCCGCCTGCGGCTGACGAAACCCTCAGCGACCGGGGCTCGTCCGCGCGGCAGCCGTGGGAATGGCGGCAATCATGTCGGCGGGGAACAGCTCTCGCGGGTACGGCATGAGAAGACCGGCCGACAGCATCACGGCGGGGCCGTGGAACCGCAGCGAACGGACCGCCGAATATCGGTGCCGGACAAAGCCGGTCGCGGTGTGGATATCGAACGCCTGCGCACCGAATTGTGTCGCCAGGAGTTGGCCGGGTGGCATGGCCAGGACGAAACTGGCTTGCAGTCGCCGTTTGCCCGCTGTGGCGGTGACCAGCAGCAGGCTGCCGAAGATCGCGGCCAGGACGGCGCCGATGACGAGAAGCAGTGGGCTGAGCATGATCGCGCCGACCAGCAGGACGGCTCCGACGACGATGGCCATCGCGATCGTGCCGGTCCGCAGGATCGCCCGTGTGTATGTCTCGGCCATCTGCGGGGCCGTGTCCGCGGTCGCGACGAAAACGGCCGACGGCTGCGGTGTTCCTGGGAGCTCGGACAGTGCGGGCAGGCGGTGTGACCCGACCGGGCTCTCTCCTCGCATTCCGGCGCGGATCAGTTCGATCGCCCAGTCCGGGAAGAGTTCTCGTGGATATCCGGTCAGTATCGGGCCGTGGTGCAGGATGACCACATCGGGCCGGTCGGCGAAGAACGCGCGAAGATCGGCGTACCGAAATCTGCTGTAGCCCTGCGCGCTCACGATATCCATTGCATCGGGACCGAATTTCGCGGCCAGGGTCATCCCGGGTCCGCTGAAATTCGCGGCGTTTGCGGTGAAACTCCGCACGCGCTGCCGCCTCACGGCCAGTATCGCCACCGGTGAGATGCCGATGACGAACACGGCTTGCACGGCACCTGTGATCCCGTTGAACGCGAGCAGCACGGCAGCTGCCGCGACCCAGAGCCCGCCGAAATACGCCCGCGCATGCGGTCTCCGAAGCATCTGCCGGACCACCGTGTCGCCGATCCGCCCGGCAGTGTCCGCCTGTGCCACGAATACCGCGTGCGGCTCGTCCAGCACGGGGATCGGTGGCAAATCCCACCTCGGATACGCCAACGGACCTTGATCAACCCCACCCATGCGGTGAGCGTAACTCGTGGTCGCCAATTCCTATATTTGCCAGAATGTTTCGCAGCGTGTCCCTCGTATCGTGCTGTCGTGTCGCATTGTTCGAAAGTATGATCGATTGTATGAGTGATATCGCAGATGAGATCGCCGCCGCCAACGAGTTGGTGGCGCGTCTCCGTGGCGTGCACTCGGAAATAGCTGTGCTGCAAGCCGAAGAGACCGCGTTGATGACCGGGCTCTACCACCTGCGCCGCGCCCAGCAGCTCGATCTCGGCGTCAGCAACCTCAATGCGGGAGAAGATGCCGCCACCGAAATCGGTATCGCACTGAAGGTTTCGCAGGGGACTGCAGACGGTCTCATCGGGTTGGGCCTGGATCTGGAGAACCGCTGCCCGGCCACCCGCGAGGCCTTCGCCGCCGGCCGCATCGACCTTGCGCAGGCCCGCGCGATCAGCAAGTCGCTCTCCAACGCCTCCGACGAACTGCTCACCGAGCTGGAGCCCGCCCTCGCCGCCTACGCGGAAAAGGCTGACCCGCAACGCATTCGCCGCACCGCCCGCCGCCGTCTCCTGGAGGCAGACCCGGCCGGTCAAGCTGCCCGCCGCAAGGCCGCCGAAGCCGACCGCTATGTGTCGATCACCGCCCACGACGACGGCACCGCTCTGTTGGACGGGGTCCTGCCTGCGGCCGGTGGCCAGGCGTTGTACGAGCGCCTGCGCGAGATGGCGTCCAGTCAGTGCTGCCGTAAAGACCCGCGCACCGTCGCCCAGCGCCGCGCCGACGCCCTCGTATCTCTCGCGGACGGCACAGGCCGCCTGGTCTGCCAGTGCTGCCAGCCGGACTGCCCGCGCGCCCTCACCGGCGAAGCCCCGGTCGCCCGCAAAGCCCTTGTGCAAGTGGGCGTCTCCGCCGAAACCCTGGCCGGCCTGCAAGACAACCCGGCCCTCCTCTCAGGCCTCGGTGCCATCGACCCCGACCTGGCCCGCCAGATCGCCCGCCACGCCCGCTTCGAAATCATCACCGCCACCGGCATCACCACCCCCACCGAGGCTGCTGCCGGTATTGCGGAAACCGGCTCCGCCGCCACGACTGCCCCCACCGCAGCCACCATCGGTGGGTTGGCCGCGATCCCCGCCCTTGCTACGGTCGGGCCCATCGCGACCGCCGCTGGTGCGGAAACCGGCTCCGCCGCCCCGGCTGCGGCCACCACCCCGACTACCGCCACCGCCACCAGCATCACCACCGGCCGCCCCGCCCCCAGCGCTGCGGCCGCCACCACCCGTCACGCCGAAAACACCGACAGCGCCACCGAATTGCGCTACCGGCCCGGTGCCCGCACCGCCCGGCAAGCCCGCGCGATCGACGGGATCTGCCGCGCGCCCGGCTGCCACATCCCTGCCGCCGCCAGCGATCTCGACCACCAGGACCGCTTCGACCACGCCAACCCGCAAGCCGGTGGTCACACCACCGAGGACAACCTTGGAGCGCGCTGCCGCCGTCACCACCGGCTCAAGACATTGGCCGACAACCATGCCAACGGGTGGGAAGTCCGTCACCACCCCGGGCGCGTGGTCGAATGGCGCACGCCCACTGGGGAATCGGTCACCACCGAGCCCGAAGGCAGCCTCTACCTCTTCCCGACCATCGCCGTGCCGCCGGTCACCGCCGCTGGGGTCCCTGACGCGGAGCCGACCGGGTCGATCTTCGATCCGGGTGTCGCGGTCAACATCATGACCGAGCTGATGCAGGTGTACACCACCCCGGAGCAACGTCGTCAGCAGGGACGCGCCCTCGCTTCGCGTCGGGATCGGATCAACATGTGATTCGGCGGCTCGAGGCCAGGTAACTCGGGGGGACGACTACTTGCGTGGTTGTGCTGCAACGGGATTGCGTCGAGGTGGCATGTACCGGGCAGTGTGGTTGCGTCGCCTGCCCTACCGGACTTTCGCTGACGCGACTTGGGAGACGTGGCCTCGCCTACCGGCCCACGGACTGCACGGATCACCTTTCAGAGACTCGAGGATCTTTTGATCAGCGTTTGATGATGATTCGTGGGTTTATCGCGCACATGTGGGCGATGGCGTGGGCTGGGATCAGTTCTCGTGGGCAGACGGTGGGGCGGGAGGTGGTTACTACGGTGATGGGGCCGCGGAGGGTGATTGAGCGGATTGTTGAGTAGGGGGTGCGGGTCCAGGCGTCGGCTTGCTGAAAATCTACGGCGTCGGGGCCGTAACGGGCGGTTATGGGGAGGCCGGGGGGCACGGCGTGGGCGTAGGACTGGTTTGTTTGCCGGGAGGTGATGATGGCTACCAGGGCAAGGAATCCCGCGACTACCGCTAGGAGGGCGAGGGCTACCGTGAGGCCCAATCGGTTGTGGGCTATCAGTGCGATGCCCAGGGGCATGCCTGCGAGGATCGCGGCGGTGCGCAACAGCGGGCGCAAGGCGTGGGGGGTGTAGGCGCGAGCCATTCTGCGGGCCGTGTCGGGCGTGCAAACGAAGGTTGCAGTCGGATTGGTGATCGTCGGGATCGGCGGCAGCGGGGGGACCGTTGTTTCGTTCGCCGGTTCTCGGACCTGGCGTGTCTGGGTGATGAGTTCGATACTCCAGTCCGGGAACAGCTCTCGGGGAAAGGCGAGCAGGCCACTCCGGTAGCGCATCACCACTGCGTTTCGATCCGTGAACACGGATCGAATTTCGTTGTAGTGCATCCTCGTACGGCCACGTTGACCACTGCCGTCCAATGCGTCCGGTCCGAATCGGATGGCCGTTACCGTGCCGGGCACGGAGGTCGTTGCGGCGAGTGCGGTGTACTTCCGGCGCAGGCGGCCCTGATCCAAGGGCCGGGTTACCAGAGCCGTGACCAGGAGTACGCCGCCGAGGATCGCGCCGGGACGACCCATGAAAAGCGTGACAACCCCGGCAATGCCACCCCACAGCAGTACGGTCCACATCCAGAACGTTGGGGTGCGTAGCATTCGGGCAGCCAGTGCCGCTCCCATCCGGCTCGCGGTGTCGGACTGCACCGTGAAGACGGCGTGTGGCTGTTCCAGCGGCGGAACCGGTGGTAGCGGACCGAATTCCGTCGCGGTGGCATCGCTCGATGCTCCTGGCGGTACCTGGTCTTGCTCCCAGCCCGGAAACTGCATCGGGCTGTCTTCAACTCCACTCACCCGGTGAGCCTAGGGGTAGGCGTGTGCTCTTGCAGACCGAGCGGTCTCGTGGGCTGGGGTGGGTGTTCCAGCCCACGGTCTGGACATCAGGGCTTGGTCAGGCCGAGGGGGACCAGCTTGTCGGAGAGGCGGTCAAGGTAAGCGAGGACCTCTGCGTCCGGCTTGTCGGGGAGACCGTAGAGGACGTCGGTGACGCCTGCTTCGGCCCAGGAGGCGAGTTGGTCGGGGTTGGGTTTGAAGGCTAGGGCTACTACGCGGGGCTTGCCCTCGCGGCCTGCTTCTTCCCAGTGCTTCATCAGCAGCGAAGTGGAGGCGGAGACGTCGGATTCGGTGGGGGTGGTGATCCAGCCGTCGGCGGAGCGGGCGATCCATTTGAAGGTTTTGTCGGTGCCGCCGGCGCCGATGAGGAGGGGGATGTGGGATTGGGTGGGTTTGGGGTAGGCCCAGCTGGGGCCGAAGGAGACGAAATCGCCGGAGTAGGAGGCTTCTTCCTGGGTCCAGAGGGCGCGCATGGCTTCGATGTATTCGCGCAGGACTGTGCGGCGTTTGTTGCCGGGGACGCCGTGGTCGGTCAATTCGTCGGTGTTCCAGCCGAATCCGGCACCCAGGGTGACGCGGCCGCCGGAGAGGTGGTCCAGGGTGGCGATCGTCTTGGCGAGGGTGATGCAGTCGCTTTCGGTGGGAAGCGCTACGGCTGTGGACAGTTCGATGCGGCTGGTGACGGCGGCGGCGGTGCCCAGGGCGACCCAGGGGTCGAGGGTGCGCAGGTAGCGGTCGTCGGGGAGGTCGGCGGTGCCGGTGCCGGGGTGGTTGGCCTCGCGTTTGATCGGGATGTGGGTGTGTTCGGGGACGAAGAAGGAGTCGAATCCTCGATCTTCGGCGGCTTTGGCGGCGGTCGCGGGGGTGATGCCGCGGTCGCTGGTGAACAGGACGATGCCGAAACGCATGGGGGAGGGTCCTTTCAGAGCTGCTTGGCGGCGGAGATGCCGGCGCGGCGACCGTAGAAGCTGCCGTCGCCGAGGGAGCAACCGGAGGCGTAGCCGCCCGCGCAGATGCCGGAGGTGACGCGGCCCGCCGCGTACAGGCCGGGGATGGGGTCGCCGGAGACGTGCAGGACCCGGGAGTCCAGGTCGGTGCGCAGGCCGCCGAGGGTGAAACCGCCGGTGTAGCCGCGCAGGTCGTAGGCGCCCAGGGGAGTGCGGATCGGTTTGACCCACTCGGGCTTCTTGTTCAGGAAGGGGTCCGAGCCCTGTTCGGCGTGGTGGTTGTAGAGGTCGATGGTGGACTGCAGGGTGTTCTCCGGCAGGCCCATTTCGCTCTCCAGCTCCGCGACGGTCTCGGCCACCCAGGTGGGTGCGATGCGCAGGAACGACAGGGAGGACTGGCTTTCCATGGCCTCCTCCAGCGCGATCTCGTCGATCACCAGATACGCCTGGTTGTCCTGATTCTGCAGGACCGCCTGGCCCATGCGGCCCGCGTAGGTGTCCTCGGTGATGAAGCGCTGGCCGCGGCCGTTCACCAGGATGCCGCGGGCGACCAGTTGCGGGTCGGCCACCAGGGCGACCTCGGTGGCGTCCATGTGCGCCAGATCCGCGCCCAGGGCTTGCGCCACCTGGATGCCGATGCCGTCGTGTTCTTCGACGGTGGCGGTGGGGCGGCCGAGGATCTTGGGGGCGTACTGCTCCACCATGGCGTGGTTGTAGGCGAAGCTGCCGGTGGCCAGGACCACGCCGCGGGTGGCGCGGACGTTGACGGGTTTGCCGTAGCGGGTGGCGGAAACGCCTACGACGCGGCCGGTTTCGTCGACGATGAGGCGGCGCAGGCGGACGTCGTATTCGTGGCGGACGCCGAGTTCTTCGGCCCGCTGGGCGAGGGGCTCCATCAGCATGTAGCCGCCGCCCTTCTCGCCCAGTTTCTTGTCCTTGGTCCAGGCGAGGTGGCCGCGGGGGGCCGGCGGGACGAGATCCTTGAAGGGTGCGGCGTTTTCGCCGCCGGAGTACATCAGGCCCTGGTCGCCGGGCGGCTCGTAGCCGGGCTCACCCCAGAACTCCTCCTTGAACGGGACACCGTGGGCGACAAGCCAATCGAAGTGGTCGACGCTGCCCTGGCAGTAGTCGTGGATCTTGGCCTTGTCCACGCCGGGGCCCAGGGCCGCGGTGAGGAATTTCTCCATGTTCTCGACGGTGTCCTCGAAGCCGAGCTTCTGCTGCAACGCCGTGCCGCCACCGAGGTAGATGAAGCCGCCGGACATGGCGGCCGCGCCGCCCCAGCCGCCGGTGCGTTCCAGGACCAGGACGTCGGCACCCGAATGTGCGGCCTCGATGGCCGCGCACACCCCGGCTATACCGAAGCCCACGACCACCACATCGGCCTCGTGGTCCCAGGTTTCGACGTCGCTGGCCTGTAACGGCCGGACGGTTGCGGTTTCCGCCATGTCTGTGAATTCCTTACTGCGGGTAGGGATTACTTCTTCTTGTCCTTGGCCAGCGTCTTGCGAATCGCGCCGTCCAGCTTGGTGGCGGCGGGCCAGCCCACGTAGTGGGCCAGGAACACCGCGATCTCGCGCAATTGGTCCGCGTCGAGTTCGCCGTTGCGCAGGGCCGCGCCGACCTGGATCTCGGCGATCTCCGCATGTCCTTGCGCGGTAATGGCTCCGAGCAGCAACAGGCGGCGGTCGCGCAGGGACAGGCCGGGGCGATTCCAGATATCGGCGAACAGGTGGTCGACGGTGACCTCGAAGAACGGGTCGCCTTCCAGGTTCGGGAGGTCGAAACCGTAGACCTCCGACATCTTCTTCAGGCCCGCCTGCCGGACCTCGGAGGGCTGCTGCTCGGTCATAACTGCTCCTTTGCGATCGGGCCGGGACCTACGCCGAGTCCGTCACCCAGGTCGTGCAATGCGTGTTGTGCCAGCGGCAGATTCACATCCAGCCGGGTGGCGAGATCCAGGGCCAGGGACAGGTCCTTCTCGCCGAGATCGCGGACGTGGCCGAGGATGGGGAACCAGAAATCGTCGGGCTCGACGGGGGCGGTGGTCTTGCGCAGCATGATCGCGCCGGGACCGCCGGTGTGCGAGTCGGAGTGGCGGACCACCTTGCCGAGGGCGGCGATGTCGAGTCCGGCGGCCTCGGCGAGGCGCTGGGCTTCGGCGGCCGCGGTGAAGGCGACGAAATGCAGCAGGTTGCGGGCCAGCTTCATGCGGGTGCCCGCGCCGACGTCACCGGCGTGGATGACGAGGGAACCGAAGCGGGAGAACGGTTCTCGGACGGTTTCGAAGGCGGTCGCGCTGCCGCCGACCATGACGGCCAGGGCGCCGCGCTGGGCGGCGGGAGCGCCGCCGCTGATCGGGGCATCGACGAATTCGATCCCGTGCGAGGCACATTCGGCGGCCAACTCGACGGCGGTGCGGTCGCTGATCGTGGAGTGCACGGCCACCACGGTGCCGGGTTTCGCGGTTTGCAACAGGTCGGTGACCACGGTGCGGACCTGATCGTCGTCGAGGACCACGATCGAGATGACGCGGCAGGATTCGGCGAGTACGGAGGGGTTTTCGGCTGCTTGCGCTCCGGCGTCGGTGAACGGTTGCACTGCGTCCGGGCGCATATCGCACACCACCAGCCCGCCCGGCCAGTCGGTCAGTCGTTGAGCCATCGGCGCGCCCATATTGCCGAGGCCGATGAAACCGATCGGGAAGTCGCTCACGGCCGGAACACCTGCCCGCCATCGACATTCAGGACCTGCCCGGTCACCCAGGCGGCATCGTCGGACAGCAGGTACAGGCAGGCCCCGACCATGTCTTCGGTGGTGCCGAGCCGCTTCAACGCCATCTGCTTGACCAGCTGATCGACGAACTGCTCCGGCACGATGCTGCGGGTCGCCTCGGTATCGGTCGGGCCGGGCGCGATGGCGTTGACGCGGATCTTGGAGTGGCCCAGCTCGTGCGCCAACTGCTGGGTCAGGCTGTTGATTCCGGCCTTGGCCAGCCCGTAGAAGCCGGAGTAGGTCCAGGCGGCGGTGGAGGATTGGTTGACGATCGAGCCGCCGCCCGCCTTGGCGAGGTGCTTGTAGACCGCGCGGGTCATGTTCAGTGCGCCGTCCAGATTCACGGCCATGAACTTCTTGTAGTAGTCCCACGGCACGGTGAGCAGGATGTCGAGCTTCATATCGCCGTAGATGGCGGCATTGTTGACCAGGTGGTTGATGCCGCCGAACTCGGCGACGGTGAAATCGGCTACGGCCTTGGCGGATTCGGGGTCGGCGACGTCGAGTTGCGCGAAGACGGCGGTGCCACCGTTCGTGGTGATCTCCTTGGCGGTGGCCTCGCCCAGTTCGGTGTTCAGGTCGGCGACAACGACTTTCGCGCCTTCGGCGGCGAGTGCGCGCGCGTACGCCGCGCCGATGCCGCGGGCGGCTCCCGTCACGATGATCGACCTGTCGGTGAAACGGCTCATGTCGGTACTCCTCAGCAGCCGGTCGCGATGAGTTTGGTCTCGGTGTATTCCTCGAAGCCGAGGACGCCCATTTCCCGTCCGATGCCGGACTGCTTGTAGCCGCCGAAGGGCGCGTCGGCCGAATACCAGATGCCGCCGTTCACGCTGAGCGTGCCGGTGCGGACGCCATTGGTCACCGCGCGCAGGCGCTCGGGATCGCGGCCCCAGACCGAGCCGGACAGGCCGTAGGGGGAGTCGTTGGCGATGCGGACGGCGTCCGCGTCACCGTCGAACGGGATGACGGTGAGGACCGGGCCGAAGATTTCTTCCTGGGCTACCCGGGAAGAGTTCGGCAGGCCGGTGATCAGGGTCGGTTCGATGAACCAGCCGGCGGTTTCGGGGCGGTTGCCGCCGGTGACGATGGTGCCGCCCTCGGTGCGGGCGAGTTCCAGATAGCGTTCGATGCGGGCCAGTTGGCGTTCGGAAATGACGGGGCCGCAGACGGTTCCGGGCTTGGCGGGGTTGCCCGGCTTGATGTTCGCCAGGGTGCGCGCCGCTGCTTCGACCGCCTGATCGTGGTGTGCTCTGGGAACCAGGAGCCGGGTGCTGATCGCGCAGCCCTGGCCCGCGTGCACGCAGACGCCGAAGGCCGCGTAGCTCGCCGCCGCCGCGATGTCCGCGTCGTCGAGCACGATGAACGCCGACTTGCCGCCGAGTTCCAGGAAGACCTTCTTCAAAGACGCTGCCGCCGTGGTCATCACGGCCTTGCCGGTGGCGGTGGAGCCGGTGAAGGAGATCATGTCCACGCGTGGGTCGGCGACCAGTTGCGCGCCCAGTCCGTGATCGTCGGAGGTGACGATATTGACGACACCGGCGGGAATATCGGTGTGCTCGGCGATGATCCGGCCCACCGCGGCCGCGCACCAGGGGGTGTCGGGGGCGGGTTTGAGGACGACGGTGTTGCCGGCGGCCAGGGCCGGGCCGAGCTTGGCGAAGTTGATCTGGTGCGGGAAGTTCCAGGGGGTGATGGCTCCGACCACGCCGATGGGTTCGCGGCGCAGGGTGCGGGAGCTTTTGATGCCCATGGGGGAGGCGATGCCGAGATCGGTTTCCCAGGCATAGGTTTCGGCGAGGTCGGCGAAGTAGGCGAGGTCGGCGACCGGGCCCTCGAGTTGGGGGCCGCTGGTCAGCATGCGGGGTGCGCCGGCCTCGGCGATGGTGATTTCGCGGAGGGCCTCGATGTTGTCCTGCAGGGCATCGCGGAGTTGGCGGAGACCTTTGGCGCGGACCTTCGGATCACGCGACCAGTCGGTGGTGTCGAAGGATTGCCGGGCCGCGGCTATCGCCGCGTCCATGTCGGCCGCGTCGGCATTGGCGGCCAGGCCTAAGGGTTGCCCGGTAGCCGGATTCGACGTGCTGAACACGCCGCCGCCGCCCGGCGTCAGCTTGCCGTCGATCAGCAACCGCGAACCGGTCTCGGGTACGAGATCGCTCGGGCTCATAGGTAGCTCCCATGCTGTCCGGACACGTGTACGGACTATATGTACGTAGCTCGGATACGCGCAAGAACATGTTTCAGTTCTGGACACCGCGTCCGCGCTCGGTTTCGGGATTCCGTTGTCAGACCATCCCGTCGCTAGTACCGTACAGACACATGTCCAGCTATGTGTCTCCGTTGCTGGAAAACGTTCGTCAGAGCCGATGAACGCGTTATCGAATACGAGGTGCAGACCTTATGACCGCAGCCTCCCTCGAGCCGCTGCTGTTCGACCCCTACGACTACCGAATGCACGAGGACCCGTACCCCGTGTACCAGCGGTTGCGCGCCGAGGCCCCGGTGTATCACCACGCGGAACTCGACTTCTGGGCGCTCTCGCGGCACGTGGATGTGGCCGCCGGATTCCGTGACGGTGCCCGGCTCTCCAGTGCCAATGGGGTGTCCCTGGATCCGGCCGCCTGGGGGCCGCACGCCTGGCGGACCATGTCCTTCCTGGCGATGGACGACCCGCGCCACCTGCGGCTGCGCAAGCTGGTCTACCAGGGGTTCACGCCCCGGCGGGTCAGCGAGATGAGCGACCGCATCCGTGAGATCACGCTGCGCTACCTCGAACCCGCGCTGGCGAGCGGCGATTTCGACTGGATCGACGCGGTTGCCGGGCAGGTCCCGATGGATGTCATCTCCGAACTGCTGGGCGTGCCGGACTCCGATCGGGCCGAATTGCGCAGGCTCGCCGATCTGCTGGTGCATCGCGAGGAGGGCGTGCTGGACGTGCCCGTCGCGGCCATGGAAGCGGCGCTGCAGCTGGCGGGGTACTACAACGACATCCTGGCGGCCCGCAAGAAGCAGCGCGGCGATGATCTGACCTCGGCTCTACTGGATGCCGAGGCGGACGGGGACCGGCTCACCGACGAGGAAATTCTCGGGTTCATGTTCCTCATGGTGGTCGCGGGCAATGAGACCACCACGAAACTGCTCGGGAATGCCCTGTATTGGGCGGGCCGCAATCCGGAGCAGTACGCGAAGGTGGCCGCGCATCCCGAACTCGTCGATGACTGGGTGGAGGAGACGCTGCGTTACGACGCGTCGAGTCAGATCCTGGCCCGGACCGCGGCCGTGGACCTCGAGTACTACGGGCGGACGATTCCGCAGGGTTCGAAGGTGCTGCTGCTCATCGGATCCGCCAATCGCGACAGTGCGGCCTTCCACGAACCGGACCTTTTCGATATCGAACGGGCGGACAAGGGCGGGCTAATCAGTTTCGGGCGCGGCGTGCATTTCTGCCTGGGTGCGCACCTGGCCAGGTTGGAGGCCTCGATCGTGTTGCGGGAGTTCGCTACCCGGGTGCGGGGGTATGGGATCGGTGAATCCGGGATCGGCCGGGTGCATTCGGTGAACGTGCGCGGGTTCGCGCAGCTGCCCGTGTCTGTGGAGGTGCGGTGATGGCACGATTCGCACCGCATCCCGACCGGCGGCCGGCGATCGTCGCGGGCGCGTCGTCCGGCATCGGCGCTGCCACGGCGGAAGCGCTTGCCGCGCTGGGTCATCCGGTCGCGCTGGGTGCGCGCCGGGTGGAGATCTGCGAGACGCTTGCCGAGAAGATCCGGGCGACCGGAGGCGAGGCGTTCGCCGGGCGGCTGGATGTCGGGGATACCGCTTCGGTCGATGAGTTCGTCAGTGCCGCCGAGGAAGCGCTCGGGCCCACTGAAATTCTGGTGTCCGGGGCCGGTGACCTCGAATTCGGTCGTGGCTGGGAAATGGATCCCGACCTGTTCGAATCCCAGGTCCGGGTGCACCTGGTCGGCGCGCAACGGCTCGCGCACCGGGTCCTGCCGGGCATGCTCGAACGGCAACGCGGCGACTTCGTGATCATCGGCTCCGATTGCGCCGTGCGTGCCCGGCCCGGCGCGGGCGCGTACAACGCGGCCAAGGCCGGCGTCGAGGCCTTCGCCACCCAGCTGCGCATGGAGTTGGAGGGCACGGGTGTTCGCTCGTCCATCGTGCGGCCCGGCCAGACCCTGACCGGAATGGGCATGCAGGCCACGCCCGAGGTGGTGGGCCCGCTACTGGAGAACTGGGTGAAGTGGGGATTCGCCCGGCACGCGCACTTCCTGCGGCCCGCTGATCTGGCGGCCGCCGTGACGGCGGTCGTATCCATGCCCCGTGGCTCGCATCTCGTCCTGGTCGAGGTGCAGCCGGAAGCTCCGATTACTCAATAGATATCGATAGATTCAGGAGGCCGTCGTGGCCTGGTCCCGTGATGAGCTCGACGAGATGGTCCGCCGCTGGGTGGACGAGAACAAACAATGTGAGGCAGCGGGGGACTGGAAACCCCTGGAGCACTTCTACACCGAGGACGCCACCTACGGGTGGAACTACGGTCCGCAACAGGAGTTCATGGCCGTCGGGCGGGACGAGATCCGGGAGATCGCGCTCGGGCAGGAGATGTTCGGGCTCGAGGGGTGGACTTATCCGTATCAGGAATTCGTGGTCGACGAGCGCAACGGGTCGGTGATCGGGTTCTGGAAGCAGGTCAACGACCAGCAGCGGGCGGATGGTCGGCCGTACTCACCCGAGGGGATCGGGGGGAGCTGGTTTCGCTATGCCGGTGATTTTCAGTGGAGCTGGCAGCGTGACTTCTTCGACTTCGGCAATGTGACAGCGCTTTTCGTGGAAATGATCTCGAACGACGCGCTTTCTTCCGGCATGCGCAAGCGCATGGAACGGTCCATGTCGGGTCAGCCGCTGCCCGGCTGGTACCCGATCGGAAAGGGGCCGGTGCCCCTGTGGTGACCAGCAGATACGAATCGCTGACCAGATCCGAACTGGCGCTGCTGGTTCCGGAACTACTGCTGTGCGGGCACCTCATCGACCGGTCCGGTATGGCGCATGTGCTGGGCGCGCTCGGGCGGCCGGGCATGACGGCGGTGGCCATCGACGAATGGCAGCTGGCCAGTCCGGTGTACACGCGGCGAATGCGCAAGGCGCTCAATATCACCGGTGACGGGGTGAGCGATATCTTCAAGGGCTTCCAGCTGGATATCGGTGCGCCACCGCAGTTCATGGACTTCCGGTTCCGGGTGATCGACCACGATCACGGGGAGTTCCATCTGGATCATTGTGGTGCGCTCGCCGATGTCGAGCCGATGGGGACCGAGTTCGTGGTCGCCATGTGCCACGAGATCGAAGATCCGACCTTCGATGCGACGGCCCTGGCCACCAATCCGTTCGCGCAGGTGCGGCCGGTGCATCGGCCGCCGCGGGTACCCGCGGATCGGAAGCCGGTGTGCGCGTGGACGGTGGTGATCGATCCCGCCCATGAACCGCCGGTCGCCCCGCCCGGTGCGGAATTGATCGCAGGATCGGAGGCGGCGGGGACGATCCTGGCTCCGATCGATCCGGATGATGACGGGATGCGGGACTATTCGGGTCCGTTGCTCAACGATCTGCGCTTCGCGGATTTCTCGCGTTCGGCGCTGATCCGGATCGCCGACGAGGTGAGTCTGCAGCACCATCTGCTCACCCTCGGGTATCGAGCGGCGGTCGAATCTCGGACGAAACCGGAAGTGGCGCTGGATATTCTGCGCAAGCAGTTCACCGGGATCGCCGGACTCACCGCCGAACGTCTGCGCACCGCCCTCGGACTCGGTGATGATTTCGCCGCCCTTGCCAAGATCTTGCGGGTGCATCCGGCGTTCAATCCAGCCGCGTACGTGGATATCGAGGTATCCAGTGAGACCACCGGCGGCGAGCAGTCGGTGGAATTGCGAATCGGGCGGGCCTGCGGGGCCGGCGATGACGGTGCCTGGGCGGCGCTGCTGGATCCAGAACATCTGCAGCCGTTGGATGCGCTGGTGCGCGGGGTGAATCCGCGCTTCTTCACTCAGGTGCGGGAGGCCACCGACTGCGCGCTCACCCTCGAGATCCGCCGGGCGGACATGCCCTTCCGGGTCGCCGACGAGGTCGCCATCACCCGGTTCAGTTCGGGGGCGGGCTTCGCCTTCGCCGACCGGGGCACGCCCCTTCCGCTCACCGTGTTGTAGCACCGACCACCAGGAGATACGGCCGTGGCCTGCAATTTCGCCGACCTCTACGAACACATCGCCGATGCCGTGCCGGATCGGATCGCCGTCATCGAAGGCGAGCGGCGGCGCACCTTCGGCGAACTCGACGCCCGTGCCAACCGGCTGGCCCATCACCTCGCGGCGGCGGGGGCGGGGCCGGGAACGCATGTCGGGTTCCATATGCACAACAGCATCGAATCGCTCGAAACGCTGTTGGGCTGCTACAAGATTCGCGCGGTGCCGGTGAATATCAATTATCGGTACCGGGCGGAGGAGCTGCGGTATGTCTACGACAACGCGGACCTGGAAATGGCTGTGCATCACCGGTGTTACGCGCCGCTGATCGAGGAGATCCGGCCGGCATTGCCGAAGCTGCGGCACACGGTGGTGGTCGAGGACGATCAGGGCGGGGCCGGGTTGTCCTCGAACTCCTTCCCCTATGAGCAGGCTCTCGAATCAGGCGCGCCAGGACGGGATTTCGGTCCGCGCAGCCCCGACGACCACTTCATCATGTACACCGGCGGAACCACCGGCCTGCCCAAGGGCGTGATCTGGCGCCAGGAGGACATGTGGCGGGTGCTGGGCGGCGGGATCGACTTCTATACCGGGGAGCCGGTCGCCGACGAATATCAGCAGTCCCGCATGGGTGCGGCCAACTCCACGCCCATGACCTGGTTCGTCCTGCCGCCGTTGATCCACGCCGCCGCCATGATGCCGACCTTCACCGCATTGTGGTCGGGCAATGCGGTGCTGTTCCAGCCGCGCTTCGATCCCGACGAGGTCTGGCGGGTGGTGGCGCGGGAGCGGCCGCACGTGCTGGTCGTGACCGGGGATGCCATCGCCCGGCCGCTGGTGGACTCCTATCGGGCCGCGCCCGTGGACGCCGCCTCGCTGATCTCCATCGGGTCGGGTGCCGCGCAGCTCACCCAGCCGGTGAAGAACGCGCTGCTGGAACTGTTTCCGAGCACGCTGGTCACCGAATCCATCGGATCGTCCGAAACCGGGTTCGGCGGTATCGGATTCGCGCAGAAGGATGACGATCCGGCCCGCGCGCCGCGGGTCACCACCGGGCGCGGCGCGCTGGTGGTGGATGACGACGGGCATCCGGTCGGTCCGGGCGCCGAGGGCTGGGTGGCCAAGACCGGGAATGTGCCGATCGGGTACTACAAGGATCCGGTCAAGACCGACAAGCTGTTCCGGACCGTGGACGGCGTCCGGATGGTCATCACCGATGATCGGGCGCGGGTCGAGGCCGACGGGTCGGTGACCTTGATCGGGCGCGGGAACATGGTCATCAATACCGGCGGCGAGAAGGTCTTTCCCGAGGAGGTCGAGTCGATCCTCAAGGCCCATCCGGCCGTGTACGACGCGATCGTCATCGGGGTGGCGCACGAGCGGTGGGGGCAGCAGGTGGCGGCGGTGGTGTCGGCGGCCAGCGGTGCGATCGACTTCGAGGCGCTGGCGGCGCATGTGCGTGCGCATCTGGCGGGATACAAGCTGCCGCGCCGGATCTGGGTGGCGGAGTCGGTGTCACGGACGCCGAGCGGCAAGCCCGACTACCGCTGGGCCAAGTCCTGCGCGGAGTCCGCCGAACCGAATTGGGAAAGTCGATGAAACCACTGACACCCGGTACTGAAACCTGTTCTAATTTTGGCGTGGAGGCGCATTCCGTACTAGGCGAACAGGTCCGCATGCCGGTGGAGATCCGGCACGCCGACGCCTGCTCGGCGCTGTTCCTGGTCGATGCCGTCGCCGCCCGCGGGCTGCTCGCCGACGCGGGGCTGCAACCGGTCACGATGCTCGGAAAGGCCGTGCTGTCACTGGCTTTCGTGCGATACGTGGACGGCGATCTCGGGCCGTACCACGAGTTCGCCTTCTCGCTGATGGCCAAGCAGCGCGGGCGCAAGAACAGCACCGGGGCCTACATCCACTGGTTGCCGGTCAATCAGAGCTTCACTTGTGAAGCCGGACAGTCGATCTGGGGCTTTCCCAAGCTGATGGCTGATATCACCATCACCCCGGCCGGTCGCGGGCATCGGTGCGAGGTGCGACTGGACGGGCAGTTGGTGATCGCCATGCGTGTCGGGGACGGCATCCCGATGCCCGGCGGCGCGGGCGGCGCGTCCATCGACGCCTACACCTCGCGCAATGGAATCCTGCGCCGCACACCGTGGGTCATGAATCCCGGCGCGGTGACCGGGCGGCCCGGCGGGACGCGCGTGGAGCTCGGCACCCATCCCGTGTCCGACCAGCTGCGGGCCCTCGGGCTGCCGAAGGGGGCCTTGTTCTCCAGCCGCATCGGCGCGCTCCGGATGACCTTCGGGGAAGCCGCCACGGTATTGCAGACCAAGGAGGTCCGATGACCCGGACGGCACTCGTCACCGGCGCTGCCAGTGGCATGGGACGCATTGTCGCGCAACGGCTCGCGGCCGCTGGATGGACCGTGGCCGCGGTCGACATGAACGGCAACGGTCTGGCGGAGACCGCCTTCCGGTCGCCGAACATGCACACCTACACCTGTGATGTGTCCGATCCCGGCCAGGTGCGTGCGGTCGTCGACAAGGTGCGCTCGGAGCTCGGCACCATCGATCGGCTCGTGCACGCCGCGGGCATGTGCCACGTGCACGCCTCCGTGCTGGATCACGATGTGGCCCAGATCCGGAAGATGATCGACGTCAACTACATCGGCACCGTCAATCTTTGTCAGGCCGTCATCCCGGCCATGAAGCAGGCGGGCGCCGGCACCGTGGTGCTGTTCGCCTCGCTGGCGGGCTGGCTGCCGTCGCCCGGGATGGCCGGGTACACGGCCTCCAAGCATGCGGTGATCGGGTTCGCCGACAGCCTCTCCTACGAACTGCACGGCACCGGGGTCCGTTTCCTGGTGCTGTGCCCGCCCATGGTGGAGACGCCGTTCCTGGATGCGGTGCGCAAGGAGAACGCCAGCGTGCTCGGCAATACCGGCGGGGCCTCGCCGGAGAGCATTGTGGACGCGCTGGAAAAGGCGCTGGCCAAGCCGAAAACGCCATTGTTCGTCTTCCCCGGGCAGGCCCGCCCGGCGTATCTCATGCGGCGTTTCCTGCCGAATATCGCCCGGTCGATAGTCCGGAGCTCGGTGCATCCCACCGAATAACCCCCGCACGTGGATGTCGGCAAGTGCTCCGCTCGACATCCGCACCCGGCGCTGGGCAGCCATGATCCTGTGGCTGCTCAGCGCCGACAATCCAGCTACCGGCCGGCAATAATTCGGTGGCGGAACCATCTCCTCGACGGGCACTGTGGGCTGTCTGCACTGCTCACGAGCACCTGTCGCGAGAGGAGATGAATGAGTTCGCGCACGTCCGCTGTGATGCTGGTTCTGCGCTATTACGGCCGGGAGATGTCCCGGCGCAAAGTGATAACGGCCCTGGGCATGCTGGGACCGGCCCTCGGAAAAACCTGTCAGCTGTATATCGCGCCGCTGCTGGTCGCGGTACTGGTCGGCAAGGTGGCCACCACCGGTGACTCCTCCCTCGGTACCGTCGGACCGTACGTCCTGGCCTTCGCCGGGGTGTTGCTCCTGTCGGAGGTGTTCTGGCGCATCGGAATCCACTTCCTCAACCGGCTCGACGCCTACGGTATCGAGAACCTCTACAACGTTGCCATGGACGAGCTGCTCGCCAAGGACGCGGCGTTCTTCCACGACAACTTCGCGGGCTCACTGACCAAGCGGTCGCTGAGCTTCGCCACCCGGTTCGAGGAGTTCGCCGACACCCTCGCCTTCGAGATCGTCTCCGCGCTGGTGCCGCTCGGCTTCGCGTGCGTGGTGCTGTGGCGCTACGACCCGATGCTGGTGGTCGCCCTGCTCGGCCTGATCGCGCTGTGCGGCGTGGTCGTCACCCCGCTCATCAAGCGGCGGCAGCGACTCGTCGACGAGCGGGAGGCCGCGGTCGCGCTGGTCTCCGGGCACGTCGCGGACAGTCTGTCGAATATGCAAGCGGTGCGGGCCTTCTCGGCCGAACCGCAGGAGGCTGCCGAACATCGGCGTCGAGTCGTGGGGCAGCGGCGCAAGACGCTGCTGTCGTGGGACTACAACAATCTGTTCATCGACACCGCGGTCATGCCGCTCATGGTGATCGTGAACGTGCTCGGCCTGCTGATCGCCCTGGGCATCGACGGCGGGCACGCCTCGGTCGAGGTGATCATCGTGGTGTTCACCTACTACTGGAACGCCACCGAGATCATGTTCCGGTTCAACCAGATCTACCGGCGCTTGGAGAGCTCCACCACCGAGGCCGCACAGTTCACCGAACTGCTGCTGGAATCGCCGACCGTGGTGGACGTGGCGCAGCCGGAGGCATTGCGGCCCAACGGGTCCGGCATCCGGTTCGAGCGGGTGGACTTCGCGCACGCGGGGGCCGCCCCCTTGTTCCGGGGGCTGGATCTGGATGTGCCGAGCGGATCGCGCATCGGGCTGGTCGGGCGTTCGGGCGGTGGTAAGAGCACCATCACCCAGCTGCTGCTGCGCATGATGGACATCGACGGCGGTGCGATTCGGATTGGCGGGCAGGATATTTCGCGGCTTCGCCAAAGTGATCTCCGCAGCCTGCTGGCCTACGTGCCGCAGGATCCGGCCATGTTCCACCGGACGCTGAGCGAGAACATTCGCTTCGCCCGGCCCGACGCCACCGATGCCGAGGTGCGCCGTGCGGCCAAGGCCGCGCACGTCACCGAATTCGCGGACGGGCTGCCCGAGGGCATGGACACGCTCATCGGCGAGCGTGGCGTGAAACTGTCGGGCGGACAGCGGCAGCGGGTCGCGCTGGCGCGCGCCATCCTGCGGGACGCGCCCATCCTGCTGCTGGACGAGGCCACCAGCGCCCTCGACTCCGAGAGCGAAATCCTGGTGCAGCAAGCACTCTGGGAGCTGATGGAAGGGCGTACGGCGCTGGTGGTCGCGCACCGGCTGAGCACGGTGGCCGATATGGATCGGCTGGTCGTGCTCGATCGCGGGCGGATCGTCGAACAGGGCAGCCACGAGGAGCTGTTGCGTGCCGAGGGCACGTACGCCTCACTGTGGCGGCACCAGTCCGGCGGTTTCCTGGGTGAGGAATTGGCCGTTCGGCCGTAACCCCTTACTTGCCTTGGAAGTTCGGCTTCCGCTTCTCGGCGAAGGCGCGAGGGCCCTCCTTCGCGTCTTCGCTGCGGAAGACCGGCAGGCCGACGCGGGCGTCGATCTGGAAGGCGTCCTCCTCGTGCATGCCCTCGGTGTCACGGATGACCTTGAGGATCGCCTGGACCGCCAGCGGCCCGTTGTTGTTGATCAGCTCGGCGATCTCCAGGGCCTTGTCCAGCGCGGTCCCGTCCGGCACCACGTGCCCGATCAGCCCGAAGTTCAGCGCCTCGGTCGCGGTGATGTGCCGGCCGGTCAGCAGCAGTTCCGCCGCCACGGTGTACGGGATCTGACGCGGCAGCCGCACCGCCGACCCGCCCATCGGGAACAGGCTCCACTTCGCCTCGGAGACACCGAATTTGGCGCTCTCACCGGCGATGCGGATATCGGTGCCCTGCAGGATCTCGGTGCCGCCGGCGATGGCCGCGCCCTCGACCGCGGCGATCAGCGGCTTGGTCAGGCGGCGGCCCTTGAGCAGGCCCGGCATCCGGGTCGGGTCGAAGGCGGAGCCCTCCGACATGCCGTCGCTGGGGCTGCGCTTGTTCATGGCTTTGAGGTCCGCGCCCGCGCAGAACGCGCCGCCCGCACCGGTGAGGATGCAGGAGCGGATCTCGGGATCGTTGTCGACGGTGTCCCACGCCTCGGTCATGATGGCCAGCATCTCGCCGGTCAGCGCGTTCTTGGACTTGGGCCGGTTCATGGTGACGATCAGCGTCGCGCCGCGCTTCTCGACCAGCGCGTGCGGCTCGGTGTTGCTGGGCGTCTCGGTAGTCGCTGCGGTCATCGCCGACCCTTCTTCCACTTTTAAGGCTGATTCCGGCACGAAACTACCCCGCACCGTTGTCCTGAACAATAACGTGTTCTAGTTTGGATCATGGTGACCGCCGTCACGGGCGGCAAGTACTGGAGAGAGTCCCATGAGCACAACGAGCAAGGCGAAGCTTCCGCCCCGCGTCACGGAATCCCTCATCAACCGGCTGACCGCCATGGTGACGGCCGGCCAGGCGGGCGAGGCTCGCGAGCCCTTCGAGATGACCGAGGTCTACACCGGCGACGTCGTCGGCTACCTGCCGCAGTCCTCGCCCGAGGACGTGGTCGCGGCCGCCGAGATGGCGCGCGCGGCGCAGAAGGAGTGGGCGGCCCGGCCGCTCAAGGATCGCCTCGCCGTATTCGAGCGTGCTCACGAGTTGATTCTCTCGGAGATCGAGACCCTCGCCGACCTGATCCAGATCGGTTGCGGCAAGGCGCGACGCATGGCCATCGAGGAGGCCTGCGATACGCCCATGGTCATCGCGCACTACCTCAAGACGGCCGAGAAGACCCTCAAGCCCAAGAAGCGCTCCGGGCCGATGCCGGTGATCACCTCCTCCACCGAGGAGCACCGGCCCAAGGGTGTCGTCGCGGTCATCGCGCCGTGGAACTTCCCGTTCGCCATCTCCATGTCCGACTCCACCCCGGCGCTCATCGCGGGCAACGGCGTGATCATGAAGCCGGACAACAAGACCGCGCTGTGCACCCTCTACGGCATCGAACTGCTGCAGAAGGCGGGCCTGCCGCGCGGACTGGTCCAGGTCGTGTGCGGCGGCGGGCCGGACGTCGGCCCCACGCTGATCGACAATGTCGACTTCGTCATGTTCACCGGTTCGACCGCCACCGGCCGCACCATCGGTGAGCAGGCCGGGCGCAACCTCATCGGCTGCAGCCTGGAACTCGGCGGCAAGAACCCGATGATCGTGCTCGACGACGTCAACCTCGACGAGGCCATCCCGTCGGCCATCTTCGCCGTCTTCGGCAACACCGGCCAGGCGTGCATGCACATCGAGCGGATCTACGTGCACGAGCGCATCTACGACGAGTACCTGCGCCGATTCGTCACCGCCGCAGAGGAACTCGGCAAGACCATGGGCGCCAGCTACGACTTCGACCCCGAAATGGGTTCGCTGGTCTCGGTCGACCACATGAAGCGGGTCGCCTCCCACGTCGACGAGGCTCGGGACAAGGGCGCGACCGTCGTCACCGGCGGCAACCCCCGCCCCGACATCGGCCCGGCCTTCTTCGAGCCGACCGTGCTCACCGGCGTCACCAAGGACATGGCCCACGCCACCATGGAGACCTTCGGGCCCGTGGTCAGCATCTACAAGTACGGCTCGGTCGACGAGGCGGTGGAGCTGGCCAACGACACCGCCTACGGGTTGAACGCCAGCATCTGGACCGGAAACATCGAGCGCGCAACGAAACTCGCCGAGCGCATCGAATCCGGGGCAATCAACATCAACGACGGCTTCGTGACCAGCTACGCCGCCAAGGGCACCCCGTCCGGTGGCGTGAAGCAATCGGGCGTCGGCACCCGCCACGGGGCGGCCGGTCTGCTCAAGTACACCGACACCATCAATGTCGGGGTGCAGAAGAAGCAGATCATGGCCGCCCGCGCGTCCATGCCTTACGAGAAGCAGCTGAAGTCCACCCTGGTCACGTTGCGCCTGATGCGCCGCCTGCACCTGGGCTAGCGCTGGGCCGTCAGGCTCAGCTTCGCCACGCCGATGATGTGCGATCCCATCGAGAAGGACGCCACCGTCGGCGTGGTGGCAGCGGGCAGGCCCAGGCTCGGGGTGTCCAGGGCCAGCACCGAGATCTGGTAGGTGTGGGCCTTGTCGCCCGCGGGCGGGCACGGGCCCAGGTAGCCCGGTGCGCCCGCGTCATTGGCTCCGGCCACGCCCACCGTGCCCGCCGTGAAATCCGTTGCGGTGGTGGGGATGTCCCAGTTCATCCAATGCCAGAAGCCCGCGCCGGTCGGGGCGTCGGGGTCGAACATGGTGACCGCGAAGCTCTTTGCGGCCGCCGGCGCTCCGGACCAGGCCAGGTGCGGGGCGTGGTTGGCGGCGGTGCAACCGAAGGCACCGGCGTAGAAGTCGGCGGGGAAGGTGCCGGTGGCATCGGCGGTGACGGTGAAGGTCGCGGCCGTGGCCGGAACCACCGGCCGAACCTGGACCGACGTCGGTGCCGGGCTGGTGGTCGCGGTGCTCGAATTCTGCTCGCTGCCACATGCGGTCAGCCCGGCCAGGGCCGCCACGGCGAAGGTTGCGGAAACGATGCGTGCGGTGCGGTTCATGGCGATCCTCCTCGGTGTTTCGAATGCTGAGATCAGATTCCTGCAATTCGAGACCGGCTGGGAGATCCTGCGCAGCCTGGTATCCCGCATACCACCCGGGATCGCCGCCTAGGCTGGACCGGTGAACAGTACGGAATCCGGTAAGGAGCTGGGCGCGTTCCTGCGCGCGATGCGGGAGCGGCTCGCGCCGGAAGACGCCGGGCTCGCCACCATCGGCACCCGACGCACTCCCGGGCTGCGGCGGCAGGAGGTCGCGCAGCTGGCGGCGGTGAGCATCGACTGGTACATCCGGCTGGAGCAGGGGCGGGTCGGCATGCCGGGAGCCGCGATCCTCGACGCCCTCGCCGAGGCGCTGCGGCTCACCGATGCCGAACGCGCGCACCTGCACCTCATCGCCCGCGGCGCCCAGCCGCCCGCCCGGCGCACCACGGAGCCGCCCGCCTCCCTGCGCGCCATTCTCGACGGTATGCCGTCGCTTCCGGCCTATCTGAGCGATTTCCGCCTGGACGTACTGGCCCGCAATACCGCCGCCGCGGCCCTGTTCGGCCCGGAATTCGGGCCCGGCACCAATGTGGCCCGCCTGACCCTGCTCGATCCCGCCACCCGTGCCACCCAGCTCGACTGGGACCGCATCGCCCGCGAGACCGTCGGCAACCTGCGCCGCAATCTGGCCCGGCACCCCGACGATCCGCGACTACGCGAGGTGATCGCCGGATTGCGCACGGAGAGCCCGGAATTCGCCACCTGGTGGGACGATCACGCCGTCCAGGACCGCAGCCACGGCAGCAAGCGCATCCGCCACCCCGAAGCCGGTGACCTGACCGTCCACTACGACAACCTCACCAGCCCGGACGGCGCGGACCACAGCCTCACCGTGCTGACCCCCGCCGACGCGGCCACCGAGGTGGCGCTGCGCGACATCCTCACCACCCACGCGAATCGACTGGGCGGCACCCGCCTTCGACCCGTCGCGGGCTGACCCGCTTCGTTCGCGAACTGTTCGGTTTCGTCTGCCAAGATGGCTGAATGATTGCCACCATGCTGGCGGTTGCCGTCTCGCTGACTGTCTGGGCGCTGTTCGCAGCCAAATTCGACCAGTGGCGCATCTCCGCGCCCATGCTGACGGTGTTCGCCGGTGTCGTGGTCGGGCTCATGGTGCGCGACTCCATCGGCGGCACCCTCGACACCGAGACCGCGCTGCACGCGGCGGAAATCGTGCTCGCCGTGCTGCTGTTCGTGGACGCCACCGAGGTGCGCGGCGGACTCTTCGGCCGCAATCCCGGTGCGGCACTGCGGCTTCTGCTCATCGCGCTGCCGCTGAGCCTGGCGGCGGCGGTCGGCCTCGGGATGTGGTTGATTCCAGGTACCGGCTGGGCGCTGATGCTGGTGATCGCCTGCGTGGTGGTGCCCATCGACTTCGCGCCCGCCGCCGCGATCCTGCGCGATCGGCGAATCCCGGTGCGCGTCCGCAACATCCTCAATGTGGAGAGCGGCTACAACGACGGCATCGCCTCGCCGATCATCCTGTTCGCCCTGATCCTCGCGGGAGACCTGACCCAGGATCACACCCCGATCAGTGCCCTCGGCACCGTCGGACCCGCCGCGCTCAAGGCGCTACTCGTCGGCGCGGGATGCGGTGCGGCCCTGGCCTTCCTGACCAACCGCGCCGATGCCGCGCGCCTGATGAGCCTGCAATCCAAACGCCTCATCATGGTCGCCGCCCCGCTGGGCTCCTACGCTCTGTCGGTCGCGATCGACGGCAACGGCTTCGTCGCGGCCTTCATCTGCGGCTTCGTGATCCACCGCGTCCGCAAGACCGAAGAGCATCACCGTGAACTCGAACTCATCGACGACATCGGCTTTCTGCTCACCGTGGTCATGTGGTTCGTCTTCGGCGCCGTCGCCGTCTTCACCCTGTGGGGCGGCGTGAACTGGCGTCTGCTGCTGTACTGCGCGGGCGTGCTGACCGTCGTGCGCATCGTGCCGGTCATGCTGTCGCTCATCGGCTACCGGCTCACCTGGATCGAGAACTTCCTCATCGCCTGGCTCGGCCCGCGCGGCACCACCTCGATCGTCTTCGGCCTGCTGGCCTTCAACAAACTCCGCGAGGATCGAGCCGAACTGGCCCTGACAGCAATGGTGATCACGGTGCTCGGCAGCGTTCTCCTGCACGGCCTCGGCTCCCCGTTGACCGCCCGCGGCTATCGCCGCCGCATGGCCAAACGTTGAAAACCCCCGGATACGAGTAAGGCCCTGACCGGAAAACCGGCCAGGGCCTACTGCTGTGTCTCAACCAACACGTCGGGGTGACAGGATTTGAACCTGCGACCTCTTCGTCCCGAACGAAGCGCGCTACCAAGCTGCGCCACACCCCGTGATGCGAACCTGGAGTAGCTTAGCGCACCCGTTGTCCAGGTGTTAAATCGGCTGGTCAGATGCCCTAAAGGAGACGGAAAGAGGCGAACATTTTACGCGCGGAATCGGCGGTGACCGAGTGATCGATGCCCGTGTCGGCGACGATCGCCAGCACCAGTGATCCCTTGCCCGTGGTGCCGACGCTGATGGCGAAGGTGTAGACGGAATAGGTCGTGGCGCAGCCGGCGGGCGAGGTGAACGCGCCGCTGGTCTCCAGGAAGATGCCGTGCAGATTGCCGTCGGTGGTGCTGAGTTGTTGCGGCGCACCCGCGGTCAGCGAGGTCTTGGCCGCGTAGCCGATGCGAGCGGAGTGCGCGCCGACATCGGTGGCCGCCGCGGTCGCGTCGTCGATATTCGAATTGCTCAGGAACATGGTGGTGCGGGTGTTGTCGGTGCAGTAGTCCACACCGTCCTGTGCGTAACCCACGGCGGGAATGCTGTCGCTGCTGGTTCCGAAGATCGTGATGCTCTGATCGATGCCCCAATCCTTGGGAATGTCCCACGCGGCCTTCAGATCTTTGGGCACATCGACCTGGTAGCCCGAAATTTGCGGCGTCAGCGTGGACTGCGGTGCGGTGGTGGTGGTCGGGTGCGGTGACGTGGTGGCGGGCTTGGTGGTGGAGCTCGCGGGTGCCGCCGAGGTGCCCGAATCATGCGTCACCACCACGATCGCCACGACCGTGACGACGACCACCACCAGCGCGCCCACGGCCGCGAGTAGCCAGATTCGACCGCGACCGGGCGGGGGAGCGCCGCCGGGAGGCATGGGCGGGAACATGTTCGGACCCGACAGATACGGGTTCTGCACCGGTGGAACGGGATTAGGACCAGCCTGGTACGGCCTCGGCCCCGTCGCATACGGATTCGGCGCGGAGACATACGGATTCGGGCCGGAGGAGTGCGGATTCGGCCCGGAAACTTGCGGATTCGGCCGTGGATACGGTGGCTGCGGTGGCGGGTTGGGCGGGCTCGGCCGTCCGCCCACCGGTCCCTGCCACCAGTCCCCGCTGGAGGTGGTCCGCTCCGGGTCGATGTTTCGGTCGTCGTTTCCACTGTTCATCGTCTGACCCCCTGTCTGACGAGTTGTGCTGTCGCCCTTATTGAATCGGGCGGATGCTGGCGAGGATCTTCTTGGCCATGGTCGCGTCGACCGCCTGGTCCACCCCGGTGTCGGCCGCGATCGTGAACACGAACGCGCCGTTGTCGCCGGGGAAGGCGAAGGTGTAGACGGAGAAGGTCGAGGCACAGCCCGCGGCCGCCTGGGTGGTGCCCTTGGTCTCGAGGTAGATGCCCTGCAACTGCTCGTCGGAGGAATGGAACGACTCCGGCGCGCCGGAGGTCGTACCGCTGGCCCCGGACCAGCCGATGCGACCCAGCCGCGTGCCGATATCGGCGGCCGCCTTGGCCGGATCCGACTCCCCGGACTGGGTCAGAAAGATGTTGGTGCGCACATTGTTCGGGCAGTAGTCGCTGCCGTCCTGCGCCAGCCCCGCCACCGGAATGGCGTCCGCGCCGGAACCGAACGAGCTCTGCCCGCTGCGATCCACCTTCCAGCTCTGTGGAATGTCGTATGCCGCACCGTTGTCCGGGATCACCACCACCTGGTAGCCGGGAATCACCGCGGCGGGTGTGGAAGTCGGCTTCGGACCGGTGGTCTTGGTGGCCGTCGGACGGTTCGACCCCGTCGGCTTGGCCGTGGTCGAGGTGAGCGCGCTGATCAGCGACGGTGTGGTGTTCGACTTCGCCGCCGGCTCAGCGGAATTCCGGTTCACCAGCGCGACGACCACGACCGCCGCGACGATCGCCAGCACCAGCGCACCCAGGCCCGCGAACAGCCACCCGCGGCCCTTGCCGCCACCGGGCGGTGCCGGAGGCGGGGGATAGTAGCCGGGCGGCGGCGGGCCGAACGACTGCGTCGGCTGGTAGCTCGGCTGACTCCACGCCGGCTGCGGGGCAGGCGGATACACCGGCTGCTGCTGCCAGGCCGGCTGCTGGGTCGTTTCGCCCTGCCACCAATCGGGTTGCTGCCGACCGGGCTCGTTGCCGCGGTCGTTTTCATTGGTCACGGTTGCCCCCTGACTGACGACTACATACCGCGTTATGTATCGCGGCAGGCGCTCACCGCGCGACAGCCTCCGACGACGCGGTGCGACCGCGCCCCGACTCGGTGGCGGGCTTCTTCGGCGGCGCGCCGACCAGGGTCAGCAGGGTGGCTTCCGGACGGCAGCAGAAGCGGTAGGGAGCCCACGGCGAGGTGCCCAGGCCCGCCGACACGTGCAGCCGGGTGTGCGCGCCCCAGCGTGAGGCGCCCTTCACCCGGGCCCGGTCGATCCCGCAATTGGTCACCAGCGCACCGAAACCCGGCACGCACAGCTGCCCGCCGTGGGTGTGGCCCGCCATCACCAGGTCGTAGCCGTCGGCCGCGAACCGGTCGAGCACCCGCGGCTCCGGCGAATGGGTGAGCCCGATGCTCAAGTCCGCCAGCGGATTCGGCGCGCCCGCGATGGTCTCGTAGCGATCCCGCTGCAGATGCGGATCATCCACGCCCGCGGTCGAGATCTTCACCCCGGCGACCTCGAGATCGCGGCGCACGTGCGTCAGATCCAGCCAGCCCCGCTCGGTGAACGCGGCCCGCATGTCCTGCCACGGCAGCGGATCACCGTAGACCCGCTTGTGGTCCTTCTTGAAGTACTTCAGGGGGTTCTTCGGCACCGGCGCGAAGTAGTCGTTCGAGCCGAAGACGAAAATGCCGGGGCGCGCGAGCAATCCGCCCAGCGACTGCACCACCGACGGCACCGCCTTCTGATGCGACAGGTTGTCCCCGGTGTTCACCACCAGATCCGGCTCCAGCCGGTCCAGCTCGCGCAGCCAGGCCTGCTTCAACTGCTGACCCGGCATCATGTGCAGGTCGCTGATGTGCAGCACGCGTAGTGAGGGCTTGCCCGGTTCCAACACCGGTAACGTCGCCTCCCGCAGCGTGAAGGCATTGCGCTCGATGAGCGTCGCGTATCCGATTCCGGCGACCGCGACCCCGGCGGCTCCGAGTGCGGCACGGCTGAGGTTGGAGGTCGAGAAGACGGGCATTTGCCCAGAATAGGCGACCCGGCGGAGAAACATCGAGTCAAATGAGCTGGACCACGATAGAAGTCCCTCGTACCGTGTCGCTCATGTCGGAACTCAAAACCAAGCTGCGCTCGGATATGACCACCGCGATGAAGAGCAAGGACACGCTGCGCCTGGGCACCCTGCGCATGCTGCTGTCCGCGATTCAGAACGCCGAGGTCGCCGGTCCCGCCGCCCGCGAGCTTTCCGATCCCGAGGTCGTCGCCGTCCTGCAGAAGGAGGCGAAGAAGCGCAACGAGTCCGCCGTCATCTACGAGCAGGCCGGGCGCGGCGAGCTGGCCGCCAACGAGCGCGCCGAAGAGCAGATCATCGACGAGTACCTGCCCACCCAGCTCACCGACGCGGAGGTGGCCGATATCGCCGACACGGCCATCGCCGACATCGCCGAGGAGATCGGGGAGCGGCCGGGCATGAAGCAGATGGGTCAGGTCATGAAGGTCGCCACGGCGCTGGCCGCCGGGCGGGCCGACGGGTCGCGGATCTCGGCGGCGGTGCGCGCCAGGCTCTGATACCTCATCAATACGAAAGACCCGGAGTGACCATGTCACTCCGGGTCTTTCTTTGCCTACCGCGGGATCGGGATGGGGATCGGGATCGGTGGCAACTGCGGAATCGTGATGCCCGGCAATCCCGGTATCGACACCGGTGGCGCATTCGGCGCGGGCGCGGGTATCTGACTGCCGTCGCTGACGTACAGCGTGATCACCGAGCCCGGAATCGCCGACCCGTTGGGCGAGACGTTCATGACCGTCCCCTTGGCCGCGCCCGGCTGGGTCGTCACCGAGACCTGGAAGCCCGCCGCGACCAGCGTCGAGGTGGCCTCCGCCTGCTGCATGCCGATCACGTCCGGAATCTGCGAATTGTTCGATCCGCGAACGTACTTGTCATCGGTCGGCGGCAGCGCCGCCGGCGGGAACCGGTCGAGCACGTTCTTCATCGCGCCCAGATAGGTCCGAGCCGGCTCGTTACCGCCGTACAGGTTTCCGCTGCCACAGCTGCGCAGCGGGTAAGAGCAGATCTCGCCCGGGGTCGGGCTGTCACCGTAGATGTAGGAGGCCCCGGCGAAGCCGTTGGTGAACGCGAGGAACGCCGAGGACCGGTGGGTCTCGGTGGTGCCGGTCTTGGCGGAGGTCGGGATGTTCCAGCCGACCGCATGTGCCGACGCCGCACCGGTACCGCCCACCACGTCCTGGCTCAAGGCGTTGGCGAGGGTATTGGCCAGACCGGGATCGACCACCTGCTCACACGCCTGCTGGGTCAGCGGCACCGACTTGCCGTTGCGGTCCACCACCTCCTTGATCGGGGTGGGCGGGCACCACTTGCCGCTGGAGGCCAGGGTGGCGGCCACATTCGACAGTTCGAGCGGGTTGATCGCGACCGGGCCCAGCGTGAACGAGCCCAGGTTCTGATCCTTGACCATGTCGGCCAGGCTCTGGTTGCCGTGGCCGGAGGTGCCCGGCTGGGTGTAGGAGCGCATGCCCAGGCGCACCGCCATATCGACGGTCGGGGATACGCCGACGGCCTGGATCAGCTTGACGAAGGCCGTGTTCGGCGAGGTCGCCAGCGCCTGCGTCACCGACATCGAGCCCGCGTAGTTACCCGCGTTCTTCACGCAGTAGGTCTCCGGCGGGCAGCCGGGGGTACCCGAGTTACCCATGCCCTTGGCCTGGAAGTTGGCCGGCACGTCCAGCGTGGCATTGATGCCCAGGCCCTTCTCCATGGCCGCGGCCGTGGTGAAGATCTTGAAGATCGAGCCCGCGCCGTCACCGACCATCGAATACGGCTGCGGCTGCACGGTTTGATGCGCGTTCGCGTCCAGCCCGTAGACGCGGCTCGAGCCCATGGCCAGCAGCGGATGCGAATCCTGGCCGGGGGCCACGATATTCATGACCTCGGCGATATCGTCCAGATTCGGGTTGGTGTTGGCCGCCAGCGAATCGCGCACCTGGTCCTGGACCGCCGGATCCAGGGTGGTGCGAATCAGGTAGCCGCCCTTCTCGATCTGATCGCGGCTGATGCCCGCGTTGTTCAGATACTGCAGCGCGTAGTCGCAGAAGAAGCCGCGGTCGTTGGCGGCGATGCAGCCGCGCGGCAGGCTCTTGGCCTCGGGCAGCACGCCCAGCGGCGCCTCCTTGGCCTTGCGGTACTCGTCGGCGCGGTTGGGCACGTTCTGGATCAGGGTGTCGAGCACCGTGTTCCGCCGCTCCAGCACGCCGCTGGGGTTGGTGTACGGGTTCAGCTTGGAGCTGGACTGCACCATGCCCGCCAGCATCGCCGACTGTGGGACGTTGAGGTCCTTGGCGTCCACGCCGAAGTAGGTCTGCGCGGCGTCCTGGATGCCGTAGGAGCTGTTGCCGAAGGGCACCAGGTTCAGATACCGGGTGAGGATCTCGTCCTTGGTGAGCCGCTTGTCCAGCGTCAGCGCCATGCGGATCTCACGGATCTTGCGGGCGGGGGTGGTCTCGGTGGCGGCGCGGCGCTCGGCATCGGTCTTGGCGACCACCAGCAGCAGGTAGTTCTTCACGTACTGCTGGTCGATGGTCGAGCCACCCTGCGAGACCTGGCCACCGGAGGTGTTGGTCAGGAACGCGCGGAACGTGCCCTGCCAGTCCACACCGTGATGGTCGGCGAAGCGCTTGTCCTCGACCGAGACCAGGGACAGCTTCATGTCATTGGAGATTTTGTCGCTGGTGACCTCGAAGCGGCGCTGCTCGTAGAGCCACGCGAATGGCGTCCCGTTGGCGTCCACCATGGTCGAGACCGCTGGCACGGTTCCCTCGACGAGTTCGGCGGAGACATTGTCGACGGCGTCGGCGGCTCGGTTGGAGATGAACCCGAAGCCACCGGCCAGAGGGAACAGCAGTCCGGCGAGCAGCACGGCGGCCAGCACGCAGCTGCCGGCCAGTCTCCAGAGCGTTCGTGTGATCGGCACGGGCCCTAGCCTAATTGGCCTTTCGGACACTCGGTGTTCGCCCGTCCGGGTGTCCTTTCGTCCGGAAAGGTACGGACTGCCCGGTTCCATGCAACGAATGCGTGGACGGACGTACCAGAAAATCTCGGGACGGTCTTGCGCTGGCCATACACCTTTACCTAGATTGAGAACCCAGTGTGATAGAGCTAACACTCAAAGTGGAATGTGGTGCAGAACGCAGTGGGGTTGGGTAACTGCGCGCTGCACTCGCGATTCTGGAGCGCCGTTGACCCGGTGTTCGGACTGCAAAGGGGCACACCAAATGCACATGACTACCCCGATCGCTCGATTGGACGTGGAGCAGGCCGAAGCGAGAATCGCCTGGGTTTCCCAGGCCCGATGCAAGGAAGTGGATCCCGACCAGCTGTTCGTGCGTGGCGCAGCGCAGCGCAAAGCGGCCACCATCTGCCGGCACTGCCCGGTGTTGATGGAGTGCGGGGCGGACGCCCTGGACAACCGTGTCGAGTTCGGTGTGTGGGGCGGCATGACCGAGCGGCAGCGTCGTGCGCTGCTGAAACAGCATCCGGAGGTGACTAGCTGGGCGGACTTCTTCCGCGTCCAGCGATCACAGAAGATTGCGATGTAGCCGAGTATCCCTTACCCAGATCCCCCCTATAGGCAGAACGGATCGAGCCCGCGGAAGCGGGCTCGATCCGTGTCCGGGGTCAGATCGGGCAAAAGTCGCACTTGGGTCGAAAGACCCCGGGCGTGTCAGGCGGACTTGGCAGTCATGTCAGGCGGATTTGGCAATCCCGGCGTCGACCAGTTGGTCACCCACGGCCCGCAGCGCTTCCAGGTCTGCGACCTCGAAGGGCAACGCCGTGACCGCCACGATCGGGACGCTCGGATGGGCGCCCGTGAAACGGTGCAGCAGATGCTGTTCCCGCTTGGCGGTGGCCGCACGCTGGGCATGAATGCGCAGCACCGCGGCCGCGAGCGCCTCGGGAGTCTCGGGTGCGTCGTCCGGATTCGTGCCGTTGCCCGGTGTCTCGGGGGCTAGACGGTCCGCGGCCACCTGCGCCTGCTCGGCCGACAGCGAGCTCAGCACCGGATGCGTCCGATTGAGCACCAGACCGGCCAGCGGCATCTTGTCGGTCGAGAGCCGATCGACGAAGAAGCTGGCCTCGCGCAACGCGTCCGGCTCGGCCGCGGCCACCACCACGAAGTGGGTGCCCGGCCGCGACAGCATGGCGTAGGTGCGGTCGGCGCGATCCTGGAACCCGCCGAACATGGATTCCAGTGACTGCAAGAAGACACTGGCGTCTTTGAGCAATTGCCCGCCGACAATGGTCGACACCCCGCGCAGGGCCAGACTCATGGCCCCCGCGACCAACTTCCCGACGCCGCGGCCCGGGGCCATGATGACCCGGATCATCTTGCCGTTGAGGAAGGTTCCCAGCCGCTTCGGCGCATCCAGGAAGTCCAGGGCGTTCCGCGAGGGCGGGGTGTCGACCACGATCAGGTCCCACTCCCGCTTGGACGCGAGCTGCCCGAGCTTCTCCATCGCCATGTACTCCTGGGTGCCACCGAAGGAGGACGCGACGGTCTGATAGATCGGGTTGGCGAAGATCTGCTCCGCCTTCTCGGGATTGGTGTGCTCGAGCACCATTTCGTCGAAGGTGCGCCGCATGTTCAGCATCATGGCGAACAGCTCGCCCTTGGCGTCCGGCCCGAGTTCGACCTTCTGCGGGACGTTTCCGAGATCGCTCACCCCCAGCGACTGCGCCAAACGGCGGGCCGGGTCGATGGTCAGCACCACGACCTTGCGGCCGGCTTCGGCCGCGCGCAGCGCGATGGCCGCGGCCGTGGTGGTCTTGCCGACGCCGCCGGAACCGCAACACACCACGATGCGGGCCGCGGGATCGGCGATGATCTTCGAAACATCCAGGGGCACAGTGCCTGCCGGAACGACCATGACTAGCGAACCCCCTGCGCGCTCAAGACTTCGGCCAGCTCGTAGAGCCCGCCCAGATCCATGCCGTCGGTCAGCGACGGCAGGTACAGCCGCGAGATGTCGACCGCGGACAGCTCGGCGGCGCTCTCGTCCTGGGCGGCCAGTCGCGTGGAATGCTCCACGGTCTCGGCGACCAGGCCCTGGAAATCGGCCTCGGACAGGGTGATTCCGGCCTCGGCGAGTCCGGCCTTCAGGGCGTCGACATCGACGTCGCCCGTCGCGGCGCGTTCCCGGACCGGGCGCGGGAGGAAGCCCTCGCCGGCCCGGTTCACGATCACGGTGCCGATATTCAGATCATTGGCCGTGAGTTCGGCGATGGCGTCGGCGGTTTCCTGCACCGGCAGCGCCTCCAGCAGCGTGACCAGATGAATCATCGTCTGCGGGGAGTGCAGCAGCTTGGAGACGCCCTCGGCCTGCGAGGCGATCGGCCCGCCGCCGGCGATCTCGGCCATGGCCTGGGTGACATCCAGGAAGCTGGCGATGCGGCCGGTCGGCGGCGCGTCGATGACGATCTCGTCGTAGGCGGGCTTGCCGGTCTTCTTGTCGACCCGCACCGCGCATTCCTTGATCTTGCCGGTGAGGATGACGTCGCGGAGGCCCGGCGCGATGGTGGTGACGAACTCGATGGCCCCCACCCGCTTCATGGCGCGACCGGCGAAACCCAGGTTGTAGAACATGTCGAGGTATTCCAGGAAGGCGTGCTCGACATCGAGCGCCAGCGCCAGCACTTCGCCGCCGCCGTCCGCGGTGGCGATGCGAGTCTCGGTGGGCGGCAACGGCGGCAGATCGAACAGCTGCGCGATGGACTGTCTGCCCTCGACCTCGACCAGCAGTACCCGGCGTCCACCCGCCGCGAGTGCCAATGCCAATGCCGCGGCGACCGTCGACTTACCGGTCCCACCCTTGCCGGATACATAGTGCAAGCGGGCCTTGTCCGCACGCTCCGGCCACCCTGCTTCGACCCCCGGCTCAACCGAAACGGGCACTGCTATCGGTACTCCCACGCTCGCGAGCCTATAACCCGTTCCGGATTCTCGCCCATAGGCTCGACGAACTGTCTGATACACCACTGTCTCTTGCGGTCGGGGCTACTCTCAGGCCATGAGTGAACTGACCGCGTGGGAGTACGCGACGGTGCCCCTGCTGACCCATGCCACCAAGGCCATTCTGGACCAGTGGGGTTCCGACGGCTGGGAACTCGTCTCCGTGCTTCCCGGTCCCACCGGCGAACAGCATGTCGCCTACCTCAAGAGGAGGAAGAGCTGATGGGTTGGGCCGAGAACCTCGAAAAGCTCGGACTGGAACTGCCGCCCGCCCCGCCGCCGGTCGCGGTCTACGTGCCGGGCGTGCGCAGCGGTAACTACGTCTACACCTCGGGCCAGCTGCCGTTCGTGAACGGGCAGCTACCGCTCACCGGCAAGGTCGGCGCCGAGCTCACCATCGAACAGGGCGCCGAGATGGCCAAGCTGGCCGCGCTCAATGCCCTTGCGGTGGTGCACGATCTGGTCGGACTCGACAATGTCGTGCGCATCGTGAAGGTCGTCGGTTTCGTCGCCTCCGCGCCCGGTTTCAACGATCAGCCGCTGGTCATCAATGGCGCGTCGGAACTGCTCGGCGAGGTGCTCGGCGAGGCGGGCGTGCACGCGCGCTCGGCGGTCGGCACTTCGGAACTTCCCAAGAACACCCCGGTAGAAGTGGAACTCATCGCCGAAGTGCGTTGAAAACGCTTGGCGCACAATCGAAACGCGATGGGTCCAACTCTGGACTCATCGCGTTGTGTGTATTAGGACGAAGATATGACCCTCACGCATCCCGCGTATGAGCAACTGCGGCAAGTGACTCCGTCCGCCGCCGTCGTGCTGGCCGACAATCCCAACGGAATGACGTTGCAGGGCACCAACACCTGGCTGTTGCGCGCACCCGGCGCGACGGAGTACGTGCTGGTGGATCCGGGGCCGAAGGATCGCAAGCACACCGAGGCGCTGGTCCGCGAGACCGGCGGCGAGATCGTGCTGACGCTGATCACCCATAAGCATCACGACCACACCGGCGGCATCGACCACCTGGTGAAGGCCACCGGGACTCCGGTGCGCGCGAAGGATTCCGAATTCCTGCGCGGCTCGGGCACGGTGCTGGCCGACGGTGAGGTCATCGAGGCTGCGGGCCTGCGCATCACGGTGCTGGCTACTCCCGGGCACACCGAGGATTCGCTCAGCTTCCTGATCGACGGACCCGATGGCGAGCGGGCGCTGCTGACCGGTGACACCGTCCTGGGGAGTGGTACGACCGTGCTGGAACCCTGGGACGGCGCGCTGGCGGCCTATCTGGACTCGCTGGATCGCCTCGTGGCGGTCGCTCCGGGCCGGCACCTGCTCCCGGCCCACGGACCCGACCACGTCGACGCCGAACCGGTCATCCGCTACTACATCTCGCACCGCGAGGAACGGCTGAACCAGGTCCGGGCGGCGCTGGTGAAGCTCGGGCCCAAGGCCGGATCGCTGCGGATCGTCGCCGAGGTCTACGCCGATGTGGACAAGCGGTTGTGGCCGGCGGCGCAGAGCTCGGTGAAGGCGCAGCTCGAGTACCTGCGCGCACGGGGTTAGCAACCACGAAAGGACCGGGCATCACCTGCGGGGTGATGTCCGGTCCTTTCGTTATGGCTCTTTTACCGGGCCCGTCGGGCCAGGCGCTCCGAGTCGGAGATCAAGACGCTCTTGCCCTCCAGTCGCAGCCAACCGCGGTGCGCGAAGTCGGCCAGGGCCTTGTTCACGGTCTCGCGGGAGGCGCCGACCAGCTGGGCGATCTCTTCCTGGGTCAGGTCGTGGGTCACGCGCAGCGCGCCCGCTTCCTGGGTGCCGAAGCGCTGTGCGAGCTGCAGCAGCGCCTTGGCGACACGACCCGGGACATCGGTGAAGATGAGGTCGGCCAGGTTGTTGTTGGTGCGGCGCAGGCGGCGGGCGAGGACCCGCAGCAACTGCTCGGCGATCTCCGGCCGCTGGTCGATCCACGCCTTGAGGGCGTCCCGGTCCATGGTGACCGCTCTGACCTCGGTGACGGTGGTGGCCGTCGAGGTCCGCGGACCCGGGTCGAAGATCGACAGCTCGCCGAACATGTCCGACGGCCCCATGATCGTCAGCAGGTTCTCGCGACCATCGGGCGAACGGCGTCCGATCTTCACCTTGCCTGAGGTGATGATGTACAACCGATCTCCGGGTTCGCCCTCGTTGAAGATGACGTGGCCGCGCGGAAAGTCAACGGGCTGCAGCTGTTTGGCGAGAGCCGCCACCGCGGTGGGCTCGACGCCTTGGAAGATGCCTGCTCTGGCGAGGGCCTCGTCCACGAATGTGCTCCTTATGGGAAATGGCTCTGTCCTGGACCGAAACGACTCGGCCGACAGTGCAGTCTACTTTGCAATACCGCCGGGTAGTGATAGACACCACGCGCCGAGCTCATTCTCAGACACGCGGAGCCCCAGTACGCGCCACACAATGACGGTTTCGCGACACGCTTCCCTACGAATCTACGACACGCCGTGAGACCGGTGTCATGAAGATCGTAAAAAGTGGTCCGGAGCCCTCGGCTGCCGGACCACAGGAGCTTTGCGCCGACCAGCTCAGCTGGCCTGCGCCACATCCAATCCCTTGGCTGCGGGCCGGGCGCGCCGCGGACGCGCCGCCGCTGCCGGGAGTCCCAGCTTGGTCAGATCGCTGACCTCGGCGTTCGTGGCACGATCGAGGTACTGCTGGACTTCGGGGTCAGGTTCGAGAAGTTTGCGAAGCCGATTCTCGACCCGTTCCATCACCAACGCGAACAGCATCAGCGCTATCGGAAACAGCACCACAGCGAGTCCTTGCATAGGCAGCAGTAAACACGCCGAAGGTCTCAGATGGAACACGGCGGGTAGTCAGCCCGGTTGTGGCGCAGGGGTGGTTCCGTAAGGTGGACGCGTGCGTGTCTCTGAATCCAACGCGGCCGTGACCGGGGCAGACCCGGATAATTCGGGCGTCCCCGCCGGTGCTGACGCGGCTTCGGCTGATGTCTCGGATGCGCCACGGTTCTCGCGGCCGAGCAAAACGAACAAGCGCGCCAAGGAGACTCGGATAGGGCTGGTACGCAGGGCAAGGCGCATGTATCGGGATATGACGGCGGAGTTCCCAGATGCGCACTGTGAGCTTGATTTCACTACGCCCCTCGAATTGGCGGTCGCCACAATTCTTTCCGCCCAGTGCACCGATGTGCGGGTCAACCTGACCACGCCCGCGCTGTTCGCGAAGTACCGCAGCGCAGCCGATTACGCGGGCGCGAATCGCAGTGAGCTCGAGGAGTACATCCGGGCCACCGGCTTCTATCGCAACAAGGCCAATTCGCTGATCGGGCTGGGCCGGGAGCTGGTGGAGCGCTTCGACGGCGAACTCCCGGGCAACCTGGACGAGCTGGTCACGCTGCCCGGCATCGGGCGCAAGACCGCGAACGTCGTGCTCGGCAATGCCTTCGACGTTCCCGGCATCACCGTCGACACCCATTTCGGGCGGCTGGTGCGGCGCTGGAAGTGGACCGACGAGGAGGATCCGGTCAAGGTCGAGCACGCGATCGGCGAACTGGTCGAGCGTCGGGACTGGACCATGCTGTCGCACCGGGTGATCTTCCACGGCCGCCGGGTGTGCCACGCCCGCAAGCCCGCCTGCGGTGCCTGCTTCCTGGCGAACGAATGCCCGTCCTACGGCGAGGGTCCCACCGATCCGGCCGAGGCCGCCAAGCTGGTCAAGGGACCGGAGACCGAGCATCTGCTCGAGCTGGTGGGGCTGTGAGCGCCGGATCGGCGATCGGCAAGACCTGGTGGCGCTGGGCGCTGGCGGCGGTGATCGTCGCGGTGGCGGCGGTGGTCGCGCTGTGGCCGCAGCTGAGCAAGGATTCCGGGAAGAACACCGCCACCGGATCGACGACGGCCGCGCCACCGGCCGAAGCGGCTGTGTCCGAAGCCGATCGGACCGCCGCGGCCCTGGCCCCCTGCCCGCAGCCCAGCGGCGCGCCCGTGGGCGACAGCCCGCTGCGCGGCATCACCCTGAACTGCCTGGCCGACGGCAAACCGGTGGATCTGGTTGCCGCGCTGGCCGGTAAGCCCGCCCTGCTCAACCTGTGGGCGTACTGGTGTGGCCCGTGTGCCGAGGAACTGCCGCTGCTGCAACAGTTCTCGCAGCAGGCCGGAAGCGCTGTGACCGTGCTCACCGTGCACAGTGATCGAGGCGCCGACAAGGCGCTGTCGCGGCTCACCGGCCTGGGCATTCATCTGCCCGGAGTCGAGGATCCGGACACCAAGGTTCGCAACGCGGTCCACGCTCCGGCCGTGCTGCCGATCTCCGTGCTGTTGCGCGCCGACGGCACCGTTGCGAAAGTCGTGGTCCGTCCCTTCACCAGTGTCGAGGACATTTCCGCCACCGTCGCGGCCGAATTGGGAGTGAAAGCGTGAGACTCGAGGCGTCTGCCAACGGAATTCCCGGTTGGCTGCGCGGTGTGGCCGAACATGATCCGGCCGATCCGGCGGGGGTGAATCCGGTGCTGCGGCGAAATACGATGATGCGCTTCGCCGCCGCCGCGACCAAGCCGCGGCAGGCCGCGGTGCTGGTGCTGTTCGGCGGGTCGCCGGACTCCGATCCGGCGGGGCCGGGCGGACTTCCGTCCGATGCCGATGTGCTGCTCACCCAGCGCGCCGCCACCCTGCGCCAGCACAGCGGCCAGGTGGCCTTTCCGGGCGGTGGCGTCGAGCCGCAGGACGACGGCCCGATCAGCACCGCGCTGCGCGAGGCGTGGGAGGAGACCGGCCTGGACGCCGCGGGCGTGGAGCCGCTCGCGATCCTGCCGAAGATCTTCGTGCCGCCTTCGCGGTTCGACGTGACACCGGTGGTCGCCTATTGGCGCACTCCCGGTGAGGTGGGTGTGGTGAGCGAGACGGAGGCATCGCGCGTGGTGCGGGTGCCGATCGCCGAGCTCATCGATCCGGCCAACCGTTTCGTGGTGCGGCATCCGCTGGGCTATATGGGTCCCGCGTTCGCCGTGGACGGAATGCTGGTGTGGGGGTTCACCGCCGGCGTGCTCGCCGGGCTGTTGGCGGTGTCGGGGTGGGAAACCGAATGGGACCATCACGATGTACGTGATCTGCAGGCCTCGTTGGCCGCGGTAGGGATGACATTATGAGCGCCTCTGGCTGGCTCGACCTCGGAATCATCATTCTGGCGTTGCTGGCCGCCACCTCCGGGTGGCGGCAGGGCGCGGTCGCCTCGGCGCTGGCGTTCCTAGGTGTGATTCTCGGTGCGGTGGCGGGCATTCTGATCGCCCCGCACATTCTCAAGCACCTCAGCGAGGGCCGGACCCGGGTGCTGGTGGGCGTGCTGCTCATCGTGGCGCTGGTGATCGTCGGCGAGGTCGCGGGCATGGTGCTCGGCCGGGCCGCGCGCGGCGGCATGCGAGATCCGTTCACCCGCACGGTGGACAGCGTGGTCGGCGCGGGGCTGCAGGCGGTGGCGGTGCTGGCCACCGCGTGGCTGCTGGCGTTGCCGCTGACCAACTCCTCGCAGCCGGGAATCGCGGCCGCGGTCACCAACTCTCAGGTGTTGCGCAATGTCGACCATGTCGCGCCGGACTGGTTGCGGCGGGTGCCGACCGACTTCTCCAACCTGCTCAATACCTCCGGGCTGCCGGACGTCATCGGCCCGTTCGGGCATGTCCCGATCACGGCCGTGGAGCCGCCCGATGCGAGTGTGCTGCAGTTGCCGGTGGCTCAGCAGCTGCAGACCAGCGTGCTGCGCATCCGTGGCATCGCGCCCAGTTGCCAACGGCAGCTGGAGGGTTCGGGCTTCGTGGTGGCGCCGGAGCGCATCATGACCAACGCACACGTGGTCGCGGGCACCAATACGGTGAGCGTGGACACCGCGCGCGGGTCGCTGCCCGCCACCGTGGTGCTGTTCGATTCGAACAAGGACATCGCGATTCTCGCGGTGCCCGGTCTGCAAGCGACCCCGCTGACGCTGGCCCCGGCCGACGCCACCTCGGGGGAGAGCTCGATCGTGCTCGGCTACCCGGGCGGCGGGCGCTACACCGCCAGTGCGGCGCGTGTGCGCGAGACCCTGAACCTCAAGGGACCCAACATCTACCGTGACAACGACGTCAAGCGTGAGGTGTACACGATTCGCGGTCAGGTGCGGGCCGGTAACTCGGGTGGACCGCTGGTGGATACCGACGGCCGGATCCTGGGCGTGGTGTTCGGCGCGGCCGTCACCGACGACGACACCGGTTACGTGCTGACCCTCGACGAGGTGCGGCCCGAACTGACGTCGGCGGCAAGCCAATCGACGGCGGTCGGTACCGGCAGCTGTGTGCTGAGCTGAGACGGGAAGCGGCCCCGGCGAATTCGATTCGCCGGGGCCGCTTTCGTTATCAGGCCAGGAGTTTCGCGATCTCCGCCGTGACCGCTTCCGGATTCTCCTGGTGCGCATAGTGCGCCGCGTCCGGGATGGCCACCACGCGTCGCTCGGGGGAGAGCTGTGCGCCGCGGCGGATGGTGTTCGGCAGGATGTAGTCGTCCTGCTCGCCGTAGAGCGCCAGGGTGGGCACCCGCACCGGTTCGCTCATCGCCGCCATGAAACGGCGGCCGTCGGGCCGCCACTGGCTACGAAAGGCCCAGCGCTGGTATTCCAGGGCACAGTGCGCCGCGCCGGGGATCCTGATCGCCGTGCGCATGCGGCGGGCGGTGTCGGCGAATTCCTCGGTGGCCGAGAACTGTTGGCCGACCCGGTCCCGCAGCATGAGTTCGATCTCGATGCCGTCGTCGCGGGTGAGCCGGTTCTCGGGCAGGCGCGGCAGCTGGCAGTTCAGGAAGCTCGGCAGCCAGGCGCTGCGCTGGCGTTGGTCGCGCAGCACGGCCCGCTTCAGGGCCACCGGATGCGGGGAACTGATGAGCGCGATGGAGCGCACCACGCGCGGATGCAGCACCGCGGTCGCCCAGCAGACCAGTCCGCCCTCGGCGTGGCCCACCAGGGTGGCCTCGGTGTGGCCGAGCGCGCGGATCAGACCGGCGACGTCGCCGGCCAGGGTCCAGCCGTCGTAGCCGCGCGGCGGTTTGTCGGTGTCGCCGTAGCCGCGCAGGTCCACCGCCACCGTGCGGAAGCCGCGCGCGGCCAGCCCGGTGAGCTGATGCCGCCACGACCACCAGAAGTCGCCGAAACCGTGCAGCAGCACGACCAGCGGCATGTCCGGGTCGGTGTAGGCCGTCCCGGCGGGGACGGCCTCGACCACATGGAAGCGAATGCCGTTGGCGCGCACATCCCGATGGGTCCACGGTCCGTCGTAGCGGACTGCGGAGGGATCCGGCTGCGAATTAGACGACACGCCGAAGGAGCGTAATCGAAGGTCTAGGTCCGAGGCTTGCCGAGTTCGACCGTGGCGTCGATCGTTTGCTCATCGGCGTGGCCGAAACCACTGGGCAGCAGGGTCTTCGCCTCCTTCAGCGACTCGATGGTCTTCGCCGGGGCGCGCAGCTTGCGCACCTTCAGATAGCCCAGCAGCGCGAAGGCCGCCACCGCGGCGATCATCAGCAGGAACACCACCAGGAACGCGGCCCAGCGGTACAGCCACACGTCCAGCAGTTCGGCGAGGAAGAAGAAAAAGAAGAACGAGCTGAACAGCAGGATGGTCAGCGCCAGGATGAAGTAGACGCTGCCCTGCAGGCCCTTCTTGATCTCACCGGTCACCTCGGCCTTGGCCAGCTCGACCTCGGCGCGCACCAGCGTCGACATCTGTTCGGTCGCGTCGCGCACCAGGGTGCCGAAGGTGGCCGCCTGATGGGCGTCGACATCGGACAACGGAATCGAGGTGACGGTGCGGGTGCGGTTCCCGTCGTAGCCGTTACCGCCCTGTGTGAAGCTCAATTGCTCGACCCTTCTCCATGTCCCGGTAGTACTGTCCGGTGTCACTCTTGACGTTGCAGCGCCTGCGCGTCCCGTTGTGCCTGGTGAGCACGCCCACGACGCAACAGTAGCGCCGAACCGGCCAGGGAAGCCGCCAAAGACGTGAGCAACACCGCCGCTTTTGCGAGTTCGGCCTCACTGCCGTCGCCGACGTCTTCCAATGCCAGTTCTGCCACCAAGAGGCTAACCGTGAAGCCGATCGCGCCCAGTACCGACAGGGCGAACATGTCCCGATAACCGAGATCACCGGGGCGTTCGGCGATGCCCAACCGCACGGCGAGCCAACTGGATCCGAAGATGCCGACGGTCTTGCCGATCAGCAGACCCGCGATGATGGCCAGCGAGAGACGATCCGTGAACAGCTTGGAGAGCACGTTCGAATCCAGCGGCACGCCGGAGGCGAACAACGCGAACAGGGGTACGCACACCACCGCCGAGATGGGCTGGAAGAAATGCTCGAGCTTGGCGGCCGGGACGCAGTGCTCGTCCTCGCCCGGGTCGGGCCGGACCCGGGTCAACAGGCCGCAGGCGACGCCGGCGAGGGTGGCGTGAATTCCGGCCTCGTGCAGGGCATACCAGGACAGCAGGCCCAGCGGCAGGTAGATGAGCGGGCTGCCGAGCCGGAACTTCTGGGCCAGCGCCCAGCCCGCGAAGCAGGCGATCGCGATCAGCAGCCACAACATTTTCAGGGTGGTGGTGAACAGCACCGCGATCAGGAGGATGGCGATCAGATCGTCCACGACCGCGAGACTGAGCAGGAACACGCGGGCGCTGGCCGGGATTCGCGATCCGGTCATGGCCAGCACGGCCAGCGCGAAGGCGATGTCGGTGGCGACCGGGATGGCCCAGCCGCGATCCATGCCGGGCGCGCCCCAGCCGACCGCCATCGCGATGAGCGCGGGCATCAGCACGCCGCCCAGGGCCGCCACGATGGGCAGGGCGGCGCGTTTGCGGTCGGCGAGTTCGCCCACCACGAGTTCGCGTTTGAGTTCGAGTCCGGCGACGAAGAAGAAGATGGCCAGCAGGCCGTCCTTGGTCCAGTCGGCCAGCGTGAGATCCAGGTGCAGCGCGGGAATCGCGAGCTTGGCGTCGACCATCGTGGTGTAGCTCGCGCCCCACGGCGAGTTGACCCAGATCAGCGCGCCGGCGGCCGCTATGAGAAGCAGTGCGCCGCCGAAGGTTTCGGTTCTGAGATAGCGGGCCAGCTCCGAGCGGACCTGAGCGATCACGGTGTGCACCTTCCGGTCGTAAAGTCGACAGAACAGCGGCGTGCACACCACTGACGGGCTCCTCGGCACAACCGCATGCCGACCAGACTTCCCGGCACACCTTTTGCGCAATTCTAACGGTTTGCCCGGTACTTCTTGACCACCCCATACGCCGAGAGGCCCCGTGACCAGTGGTCACGGGGCCTCTCCGACGGTCCTAGCGCTTACGCTTTTCCGGCGCGGATCGCCTCGAAAACGTTGGGGTCCACCAGGGTTGAGGTGTCACCGAGCTCGCGGCCCTCGGCCACATCGCGCAGCAGGCGACGCATGATCTTGCCCGAGCGAGTCTTGGGCAGTTCCGGCACCACGTGGATCTCGCGCGGGCGGGCGATCGGGCTGATCTCGTGCGAGACCTCGGCCTTGAGTTCGGCGATCAGATCGTCGCCGGTGTTCTCGGCCTCGGCGGTCAGGATCACGAACGCCACGATGCCCTGACCGGTGGTCTCATCCGACGCGCCGACGACCGCGGCCTCCGCGACACCGGAGTGCCCGACCAGCGCCGACTCGACCTCGGCGGTGGAGATGCGGTGGCCCGACACGTTCATGACGTCGTCGACGCGGCCGAGCACCCAGAGGTCCCCGTCCTTGTCGAGCTTGGCGCCGTCACCCGCGAAGTACCAGCCCTTCTCGCCGTAGCGAGCCCAGTAGGTCTCCTTGTAGCGCTCGTTATCGCCCCAGATGCCGCGCAGCATGGACGGCCACGGCTCGTCCAGCACCAGGTAGCCGTTCGCTTCGGTCTCGCCCAGCTCGACCGGATTGCCTTCCTCGTCGACGACCTTCGCCGAGATGCCCGGCAGCGGGGTCATGGCCGCGCCCGGCTTGGCCGCGGTGACGCCCGGCAGCGGCGAGATCATGATCGCGCCGGTCTCGGTCTGCCACCAGGTGTCCACGATGGGAGTCTTGTTGCCGCCCACCACATCCCGGTACCAGCGCCACGCCTCCGGGTTGATCGGCTCGCCGACCGAACCCAGCAGCCGCAGGCTCGACAGATCGTGCGACTCCGGGATCTCGCGACCCCACTTCATGAACGTGCGGACCAGCGTCGGCGCGGTGTAATAGATGCTCACACCGTACTTTTCGATGATCTGCCAGTGCCGGTGCTCGTCCGGGAAGTTCGGGGTGCCCTCGTAGACGACCTCGGTGGCCCGGTTGGCCAGCGGGCCGTACACGATGTAGCTGTGCCCGGTCACCCAGCCGATATCGGCGGTGCACCAGTAGACGTCCTTGCCCGGCTTGTGGTCGAACACCTGGTGGTGGGTGTACGCCGCCTGGGTCAGGTAGCCGCCGGTGGTGTGCAGGATGCCCTTGGGCTTCCCGGTGGTGCCGGAGGTGTAGAGGATGAACAGCGGGTGCTCGGCGTCGAACGGCTGCGCCTCGTGCTCGGGGGAGGACAGCGAAACCGTTTCGTCCCACCAGATGTCGCGGCCCTCGACCATCGGGGTGTCCAGGCCGGTGCGGCGCACCACGAGCACGTGCTCGATGGTCGATTCGCCCTCGGCGAGCGCCTCGTCCACGGCGGTCTTGAGCGGGGCGGGCTTGCCGCGCCGCCACTGGCCGTCGGTGGTGATGACCAACCGTGCGGCGGCATCGTCGATGCGCTGGCGCAAGGCGCTGGGGGAGAAGCCCGCGAACACCACCGAGTGGGTCAGGCCCAGGCGGGCGCAGGCCAGCATGGCCACGATGGCCTCGGGGACCATCGGCATGTAGATGGCGACGCGGTCACCGGCCACCAGGCCCAGACCGGTCAGGTAGTTGGCCGCGCGCGAGACCTCGGCCAGCAGATCGGCGTAGGTGAGGTCGCGGGAATCGCCGGGCTCGCCCTCCCAGTGGATGGCGACCTGGTCGCCGTGGCCGTCGAGCACGTGCCGGTCCACGCAGTTGTAGGCGACGTTCAACTTGCCGTCGGCGAACCACTTGGCGAAGGGCGCGTCATCCCAGTCCAGGACCTGCGTGAAGGGCTGATGCCAGTGCAGGCGGCGGGCCTGCTCGGCCCAGAAGCCCTCGCGGTCGGCGTTGGCCCGGTCGTAGAGAGAGGCGTCGCCATTGGCGGCCGCCGCGAACTCTGCGCTGGGCGGGTACGCGTCCAGGTGCTCGGCAGAGGAATCCGTGGTCATCTCGTCTCTTCTTCTCTCGCGTGCAGGCCGCGCGGGGTGACGGCGGCCACGTTCGACCCTAACCGACTGTGACCTGCGTCGTGGTCGGCAGTCTCGATCGGTGGATGGTCCACGACGAACCTTGCAGAGTGCCTATGAACAAACCGTGAATGTTGCCGGATTGCTAACAAGCCGAACAATCCCGTTTCGATCCGCTGACAACTGGCACCCGGATGGTTAGTGTCCGATTCACCCAAGGCGAATGGTCATAACCACTGGCACCCCGGCGGTTATCGCCATCCCCTTCGCACTCCCTCGGATCAGGAGAGAAGCGTTGAGATTCAAGACGATTACCGCAGTGGCGGCGGCCGCGATAACGGCCGCGGCGCTGGTGTTGACAGGTTGTTCTTCCAGCGGTGGCGACAACACCGACCTCGTGACGGTCAATGGCGGTGAGCCGCAACGACCCCTGGTGCCCACCGACGTCAACGAGAACATGGGCGGCCGCGTGGTCGACCGGCTGTGGGCCGGACTGAAGTACTACGACGTCAACGGCACCGCCCGCGACGAGGTCGCGCAGTCCATCGAGACCACCGACCGGCAGCACTACAAGATCACCCTCAAGGACTGGAAGTTCACCGACGGGACGCCGGTGACCGCGAAGTCCTTCGTCGACGCCTGGAACTACGGCGCCCTCTCCACCAACGGTCAGCTGCAGAACTGGGCCTTCGACGGCATCGCGGGCTACAGCGATGTCTCCGCGGATCCGCCCAAGGCACAGACGATGTCGGGCCTGAAGGTGCTCGACGACAAGACCTTCACCGTCGACCTCACCAGCCCGTCCATCGACTTCGAGCTGAAACTCGGCTTCGCGCCGTTCTATCCGATGCCGGACGCGTTCTTCAAGAACACCAAGGACTTCGGGCAGAACCCGATCGGCAACGGCCCCTACAAGTTCTCCACCTGGCAGCACAACGTGAAGATCGAGGTGCTGCCCAACCCGGACTATCACGGCGGCCGCCCGCCCAAGAACAAGGGCCTGCGCTTCGTGATGTACCAGTCCTACGACACCGCCTACGCGGATCTGTTGCAGGGCAACCTCGATGCCCTCGACATCATCCCGGACTCGGCACTCGCCACCTATGAGAAGGACCTCGGCGACCGGGCCATCCACAAGCCCATCGCCTACAGCCAGCACATCGGCATCCAGCCCACCGTCGCGCACTTCGCCGGCGAGGAAGGCGTGCTGCGCCGCAAGGCCATCTCGATGGCCATCAACCGGGATCAGATCGCGCAGAACATCTTCCACGGCACCCGAGTGCCCTGCCAGGACTTCACCGCCTTCACCCTGCCCGGCTTCCGCAAGGACCTGCCCGGCTCCGACGTGCTGAAGTTCAACCCGGATCAGGCGAAAGCGCTGTGGGCGCAGGCGAATGCGATCTCACCGTGGTCGGGGACCTACCAGATCGCCTACAACGCCGACGGCGGACATCAGGCGTGGGTAGAAGCGGTCGCCAACAGCGTCAAGAACACCCTCGGCATCGACGCGGTCGGCGCGCCGTACCCGACCTTCAAGAACATTCGCGACGAGATCACCAACAAGACCATCGGCAAGGCGTTCCGCTACGGCTGGCAGGGCGACTACCCGTCCATGTTCGAATTCCTGACCGCGCTGTACCTCACCGGATCCGGCACCAACAACACGCAATACGCCAACCCGGACTTCGACAAGATGCTCGCCCAGGCGCAGGCCGCGGCCACCCCCGAGGCCGCCTACGACATCCTCGCCCAGGCGCAGCAGCTGCTGTTCAAGGACATGGCCGACATCCCGATCTTCGACTACAACGTCGCGGCCGGGCGCTCGGACAAGGTCAAGGCCGAGGTGAGCTGGTCGGGCCTGTTCGACTTCGAGAACATCGAGAAGTAGCGGGCATGGCCTGGTACATCGTGCGGCGGTTGCTCCAGATGATTCCGGTCTTCCTCGGAGCAACCCTGCTCATCTACGCGATGGTGTTCCTCATCCCGGGTGACCCGATCCAGGCGCTGGCCGGGGATCGACAGATGACCCCGGCGATCGAGGCGACGCTCAAGGCGCGCTACCACCTGGACCAACCCTTCTACATCCAGTACCTGCAATACCTGAAAGGCATTGTGACGCTGGACTTCGGCACCTCGTTCTCCGGACGGCCGGTGCGCGAGGAGCTGGCCCGCGCCTTTCCGATCACCTTCCGGCTGGCGGTCATGGCGGTGTGCGTCGAGTTCTTCTTCGGCGTCGCCTTCGGGCTGGTGGCCGGGTTGCGCAAGGGCAAGCTGTTCGACTCCACCATGTTGGTGCTGAGCCTGGTCATCATCGCCATCCCGATCTTCGTGCTCGGATTCCTGGCGCAGTACCTGCTCGGCATCAAATGGGGGATCGCGCCGGTGACCGTGGGCAGCAAGGCGAGCTTCACCGACCTGCTGGTGCCGGCGTTCGTGCTGGGGTCGCTGTCGTTCGCCTATGTGCTGAGGCTGACGCGAAACGCGGTGGCGGAGAACATGAACGCCGATTACGTGCGCACCGCGACCGCCAAGGGCCTGAGCCGCCCGCGGGTCATCGTGGTGCACATCCTGCGCAATTCGCTGATCCCGGTCGTCACCTTCGTCGGCTCGGATCTGGGATTCCTCATGGGCGGCGCGGTCGTCACCGAGGGGATCTTCAATATCCCGGGCGTCGGCGGCACGCTGTACCAGGCCATCACCCGCGGTGAACCGCCCACGGTGGTGGCCTTCGTGACCGTGCTCATCGTGATCCTGCTGCTGACCAACCTCATCGTCGATCTGCTCTATGCCGCACTCGATCCGAGGATCCGCTATGCCTGAAGCGATCGAAACACGGCCCGGGCAAGAACATTTCGTGGCCCCGGCCGACGAGGTCGAGGTGCTGGCCACCGACCGGGTCACCGAGACCGCCGCCCCGACCAGTGTGTGGCGGGAGGCCTGGCAGCAGCTGCGCCGCAATCCGATCTTTCTGATCGCGGCGCTGCTGATCGCGTTCATCCTGCTCGTCGCGATCTGGCCGCAGCTGTTCAGCGGCCAGGATCCGCGGTACTGCAGCGGCGATTTCAGCATGCACAAGCCGTCCGGCGGGCATCCGTTCGGCTTCGACAAACAGGGCTGCGACATCTACGCCCGGACCGTCTACGGGGCGCGCGCCTCCGTAACGACCGGGCTGGGTGCGACCGTGCTGTTCGTGCTGATCGGTGGCACGCTCGGGGCGCTGGCCGGATACTACGGCGGGCTCTTGGACGCGGTCATCTCACGGATCGCGGAGATCTTCTACGCGCTGCCGCTCACCCTGGCCGCCATCGTGCTCATGCAGCTGCTGCACACCCGGACCGTGTGGACGGTCATGGTGACGCTGGCGTCCTTCAGCTGGCCGCAGGCCGCCCGCATCGCGCGCGGGGCGGTGATCGAATCCCGCAACAGCGAATACGTCACGGCGGCAAAGGCGTTGGGTGTCTCCAGATTCCGGACGCTGATCCGGCACGTGCTGCCCAACTCCGCCGGACCGCTGATCGTGGTCAGCACCATCTCGCTCGGCGTCTTCATCGTCACCGAGGCGACACTGTCCTACCTCGGGGTCGGGCTGTCGCGGGAGATCGTGTCGTGGGGTTCGGATATCGCCGCGGACCAGAAGGAGATTCGCACGTCCGGCATTTTGTTCTATCCCGCGACCGCCCTGGCGCTCACGGTGCTCAGCTTCATCATGCTCGGCGACGCGGTGCGCGACGCGTTGGATCCCAAGGCCCGGAAGAGGTGACGACATGACCGAACCACTGCTCGAAGTCCGGGATCTGAACGTCTGTTTCAGCTCCGAAGGCCAACAGGTCCCGGCGGTCCGCGGGGTGGGCCTCACCGTCTACCCCGGCCAGACCGTCGCCATCGTGGGCGAATCCGGGTCCGGCAAGTCGACCACCGCGCACGCCATCATCGACCTGCTGCCCGGCACGGGGCGAATCACGTCCGGCTCCATCATGTTCGACGGCAAGGACCTGTCGAAGGCGTCTTCACGCGACATCGTCGCGGTGCGCGGGCGCGGCATCGGGTTCGTGCCGCAGGACCCCATGTCGAATCTGAATCCGGTGTGGAAGGTCGGATTCCAGATTCGGGAGACGTTGGAGGCCAACGGCATCGCCAAGGGCCGGGCCGCCCGGCAGCGGGCCGTCGAACTGCTGGCCGAGGCGGGCATGCCCGACGCCGAACGCCGCGTCAACCAGTACCCGCACGAATTCTCCGGCGGCATGCGGCAGCGCGCGCTCATCGCCATCGGGCTCTCGTGCCGACCCAAACTGCTCATCGCCGACGAACCGACCTCCGCCCTGGACGTCACCGTGCAACGGCAGATCCTCGACCACCTCGACACGCTCACCGGCGAACTGGGCACCGCGGTCCTGCTCATCACCCACGACCTGGGCCTGGCCGCCGAACGGGCCGAGCACCTGGTGGTCATGTACCGGGGCCGGGTGGTGGAATCCGGTCCGGCACTGCAGATTCTGCGCAACCCGCAGCATCTGTACACCAAGAAGCTGGTGAACTCGGCACCCTCGCTGGCCTCGCAGCGGCTGTCCTCGGTGCGCGATCGCGCCGAGGTGCGTGAGCAGGCCGTCCAGGTGGCGAGTCAACTGGCCGAAACCGACGCCGAATTCGCCAGTGCGCCGGACGATGTGCTGGTCGCCGACAAGCTCCGCAAGGTGTACCGCATCCGGGGCAACGCGCCCTGGAAATCCACCGAACTCGTTGCAGTGGATGATGTTTCGTTCACCATGCGGCGCGGCACCACCACCGCCATCGTCGGTGAGTCCGGCTCCGGTAAATCCACCGTGGCACAGCTGGTCCTGGGTCTGCAGCCGCCGACCTCCGGTCGTGTCACCTTCGACGGGCGCGAGGTCGCCACCCTGAATGCGAAGGCCGCCTTCGCCTTCCGTCGCCGGGTACAGCCGATATTCCAGGATCCGTACGGGTCGTTGGATCCGATGTACTCCATCTACCGCACCATCGAGGAACCGTTGCGCACCCACGGCATCGGCACCCCGAAGGAGCGGGAGGCCACCGTCCGCGACCTGCTCGACAAGGTTTCGCTTCCGGCCTCGGCCATGCGCCGCTACCCGAACGAACTCTCCGGCGGCCAACGGCAGCGCGTGGCGATCGCCCGCGCGCTGGCGTTGTCCCCGGAGGTCGTGGTCTGCGACGAGGCCGTATCCGCCCTGGATGTCCTCGTCCAGGCGCAGATCCTGCAGTTGCTCAACGAACTTCAGGCCGAGCTCGGACTGACCTACCTGTTCATCACCCACGACCTCGCCGTGGTCCGGCAGATCGCCGACGACGTCCTGGTCATGTGCCAGGGCAAGGTCGTCGAGGCCGCCTCGACCACCGAGGTCTTCGACCACCCGCAATCCGACTACACCCGACGACTCCTGGAGGCCATCCCGGGCCGTGACCTGCTGGTCGGCTGATTCTCCCGGCCGCGGGGCCGCTAGCCTCGTAACTCGTGACCGACCCGCTGCAGCCCCTCGTCGATCTGCCCGGTGTGCGCGAAGCCTCCGACAAGGCCCGTGACAGCCTTGCCGAGGTGCACCGCCACCGGGCCAATCGGCGCGGCTGGCCCACCACCGCCGCCGAGGCCGCCGTCCGTGCCGCCCGCTCGTCCGCGGCCATCGACGGCGGCACCATCGACCTGCCCGCGGACGGCAATGTCGCCGACCCGATCCTCGCGGGCGCCCTGCGCGTCGGCCAGGCGCTCGACGCGGAGGCCCTCACCAACCTGGTCGGCGTCTGGCAGCGCGCCCCCTTGCAGGCCCTCGCCCGTCTCCACCTCTTGGCAGCCGCCGACCTGGTCGACGACCAACAGCAACTCGGCCGCCCCCGCAATGTCCCCGGCGTGGCCGAACGCCTCGACCTGCTGGCCCAAACCATCACCACCACAAAGGCCCCGGCCCCGGTGATCGCCGCCATCGTCCACGGCGAACTACTCTCCCTGCGCCCCTTCGGCACCGCCGACGGCATCGTCGCCCGCGCCGCCTCCCGCCTCGTCGCCGTGTCCAGCGGCCTCGACCCCCACAGCCTGGGTGTCCCGGAAGTCTTCTGGCTCCGCCGCCGCCAGGCGTACCTCGACGCCGCGGCCGCCTTCGGCATGGGCACCGCGGAAGGCGTCGGCGGCTGGGTGATCCTCACCTGCGGAGCGCTGGAAGACGGTGCGAGAGAGGCTCGTTCGATCGCCGACGCGGCCGCCCCGTAATAGCCCTTACGCATAAGAGCGGGCGGCGTTGTCGCTGTCTGCGACCTCACCGCCCGCTAGCACGGATCACCTGGTTACCAGGCGTGCTTCTCGAGTTGTGTCTGTTCGGCCTCGGCGAGCTCTCCAGGATCCGGTGGTTCATCCCCGCATGGATGCGAGGCCCTCGCCGTCGAAATCCCAGATAACGCAGGCCCACAACTTCTGTTGCCCTGTCGCGGCGTGCTCCGCGTGGGTGCCTGATGTCCGTGCTGGAAAGGGTGGGATGGGAGGTCGAAACCTTCTCTTCCGGTCCGATCTTGGCCGTCCGTCCTTCCGTGCATCCATTGTTACCCCGTGATGGGCGTCACAGCAAGACCTGGGGAAACATTCAAATTACTCGGTGTGTCCGAGGGTTTTTACCTCCGGGCGTTTCGGTCGGCGGCCCAGTTGTGCCCGGTCAGCGCCGACGGCGCAGCAGCCGGTAGGTGAGCGCGCCCATGGCGACCGCACCGAGTCCGACCGCGGCCGTCGCGGCCACCGTGGTGGTGGTCGGGGCCGGCAGTCGCGCCCACAGCGAGACCGGATTCGAGAAGGTGAGCACGGGCCAGCCGCGCGTGCCGGCCTCGCGGCGCAGGGCCCGATCCGGATTCACCGCGGTCGGGTGGCCGACCACCTCGAGCATCGGTAGATCGGTGCTGGAGTCGGAGTAGGCGTAGCAGCGTGCCAGGTCGTAATCGTATTGGGCCGCAAGCTTTTCGATGGCCTCGACCTTGCCGGGGCCGTAGCAGTAGAATTCGACTTCGCCCGCGTACTTACCGTTTTCGATGACCATCCGGGTCGCGGCGAAATGATCGGCGCCCAGCGCCGCGGCGATCGGCGCGACCACCTCCTCGCCGGAGGCCGACACGATGATCACGTCGTGCCCCCGAATCCGGTGGTCCGCAATGAGATCCGCGGCCTCGGCGTAGATGAGCGGATCCACGATGTCGTGCAGGGTCTCAGCGACGATCGAGCGCACTTGGTCGACATCCCAGCCCGCGCACATCTTGGTGAGATGCTCGCGCATGCGCTCCATCTGATCGTGGTCGGCGCCCGATAGCAGGAACAGGAAGTGCGCGTAGCTGCTCTCGAGCACGGCACGCCTGCTGAGCAGGCCCTGGTCCAGGAAAGGCTTGCTGAACGCGAAGGCGCTCGACCTGGCGATCACCGTCTTGTCGAGATCGAAGAAGGCGGCGACTCGTCCGCGTTCGGCTGTCACGCGTCCAGGATATGGTCCGGCGGCGCGTCGCGGGAATCTTGGGCGTGGCGCGCGGGTCCCGCGATTACCTGGCCTTTTCATGCGGCGCGGCGGTCACGGTGTCGGGCATCACTTTCGGCGTGGGTTTTGTCCGGGTTAGCCAGTCGGAAGCCGGGCCGTCGGGGCGGGAAAAAGACTCGCCGGGCGGACTTGCAATCCGGCCGGGGCTTGGGTGTAGTATCGCTGTTACCTGGACATAGTCCAGGCGCGTTCAGCCCGACCCCCCGGGGCTGAACCCCGACGGCCCCAGCCTCCTCCCCCCCCGGCTGGGGCCGTCCTCTATCTCCGGACAGGTTCCACGATTCCGGGCGACTCCGAAGTCCTTCCCGCGACTCGAGTTCTGCACAGGCCGCGTGTTATCCACACTCGCCGAGGACCCCTCTTTCACCGCTTCGCCAATCGGGCGACGCTGACCAGCATGAACTCCGACGCCGCCACACCACCGGCCCTGTCGCTCGTCGCCGATCCCCGTCTGCGAGACGAGATCCGCCGCATCGCCGCCGCGGCCGACCGTCCGCTCGAGGAGCGGGTGCCGGCCCCCGGCCGCCACGCCTGGACGTCCGCGTCCGCCATCGTTCTCGATACCGCGGCCGCGCGTAGCTGTGCGTCCGCCGAACACCCCCGCCGCGCCGGAATTCTCCTGGTGACCGACGGAGAGCCGAGTTTGCTCGACTGGCAGGCCGCCACCGCCGTGGGCGCCGAGCTGGTGCTGTCCCTGCCCGCCGACGCCGACGCCTTGGTGGCGGCCTTCGCGGCGCACGACGGCCGCCGGCCCGGCGACGGGGCGGTGCTCGCGGTGGCGGGCGCGGGGGCCGGGGCGGGTGCCTCGGTCCTCGCCACGGCCGTAGCACTCACCGCCGCAGGCCGTTTCCGCGACCGCACCCTGCTGGTCGACTGCGCACCCTTCGGCGGCGGCCTGGATCTGCTGCTGGGGCTGGAGAATTCGCCGGGTCTGCGCTGGCCCGATCTCAGCATCGAACACGGGCGGGTGTCCGCCCCGGCCCTGCACGCCGCCCTTCCCGCCACCTCCGGCCTGGCGTTGTTGTCGTGTGGGCGGGGTGTCGACACGAGCATCGGCGGAACACAGTCACCGACAACGGATCTCGATACCAGCGAGGGCGCTCGCGATCAGCGCGACACGCTCGCACCGGGATTCGATCGGTCTGCGTCCTGCCTGGTGGATCGGGGAGCCACGGTGAGCGCCTTCGAAGCCCCTGGTGCTTCGGGCTGCACGCTCGCGCCCGCCGCCGTGCGGGCGGTCATCGAGGGTGGGCGTGCCGCAGGCGATCTGGTGGTGGCCGATCTCTCCAGCGAGCACGGGCCGCATACCGAGCAGGTCCTCGATATCGCCGATCTGGTGGTGTTGGTGACTCAGGCTCGGGTGCGATCGGTCGCGGCCGCGAAATCCGCTGCCGCCTATTGCCGTACTCGTAATCCCAACGTGCGGGTCGTCGTACGTGGCCCGGCTCCGGGCGGTCTCATGGCCGGCGATATCGCCGAGGCCTTGTCGCTGCCGCTGCTGGCTTCCGTGCCGTCCCAGCCGGGGCTCGCCGAGCGGCTGGAACGTGGCGGGCTCACCGTCCGGCGTCGTGGGCCGTTGCGCACCGCTGCCGAAACCTGTCTGACGGCACTGTTTTCCGATGGTCCCGCGCAGCGCCAGGCCGCCGCGCAGCCGGGTCCCGGGTGGTGGCGTGTCGCGCGTTCGCGAGGCGCGTACTGCGCGCCGGTCTCGGAGCCTGCGGGGGTGCGGAAGTGAGCGCCAGGTGTCGGCGGTGCGCACCGCGCCGCAGGACCGGTCCGTCGATTCTGCTCGGCGTGTGGCCTCCGCCGCGCGGATCCCGTTCCGGATACTGCCGTCTCGGGTCGGGCGGTGGTTGTCGATGGCTGCGCGTCGGGGTGGAGGTTCGCGATGAGTGAGTTGCTGTCGGCGGAACTGCTCGAGCGGGTGCGGGAGCGGCTGGCCGAGGGCGCGGCCGATCCGGATCCGGCGCAGGTGGCCGCGGCGGTCCGGGCCGAGGCGGGCGGGGTGCTCGCGGATACGGATCTGTTGCGCGCCTTGCGATTGCTGCAGACCGAAATGACGGGCGCCGGGGTGCTCGAGCCGCTGCTGCACGATCCGGAGGTGGCCGATGTGCTGGTCACCGGGCCGGACGCGGTGTGGGTGGATCGCGGGCGCGGGCTGCGGCGGACCTCGGTGCGGTTCGCGGATGAGGCGGCGGTGCGCAGGCTGGCCCAACGGCTGGCACTGGCGGCCGGGCGGCGGCTCGACGACGCGCAGCCGTGGGTGGACGGCCGACTGGCGGGAAGCGAAGCAGCACTGGGGGATTCCTTCGGGGTGCGATTGCACGCGGTACTCGCGCCGATCGCGCACGGCGGCACCTGTCTGTCCCTTCGGGTGCTGCGGCCCGCCACCCAGGGCTTGGACGCGCTGGCCGCCGCCGGGGCGGTGCCGCCGGCGGCGAAGGTGCTGCTGGAGCGCATCATTCGCGCCCGGCTCGCGTTCCTGGTGGTAGGCGGCACCGGTGCGGGGAAGACCACGATGCTGTCGGGCCTGCTGGCCATCGTCGACCCGGCCGAGCGCATCATCTGCGTCGAGGACGCCGCCGAGCTCGCCCCGCCGCATCCGCATGTGGTCCGCCTGGTCGCCCGTCCCGCCAATGTCGAAGGGGCGGGCGCGGTCACGGTCCGCGATCTGGTCCGCCAGGCGCTGCGCATGCGGCCGGATCGCATCGTGGTGGGTGAGGTGCGGGGCGCGGAGGTCGTCGATCTGCTCACCGCCCTGAACACCGGACACGACGGGGGCGCGGGCACCGTGCACGCGAACTCGCCGGGCGAGGTGCCCGCTCGGCTGGAGGCCCTCGCAGCGTTGGGCGGTATGCCCGCGGCGGCCCTGCACAGTCAGCTGGCGGCGGCGATTCAGGTGATCCTGCACGTCCACCGCCACCCGGATGGCCGCCGCACCCTCCGCGAGATCGGCATGGTGACCGCCTCCGACGGCCGAGTCCGGATCACCCCGGCCTGGACCGCCGATGCGCGCCCCGCTCCGGCCGCGGCAGCCCTCGCTCGACTCCTCGACGAAAGGACCCGTGATGACCGCTCCGAATGACGGCCGCTCCGCACCTGCGAGTAATCCCCTGTGTTGCAGCCCGTTTCGGGGCCGGAACTCGCGATTTCCCGGACTTCGGCTGGGCTGGCGCGCGAACTGCCGGTGCCATGAACATGCCGATTCTGCTGGGGTCGAGGAGGATTCGGGCTCCCGTCGGTGCGGTGGGTGCTGATGGAACCGAATGTCACTCCTGGCGTGTTGATCCCGATCTGCGTCGCGTGCGCGCTCCTCATGCTGCCGCTCCGAGCCGGTCGGCGGCGTCTGGCGAGGCTCTTCCCGCGCCGCCTGGATGCGCGAAAGAGTGTGCAGGGCAGGTTAATTCAAGTCATCGTGCCGCTGGTGGTCGTTGCTTCGCTGGTGGCAGGTCCGGGGGGCTCGATAGCCGCCTCGCTGATCACGGCCACCATCGCTCAGCGTCGTCGCCGCGCTCGACACGATCGCTCGCGGGCCATCGAGGTGGCCGGACTGTTGGCGGGGCTGGAGGCGGTGATCGGGGAACTGCGGATCGGAGCGCATCCGAGCGCTGCGGCGGCGGTGGCGGCCGCAGAGACCACGGGGGAAGTGGCCCGCGCCTTCGCCGTAAGTGCCGCGTGCAGTCGGTTGGGCGGGTCCGGTGCGGAGGGGCTGCGGCGGCCCGGCAGCGTGGTGGCCGAGGAGTTGTCGCGGGTGGCCGGCGCCTGGCTGGTGGCGGAGCGGCACGGGCTCTCATTGGCCGAGCCGCTGGCCGCCGCACGCCTGGATCTGCTGGGCCGCAAACACTTCCGGGATCGCACCGAGGCCGCGCTGGCCGGTGCGCGGGCCACCGCGCTGGTGCTGGCCCTGTTGCCGGTGCTGGGCATCGGCCTGGGACAGCTGATGGGCGCGGCACCGCTGCACGTGCTGTTCATATCTCCGGCCGGGACCGTGCTGCTGCCGCTCGGTGTGGCACTGACCTGTGCCGGGCTGCTGTGGGCCGACGCCATCACCGGCCGGGTGCTGCGATGACACCCGCCCTCGCGGTGGCGGTGTCGGCGGCCGCGCTGCTGATGCTGCCGGGTCGGGCCGAGGCCGGGCGTCGACTGCGCCGACTCGGTGTCCCGGTTCCCGCTGCGCCGCTGCCGGTCTCGCGTCCGGGCCCGGATCCGCTGGGTGAAGTGTCGGCCCTCGATCTGCTCGCGTCCTGCCTGCGAGCCGGATTGCCGGCTGCCACCGCGGTCGGCGCGGTCGGTCTCGAAAGCCCCGAGCCATTGGCCTCGACCCTGCGCCGGGCGTCGGATCTGCTCGCGCTCGGCGCGGATCCCGCAGCCGTGTGGGATCAGCCCAGCGGGCACGCCGGGCACACCGAAGATGTGGCGACGGCGCTGGCCCGGTTGGCCCGCCGGTCGGCGCGCTCCGGCAGCGGATTGGCCACGGCCGTCGCCGAATTGGCTCAGCGCCGCCGTGCGGAGCTCGAGGATGCCGCCGCCGCGCGGGCCGAACGGGCCGGGGTTCTGATCGGTGGTCCGCTCGGCCTGTGCTTCCTGCCGGCCTTCCTGTGCCTGGGGATCGTCCCCGTCGTCATCGGCCTCGCCGGGCGGGTACTGGAAGGCGGCCTGCTGTGACCGTCCCCGACTGTGCCGGTGCGGAACCGCCGCGCCGGAGCGAGAGAAGGAGTGACCGTGGGAACGACTGTCCGAAACCTGTGCTGGGAACTGCGAACTCGGCTGCTGCGCGCACTGACCGCCGAGGACGGGATGAGCACCGCGGAATACGCGATCGGGACCATCGCGGCGGCGGCGTTCGGAGCGGTGCTGTACACCGTCGTGACCGGCGACAGCATTGTGAACGCCCTGACGAAGATTATCGACAAGGCCCTGAAGACTCCCGTCAAGTGACGTATGCCACACCATCGCCCGATGCCGAGGCGGGCATGGCAACCGTTGAGGCGGCCATTGCGCTGGCCGCGCTGGTGACGGTGCTGGTGCTGACGGTCGGTGCTCTGCTGGCGGTGTCGGCACAGGTGCGCTGTGTCGATGCCGCCCGCGAGGCGGCCCGCCTGGCCGCCCGCGGAGATCCGGAAATGGGCATTTCGACCGCTCGCCGGGTCGGGCCGCCCGGTGCACGCATTGCCGTTCACACCGAGGGTGGTCTGGTCGTCGCCGAGGTCAGCGCCCGTGCGGCCGTGTTTCCGATCACCCTGCACGCGGCGGCGGTGGCAGCCCGCGAGCCGGGTGAGTCCCGATGAGGGCCGGGGGCCGCGAGCAAGCCGAGGCGGGCGGCGTGACGGTCACGGCGTGTATGGCCCTGATCGGGTTGCTCATGGTGGGGGTGCTGATCGCGCAGGTCGGGGTGGCCGTCATCGCTCGGCATCGGATGCAGTGCGCCGCGGACCTGGGAGCGCTCGCCGCGGCGGGTGCACTCGGCGGCGGCAAGGCGTCGGCCTGTGAGCAGGGCGCGAGAATCGCCGATCGAATGGGTGCGCTGCAGACGGGGTGCGCGGTGACGGGATGGGATGTCGCGGTGACCGTCGAGGGTCGGATATCGCTGGGTCCGTTGGGCGAACACGCGGTGCGGGCGATGGCTCGCGCGGGTCCGGTGGAGTAGGGCCGATCGCGAATAGCTCGTACCGAGCGGTTGGTTAGAAATGCGATGGCGCGGGCCACATCCAGTGGTGATCAATGTCGAAATTCGATGAATGGGATAGCCGAATGGATTGGGTATCGATCACTTTCCAATTCGTTCCGCGAGACTCATTGGAATGAATGCACAGGTAAATCCAAGAGCGACATTATCGAACGGAGCAACCCTTCAGTTAACAGGATCACATCCCTTTTTAATCGACTTCGAGCCGTGCGTGTCGCGGACGCCCCCGGACACCCCGATATCTACCAGTTGACACGTCCGACTGGTTGGTCGGGTGGCGCTCCGGTCTCGTGCCGGAGTCGGCGGCGTCACGGTTCGGGGTGACGGCCGTCACTTTCCCCGAGCTCGGCCAGCACCGCCCGCAGCAGCCGGGCCGCACCGGCCTTGTCCAGTGGATTGTTCCCGTTCCCGCACTTCGGGGACTGGACGCAGGACGGACAGCCGCCCAGGCACACACACGACTCGATGGCCCCGAGGGTCGCCGTCAGCCAGTACCGGAGCTGGGAGAACCCGCGCTCGGCGAAGCCCGCCCCGCCCGGATGACCGTCGTAGACGAAGACCGTCGGCAGCCCGGTGTCGGCATGCTCGGCCGTCGACACGCCGCCGATGTCCCAGCGATCGCAGGTCGCGACCAGCGGCAGCATGCCGATCGCGGCGTGTTCGGCCGCATGCAGCGCGCCCGCGGCGTGTCGCGCGTCGATCCCCGCCCGGACCAGCAGGTCCGGCGTAACCGTGTAGAACACCGCGCGGGTGGGCAGCGTCTGTGCCGGGAGATCCAGCGCGACCATGTCCAGCACCTCGCCGCTGGGCAGTCGGCGCAGGTAGCCGATCACCTGCCGGGTCACCAGCACCTGCGCCAAAGCCGTTGTGACCGAGCCGTATCGGCGTTCCTCGGTGACGGCCTCGATCTCCAGCGAGGTCACCGCCCGTGCACTGGTGCTCCAGCCCGGGGTGTCGGCGTGCACCAGCGCGACGCCTTCCTCCAGGTCCAGCTCGTCGACCACGTAGCTCTCGCCCTGGTGCAGGTGCACCGCGCCCGGATGCAGGGTGGCCGGGGCGCGCCCCGCATCGGTGGTCCCGAGCATGCGCCCCGATTCACCGTCCACCACCGCGACCGCGCTGCCGATGCCGCCGCGCACGTCGACCGCGTCGTGCGGATGCGCGTCGGCGGTCACGAACCAGCGCGCGGTGCCGTCCCGCGCGACCCCGGTCCGGCGCCGGATCAAACCCTGTTCGGCCAGGTCGGACAGCAGATCCCAGGCTTGGAAGGCGTGTACCTCGGCATCGCTGAGCGGCTGTTCCAACGCCGCGCACAGCAGATGCGGCCCGAGCACGTACGGGTTGTGGGGGTCGGTGATGGTGGCCTCGAGCGGTCGTCCGAGCAGCGCCTCCGGATGATGCACGAGGTAGGTGTCCAACGGGTCGTCGCGTGCGATGAGCAGCACCAGCGACCCCTGCGTGCGCCGCCCGGCGCGCCCGGCCTGCTGCCAGAACGAGGCCACCGTGCCCGGATAACCCGCCACCACAACGGCATCCAGTCCCGCGATGTCCACGCCCAGTTCCAGGGCGTTCGTGGTGGCCGCGCCCAGCAGCGAGCCCTCCGACAACGCCGCCTCCAGCGCCCGCCGATCCTCGGCCAGATACCCGGCCCGATAGGCCGCGACACGCGACGGGAGCTGGGCGTCTACGTCCGCGAGGAGGCGCCGCGTGTCCATCGCCACCGACTCGGCCCCACGCCGCGACCGGACGAAGGTCAGCGTGCGCGCCCCCTCGGCCACCAGATCCGCCATCACCGTGGCAGCCTCCGCCCCGGCCGAACGGCGAATGGCCGCACCGTTTTCCCCGGTCAGACCCGCCCCGAGCAGCGGCGGCTCCCACAGCGCCACGGTCCGCGCGCCCTGCGGCGACCCATCCTCGGTGACCGCGACACACGGTGCGCCGATCAGTTTCTCGGCGGTGGCGGCCGGGTCCGCGGTGGTCGCCGAGCACAGCACGAACACGGGATCCGCCCCGTACCGCTCGGCGAGTCGCCGCAGCCGGCGTAGCACCAGCGCCACGTGCGACCCGAAAACTCCACGGTAGATATGACATTCGTCGACCACGACGTATTGGAGCTGCCGCAGCAGCCGCCCCCACCGCTGATGCGAGCGCAGCATTCCGACGTGCAGCATGTCGGGATTGGTGAAAACCCAGCGTGCGTGGGCGCGTACCCATTGCCGGATCTCGGCCGGCGTATCCCCGTCGTAGGGTGCGGGGTGCACGTTCCGCAGCGGATCCTCGCTGGTCAGCTCGTTGACCATGCGCAATTGATCGGCCCCGAGCGCCTTGGTCGGGGATAGATACAGCGCGGTGGCCCGGGGATCGGCCTGCAGCGCGGTCAGTACGGGCAGTTGATAAGCCAGCGATTTCCCGGACGCCGTCCCGGTCGACACCACTACGTGCCGCCCGGCCGCGGCCAGATCGGCGGCCCGGCTCTGATGACTCCACGGCTCCGCGACTCCGGACGCCTGAACTGCGGCGATGACATCCGGGGATGTCCATTCGGGCCATTTCGTGATCTGTGCGGCGCGGGGCGGTAGCTCGGTGACGTGGGTGAGGCGGGGGTCGCCGGACACCGGTCCATTTAGGACACGATTCAGCAACGATCTCCCGTAGCTGATGTCGCTGTTGTCTCCAGCGCATCGCAACTGATCTTCATCATTCATCGAGTCGTCACCGCGACACGCCCAACGGGTGCGAAAGGTGTGTGCGCCCGCTGGTCTACCTGCCATTTCACTACAGAGTAGCGGCCTGCCTCACACCCGGTTTGCCGGATGCTCGCTCTGTTATCCGGAAGCAAACCAACTTCAAGTTCGGATTTGGGCATTATGCCCCTCACCTGCGCATTCGCAAGATCAACTTTTTTGCAAATTGTGGGTAACTCGGCTGTTGAATTCCCCAAAGACATGGTTCACTGGTTCCTGGTCGCAAGCTTCTGTGTTCGAGGGAACGGATCGAAAGTCCAAACCATCAGCAGGATCGATGTTGCGAACGGTGTACTAGGTGCTTTCCTGCAGGGGGAACAGAGTACAACGGTCGGAACGGACCCGGTGGACGAACCTCGTTGTCCGCCGTTCCGGTATGGAAAGAGAAGGAACAGAATGGCACAGGGAACTGTGAAGTGGTTCAACGCGGAGAAGGGGTTCGGCTTCATCGCGCCCGAGGACGGCTCCGCGGACGTCTTCGTCCACTACTCCGAGATCCAGGGATCGGGCTTCCGTACCCTCGAGGAGAACCAGAAGGTCGAGTTCGAGGTTGGCCAGGGCACCAAGGGCCCGCAGGCCACCGGTGTTCGCGCGCTCTAAGAGCGAGCCAACCCACAGGTTCCGTCCCCCATCGCCTCCGGGCGGTGGGGGACGACCCATATCTGGACCCATTACACTCGATCACGATCAGGGGCTACATCGTCGCCGCGCACCAGCCGCGGCCTTTGAACACGGTATAAACGTTGCTGGCAGCGATATCGGACATCGCAGCCGCTTTGCCCCAGCCGCGTAGGGTGCGTACACCAGAGCCGACGCGGATCGAGACGAAAGGTGTGTTCGCCGGTGGCAACACGAGACCGCGGTGCAGCGCCGAACCCTGAGGCAGCGCCCGACCAGGGCCGTTCCCTGCGTCGTCTCGTGATTGTGGAGTCGCCGACGAAGGCCAAGAAGATCGCTCCCTACCTCGGCCGCGGCTACGTGGTGGAGGCTTCGGTCGGTCATATTCGGGACCTGCCGCGTGGCGCCGCGGATGTGCCCGCCAAATACAAAGGACAGCAGTGGGCTCGGCTCGGCGTGGACGTCGATCACGATTTCGAGGCCATCTATGTGGTCAGCCCCGATAAGAAGGGGAAGGTCAGTGAGCTGAAGAGCCTGCTGGCCGACGCCGACGAGCTCTACCTCGCCACCGACCCCGACCGCGAGGGCGAGGCGATCGCCTGGCATCTGCTCGAGACGCTCAAGCCCAAGGTGCCGGTGCGGCGCATGGTGTTCCACGAGATCACCGAGTCGGCCATTCAGGCCGCCGCCCGCGACACCCGTGAGCTGGACAAGGACCTGGTCGACGCGCAGGAGACGCGACGCATCCTGGACCGGCTCTACGGCTACGAAGTGTCGCCGGTGCTGTGGAAGAAGGTCATGCCGCGCTTGTCGGCGGGCCGGGTGCAGTCGGTGGCGACCCGAGTCATCGTGCAGCGCGAGCGGGAGCGCATGGCGTTCCGGTCCGCGGAGTACTGGGATATCGCGGCCAAGCTGGATGCGGGCGGGGATGAGAGCGGCGGGAACCCGCGGGTCTTCGGTGCGCGGCTGGTCACCGTTCAGGGCTCGCGCGTGGCGACCGGTCGTGATTTCGGATCCGACGGGCAGCTGAAGTCGCAGGGCGTCGTCGTGCTCGATGCCGGATACGCGCAGCGGCTGGCCGAAGGGCTGCACGGGGCCGAGTTCACCGTCAGCTCGGTGGAATCCAAGCCGTACACGCGAAAGCCGTACGCGCCGTTCATGACTTCGACGCTGCAGCAGGAGGCCGCGCGCAAGTTGCGTTTCACCGCTGAGCGCACCATGCGGGTGGCACAGCGGTTGTACGAAAACGGCTACATCACTTATATGCGTACCGACTCGACGACCCTGTCGGAGTCGGCGATTCAGGCCGCGCGTTCGCAGGCCACGCAGTTGTACGGCGCGGAGTATGTGAGTCCCACACCGCGGCAGTACACCCGCAAGGTCAAGAATGCGCAGGAGGCACACGAGGCGATTCGTCCCGCGGGTGACACCTTCGCCACGCCGGGACAGCTGCACAACAAGGTCGACACCGACGAATTCCGTTTGTACGAGCTGATCTGGCAGCGCACGGTGGCCTCGCAGATGCAGGACGCGCGCGGCACCACGATGACCGTTCGTATTACCGGTAACGCGAATTCCGGTGAGGAGTGCGTGTTTTCGGCTTCGGGCCGGACGATCACGTTCGCGGGCTTCCTCAAGGCGTATGTGGAGAGTGTCGACGAGGAGGCGGGCGGGCAGTCCGACGACGCCGAATCGCGGTTGCCGGCGCTGACCGAGGGCCAGGGCGTGACCGCCATCGAGCTCGCGCCCGACGGGCACACCACCAATCCGCCCGCACGTTTCACCGAAGCCTCACTGATCAAGGCGCTGGAAGATCTCGGCATCGGCCGTCCTTCCACCTACTCCTCGATCATCAAGACGATTCTCGACCGCGGGTATGTGTACAAGCGCGGCAGCGCGCTGGTGCCGTCGTGGGTGGCATTCGCCGTGATCGGGCTGCTGGAGGTGCACTTCGGGCGGCTGGTGGACTTCGACTTCACCGCGGCCATGGAAGATGACCTCGACGCCATTGCCGGTGGACGCGAGCAGCGTGGAAACTGGTTGTCCTCCTTCTATTTCGGTGGCGATCACGGTGCCGAGGGTTCGGTGGCGCGGTCCGGCGGCCTGAAAAAGATGGTGGGCGAACGGCTCGACGGCATCGACGCGCGAGAAGTCAACTCCATCAAGCTTTTCGCCGATGAAGAGGGCCGCGATGTCGTGGTCCGGGTCGGCAAGTTCGGGCCGTACCTCGAGCGCATCATCGTGAATCCCGATGACCCGGACGGGGATCCGGTCTCGCAGCGGGCCAATCTGCCCGATGATCTGCCGCCGGACGAACTGACGCCCGAGGTTGCGGAGAAGCTGTTCGCGACGCCTCAAGAGGGGCGCTCGCTGGGCGTCGATCCGGTGTCCGGGCACGAAATCGTCGCCAAGGAAGGGCGTTTCGGGCCGTACGTCACCGAGGTGCTGCCGGAACCGGCCGAGGATATCGATACCGGCGCGAAGAAGCCCGCGAAGAAGGCGGCCGACAAGCCGAAGCCGCGCACTGGGTCGCTGTTCAAGTCCATGAGCGTGGAGACGGTGACGCTGGAGGAAGCGCTGCAGCTGCTCTCGCTGCCGCGCGTGGTGGGTGCCGACCCGACCTCCGGGGACGAGATCACCGCGCAGAACGGGCGCTACGGGCCGTACCTCAAGAAGGGCACCGACTCGCGGTCGCTCACCGGTGAGGACCAGATCTTCTCGGTCACGCTGGAGGAGGCGCTCAAGATCTACGCCGAGCCCAAGCGGCGCGGCGGCCAGTCGGCGAGCGCGCCGCCGTTGCGCGAACTGGGTGTTGACCCGGTGTCGGAGAAGCCGATGGTGATCAAGGACGGGCGGTTCGGCCCGTATGTCACCGACGGCGAGACCAACGCCAGCCTGCGCAAGGGTGACGAGGTCGAATCGATCACCGACGCCCGGGCTTCGGAACTGCTGGCGGATCGACGCGCGCGCGGGCCGGTGAAGAAGGCTGCGAAGAAGACGGCCAAGAAGGCTCCCGCGAAGAAGACCGCTGCCAAGAAGACCGCGGTGGCCAAGACTGTCGTCAAGAAGGCGGCCGCGAAGAAGGCGGCGGCCAAGACGGCCGACGGGGTGACCACCAAGAAGGCCGCGGCGGCCAAGAAGGCTCCGGCGAAGAAGACCGCCGCCGCGCAGTCCTGATCGGACACGCGCGGTCCTGATCGGATATCAGTGCGAACGCTCCCGCTCCGGCGGGAGCGTTTTCGCTTTTCATCGGCTTTTCTGTCGGTGCCCTGCCGTAGCGTGTCATTCGTAACACGCACCAGCGGAAGGACATTCGATGACCGTCGACCATGAGCGTGAAGAACTGATCAAGATCCTCGACAGCCAGCGGGAGCTGTTCCGGATCACCGTCCGCAACATCGACGACGGGCAGGCGCGCGAGCGCACCACGGTCAGTGAACTCACCCTCGGCGGTCTGCTCAGCCACGTGGTGAATGTCGAGAAGCATTGGGCCTCGATCCTTGTCGAACGTGATCCGAACGCCGAATTCGATGTTTCCCGAATGGATTCCGAGTATCGGCTCGATCCGGAGCAGACCGTGGCCGGGCTGCTGGCCGAGTGGGACGTGGTCGCCGAGCAGACGGCGAAGCTGATCCGGGAGCTACCCAATCTCGAGGACTCGGTGCCGACGCCGACCGCGCCCTGGGCACCCGAGCGCATCCATCTGAGCGTGCGCTACATCCTGCTGCACATCCTGCGGGAGATCGCGCACCATTCCGGGCACGCCGACATCATTCGGGAAGCCTTGGACGGGGCCAACTCCACCTATCAGCGGGCCAACTGAGACCAGCGCGGCAACTGACCGTCGGCCGAGGCTGTCGGGGGTGGCGGCTAAGGTGGTCGACGTGGCGGGTGTCTTCGATCGACTGGTCGGCCAGGATGCGGTCGAGTCCGCGTTGACGGCTGCGGCGGTGGCGGCGCGGGATGGGGCCGGATCGTCGTCGGCCATGACGCATTCATGGTTGTTCACCGGGCCGCCCGGATCGGGCCGGTCGGTGGCGGCGCTGTGTTTCGCGGCCGCGTTGCAGTGCACGGACCCGGGTACGCCCGGCTGTGGGCGGTGCCATGCGTGCACGACCACCATGGCCGGGACGCACGGCGACGTGCGCCGGGTGGTGCCGGAAGGATTGAGCATCGGCACCAAGGAGATGCGCGAGATCGTGCAGGTGGCGTCGCGTCGTCCGAGCACCGGGCGCTGGCAGGTAGTCGTCGTCGAGGATGCCGACCGGTTGACCGAGGCCGCCGGAAACGTACTGCTCAAGGTGGTGGAGGAGCCGCCGGCACGGACCGTCTTCCTGCTCTGTGCGCCTTCGGTGGATCCGGAGGATATTTCGGTGACGCTGCGATCCCGTTGTCGCCACGTGCATTTGGCGTCGCCGTCGGTGGCCTCGATCGCGCGGGTACTGCGCGAGCGGGACGGCCTCGACGAACGGACGGCCGGGTGGGCGGCGTCGGTGAGCGGCGGGCATGTGGGCCGGGCGCGGCGACTGGCCACCGATGAGCAGGCCCGGTCCCGGCGCAAACGAGCGCTACAGCTGGTCGTGGCCACCTCGCGACCCGCCGCGGCGTACCAGGCCGCCGATGAACTCGTGAAGTCCGCCGATGACGAGGCCAAGCAGGTCAGTGCCGAGCGGGACGAGAAGGAACGCGACGAACTGGCCACCGCGCTGGGCGCGGGCGGCACCGGCAAGGGTGCGGCCTCGGCCACCCGCGGTTCCGCCGGTGTGCTGAAAGACCTGGAGAAACGCCAGAAGTCGCGAGCCACCCGGACCGGGCGCGATGCCCTGGACCGGGCCCTGATCGATGTCGCCGGCATGTACCGGGACGCGCTCGCGGTCCGCTTCGGCGCCGCGGCCGCGGATTCCTCCTCCGGGGTGGTGCTCACCCATCCCGATATGGCCGAGCAGATCCGCGAACTGGCCACCGACGTCCGCCCCGAGGGCCTGCTGCTCTCGATCCAAGCCGTCCTCGACTGCCGCGACGCCCTGGAAACCAACGTCAAGCCCCGCTTCGCCCTCGCCGCCATGGCCGCCGCCCTGATCGCGGCGCGTTCCGCCTGACCCCGGCGTGTCGCACATCACCCCCGGCACCCGTTTTCGCGATTCGGGCACGAGACGATAGACTCGCAGCGCCGGAAGGCACGCCGCCCTAGCTCAGTCGGTAGAGCGCTTCACTCGTAATGAAAAGGTCAGGGGTTCGATTCCCCTGGGCGGCTCGGATGAGAGGCGAGGACCATTGGTCCTCGCCTCTTTTTCGTTGGGGGACTTGTGTTCGTGGTGAGGGGAAATCTGTTCGCGGGTGGGTCGCTTTGCGAATCTGACGTCGAGGCGTTCGGCACCGAATAGACGGTGTGGGGCGCGGTGCGACGATGGAGGGTTGCGACGATGGCGGGCGAGCACGAGCAGGGCGACGCGGGGCGCGAGACGGACGAGTCGGAGGACTTGGGTGCGCCTGCGGAACTGGAGGTTCCGGCGCTGTCGCGGCGAAAGCTGTTCGCGGGGGCGGGGATCGCGGCGGCCGTGGTGGCCGGTGGCGGGGTGGGGGCCTGGCTGACCACGCGGCGGACGCCGGGGGCGGGGCCGGTGAATCGGGCGTTGAAGATCGGGTTCGGGGGCGGGATCTGTGAGGCGCCGCTGTTCGCGGCGCTGCACCAGGGGATTTTCGAGAAGCACGGGCTGCAGGTCGAGGTGGTCAAGACCGGGGCCGATGAGATCAAGGACGCGGTGGGGGCGGGGAAACTGGATGCCGCGCCGGGGATCTTCTTCTCGTGGTTGAAGCCGATCGAGCAGGGGATCGATGCCAAGCTGGCGGCGGGGCTGCACGAAGGGTGCCTGCGCATCATCGTGCCGCCGGACAGTCCGATCACCTCGGTGGCGCAACTGCGGAACAAGACCATCGGGGTGGCGGCGATCGGCGATTCGTCGATGTCGTTCTTCTCGCTGGATCTGCTGGACGCGGGAATCAATCCGAGTCAGGACGTGGAGTGGCGGGTCTTCCCCGGCGATCAGCTGGGCGACGCGTTGGCGCGCGGCGAGATCCAGGCGGTCGCGGGCAGTGACCCGAATGCGTTGCTGCCGCTGTTGAAGGGCAAGGCGCGCGAGCTCACCAACAATCAGCAGGGCGCGAACCGGGAGCTGTTCTGCTGCGCGACCGCCATCAACGGTCGGCTGCTGCGGGAGGATCCGGATACCGCGCGGGCGCTGGTCACGGCCTGGGCGGAGGGCAGCCGCTGGGTGGGGGCGAATCTCGGGCAGACCGCGGCGCTCGAGGTGGACAACAAGTACGTGGCGGCGGATCTCACGGTGGTCGAGTCGACGCTGAAGACCTATGGCTACAACCCGTCAGCGGTGAAGTTCAAGCCGGAGATCACGCCGGGCATCGAGAAGTTCGCCAAGACCGGATATCTGGATCGCAAGACCGACTCGCGGGTGCTGGCCGACAAGGTGTTCGCGGATCTGGGTTTGACGTGGTGACGACCGCTCCGGCGGAAACCGTTGCCGCCGACGCGGAGCGGGAGGCGGCGACTCGACCTGCCGTGGTCCGGTATTCGCCGACGCTCGGGTTCGTGACGGCCTGGTCGCTGTGGGTGCTGACGGCGGCGGTGACGCTGGTCGTCCCCGACCGATTGACCGCGGCCGCGCCGACCGCGGCGGGAATCCTGTTCGCCACCATCGCCTTCGGGCTGACCGCCTGGGCGGCCGTCGCCTATCGCAGTCGCGCGGTGACCGTGCGGCTGCGGCACTGGACCCCGTGGCTCGGGGTGCTGGCGGCGTGGATCCTGGTGTGGGAGTACAGCACCGCCAAGAGCGGCTGGCTGGTGCCGCCGCACTTCGCGTCGCCGCAGCAGATGCTGCTGGTGTTCTGGGAGGACGGCGGGCTGCTGCTGTCGTGCACCTGGCATTCGCTGTTGTTGCTCGCCACCGGGTTCACGCTCGGCGCGGTGGGCGGGCTGCTCACCGGGATCGCCACCGGATGGTCGAAAAGCGTGGCGTACTGGTCGCATCCGATTCTGCTGACGCTCGGGCCGGTGCCGCCCGCGACGATCCTGCCGGTGGTGTTCATCCTGTTTCCCAGCACGTATCTGGGCAGTGTGTTCATGGTGGCGCTGGGGGTGTGGTTCCCGGTGTCGTTCCTGACCCGGGTGGGTGTGTCGGGGGTCGCGCGCGGGTATTTCGATGTGGCGCAGACGCTCGGGGCTTCGAATCGTTTTCTGATCTGGCGGGTGGCGGTGCCGGGTGCGCTGCCGAGCATTTTCACCGGGCTGTTCATGGGACTGTGCGCCTCGTTGACGGCGTTGGCGGTGGCGGAATTGCTCGGGGTGAAGAACGGGCTCGGCTGGTACATCCAGTGGACGAAGGGGTGGGCGGCGTATCCGCGGATGTACGCGGCGATCGTGATCATGATCGCGGTGTGCGCCACCGCGATCGTCGGATTGCTCCGGCTGCGCAATCGCGCGCTGGCCTGGCAGAAGGATCTGGTGCGGTGGTGAGGGACGGGATCGCGATCGATATCGAGGGTGTGTCCCACCAGTTCTCGGTGGATGGGGCGCGCAAGCGCAGCGTGCTGGATCGGGTGTTGGGGCGGCCCGCGCCGGAGCCGACCCGGGCACAGGAATTGGGTCGGCTGCGGGTGCTGACAGATATCTCGCTGCGCATCGAGCCGGGGCAGTTCGTGGCCCTGCTGGGGCCGTCGGGGTGCGGGAAGTCGACGCTGTTGCGGCTGCTGGCCGGGCTCGAGCGGCCGTCGCGGGGGACGTTGCGCGCGGACGGCGAGCTCATTGCCGCGCCGGATCCACACCGCGCGTTGATGTTCCAGGATCCCACCCTGTATCCGTGGCGGACGGTCGAACAGAACGTCGCGCTCGGCCCGCAGGCGCGCGGCACGCTGGGAGCCGAACGGGAACGGGTCACCGAGGCGCTGGAACTCGTCGGCCTGCACGGCTTCCGGGACTCGTATCCGGCGCAGCTGTCCGGTGGGATGGCGCAGCGGGTGGCGCTGGCGCGGGCCCTGGTCAATCGGCCGCGGCTGTTCCTGCTGGACGAACCGCTGGGCAAGCTCGACGCGCTCACCCGCGCCACCCTGCAGGGGGAGATCGCGCGGCTGTGGGAACGGGACCGATTCACCGCGGTGCTGGTCACCCACGATGTGGACGAGGCGCTGCGGCTGGCCGACCGGGTCGTGGTGTTCACGCCCCGGCCGGGAAAAGTGGTGCGGGACTTGGCGATCGAGCTACCGCGCCCGCGTGATCACGACGACCCCGAATATCTTCGACTGCGCCGGGAGCTGTTCACAGCGCTCGGCGAGACAGGCAGGGCAGCCGCATGACCGGTGTTTCCACCCGCGGCACAGGTGTGCTCGACTCCGTCGCCGAGGCCATCGGCCACACGCCGCTGGTGCGGCTCAATCGGGTGATCGACGATATTCGCGCCACCGTGTACGTGAAGCTCGAATACCTCAATCCCGGTGGGAGTGTGAAGGATCGGGCCGCGCTCGGCATGCTGCTCGCCGCCGAGCAGGCCGGGGAGCTGCGGCCGGGCGGGACGGTGGTCGAGGCGAGTTCCGGCAATACCGGGCTCGGGCTGGCGGCGCTGGCGGCGGCACGCGGGTACCGGACCGTGGTTGTGGTGCCGGATCGGGTGAGCGCGGAGAAGAAGGCGCTGCTGCGGGCGCACGGGGCGGAAGTGCACGAGACGCCCGGGCTGCGGCCGGTCGATCATCCCGAGCATCTGCGGTCGGTGGCCTTGCGGCTGACCGCGGAGATTCCGGGGGCCTGGTTCGCGGGACAGTACGACAATCCCGCCAACCCGGCCGCGCACAAGGCCACCACCGGGCCCGAGATCTGGGATCAGACCGGCGGGCGCGTCACGCATTTCGTGGCGGGGGTCGGGACCGGCGGGACCATCACCGGGACCGGCGAGTACCTGAAAGAGGCATCCGACGGTGCCGTCCGGGTGATCGGGGCGGACCCGGTGACCTCCGTGTACGGCGGCGGGGACGGGCGGATCTGGTACGTCGAGGCGGTCGGGCATTTTTTGCATCCGGAGACGGCGGCCGACGAATGGCCCGAGTCGTATCACCCGGAGGTGGTGGACGGGATCGAGCGGATCGCCGACGCCGAAGCCATTCGGGTACTGCATCGGATCGCGCGGGAAGAAGGGCTGCTGCTGGGTGGCTCGTCGGGGACGGCCATCGCGGCGGCACTGCGGACCGCGCGGACGCTGGGGCCCGAGGATGTGGTGGTGGTCGTCGCGCCGGACTCGGGGCGGGCTTATCTGTCGAAGTATTACAACGACGAATGGCTGGGGAGCCTGGGGTTCCCGCTCACCACGAAGGTGAACGGGCCCACGGTGGGCGATGTGGTGGGCGGGCTCGATCGTGATGCGGACCTGGCGGCGGTGCCGTCCGGTGCGACGGTCGCCGAGGCGCGGGTGCTGCTGGGAAGCGGTCCGGCATTGCCGGTCGTACTGCAGCGCACGGCATCCGGGCCGACCGTGGTGGCCGAGATTCTCGGCTCGGTCAGTGCCGAAACCCTCGCCGGCGCACCCGCTGCCGATCCGGTCGGCGCGCATCTGGGAGCGCCGCTGCCGTTCACCGGCACCAGCGAACCGCTGCAGCAGGCGCTCATCCGTCTCGCCGGGCATACCGGACCGGTCGTCATCGCACACGAGGGACGGGCCGTCGCGGTGATCGCGGGGCTCGCCGAATCAACGGAACAGGAAGAAACACAGTGATATTCGCACGTTGGATCGCCGGCACGCTGCTGGTGGCGGGACTCGGGCTCACCGGAGCCGGGACCGCTGCCGCGCATGTCGGGGTCAGCGCACCCGACGCCGAGCCGGGCGGGTTCGCGGTGGTGACGGTGCGGGTGCCGACCGAGTCGGCGACGGCGGGCACGGTGAAGCTGGAAATCACGCTGCCGCAGGATCATCCGCTGGCAGTGGTGCGCAACGAGGCCGTCGCCGGATGGGATGTGACGCAGAAGCGCGCCACCCTGGGGACGCCTGTGGATAACGGGCACGGTGGCAAAGTCACCGACTACGTTTCCAGCGTCACCTTCACCGCGAAGGACGGGGTCTCGATCCGGCCCGGGGAATTCGGAGAGTTCAAACTGCAGGTCGGTCCGCTGCCGCACGTGAGTGAACTGGCGTTCCCGGCCATCCAGACCTACAGCGACGGGTCGGTGGTGTCGTGGATCGAGCAATCCTCCGACGGCACGACACCGGACAAACCCGCACCCGTGTTGAAACTGTCGGGCGGGCACGACGATGCACACGAGCATCCGGCCGCCGCGCCGGATACCCGGGCGGCGCACCGGGATTCGCGGCTGGCGGTGGCGGCGCTGGTGGTCGCGCTCGGTGCGCTCGCCCTGTCTGCCGCGCCGAAGCTCAGGCGTCTCCGCGTCAAACGTTGACGATGCTTCGAGAATCGACGCCGCTGCTATCGCATGGCGTGCGGCGCGCGGTGGTCACCGCGTTGTGCGCGGCCGGATTGGTGCTGGCCACGGTATTTCTCGGTGCCGCAGCGGCTTCCGCGCACGCCGTCCTGGTGAGCAGTGACCCGGGCTACGGTGCGATGGTCGACCACGCGCCCGCGCGGGTATCGATCACCTTCGACGAACCGGTGACGGCCGCACAGAACGCGGTCACCGTCGCCGACCGGGACGGCGCTCGCGCCGATGACGGTTCGCCGGCGACCGCGGATGGTGGCCGGACGGTGGTGGTGCCCTTGCGCCCCGGCCTGTCCGACGGCACCTACCTACTCGGCTGGTCCCTACTGTCGGCCGACGGGCATGTGGTCGCGGGCTCGATTGTCTTCGGCATCGGCGTCCCACCCGACCTGACGGTGACCGCGGCCCCACCCGACCCGCTGATCGCCACACTGGACACGGTGGTGCGCCTGCTCACCGCTCTCGGCTATCTGGGAATCGCACTGGCGGTGGGTATCCCACTGGCGGTCCGGTTGATCTGGACGGAAGCTGCACACTCCCGGGCGATTACCCAACTGACCCGGGTCGGCGCGGCCGCCGTATCCGGCACCGCGCTGGCGGCTTTCGCTCTCATCCCGGGACGGCTCGGTGGCGCGGCAGGCTGGGGCGAGCCACGCACGTGGATACAGTCGGCGATCTCCTTGGCCGGCGCGGTGCTGCTGGCCAAGGCGATGGGGGCGATAGCGCTCGCTTACGCCGCGACCGCGTCGAGCCGGCGTGCTGGATCGATCATGGCGGTGTCGGGAACCGTTGTGGTGCTGGCCCAGGCCGCGTCCGGGCATGCCGCAGCGGGGGAGTATCGCTGGGCGGCAGTGGTTTCGACGGTGCTGCATGTGGTCGCCATGGCCGTGTGGGTTGGCGGGGTCATGGTGGTGGTGCTGGCCTGGCGGACGTCGCGGCGAGTTCGGGTGGTGGCGCGGTTCGGATCCGTGGCAGCCGGGGCGGTAGCGGCGTTGGCGGTCAGCGGCGTGTTTCAGGCCTGGCGGGCGGTGAGTCCGGTTGCAGCGCTGTGGAGTACGTCGTGGGGGCTGCTGCTGATCGCCAAGTTGTCTCTGGTCGCGGTCGCGCTCGGGGTTGCAGTGGCGGTACGGCGATGGGCGGCAGGTAACCGGCGGCGCGAGAGCGTGGGTATGTCCTGGGTGGTGCGCGCGGAGTTGGGTGCGCAGGTTGCCGTGCTGGTCGTGACCGCATTGTTGACCGGGGTTGCGCCTGCTCGGGATACGTATGATCCGGCGGTTGCGTTGGATGTTCCGGTCGGGGCGCTCACTGCCCACGTGAATATTGATGGGGCGCATGCCGGGCCGCAGAAAATCACTGTGCGGCTGAAGGATTCGGCAGGGTTACCGAGGGGAGCCTTGGAGGTGACCGGGCGGCTGGAGCGGGACGGAGGTGGGATCGGGCCGGTGGAGGTGGTGTTTCGGCGGGTGGAACCCGTCGAGATCGGGCCGGATTACTTTGTGTCGCGGCCGGTTCGGGTGCCGGTGGCGGGGGAGTGGCGGTTGCGGTTGACCGTGGTGGCGGATCGGGTGAGTGGATACGCCGCCACGGTGCCGTATCGGGTGTGGTGAGGGTTAGGAGACGAGGCCGCGGCCGGTGGTGAGGGGGAGGTCGGTGGCCGTCAGGAGGCCGGGGCGGGCTGCGATTACGGCGGGGACGGCGCTGACCAGGCGGGCGGCGGTGCCGACGATGCCTGCTTCGGCGTGGTCGCCGTTGCTGTAGAGCTGGAGGTCGAGGAGGTAGTCGGGTTCGCCCTTGACTTCCACTCGGTAACAGCCCTTTCCGGCCGGTTGGGGCCAGTCGGGAGCGAGGTCGGGGTGCAGGCGGGTGGTGTGTTCGAGGGTGAGGATCTCGCGGCCGTCGCGGACTCCGTGCACCTGGAAGTGGAGGGCGGCGGCCGTGCCGGCGGCGATGGTGCGGCCACCGACCTTCAGGTCCTCGGTTGCCGGGAGGCGCTCGAAATGCTGTGTGACGGCGTCCAGTTCGATGTCGAGGGCGGCGGCGAGCTGGCGGATGACGCTGCCCCACGCGAGGGTGAGGATGGTCGGCTGCAGCAGTAGCGGCAGGTCGTCGAGGGCGCTGCCGAAGCCCATGATGTCGAAGAGCACCTTGGGGTTGTCGTAGGTGGAGTAGTCCATCACCTCCGAACAGATGATCTTGTCGATGCGCTCGGAACCACTGGTCAGCAGCAGCGGCAGCCAGTCGTTGGCCCAGCCGGGGTCGATGCCGTTGACCCACAGCGACGCGCCGCCCTCGTCGGCCGCCTCGATGATCGGGGCGATGGCCTCGTCGGGGAGGGTGCCGTAGGGGAACTGCAGGAAGACGGGGCTGCTGGAGACGACATTGATGCCGGCGCGCAGGAAGGTCTTCAGATCCTCCACGGCCTCCATCAGCCGGTCGTCGGCCATCGCGGTGTGGACGATGCAGTCGGGTTTCAAGGCCAGCAGCGCTGCGGCGTCCTGGGTTGCGGTGACACCGATCTCGCGGTCGAGACCGGCCAGTTCACCCGCATCCTTACCGGCCTTGCCGGGGCCGGAGACCCACACGCCGACCAGTTCGAGTTCGGGGCGGGCAATGATGGAACGCAGGGTGCGCCGGCCGACATTGCCGGTGCTCCACTGGACTACGCGATATGTCATGGGAGAACTCCTGGGGCGCAGCGGATCACAGGTCGGGAATGGGGAGGTCCAGGTTGGGCGCGGCGATACCGCCGTCGACCTCGATCACCTTGCCGGTGACGTAGCCGCCCGCACGGGAGCTCAGGTAGACGATGGCGGCGGCGATCTCCCACGGCTCACCGAGACGGTGCAGCGGGGTGGCGTCCTCCATCTGCTTCTTGATCTCCGGCTGCTGCGCAACGACTTCCAGTGCCGAGGTGAGCACCGAGCCGACCGCGATGGCATTGACGCGGATGCGCGGGGACAGGTCGGCGGCGGCCAGCCGGGTCCAGTGTGCGAGCGCGGCCTTGGCGGTGCCGTAGGCCAGGAAGCCGCGGCCCGGAGAGCGGCCCATCATCGAGGAGATATTGACGACCGAGCCGCCGTCGTTCTTCAGCATGTACGGCACCGCCGCCTGGGTGAGGGCGTGTGCGGTGGAGACATTGAACCGGAATGCCTCTTCGAGGAATTCGGGGGTGGTGGTGAGGAAGGTATTGGGCATGGTGCCGCCGACATTGTTGACCACGATGTCGAGGCGGCCGAGTTCGGCGGCGGCGGTCTCGGCCAGTGCGGTGACGGCCGACAGGTCCGACAGGTCGGCGGGAACGGTGACGACCTTGCGGCCCAGGGCGCGGATCTGGTCCGCCACCTCGTCGAGTTGGGAGGCGGTGCGGGCCGAGATGGCCACGTCCGCACCGGCTTCGGCGAGGGCGAGGGCGGTGGCGGCACCGATGCCGCGGCCCGCGCCGGTCACGACGGCAACGCGGCCGTCCAGTCGGAAGGTGTCCAGGATCATCGCGAAATCAGTCCTTCTGCGTGACGACAGTCACAAGCAGCTTTAAGCATTTACTCTTAACCGTCAAGGACAAGTTCTTTATTCGCTGGTGAACGGCTATCGTGCAGGCTGTGGCAAAGGAGTTACCGGTGACCGGGGCGCGCGAGCGCATCATTCTCGCGGCGGAGCAACTGATCGCCGAGCGTGGGCAGGCGGTGCCGCTGCGTGATATCGCGGCGGCCGCGGAACAGCGCAATAATTCGGCGATCCAGTACCACTTCGGATCCCGCGACGGGCTGATTCTGGCCGTGGTCGAATACCGGCTCGCCACCCTGGAGGTGCGGCGGCTGGAACTGCTCGCCGAACAGGCCGGAGCCGGCGCGACCGGGGTGCACGACCTGCTCGAGGCGCTGGTCATTCCCATGCTGGAACTGAGCGATCGGCACGGGATCCACCACTACGCGCGGTTTCTCGAACAGATCCACACCCACCCGGCGGTCACCGATGCCGCCAACCTGGACTCCGCGCGGCGCACCTCGGTGCGGGTGATCATGCGGCAACTGGAAGGCCGGCTCACCGAGCTGCCGAAACCGCTGCGGCTGAGGCGATTACGGGCGCTGCCCACGGTGCTGTTCGCGCTGCTCGCCGATCACGAACGGGCAGTCGAGGCCGGACGGGTGGCGGCGGGGGACGTGGCGTCCTGGGGTGAAATCGTCGACATGCTCGCGGGCGTGCTCACCGCACCGGTCGTCGAACGCGCACCCATTCGCTGACGCCCGGATTTCACCCTTGCAGAGAACGACAGCGGTCCGCGTCGAGACCAACACGACGCGGACCGCGAAAACAATGCAGTCGGAACGACTTACCGCTGCTGCGGTGGGTAGTTCGGCGGCGTCTGCGAGTAACCCGGCTGGTAGCCCTGCTGCTGATATCCGCTCGGCTGCGTCGGATAGCCGTGCGGGCCGGCCTGATTCGGCTGCGGCGCGGGCCCGTTCGCCCGGGTGGGATAACCCTGCGGTGCGGGGGCGTAGCCCTGAGCCGGACCCTGGGGAGCGAACTGTCCGCCCGGTGCGGGATAGCCCGGCTGCGGGGCCGGGTAGCCCGGACCACTCGGAGGCGGCGGATATCCCTGGTTCGGTGCGCCCGCGGGTGGCGGGAGGTACCCGGACGGTGCCGGATAACCCTGGGCGGGAGTGTTCTGGTGGTCGTAGGGGCTCGGGGCCTGGGTATAGGCGGGAGCGAAACTCGACGCGGTGGTCGTGGATTGCCCCCTCTTCTTGAGCGCGAAATAGGCGCCCACGCAGATGAGGATGAAGACCAGCAGGCCGATGATGCCGAAGACACCGTCGATCAGCCGGACCCCGACCCGGATGAGAATAAGAACTGCGACGGCTCCGACCGCGGCCAGAATGCCGCGAATCTTGTTGCCGCCTTGGTTTTGTGGCATGAGTGGAATTCCCCCGACTCGAAAACGATGGCCGGGGCAGCATACCCAAGCGCGCTTGGCCGGGTGGGGTGCGAAGTTCAGTGCGACCTGGCAGGTGGGGGCCGGTGCGGCTACCGTTGGTGGTCGTGGATACCACGGCAGCAGTGACCCAATCGCCCGCGCGTTCGCGGTGGCTCGGCCTCGGGGCGCCGCTGTTGGCGGGCGGGGCGGTGGCCGGCGGGCTGGCGTTGCTGCATTTCCGGGATCCGCACGTGAGTGGGGCGTACGGGTACTGCCCCTTCTATGAGCTCACCGGGTGGTGGTGTCCCGGGTGCGGCGGGCTGCGCGGGCTGCACAATCTCACCGAGGGGCATGTGCTCGATGCCATCCACAGCAATCTGCTGCTGCTGCCGCTGACACTGGGATTCACGGCTTGGTGGGTGACCTGGCTGGTGGCGGGGTGGCGGGGTAAGCCGATGCCGCCGCGGCTACCGCAGGTACTGCCCAAACCGGCATTGTGGGTGGCACTGGCATTTCTGATCGTGTTCACCGTTGTGCGGAACACACCGTGGGGAAGCTGGATCGCACCCGTTTAGTCGGGGCATGCTCTGCGTATGAGCGATTCGCTGCGGGAGCGTGTGCGGGAGAAGCTGGTCCGGCAACTCGCCGAGGACGGGCCGATAGATGCGGATCTGGACGATGCCCGGCAGCTCTCGGTCCGCGAGGACCTCGAACTGCTGGACGCCGTGGCCGATGACGATCCGGTCATCGAAGACCTCGCGGCCCGCTATCTCGTGCCGTAGTTCAGAAGCCGCAGGGGGCCGCGCCGTCGGCCGAGTTGCCGAACGGGCGGGTTTCGGGGACCGGGTTCCAATGTCCTTCGGTGCGGCCGTAATTCCAGGCGGGGCCGTTTTCGACCAGGGTGGAGATGGCGTCGATGAGGCGGTCCACGTCGGCGGCGGTGGTGCCGAGGCCGATGCTGGCGCGCAGGGCCGCGTCCACGCCGAGGCGGGCCAGCAGCGGGTGCGCGCAGAAGCGGCCGTCGCGGACGCCGATGCCGTGCTCGGCCGAGAGGTAGGCGGCCACCTGGCCGGGCTCGAAGCCGTCGACGGTGAAGGCGACGATGCCGACGGCGTCGGTGCTGTCACGCCAGATACGCAGGAAGTTCACGCCCGGAACGGTTTTCAGGCCGTAGCGCAGGCGGTGGGTGAGGTACTGCTCGTGCTCGATGACGGTGGTCTCGTCCAGATCGGCGAGGGCGTCGCAGGCGGCGGCCAGGGCGGCCACGCCCAGCACGTTCGGGGAACCGGCCTCGTGACGCTGCGGGGCCGGGGCCCACTCGACGCCGTCGGTGGTCACCGAGCGCACCGCGCCGCCACCGGCCAGGTACGGCTCGGCCTTGTCGAGCCAGTCGCGGCGGCCGACCAGCACGCCCGCGCCGAACGGTGCGTACGCCTTGTGGCCGGAGAAGGCCAGGTAGTCGATGCCGGCGGTCTGCAGATCGATGCGGCGGTGCGGGGCCAGCTGGGCCGCGTCGACCAGGATGCGGGTGCCGCACTGGTGGGCGATCCAGGCCAGCCGCTCCAGCGGCAGCAGTTCGCCGGTCACATTGGAGGCACCGGTAACCGCCAGCAGCGCAGCGGGTTTCGAGCACAGCTCGGCGACGACGCGCTGAATGGTCTCCTCGATGGTGTCGGCGACGGCCACCACCCGGCGGCCGTGCCGGGTCCAGGGCAGGAAGTTGGCGTGATGCTCGACATCCAGTACCACGGTGTCGCCGGGCACACAGGAGGCCAGCAGGTTCAGCGAGTCGGTGGTGTTGCGGGTGAAGACGACGACCTGGTCGTCGGCCGCGTTCAGGAAGCGGGCGACCGAGCCGCGGGCCGACTCGTAGCAGTCGGTGGAGACCCGGGAGGCGTAGCCCGCGCCCCGGTGCACGCTGGCATAGAACGGCAGTAGCTCGGCGACGCGATCGGTGACCTGCTTCAGCGCGGGAGCGCTGGCGGCGTAGTCGAAGTTGGCGTAGCCGATGGTGCCGCCCTGTACGAGCGGCACCTGGAGATCACAGCCGGACACGGTGGCGAGGGGGGCACAGGTCTGGTCGGCGAATGCGGTCATCACGAAATCCCATCGGATTCATGGACACACGATCGAGCTGTATCCCCTTCAAGAGGGCAAGTGATCGAGAGTCCGCGCTTGCCGCGCCCGGTCGGGCGGCGGCCCGGTCGTCACCTGGAGCACCCCACCGCGGAGGAGGGTTGCCGACCAGCTAGCCAGGGCTTAGTGCTGGTACTCATGACCTGATTGGAGACACTGGCAGATGCCGCGCGGACTTGTCAACCCCTCCCGGTCCGGGCGTCCGCCGTCACGATTTGCGCGCCGATACGCACCGCTCGAGGTCGGGCACTCGGATCTCGCGCCCGATCGGAGTCAGATAGCTCGCGGTGTGCTCCGGTCCGCCCGCCTGCTCGATCTCGTGCCAACCGTAATCCGCCAGTAGTGCCGAGACCTGATCCGGTTGCAGGCCGAAATGCCAGAGCGGCTGTCGCGCAACGAATCTGCGGTAGGTGGGAGCGCAGCCCTGAAGGTTGGTGCCGTCCAGAAAGTCTTGCCGGACATAGCTGAAGATGAGCTCGCTACCGGTCGCTGCCTTGCCGAGAACTGAAAGAGTCGCTCGGACAGCGGGTTCGGTCAGGTATTGCGTAACCCCTTCCCAGAGGAAGAGAGTCCGCGCGTCGAATCGGTATCCGTGCTCGATCAATACGGTGGCGAGATCGTCGGTCTCGAAGTCGATCGGCACCTGGGTCACGCTGTCGGGCAGCGGAATCCGCTTGCGCTTCTGGGCAATATTGATCGGCAGATCCACTTCGAAGGCGGGAATTCCGGCGGGTGCGGCCAAGCGCAGCGCCTTGGTGTCGAGTCCCGCACCGAGCACCACGACCGCCTCGATGCCCTCGGCGATCGCGGCCACGGTCCGGTCGTCGAAATATCGTTTGCGGCAGGCGAGACTCTCCCACGCGCCGACTCCCTCGCGGTTCATGACCGCGCGCAACAGCCGCCGCCCGGCCGGGAGCCGCACCAGCGGCCGCAGGCCCGCGGGCAGCATGCGCATCGCGAGTTCGTCTGTCAGAAAGCGCTTTTCGGCGGGCTCGAGGTCCTCGGCCGCGGCGATGAGAATCGGGATCAGGGATGTGTCAGCGGCGGTATTCGGCATGGTCGCGCTATCCTTTCCTGCACCGGCAAAGTATCTGAGTGGAGGAAGTAGTTGCATGAACGCAGATAAATCTAAGTCCTCCCACCCACAACCGTCAATGGATCGGCTCGAAGGGCCGTACCGCGAATACGTCACTGCGCAGGCCGTCATCGCCCAGGCCGCCGCGTCCGCGCTCGGCTTGGGGGCCACCGACTTCTTCGCGCTGAACCTCATCGCCCTGGCCGGATCGCTGACCGCGGGCGAACTCGCGTCGCGGACCGGACTGTCGACCGGTGCGGTCACCCGGCTCATCGACCGGCTGGAACAGGGCGGATTCGTCCGGCGGGTGCCGGATGCCACGGACCGTCGCAAGGTGCTGGTCGAGTCGATTCCGGATTCGGACGGCCGGATCGAAGCGGTGGTGGCCCCGCCGCGGGACCGGTTGGCGGAGATGTTCGCCGACTACGAGCCCGAGCAGCTCGAGGTGCTCTTCGACTACTTCACGCGGGCCACCATCGCGCTGCGGGAGGCCGCCCACGACATGCTCGACCGGCCCAAAAAGGTGTGATCGACGGCACGACCGTATCGGAAAAATCGTCCGAAAGTTGGAGTGGGTGGGCCGCAAAGTTCGAATCGCGAGATCGTTGCTGAAGCGTATGGTCGAAGGGAAGTTAGGGTAGCCAAAGTGGGGTGCCCCCGGAGTTGATCACGAGGAGCCTCGACCATGTTGGAGACCAGCACCCCGTTCTCGACGCTCATTCGCACCGCGACCGAGCAGCAGCACAACGAGGCGGAACACTCCACGTTCATGAGCGACCTGTTCGCCGGGCGGCTCGGGGTGGAGGCGTTCTACCGGTACACCTCGCAGCTCTGGTTCGTTTACGAAGCCCTCGAAAAGCATTCCGAGGCACTGGCTTCCGATGCCGTCGCGGGTCCGTTCGTCAAGCCCGAACTGGCGCGGCTGGCCTCCATCGAGGCCGATCTGGCCCACCTCGGTGGCGAGAACTGGCGCGATGAGCTGACCCCGCTGCCCTCCACCGCCGCCTACGCCGCCCGCATCGACGAGTGCGCGAGCGAGTGGCCTGCCGGGTACGTCGTGCACCACTACACCCGCTACCTGGGTGATCTCTCCGGTGGCCAGGTCATTCGTGATACCGCCGAGAAGCTGTGGAACCTGCCCAAGAAGGGCGACGGCGTGCGGTTCTACGTGTTCGACGGCATCGGCAATCCGGCCGCGTTCAAGCGTGATTACCGCCAGGCGCTGGATCAGCTGCCCCTCGAGGGCGCCGAGGTCGAGCGCACCCTTGACGAGGCTCGGCTCGCTTTCACCATGAACACCAACCTTTTCAGTGAACTCGGAGCGGAATTCAGCGCGCGGAACTGAGGACTCGCAACGAGCGAGGCCGTTGATCCTGTAATCCAGCAGGGTCGGCGGCCTCGTCTGCGGTCGGCCGCGTTCGTCGGGGGCGAGGTCGGCGGCTCTTGTGCTCGGGCGGGTGGTGAGTTGCCATGGTGGGTATGAGTTTTCCGCTGCTGCTGAGTTTCGTCGGGTTGTGCGTGCTGCTGGCGCTCACGCCGGGGCCGGATACCTTTCTGGTGCTGCGATTTTCGATGGCGGGATCGCGACCGGGGATCGCGGCGGCGGTGGGGTCGGCGTTCGGCGGGATCGTGTGGGCGACCGTCGTGGCCGCGGGGGTGGCGGCGTTGCTGGAGCAGTCCGCGACCGCGTATCGGACGCTGAAGGTGATCGGCGGGATCTACCTGCTGTACTTGGGGATTCGGGCGCTGCTCGCGCATCGGCGTGGGCAGGCGACCGAGGCGGCGGATGAGCCGGTGCCGCAAGGGAAACCGGTGAGCATGCACTCGGCATTCGCTGCGGGATTGCTGTCGTGCATCTTCAATCCGAAGGTGGGGTTGTTCTATCTCGCGGTGCTGCCGCAGTTCCTGACCCACGTGACATTTCTGAACACGCTCACCCTCGGCGCGATCGAATCCAGTGTCGCCGCAATCGAGATGGTGCTGCTGGCGGTGGCGGCCGCGCGGGCGGTGGCGCTGTTGAAGCGGCCGAAGGTCCGGGCCGGGCTGGAGCAGGCCAGTGCGGCGATCCTGGCGGCGCTGGGCCTGGGGACGGCGGCCTCGGCCGCGACCTAGCTCGGAGCCGGCAGCGGGTCAGTCGGCGATCTCGGCGCGGTGGTAGACGCCGTTGTAGTACACCAGCGGGCCGACCGCGGGGGAGTCCTCGGTGTTGTCGTGCACCTGGGTGACCAGGCCGATGACCAGCGTGTGGTCGCCGATGGGGAGCAGTTGATGCACGGTCGCGCGGACCCAGATCGGGGTGCCGTGCAGGACCGGTTCGCCGGTGCCGAGCGTGGCCCATAGCGACCGGTCGGTGAAGCGTTCCTCGGCGGAGCGGCTGAAGCGCTGGGCCAGATGCTTCTGATGCTCGCCCAGGAAGTGCACGACCACGGATTCCGCCCGCAGCATGGCCTCGATGCTCGAGGAGGTCTCGGCGATATTGAACGAGATGAGCGGTGGCTGCGCCGACAGCGAGGCGAACGAGGTGGCGGTGAAACCGACCGGACCGTTCTCGGAGTTCAGGGTGACGATGGTGACGCCCGCCGGATAGTGCCGCATCGCGGCGCGATACTGCTGCGCGGTAATGCCGCTCAGATCGTCGGGCACGTGTAGCTCGGTGCCGGGCGTCTTGGAATCGCTCACGTCACGAAACTACGTGGTCGACCGCCCGGTTATTCCACGCTGTAAGAAATCGCTCACGCTCGGGCTCAATCCACGTCGATGGCCAGCCCCGCGGTGATTCGCACCAGCTCCCCGAAGGTCGTGCGGAACACCGTGTTCGGATGCCCGCCCGCCGCCCACAGCTCCCGATGCGCCGCCAGCGCATTGTCGATGAAGGTGGGCAGATTGGTGGGATGCCCGAGTGGGGCGACCCCGCCGATGGGTTGCCCGGTCACCTCGCGGACCATAGCCGCGGGTGCGCGGCTGAGCGTGCCCTCGAGTCGCTCCCCGGTGCGGTCGAGGTGCACCTGGTGCGAGCCGGAGACCAGCAGCAGGACGGGATCGTCGTCGAGCAGGAAGACCAGCGATTTGGTGATCGCCCCGACGGTCACGCCGAGGGCCTCGGCGGCTTCCTGCGCGGTATGGGTGGGACTGGGCTGAGTGATGATCACCCCGTGATGGCCGCGTGCGATCAAGGTGTCGGAAACCTTCGACGCGACGGGTGGCAGCGACCTGCGCATGGCAACCAGGGTAGAGCGATTGCGGTGGATGTGCCGGGGATCAGTAGTCGGGGTAGCCCTCCTCCGGTCCCAGCAACGCGCGGATGCGCTCGCGGACCACCGGTTTCAGCTCGTCGAGCGTGTGCTCCGAAACCTGCTCGTGCACACAGGAATCGAACACCCGGTCCAGGTCCACCGCGGAGAGCGCGTGCAGTTCCGCCTCGCCGGCGGTCTGCAATGCGGCATGACCCGGGTAGGGGCGGCCGTCGGCGATCTTCTGTGCCCAGGTGACATTGCAGCAGCATTCGTACAGGGCGTGGATGGCGCGGGCGCGCGAGAGGGAATTGAACCGGTCGAGGCCGATTCCGTGATGTATCGACATCATGCCTCACAAACGGGAAGCGCTGATTGTGCGGACTCGATAATCGTGCGTCCGCAAGGGGGCGTAAGGCACTGGGACGCAGCAGATTTAGCACAGGATTTACACCGGCCCGCCGGAGCTCCCGGACCCCCGATACGCTGGACCGATGACCGAATGGAAGGCTTTCGAAGTCGAAAGCAAGGACCACATCGCGCAGGTGACACTCACCGGTCCCGGCAAGGGCAATGCCATGGGCCCCGACTTCTGGCGTGAGCTGCCGATCATCTTCGGCGAACTCGACGCCGACCCGGACGTCCGGGCCATCGTGCTCACCGGCTCCGGCAAGCACTTCTCCTACGGCCTGGACCTGCCGGCCATGAGCCCGCTGTTCGGTCCGCTGCTGGCCGACAAGGCCCTGGCGGCACCGCGCACCGACTTCCTCAAGCACGTGCGCAGCATGCAGGACTCGGTCACCGCGGTCGCCGACTGCGGCAAACCGGTCATCGCCGCCATCTCGGGCTGGTGCATCGGCGGTGGGCTCGACCTGATCGCGGCCGCGGATATCCGTTTGGCCAGTGCTGACGCCAAGTTCAGCCTGCGCGAAGCCAAGGTGGCCATCGTCGCGGATATCGGCTCGCTGCACCGGCTGCCGGGCATCATCGGTGAGGGGCATCTGCGCGAACTCGCCTACACGGGCAAGGACATCGACGCGGCGCGGGCCGAGAAGATCGGTCTGATCAGCGACATCTACGCGGATCAGGAGGCCGTGCTGGACGCCGCGCACGCCCTGGCCCGCGAGATCGCGGTCAACCCGCCGCTGGTCGTACAGGGCATCAAGGATGTGCTCGATCAGCCCAAGCGCGGCAAGGTCGCCGACGGGCTGCGCTACGTCTCGGTGTGGAACTCCGCGTTCCTGCCGTCGGAGGATCTGACCGAGGCCATCCAGGCGGTCTTCGAGAAGCGAGACCCGAACTTCAAGGGCAAGTAGCCCTTCGGGTTCAGGCTGAAAAAGGACGTCACACCTCCGGTTATGCGCCTATCGTTGGGCGGGTACCGGAGGTTTGACCATGGCTACATCCGAGGTGAGCGAGTCGACCGGCGAGGGCGACTTCACCCATCGGCAGATACTGGTGATTCTCAGCGGATTGCTGTTGGGGATACTGCTCGCGGCGCTCGACCAGACCATTGTTTCGACCGCGATCCGCACCATTGCCGATAGCCTCCAAGGGTATTCGCTACAGGCGTGGGCGACCACCGCGTATCTGATCACCGCCACGCTGGCCACGCCGCTCTACGGCAAACTCTCGGATATGTACGGGCGCAAGCCCTTCTATCTGGCGTCCATCACCATCTTCGTGACCGGGTCGCTGCTGTGCACGTTCGCGCAGTCCATGTACGAACTCGCGGCCTTCCGGGCATTGCAGGGTTTGGGCGCGGGCGGGCTGATGTCGCTGGCGCTCACCATCATCGGCGATATCGTGAGCCCGCGCGAAAGATCCCGGTATCAAGGCTATTTCCTGGCCGTGTTCGGCACCTCCAGCGTGATCGGGCCGGTACTGGGCGGGCTGTTCTCCGGGCAGCACAGCATCCTCGGGATCGCGGGGTGGCGGTGGGTGTTCCTGGTGAACGTGCCCATCGGACTGTTCACGCTGGTCGTGGTGACCCGGGTGCTGCAGCTGCCGCCCCGCGAGAAATCCCGTGACCGCGTGGACTATTGGGGTGCGCTGGCGTTGGTCGTCGCTATGAGTCCGCTGCTGGTCGTCGCCCAGCAGGGCCGCGAATGGGGGTGGACCAGCACGAAAGCGCTGCTCTGCTACGGCGTCGGCGTGCTCGGGGTGATCGCATTCGGACTGGTGGAGGCCGCACTGGGCGATGCGGCGCTGGTGCCGCTGCGCATCTTCCGGAGCCGGACCTTCGCGCTCGGCGTGATCATCTCCTTCGTGGTCGGCGCGGGCATGTTCGGCGGAATCCTGCTGCTGCCACAGTATTTGCAGGCCGATCGCGGCGCGACGCCGATGATCGGCGGCCTGCAGATGATTCCCATGGTGCTGGGGATGATGATCGGCTCGATAGTGTCCGGCCAATTGATCTCGCGCACCGGGCATTACCGGATCTATACGCTGCTCGGCTCGGCCATGATCACCATCGGCTTGTATCTGCTGCACTTCTTGAAGGCCGACACCGCCTATTGGATCGTGGCGCTGTTCATGCTGTGCGTGGGATTCGGGCTCGGCAATCTCATGCAGCCGCTCATCGTGGCGCTGCAGAATGCCTTGCCGCCCAAGGATATGGGCGTCTCGACCGCGGCCGCCACCTTCTTCCGGCAGATCGGCGGCACGCTCGGCGCGGCGGTGTTCCTGTCGATTCTGTTCGACCGGCTCGGGCCCAATATTCGCAACCAACTGACGGTGGCCGTGCAGCAGCCCGATTTCCAGGAAGCCGTCCGCAATGGCGCGCACGACGGAAACAAGGCGGATATGGCACTGTCGCAAGGCATCCTGAACCACGACACTTCGGCGGCACAGGGCGTGCTCAGCGACAGCTCGGTGATCCAGAAGCTCAATCCTGTACTCGCGCACCCGTTCAAGGTCGGCTTCGCGGAATCCCTCTCCACGGTCTTCCTGACGACGTCCGCGGTCACGCTGGTGGCTTTCCTGCTGGTGCTGCTGTGGCGAGAGGTTCCATTGCGCACCACGGCGGGGTTGAGCAGCGCCGAATGACGGTCGTTTCGTGTTGTGCCCGTTGCGGATTCAACACCGAGTCCTGACCGTGCCGAGTCTTATTTCCCGAGTTCGCCGGACATAGGATCGATTTCATCGAAGTGACGGGGCGGTGGGGAGAACCGCCCCTGACTGGGGGATGAAATCATGATCAAGCGAATTCTTGCTGCGACCGTACTGACCGGGGGACTTGCGGCCGGTGCGGTCGGAATCGGGGCGGGTACGGCGTCCGCGGACTACTGGGGGTCCTACCCCTCGTACTACTGGTGCTCCTATTGGGGCACAAACCTGAACAAGAACTGGCATACGCATTACTACTACTTCAACTGCACAGAGAATCGCTGGGGAGGCTGGGAACTCAACGCCTACTGATCCTCGAGCACGAATCACCGAGGGGCGGTACGGAATCCGTACCGCCCCTCGGGTGTCGATCGGCTAGTGGCCGCCCTGCTCCTTCAGACGGGCGTACGCCTCGTCGACCAGCTTCTCGGCCTTCGCGCGGTTCTCCCAGCCCTCGACCTTGACCCACTTGCCGGGCTCCAGGTCCTTGTAGCGCTCGAAGAAGTGCGCGATCTCCTTGCGCTGGAACTCCGGGATGTCCTCGACGTCCTGGATGTGATCCCAGCGCTTGTCCTTGTTCGGGACCGCGACGAGCTTCTCGTCGGTGCCGGCCTCGTCGCTCATGATGAGGACGCCGACCGGTCGGGCCTCGACCAGCACGCCCGGGTACACCGGCTCGGGCAGCAGCACCATGCAGTCCAGCGGGTCGCCGTCGCCACCCAGGGTGTTCTCGATGTAGCCGTAGTCGGCCGGGTACATCATCGGGGTGTACAGGTAGCGGTCCAGACGCACACGCCCGGTCTCGTGATCGACCTCGTACTTGTTGCGCTGACCCCGGGGGATCTCGATGGTGACGTCGAACTCCACGTCATCTCCTTCTGTGGGCGGTAGGGCTGCCGACTCGCCAGCTCGTTCGGGGGAACGACTGCGCAACGAGGATAGTGTGGACCGCGAGTGTGTGGGTTCGGAGGGACGTCCCGGGGCCGGCGAGCAGTAGCCATGGCCCCACCACAGGTATCAGGGAGACAGCGGCAGGTGTTTGGTCGGAACAAGCAGAACGTCGGTGGTCTGGAGGCCAAACGGCGGCGCAGAACCTGGATCCTGGTGTCGTTGGTGCTGGTCCTGGTGTTGGTGGCGGCCGGATCGGTGGCCCTGATCCTGAAGCCGTGGACCGAGGAATTCCGGCACGGGGGATTGACGGTCGCAGCCCCGCCCGCACCCGTGAAGCCCATCCCGCAGGTCGCGCCCGCACCGGCGACCGCGCCCGCGGCCACCGCGAACGGGCTGGCGGCCGCGCTCGGGCCGGTGGTCGGCAATCCGGACCTGGGGATCTTCGCGGCCTCGGTATCCGACGGCGACACCGGCAAGGTGCTGTGGACCATGGACCCGGACAAGGGGATGATCCCGTCCTCCACCGCCAAGATCCTCACCACCGCGGCCGGACTGCTGGCCCTGCCCGCCGATCACCGGGTCGTCACCAAGGTGGTCGCCGGCGCGACCCCGGGCCAGATCGTGCTGGTCGGTGGCGGCGATCCGACCATCACCGCGCAGCCGGACGGCAAGGGCTACTACCCGGACGCGCCGAAGCTGCAGGACCTGGTCGCGCAGATCAAGAGCTCCGGGCAGCGGGTCGACTCGATCCTGGTGGACACCTCCGCCTACGTCGGACCGAACTTCGCACCCGGTTGGGAGGCCTCCGATATCGCGGGCGGCTCCATCGCGCCCCTGGATCCGGTGATGATCGACGGTGGTCGACTCGACCCGCTGGTCGAATATTCGCCGCGCACACCGACTCCCGCCTTGGACGCGGGTAAGAAGCTGGCCACCGAACTCGGGATCGACCCGGCGAAGGTGACGATGGGCAACGCCCCGGCCGGTGCCAACCAGATTGCCGCCGTGCAGTCCGCGCCGCTGCGCGAACGCATGCTGCAGGCCATGGTGCACTCCGACAATGTGCTGGCCGAGGCCATCGGCCGGGAGATCGCCGTCGCGGGCGGGCAGGAAGCCTCCTTCACCGGCGCGGACACCGCCATGTCGACCGTGCTGCAGGCCGCGGGCTTCGACCTGACCGGCCTGAAAATGTCGGACAACAGCGGGCTTTCGACCGAGGACCACATTCCGCCGCGCCTGCTCAACCGGGTGCTGACGGTCGCCGCGCTGCCCGACAGCGCCGGTGCGCAAGGCAATTCGACCGCCGACCCGGCCGCCGACAAGCCGAGCGGCTCCCCGTTGGCCCCGCTGCTGGACTATCTGCCGGTCGCGGGCGGAACCGGTTCGCTCGCGAGCCGATATGTGGACCGGGATCGGGACGGGGCGGGTTGGATTCGCGCCAAAACAGGAACTCTGTCCGTATCGAGTGCGTTGGTGGGTTATGTGCTGGACCGCGACGGACGTGTCCTGACGTTCGCCCTGATGTCGAACGATCGGCCGCCCGAGGTGAGCCGACCCGCGCTGGACGCCGTCGCCAACGCACTGCGCAACTGTGGCTGCTCCTGACGGGTGGATGACTATGACCGGACCCGAAATTCCCTCGGCCCCCATCGATTCCGAAGGTCGTGAGCTGACCGCGCGGCGGCACGCACCGCTCAGCGGTGTCGTCGACTGGAATGTGGCCGCCCGCACCGGGGCCGCGCTGGTGCCCGCCGGGCCGCGCACCACCCGGTACTCCGCCGAGCAGGCGGTGGCCGAACTCGCCTCCGCCTCCGTGCGCGCCGAGGGACCGGTGCGCGAGGTCAGCGGGCTGGACGACGGCTCCGTGGTGCCGGAGGCGCTGATCGTGGACCGGCCCGGCTGGATTCGGGCCGCCGCCGACTCCATGGCCCACCTGACCGGCAGCGGCGTCGAACCCGGGTCCGCCAAGTTCGTCGGCAAACCGGCCGGGCTGCAGGCCGGGGCCATGCTGGCGTTCCTGTCCACGGCCATCCTCGGCCAGTACGACCCGTTCACCGGGCCCGACGGCACCCTGCTGCTGGTCGCGCCCAACATCATGGCGGTGGAACGCGCGCTCGGCGTGCAGCCCAGCGACTTCCGGCTCTGGGTGTGCCTGCACGAGGTCACCCACCGGGTCCAATTCTCTTCCGCGCCTTGGATCGCCGACTACATGCGCAGCAATGTCGAGGTGCTCGGCGAGACCGGGGACGAACCACTCGCCGATATGGCGGCCCGGCTGCTGGAGGCCGTGCAGGCGCGGCGCAAGGGCATCGAGGATCCGGCGGGCGGGGTCATCGGCCTGCTGCGCGCCACCCAGGCCGAACCGCAGCGCGACGCCCTCGACCGGCTGATCATGCTCGGCACCCTCCTGGAAGGCCACGCCGATCACGTCATGGACGCCGTCGGCCCGGCCGTGGTGCCCTCGGTCGCCCGCATCCGCGCGGCCTTCGACCAGCGCCGCAAGCGCCCCGCCAACCCCATCCAGCGACTACTGCGCGCCCTGCTCGGCATGGACGCCAAGATCGCCCAGTACGTGCGCGGCAAGGCCTTCGTCGACGAGGTCGTCGACACCGTCGGCATGGAACGTTTCAACACCATCTGGACCAACCCCGAAACCCTGCCCCGCACAGACGAAATCAGCGAACCGCAACGCTGGGTGAGCCGCGTCCTCGGCTGAGCCGGGACCGCGTGCGACGATCGGGGCGTGACTGATCGGCCTCGCCTGCCCGAGACGCGTGCCGCCCTGGAGATGCGGCGTGCCGTGCGGGAATGGCTGGCACGCTACGCACCCGAGGGCGTGGTCGCGGTGGCGTTGTCGGGCGGCGCGGACTCACTGGCGCTGACCGCCGCCGCCTGTGCCGAAGCCGACGTGGTCGACGCCCTGACGGTCGATCACGGACTGCAGTCGGGCTCAGCGGAGGTGGCGGCCGAGGCAGCCGCGGTCGCGTCGCGGTTGGGCTGCCGGTCGGCACGGGTGCTGACGGTGACGGTCGAGCGGTCGGAACCCGGCGGTTTGGAGGCGGCGGCCCGGCGCGCCCGGTACGCGGCGCTGGATGAAGCGCGGCAGCGGCTTCCGGTGCTGCTCGGGCACACGCTCGATGATCAGGCCGAGACCGTGCTGCTCGGCTTGGCTCGCGGGTCGGGGGCGCGGTCGATTCGGGGGATGGCGGAATTCGATGAGCCGTGGGGGCGGCCGCTGCTCGGGGTGCGGCGGGAGGTGACACGGCAGCTGTGCGCGGATCTGGGGATCACGCCCTGGGAGGACCCGCACAACAGTGCGCCGGAGTTCACGCGGGTGCGGCTGCGGGGCGAAGTTCTGCCGCTGTTGGAGGAGGTGCTCGGGGGTGGGGTGGCTGCCGCGCTGGCGCGGACGGCGGCGCAGTTGCGGGAGGACGGGGAGGTCCTGGATGGGCTCGCCAGGGGGTTGCTGGACGACGCGCGGGAGCGCGACGCGCTGTATATCGAGACGCTCGCCACTGTCGCGCCCGCGCTGCGCCGCCGCGTCATTCGCGCATGGCTGCTGGAACGTGGCGCAAAATCATTGACGGACAGCAATTTACGGGCGGTCGAGGCGCTGGTCACACAATGGCGTGGGCAGGGTGGTGTCGCGGTCGGTGGTTCACCCAGCGGGACCAGGTTGGTTGCCGCGCGTGAACATGGCAGGCTCATACTCAGGTCGGAGTGAACCCGCGTGTGGCAGATGCGCAGCCGGTTCGACACATCACTGAAGGGATACCAGCGGACGTGTACGGGGACGACATCGCGTCGGTGCTGATCAGCGAGGAAGAGATCGCCAGCAAGGTCGAGGAACTCGCCGAACTGGTTGCCAAGCGCTATCCCGCGGATGCCCCGGAGGGCGACCTGCTGCTGGTGGGCGTGCTCAAGGGCGCGATCTTCTTCATGACCGATCTGGCCAAGAAGCTCACCGTGCCGACCCAGATGGAGTTCATGGCGGTGTCGTCCTACGGGTCGTCGACGTCCTCCTCGGGCGTCGTGCGCATCATGAAGGACCTGGACAAGGACATCGCGGGCCGCAATGTGCTGATCGTCGAGGACATCATCGACTCCGGTCTGACGCTGTCGTGGCTGCTGCGCAACCTGTCCAGCCGCAACCCGGCCTCGCTGGAGGTCGTCACCCTGCTGCGTAAGCCGGATGCGCTGCGCACCCAGGTGGACGTGATGGCGGTCGGCTTCGACATCCCCAACGAGTTCGTCGTCGGCTACGGCCTGGACTACGCCGAGCGCTACCGGGATCTGCCCTATATCGGCACGCTGGACCCGAAGGTCTACGGCGGATAATTCCAACTTTCGAGATCTTGACACGAAGGCCGTCCCGTGAGTTGGGGCGGCTTTCGGCGTTGATGTGACGAATATCACTGAGCGGGTCGGTTTGGGGTTCCGGCGCGATTCGGGTCTCGTTGCTGGAAGTCCGCGACCGGTCAACGCATGGATTGCCGGTTCGGGTTGCGATTTCCTTAACTGCTGGTCAAGCGTTCGCTTGGGATCGGGGCGGGGATTCGGGCTGATTGGCCAGGAATTCGCGGATCCGGTTAACAGAATGCCTCGCCCGCGCCTTATGCTGTCCGTAACAAACCTGACGGCTGTTTTCTGATCCTGTTGCAAACTTTCGGGTCGGATACGGCTGGAAAATCAAGACCGATTCTGATAGCAAGGGGCTATGGACCCGCATTTGCGCGACCTGCGGTATTTCGTCGCTGTCGCTGAGGAACTGCATTTCACGAACGCCGCCCAGCGGCTCCACATCGCACAGCCCACCCTGTCTCGGCAGATTCGTCAGCTGGAGCGTCAGCTCGACGTCGTGCTGTTCGACCGCAACCAGCGCAGCGTGGCCCTGACCGTCGCCGGCAAGGAATTGCTCGAAGGCGCACGGAAGATCTTGGAGCTGTGGGAGGTCACCAACGTCGCCCTGCAGGAGGCCGGTGAGGTGCTGCGCGTCGGCATCCAGTCCTCCATCGGGCGCGGCCTGATCACCGACCTGGAGAGCGCCAGCGGCCACCGGCTCGCCCTGCACTCCGCGTCCTGGACCGACCCGTCCAGTGGCCTGGCCGGGCGACAGGCGGACCTGGCGCTCATGTGGCTGCCCGTACCCGACACCAGCCGCTACCGGTGGCAGGTGCTGCGCACGGAGCCACGCTGGGTGCTGCTGTCGGAGAACCACGCGCTGGCCGGGCACGAGACGATCGACTTCGCCGATCTGATCGACGAGCCGTTCATCGCGATGCCCGCCGAAGCCGGTGCGGCCCGCGACTTCTGGCTCGGCGCGGACGCCCGCGGCGGCCGGCAGGCCAAGATCGGCGCCGAGGCGGCCACCGCCGAAGAGCGCCTGGAAGCCGTCAGCCTCGGCCTGGGCGTGTGCCTGCTGGCCGAGAACAATGTGCCCATGTATCGCTGGCCCGGCCTGACCGCCCGCCCGCTGACCGGTCTCGCACCGTGTGAGCTCGCGGTCGCGTGGCGTGCCGACGACGACCGGCCGACCATCCTCGAGTTCGCGGCCCGCGTCCTCGAAGGCGGCTTCGCCGACAACAAGGAACCGGTCGCCGCGCAGTAGCGAGACGAAAAATGAACGCCCGCAATGGGTGGCGGCAGAGAGTCGGAGGTTGCCGCCATCCACGCGGGCGTTTTTCGCTGTTACGGGGCGAGGCGCTCCCAGGGGTGCGCGGCCTCGATCTGGGCGGCCAGGCGCAGGATGGTGGATTCACTGCCGGGCGGGCCCGCGATCTGCGCGGCGACCGGCGTGCCGGTGCGCGGATGCAGACCCATCGGAATAGACAGCGCGGGCCAGCCGACCAGATTCCACACCGGCGTGAACGGTGAGAACCGAACGTTCGCAAGGACATTCGCCAGCCACGGCCGCGAATGCCAGCGCCGGGCGCGCGGCGCCGGGGTGGCCAGCGTCGGTGTGATCACCACGTCGTAGCGCTCGAAATAGTCCAGCAGCCGGGCCTCCACCCGGTCCACCTGCGACGGCCGCAGCAGCCCCGACTTCAGGACCGCCTTGCCCAGCGCCACATGGGTGCGGGTGCGGCGCTGCAGCCGATCCGGATGCGGGACCGTGGCGGCCTCGCGCGCGGCATTGCCCAGCCAGCGCAGCATCAACGCGAAAGTCGCGCCCTGATAGGGCAGTTCGGCGACGCCGATGATGTGGCCCGCCTGCGAGGCGGCCGCGGCGGCCTTGTCGGCGGCTGCGGTCCACGCCAGATCGATATGGGTCAGCGGCAGCGGCGCACCCGTCGCCAAGCCGATGCGCAGCGTCGAAGGCGTCTCCAGATCGGCCAGATCGGGGCGGTCGGCGAGCACCGAGAGCATGAGCGCGGTATCCGCGACAGTCGTTGCGAGCACACCGTTCTCGGTCATCCCGCCCCACGAGTCCACGCCCACATCCGTGGGTACCAGGCCCCGGCCGGGCTTGAGGCCCACCACCCCGTTGCAGGCGGCCGGAATGCGGACCGAGCCGAGACCGTCGTTGCCGTGCGCGATGGCGACCATGCCGGAGCCGACAGCCGAGCCGGATCCACCCGACGAACCGCCCGCGGAGTAGCGGGTGTTCCACGGGCTGCGGGTAATGCTGCCGGGACCGTCGGTCGCACCCCAGAGCCCGAACTCGGGGACCGTGGTCAGGCCGACGACGACCGCACCGGCCGCGCGTAGTCGCCGGACGACCTCGTGATCGGCGGTGGCGGGGGTGTCGGAGCCCGACAGCGAGCCACCGCGGGTCACCTCGCCCGCCACGTCGATATTGTTCTTCACCGCGATGGGCACCCCGGCCAGCGGCAGGATGTCGAGATCCTGGCGTTCGGCCACCGCGCGGGCCTCGCTGCGGGCGGCCTCCTCGCGAACCAGGCTGAAGGCGTTCAGTTTTCGATCGCGGGCGCGGATCCGGGCCAGCGCGGCCTCGACGGCTTCCTCGGGGGTGATCGATCCGTGTTGCACGGCCGCGGCGGTGCCGACCGCCGTGGTCAGATCCACGGGGGGACGGGATTCGGATGGAGTGTCGGAATCGGTCGTGGTGCTCGCCACCGCTACCTCCTCGGTGGTGACACCGACGTGATCCGCCGTCAGCGCCGTGCCCTCGTCGTACATGCTCGTGTTCCCCCGTCGCTTCGTGTCGAAATCGGGTGATCCGCTCGTGAGCCGCAAGTTATCATTCCCGCTATTGGTCGGGGATGATGGTGTCGGGTGTGGCGGCTTCTTTGTCTTAATCTGAGAATCCACGACATCCCAGGATCGAGCGTACGGATCTACGACATCCGTGCCGAGCCGGATGGGTGCGGACATGACTTCTGGTTCCGACCATCGTTCCGGGGGTTATGCGGCCGGAACGGAATTCGCTGCGGTCGTCGCGTTCGCGGCGGCCTGGGACTCGGCTGCCGCGCCGCCCCGCATCTCCGATTACCTGCCGGATGCGGCTGCCCTGCGCCGCGGCGCGTTGATCGAGCTCATTCGGGTGGACCTGCGCCACCGTTGGCTGCGGCGGCCGGGCGGGAAGCCGCCGCCGCCCAAGCGCTTGCGCGAATACTGTTCCGAATTCCCTGAACTCGCCATCCGCGATCTGCCCGCCGGGCTGGTCTACGAGGAGTTCGTGATCCGCCGGCACAGCGGCGAGCGCGTGGATCCCCGCGACTGCCTGCGCGAATACCCGCATCAGTCGGATGCGCTGCGGGAACTGCTGAATGCCGACGACGAGGATCAGAGCACCCACCGGGCCATGCTGGACGAGTCGACGCGTGGCGACTTCGGGCTCGACGGGTCCGGCCCGGCCACGGACCAGACCACCATCCTGCCGCCCTTCGGTGAAACCACACGGGTGCCGGAACCGGGTGAGGTGACCCTGTTCGAGGAGCCCTCGCCGTCGATCGCCGCCTCGCTCGAACACGCCCGGGTCACCGACGGCATCAGTGCGCCCGATACCGGCGATCTGCTCGACCACATCGAAATCGGCCAGCGCATCGATGATTTCGATCTGCTGACCAGTCTTGGTTCGGGGGCCTTCGCACGCGTCTTCCTGGCCCGGCAGCGCTCCCTGCAACGCCTGGTGGCGGTGAAGATCTCCGCCGACCACGGCACCGAACCGCAGACGCTGGCCCAGCTCGACCACGACTACATCGTGCGGGTCTTCGATCAGCGGCTGATGGCGGACCTGCGGACCGCGTCCGGGCGGCGGCTGCGGCTGCTGTACATGCAGTTCCTGCCCGGCGGCACCCTGCTGGGCGTGCTGCGCTGGGTGCGGGCCACGCCGCCCGCCGAGCGCAGCGGGCAGTTGCTGCTGGACGCGGTGGACGCGGCCATGGAGGAGAAGGGCGAGATCCGGCCCACCGATTCCAGTGTGCGTGCCGAACTGGCGGGACTGAGCTGGCCGGAAACCGTTGCGTGGCTGGGGCGTCGGCTGGCCGAGGCGCTGGACTACGCGGACGGGCACGGGGTGCTGCACCGGGATGTGAAGCCGGCGAACGTCCTGCTCACCGCCGAGGCCGTACCGAAACTGGCAGATTTCAATATCAGTTTCAGCCGGGATCTGGACAGCAGCAGCCCGGTCTCCTATTTCGGTGGTTCGCTGTCCTACATGTCCCCGGAACAGCTGGAGGCGTGCCACCCGGGCACCACCCGCAGCGCCGCCGATCTCGACACCCGCGCCGACATCTTCTCCCTCGGCGTCGTGCTCTGGGAGCTGCTCACCGGCGCCAAACCCTTCGACGACACCACCGCCGGACCCGGCGACCACGGCGACCGCACCACCCTCGAGGCCATGCTCGATCGCCGTCGCGGCGGGGTGGAGGCGGCCGCGCTCGACCGGGTGCCGGCCGACTGCCCGGCCGCCCTGCGCCGGGTGCTGCTCACCTGCCTGGCACCCGATCGCGACCAACGCTGGAGCGATGGCGCGGTGCTGGCCAAACAACTCGACATGTGCCTGGACGAACGCGGCCGCGACCTGGTCGACCCGCCACCGCACAGCTGGCGGAAGCGGCTGCGACCCTGGCTGATTCCGCTGGTCTCGCTCGCGGTGGCGGTGCCGAACCTGCTGGCGTCGCTCTACAACATCGCGCACAACCGGTCCTTCATCATCAGTCACCTGTCCGGCCCCGCCATGAACACCTTCGTGCTCACCACCGCCACGGTGAACCTGGTGTTCTTCCCGCTCGGCGCGGCCGTCATCGCCTACCTGTGCCGATATGTGATCGTGGTGCCGCGCGGGCTGCGCAAGGGCACCGAATACGACGTGGAGACGTTGCGGCGGGCGCGTGCCGACGTCCTGCTGGCGGGGGAACGCATTTCGTCGGTGGTGTTCTCGCTGTGGGTGATCGCGGGCGTCACCTTCCCGCTCACGCTGCGGCTCACCGCGAGCGATCTGCCGGTGAGCGGCGTCGTGCACTTCCTGGTGTCGCTGGTGGTGTGCGGGGCGATCGCGGTGGCGTACCCGTTCTTCCTGGTCACCTTCTATCTGGTGCGGTGCATCTATCCGATGTTCCTGCGGCACGGGGACATCAGCGCCGAGGACGCGGTCTGGCTGCACCGGCTGGGCCGCCGCTGCACCACGTATCTGGCCGTGGCGGCGTCGATTCCGCTGCTGGCGGTGGCGGGCGTGACGTTCCTGCCACCGGATGACATTCCGCAGGTGATCGTCGCGGTACGGGTGCTCAGCGTGGGCGGCATCGCCGCATTCGTGGCCGTCTACATCATGTTCCGGGCCTTGGAGGCCGACCTGGCGGCCTTGGAGCGAGTGGTGGCGCCGGCACGGCCCTCGACCGGGAACACGGCAGGTTCGCAACCGTGAGCGAACTGCCGGCGCAGGCCCTCGCCCGCTTCGCCACCGACTGGGAATCCACCCTGCGAGGTGAGCGCGGCGAACCACCGCGACTGGCCGGGTATCTGCCCGACGGTGACGCCGTCCGGCTGGCCGTGCTCACCGATCTGGTGCGAGTGGACATGCGGCAGCGCTGGCGTCGCGCCGGGCTGGAGAAGCGGATCACCGAGTACCGCAAGGAATTCCCGGAGGTGCGAGCCAGCCCCGACTACGCGGACCTGGTGTGCGAGGAATACGTGGCGCGCAGCCGCTTCCGGCCGCTGGACGTCGACACCTTCAGTGCCGAATACCCCGAGGCAGCCGGGGAGATCCGGCGGCGCTTCAGCGGCGAGACCCCGTCGCCGCGGCCGTCGGCGCTGCCCGACGGCATCGAAATCGGGCGTCGCCTCGACGATTTCGACCTGCTCACCGACCTCGGCGGCAATGACGGACACCGCATGTTCCTGGCCCGGCAGCGGTCCATGCAGCGACTGGTCGCGGTGCGGGTGGAAGCGGGCGCGGACAGCGATACCGACACCGTCGCCCAGCTCGACCACCAGCACATCGTGCGCGTCTTCGACCAGCGGCTGATCGCCGACGGCAGCACCGGAAAACCCTTGCGGCTGCTGTACATGCAGTACCTGCCCGGCGGCACCGCCGAGGGGGTGCTGGCCAGGTTGCGCATGGAGTCCGCGCGCCCGGCCACCCCCACGGCGGACGCCACCCCCGGACTCGTGCGCGGGCGGACATCCCGGCGCGGGAACGGCGGCCGCCACGTCGCGGTGGCAGGCGGTACCGGCATCGACGGCGGCCTGCTGTTGCGTGCGATCGACGCGGCGATGGAGGCGAAGGGGGAGAGCCGCCCGGCGGGCTCCCGAGTGCGCACCGAGATCGCCGGATTCAGCTGGCCGGAAACCGTTGCGTGGGTGGGACGTCGGCTGGCGGAGGCGCTGGATTACGGGCAGCGGCGCGGGGCGTTGCATCACGACATCCGTCCCGCGAAGGTGCTTTTCACCGCGGAGGGCGTCCCGAAACTCGCGGATTTCGCACTGGGCGCGGCGTATTCGAATCCGGGATTCACGGGTGCGCGCGGCGGTGGCCGGAACGAGGCCGAGGCGTTGCGCTATCGGTCGCCGGAAGCGCTGGCGGCCTTGCTGGATCCGGCTGCGCCGCTGCCGGATACGCGCAGCGATATCTACTCACTGGGCTTGGTGCTGTGGGAAATGCTCACCGGCGCACTGCCGTTCGACGATACCGAGGCCGCCGATGGCGCCGGGGTGGTGCGGCGCCTACTGGCCCGCCGGATCGCCGGCGTGCCGCCCGAGGCGCTCGCGGCGCTGCCCGCCGATACCCCGGCCGCGTTGCGCCGCGTCCTGCTGGAATGTCTACGCCCCGAACCGTCGCGGCGCTGGCAGAGCGGGGGACAGCTGGCCGGGCAACTGGATCTGTGCCTGGATGCGCGGGCGCGGGATCTGGTGGATCCGCCGCGGCACAGCCTGTGGGCGCGGTTGCGAGGCTGGCCGGTGCCGATCGCGGCGCTGTGCGTGGGCCTGCCCAACGCGCTGGCCAGCTGGTACAACGTGCGAATCAACAAGAGCCTCATCGTGGATGAGCTGTCGACGGTGGATCAGCATCGCTTCGAGCAGGTGGCGCTGGTGAACAATGCCATCGCCTTCCCGCTGGCCGCGCTGCTGCTGCTGTGGCTGGCGAGGCGGCCGCTGACCGTTTCCTACCGGCTCGGGCGCGGCCACGACTACACCCCGGCCCAGCTCGCCCGCGCCCGCGCGGACACGCTGTTGATGGGGGAGCGGGCGGTGTGGATTCCGTTCGCGCTGTGGGTGCTCGCCGGGATCGTCTGGCCGTTGGCGCTCGAGGGTGCGGGGGCGAATCTGCCGCACCATGCCTTCTGGCATTTCTTCGCCGCGCAGGTGGTGTGCGCGCTGATCGCGCTGGCCTATCCGTTCTTCCTGATCATGGTGTATTCGGTGCGGTCGCTGTATCCGCAGTTGCTGGCGCGAGGCTCGGTGGGGCCCGCGGATCGGCGGCAGCTCTCGGCGCTGGCGCGGCGCAGCAATGTGTATCTGGCGGCCGCGGCCTCGGTGCCGCTGCTCGGGGTGGCCACCATGACCTTCGTGTCCACCGCGGATCTGTGGCTGGTGATCGTCCCGCTGCGCTGGCTCAGTGTGGGCGGGGTGCTGGCGTTCGTGCTCACCTATCGGCTGTCGCGGTTGCTGGAGGGCGACCTGCGGGCGCTGGTGCGCGCCATTCCCGAAGGCGGGCGCTGAATCCCCGTAGGGTTGGGGGGTGGCGATACGCGGCAGTGTCGAAACCTCCTTGGCGGAGTTGGCGGCTCGCGTCCGCCGCCGCGCGGAGGGGCATCCCGGTCGGTTTCTACTCGGGATCGCGGGCCCGCCCGGTGCGGGCAAATCGACCCTCGCCCGGGGTATTCGCGACGAACTGAATCTGGCCGCGGGCAGCAGTATCGCCGATGTCGCACCGATGGACGGCTTCCACCTCACCAACACTCAGCTGCGCAGCGCCGGAATCCTCGACCGCAAGGGCGAACCCGACACCTTCGACGCGACCGGTTACGTCACCCTGCTGCGCACGGTCCGTGACACCGCGCCCGGCACCCCCGTGCCCTGGCCCACCTACGACCGCGAGATCCACGAACCCGTCCCGGGCGGGGTCATCGTCGACCGCCAGACCATCGTGGTCACCGAGGGCAACTACCTGCTGCTCGACGACCGCGCCCATCCGGACTGGTCGGGCGTGCGGCCCCTGCTGGACGAGACCTGGTATCTGGACGTGCCCCGGCTGATCATCGAACAACGCCTGCTGCGCAGGCATATTCGCGGCGGACGCACCCCGGAGGCGGCGAAAACCAAAGTGGCCCACAGTGACCTGCGCAATGCCGCCTTGGTGGAAACCACCCGCTCCCGGGCCGATCTGGTGCTGCGCAAGGCCGGTCGCGGCTACCGCATCGACTGAAAGTCGCCTACCGCATCGACTGAAAGCCGGCTACCGCATCGACTGAAAGTCGTAGTGCCGCATCCATTCCCGGGTGCCGGGGAAGCGGCAGGACAGGGTGGCCACCTCGGCGGCGTGCTCGAGTGCCAGCGGGAAGTCCTGGCCACGCGCGGAGAAGTAGCAGAAAGCGCCGTGCAGAATGTCGCCCGCACCGAGCGTGTCGACGATGCCGTCGGCGGCCACCTCGATCACGCCCCGGCCTTCGGGTGTCGAATAGCGGATCGGCCCGCCGCCGTTCGTGATCGCGACCAGCCGCGGGCCGGTGGCGTGCAGGAAGTCGATCACCGCGTCGGTATCGCCGTCCAGTTCCGGCGGGGTGAAGGCGTCCGAGCAGATCGCGATATCGATGTCCGGCAGGAGCTTCCGGTGGATTTCTTCCCGCCAGCGGCCACCGTCGAGCACCACCGGTACGTCTCCGGCGGTGTCGGCGGCCTCGAAGGCGAGTCGCGGGTAGTGCGCGTCCACCAGCACGATGTCCGCGTCGTCCAGGTAGTGCGATTCCAGGCTGGGGTACGGGTCCATGCCCGAGCCGTCGGTCGAAACGATGGTGCGGGTGCCGGTTTCGGCCGCCACGACGATCGACGAGACGGGCGGCCGGCCGGTCTCGGCGGCCGCCTCGTCCCAGATCTCGACAGACTGTGCGCGGAGATCGGCGCGGATCGACTGTGCCAGTGCGTGGGTGCCGAGGGCCGTCACCAGCATGGTGTGGCGCGTGGACGCCGAGCGGTGCGCCAGGAACGCGTGCGTGATCGCCGCATTGGCGGCCGGGCCGCCCGCCCCGAGGAACAGCCCGTCCGCGCGAGTCTTGGTGTCCTCGAGCGGATACCGGTCGACGGCATAGGACAGATCGAGTGTCGACAATCCGACGAATACCGCACTCCGGTCACCCATGCCGCCGACCCTACGGTGTTGCCGACGCGAATATCGCTGTGCTAGTCGCGCACCCGGTGCTCGTAGGCCTTGCGAGCGTCGGAGTCCACATCGTCGAGGAACGCGGACTGCGCGCCCAGCGCCCGCCCGATGGCATCGCCCACCGACTGCGGCAGGAACCCCACCACCTGCGAGATGATGCCCGCCACCGCGGTCACCCGGACCTTGGAGCGCGGCGCCACGATCAGCTTGGTGATGGCGTCCGCGATCTCCTCCGGCTCGGCCGGGCGCAACAGCTTGGGGGCCGTGATCCCGGTTCCCAGTTCGGTTTTGGTGAGCGTCGGCAGCACCGAGGAGAACTGCAGCCCGGTGCCCCGGTACTCCTCGCGCAGGGTGTCGGTGAAGCCCAGCACCGCATGCTTGCTGGCGTTGTAGGTAGCGAGGCCCGGAATGTGGGTCTCGCCCGCCAGCGACGCGATATTGATGACCTGCCCGCGCCCACGCGGCAGCATGCGCGCGATGGCCAGCTTGGAACCCAGGATCACGCCGTACACATTGATGTCGAGAATGCGGCGGGTGATCTCGTCCGGCTCGTCCACCACGCGCCCGGTCGGCATGATCCCGGCATTGTTGATCAGCACGTCGATCGGGCCGAGCTGCTTCTCCACCGCGTCGAGGAACTCCTCGAACGACTGGTGGTCGGTGACGTCCAGCTTGCCGTACACGTCGAAACCCCGTGCGGCACCCGACTCTTTCACCGTGGTCTCGTCGATATCGCCGATGGCGATCTTCGCGCCGAGAGCCTGCAGCGCGGTGGCGGTGGCCAGGCCGATACCGCGCGCGCCGCCGGTGATGACGACGACTTTCCCTGCGACGGTTCCGAAGTCGGTCATCACAGCCCCCGAACGGTCTTGATGATGGCGGGCACGTTCACGCGCCGCAGACCGCGGGTGCCCGCGGCCCGCAGGGCAGCCATGGCGAAGGTCAGCTTGGGCGGCGAATACGGGAACCACAGCGGCTCTTTGGTCTGCGTCGGCAGCAGCGGCTTGGTGATGGCCTGCTGACGGCAGTACTTGCGGACACCGTTGGCGCCGCCCCAGCGCGCGCCGGTGCCGGACAGGCCCCAGCCGCCCATGGGCAGCGCGAAGCTGAACATATTGGCGAATACGTCGTTGATGTTCACCGCGCCCGCGTTCAATTGGCGCGCAATGCGTTCGGCGCGATCCTTGTCGCGCGACCATACCGAGGCCGACAGGCCGTAGATCGAATCATTGGCCATGCGAATGGCTTCCGCCTCGTTCGCCACCTTCATGACCGGCAGGGTGGGGCCGAAGGTTTCCTCGGTCATGCAGGTCATGGTGTGGTCGGCGTCGGCGATCACGGTCGGCTCGAAAAGCGTTCCGACACCGGTGCGCTGACCACCGGTCGTGATCCGCGCCCCCGCCTTGACGGCGTCCTCGACATGGTTCTGCACGATCTGGGCCTGGCTCTCGTTGGCCAGCGCGCCCATGTCGTACTGCGGTTTGCGGCCGTCCACGCCCTGACGGATCTCCTTGACCGCGGCGGTCAGCTTGGTGACGAACTCGTCGTACACCGGCGCTTCCACATACACGCGCTCGACCGAGATGCACACCTGTCCCGCATTGAACATGCCGCCGTAGGCGATGCCGTACGCGGCGCGGTCGAGGTCGGCATCGGCCAGCACGATGGCCGGATCCTTGCCGCCCAGTTCGAGACTGAACGGGATCATGCGCTCGGTGGCCGCGGCGGCGATCTTGCGGCCGGTGGCGGTGGAGCCGGTGAACTGGATGTAGTCGACGGTCTCGACCACGGCCGCGCCGGTCGCGCCCGCGCCGGTGACCACCTCGAACACCGGGGGAGCGCCGATCTCACGCCAGCCGCGCGCCAGCTCGACGGCCGAAAGCGGGGTCACCTCCGACGGTTTCAGGATGACGGCCGCGCCCGCGGCGAGCGCGGGGATCACGTCGATCACCGGCATGGCCAGCGGGAAGTTCCACGGGGTGATCACACCGACCACCTGATACGGCCGGAACACGGTGGTCAGCTGCTTGACCCGGGCCAGCGGGCTGTGCGGCGAAGGGTGTTCGTCGGCAAGGAATTTCGCGGCCCGCCGGGCGTAGTAGCCGGTGAGGTCGACCGAGAACGCCGGGTCGATGAGCGAGTCGACGCGCGCCTTGCCGGTCTCGGACTGCAGCACATCGGCCAGGTGATCGGTGTTGTCCACCAACCAGTCCTGCAGCTTGAGCAGCCACTCCTTACGGCCCTCGGGACCGATGGCCTCCCAGGCGGGCTGGTGCGCGCGCAGTTCGCGGACCTTGGCGGCGACCGTCTCGGCCGAATCGATCGGCACCGTGCCGGCCAGTGCGCCGGTCGCCGGATTCCGGATCTCGAGCTCGGTGGCCGGGGCCTCCGGCTGCTTGTCGGCCTTCACCGCGGTTCCGGCGGCCTTACGGGTCCCGGTCTTGCGAGCGGTGCCCGCGGCAGGTTCGGTATTGGTCACGATATGCCTTCCCCACGTGCGCTACGTTGCGACGGCGAGCTGTGTGGCAGCTCACTGGACTATGATCGTGACACAATTTCGGGGGGCGATGCTTGGCCAATCGGGTCAATTGTTCCGGTCGGTTTTGTGCTCTGAGTACAAGTTGAAGGGTTCGGCATGGCGACGACGGTGAACAGCGCGGAGATCCGGCAGTGGATCGCCGACTTCGTCGCCGAAACCCTCCCGGCCGCCACCCTGGAAGAGGTCGTCACCCGCCTCGACAACGCGATCATCGCCCGCATCCCCGAACTGCGGGACCGCGACATGCGCCGCGACCTCGCCGCCAGCAGCCGCGCCCACGCCGTGGCGGTGCTCAGCGGCCTCACCCAGGACCGCATCGAGTACCCCGTTCCCGAGGAGGCGCACGCCTTCGCCCGCACGGTGGCCCGCCGCGGCTACGACGTGCGCCTGCTGCTGCGCGTCTATCACCTCGGCCAGGAAGCCGTCATCGACTACATGACCGAGGTGCTCGAACAACGGCAACTGCCGCCCGATATCGAAAGATCCGTGCTGCTGCGGCTTTTCGACCGCACCACCCGCTGGGTCAGCACCTCGGTCGAAACCCTCACCGACACCTATATGGCCGAGCGTGAACGCGGCCTGCGCGCCGCCTTCACCCAGCGTGCCGAGATCGTGCGTGCGCTGCTCGACGACGCCGACGTGGACACCGAAAGCGCTTCGGCCAGGCTCGGATACCGGCTCGCTCAGCGTCAGGTGGCGTTGGTGCTGTGGACGGATGCGGACGCCGCGCCCTTGCCGCAGGGTGGCCCGCACTCGGAGAGCAATGGCGAGACGGTCGGTCTGCTGGACCGGATCGTCGCCCGCTACGCCGCGGCCCTCGGCAACGGCAGCCTGCTCACCGTGCCGTCCGGGGCGTCGGCGCTGTGGGCCTGGATCGGAGTGGACGGCGATCTGCCCGAGGCCGCCGACTCGGCCTGGTCGGTGGACGCGCCGGTCCGGGTGGCCGTCGGCGTGCCCGCCACCCATGCCGCCGGATTCCGCGGCAGCCATCGCGAGGCCGTTGCCGCCCGGCACGTCGCCGAGCGGGCCCGCCCGGAATCGCCGCGCGTGCTGCATTACTCGGACGTGGAGGTCGCCTACCTGGCCGGCGCCGACGAGGCCGCCATGCGCGCCCTCGTCGACCGGGAACTGGGCGCGCTCGCCGCACCCGACGCGCAGTCGGCGCGACTGCGCGAAACCTTGCATGCCTATCTGCGTGCCCGCCGCAGCCCGGACGCGGCCGCGAAACTGCTCGGCGTGCACAAGAACACGGTGCGATACCGGATTCAGCGCATAGAGGAACTACTCGGTCACTCTCTCGACCAACGCGGCGCGCGGCTGGAGATCGCGCTCGACTGCGTGGCGGTCTACGGCGTCTGAGCCCCGGCGCTAGCTGGCTTCCTCTTCGACGGAGTCCCGGACGCGACGCCGCACCGGCGCTTCGCCTTCCGAGGCCCGCCGATCAGGCAATTCCGTCAGCAATTGCGTGGTGGCCGCCGCAATGGCCGCCACCGCCTTGTCCACGGCCAGCTTGGTGGCCGTCGTCAAACCCGATACCCCGCCGACCTTGCGCACGTATTCCTGTGCGGCGGCGTAGATTTCCTGCTCCGTGGCAGCCGGTGTCAGCCCGCGCAACAGGGTGATGTTCCCACTCATGCCCCCAGAGGTTAGCGCCCGATTACCCGCTGTGACAGGGCAAGATTCAGACAATTACCTGAGTGTGCCGTCGCGCGCGCCTGTGAAATCCGTACCGAACGGTTTGCCGAGTATTCGCGACGACGCGGCCGGTGTGGCACACGCGATCGGCGAATAGCGGGCCACTCCAAGATCGATGGGGAACAATCGGGGGTATGCCCGCCCGCGACGTTCCCACGCTGACCACATTTCCCTACCCGGAGCTGGACCAGCGCGAGGAAGACCACTGGTCAGGTGCGCAGGTCTCCGACGACGAACTGCGCGCGCTGTCGCTCGGCGGCTTCTACTCCGCGCGCTGGGACGCCTTCCACGACGCGCTGCTGTTGGGTCCCGAACGGGAGCACCCGCTGGGTGATCGCCGCGAACTTGCCATCGACACGCTGACCGGTGCGTGGGGCATCACCGACGGCACCGAGGCGATGGCCTCGATGGAGCAATTGCTCGACGGTATGCACGGTCCGCTCTACGCGCTGGTGCATCCGCTCGTCACCGCGGCCATCAACTCCCCTGAACGCGATCGCTTCGGTGAGCGCGCCGATCGGCATCGCGCATTCCTGCGGCAGGTCGGATCCTTCCGCGGGATGGAGAATCCGGAGGCGCTGGTCCGCGATTACGACATCTGGTCGCAGGCCATCAAACTCGGCCTCACCGATCACCTGGTCCGGCCGCTGCCCACCGATATCCAGGCCTGGGATCTGGCCCGGGTGGTCGCCGTGGCCCGGATGGCCTACACCGCGGGCTATCTCGATGCCGATGTGGCCTGGGACTATCTCATGCGCGCCCTGCCGCAGGCGCAGCGCAAATACCGCAACTGGCGGCAATTCGGTGACGCGTACCTGGCCGGATGGACCTACTGGCAGGCGTGCGAGGACCTCGCGGAACTGAAATCCGGTGGCGTGGACCGGCGCATGGAATTGCTGCGCCTGTGGCAGCGGCCCACCAGTCCGTGGCGTCGCATCAATCTGCAGCCGGACGAATAAACGGTGGTGGGTTGGGGGCTTGGCCCCCAACCATTTTCACCTGTCAGCGAAACTAGTCGGGCAGGGAACGCAGAATCCCGCGCCCGTAGCGCTGGAACTGCGAATCGTCGACCATGCCGAGCGAATGCCGCTCGACCAGTAATTCCCATTCCGAGTACAGCTTGGACACGCCCGGATCGGCGGGCCCGGCGGCGCCGTCGGCCACCTCGCGCTGGATGGCGAAATTCAAAGCGCCCGTGACCCGATCGGTGTCGGCCCGGTCGGTGCCGGAGAAGTGCCAGGTCAGATTGCCGTCGCTGACCTCGACCCCGTACTCGCCGGGCACCGCGGCCTCGGCATCGTCGGTGGTGCGCGCCCATAGCAATGTCGCGATCGGCAACTCGTGCGCGAAACGCTTGCCCGAGCCGAGCGAGACGAAGATCAGCCGCGTGGTGGTGACCGCGAGCAGACCGGTGGCGCGGGGCGCGGGCGGCCGCGTGCTGACCAGTGCGGTCTCCAGCACGTATTCCTCGGGCGTGACATACCGCTGCAGTGCTGCCACAGCCGGTTTCGCGTCCCGCTTGGGCGCCATCCGCCGGACCGCGCGGTCCACGTCGGCGCGGGCGGGCCCGGTGCGACCCCAGGAGGGCGCGGGGGGCGTCAGGTCGGGGGCGGCCACGTCCAGGCGCTGAGTGGCCAGAATCTGATTGTTGATCCGCTCGACGATGACGGTGGCGGCGGGCACATCGTGTTCGGCGATGAGCACCGGCAGCGGGGTCCGGTCGGCGGGAACTCCGGTCAGTACCGGGGTGGGATAGCGCAGATAGATTTCGATGACGACGGCGTCATCGGCGCGCCGGTTCAAACGCACCTTGAGAAGGTCGCTCACCGGCACGTCGAGCACGCGCTCGCCGTCGGTTCCTGGTCGCAGCACCGTCAGTCGCCCGTTGCCGTGACGCACAATCGCCGTGGGTGTCCGTAGCTCGACTATGTCCATACCCCCTGCGCTCTGTTGTGTCGTCGCTCACGATAGGACGACCATGCCATGATTGTGACCACTCGGTCCGACACCAGGGGGTGATCGACCCGATGTGTTGCCGCTGATGGTCGGGGAACCACCCGCGTTCTCCAGCCGTTTACTTGCTGAACTGCACTACCTGCCGAACTGCGCGATGTATCGACTAGACCGTACGCGGTAACGTGGCATGTCCGCATCCGTTCGCGGGAACGGGCGCGCCACGCAAGCATCGCAGGCAAACCGGATACACCCCCCGGAAAGGACTGGCCGCCGGCCGACGCTCTATGAACCGCAAGACTGTGTTCCGCAACCTGGCCATAGTCGCGGGCTTTCTGCTCGTGATCTGGTTGGTCAGCTATTTCAGCAACGACACGCGCGGCTGGCATAGCGTCGATACCTCGGTGGCGCTCTCCCAGCTCCAGGACAAGTCCAATGTCGATTCGGTACAGATCGACGACAAAGAACAGCAACTGCGCATCACGCTGAAGAACGGCAATGATGCGACCAAGGGCGAGACCAAGCTGATCGCCAAATACCCCGGCGGCGGCGAGGTTTCCGCGCAGGTCTTCAAGGCCGCGACGGATTCCGGCGCGAAGGTCAACACCTCCGTCAAGCAGGACTCCTGGCTGAGTCAGATTCTGCTGTTCATGCTGCCCATGGTGGTCCTGCTGGGCCTGTTCATCTTCGTGATGGCGCGCATGCAGGGCGGTGGCCGCGGCGGCATGATGGGCTTCGGCAAGTCGAAGGCCAAGCTGCTGTCGAAGGACATGCCCAAGACCACATTCCAGGATGTGGCGGGCGCCGACGAGGCCATCGAAGAGCTCTACGAGATCAAGGACTTCCTGCAGAACCCGGCGCGCTATCAGGCGCTGGGCGCGAAGATCCCGAAGGGTGTGCTGCTCTACGGCCCGCCCGGTACCGGTAAGACGTTGCTGGCCAAGGCCGTTGCCGGTGAGGCCGGGGTGCCGTTCTTCACCATCTCCGGTTCCGACTTCGTCGAGATGTTCGTCGGTGTCGGCGCGTCGCGTGTGCGTGACCTGTTCGATCAGGCCAAGCAGAACAGCCCCTGCATCATCTTCGTCGACGAGATCGACGCGGTCGGCCGCCAGCGCGGCGCGGGCCTCGGCGGTGGTCACGACGAGCGGGAGCAGACGCTGAACCAGCTGCTGGTCGAGATGGACGGCTTCGGTGAGCGCACCGGCGTCATCATCATGGCCGCCACCAACCGCCCCGACATCCTGGATCCGGCGCTGCTGCGCCCGGGCCGTTTCGACCGGCAGATCCCGGTCGGCAACCCGGACCTCAACGGCCGTCGCGCGATCCTGTCGGTGCACTCCAAGGGCAAGCCGATCTCGCCCGACGCCGACCTCGAGGGTCTGGCCAAGCGGACCGTCGGCATGTCCGGCGCGGATCTCGCGAACGTCATCAACGAGGCCGCGCTGCTCACCGCGCGTGAGCACGGCAACGTGATCACCGGTGCGGCACTGGAGGAGTCGGTCGATCGTGTCATCGGCGGCCCCCGGCGCAAGTCGCGGGTGATCTCCGAGCACGAGAAGAAGATCACCGCCTACCACGAGGCCGGGCACACCCTGGCCGCCTGGGCGATGCCGGATATCGAGCCCGTCTACAAGGTCACCATCCTGGCCCGCGGTCGCACCGGCGGCCACGCCATGACGGTGCCCGAGGACGACAAGGGCCTGATGACCCGCTCGGAGATGATCGCCCGCCTGGTCATGGCCATGGGTGGTCGCGCCGCCGAGGAGCTGGTGTTCCACGAGCCGACCACCGGTGCCTCGTCCGATATCGACCAGGCCACCAAGATCGCGCGCGCCATGGTCACCGAGTACGGCATGAGTGCCCGTCTGGGCGCGGTCCGCTACGGCCAGGAGCAGGGCGACCCGTTCCTGGGCCGGTCCATGGGACAGAACTCGGACTACTCGCACGAGGTGGCTCGCGAGATCGACGAGGAGGTGCGCAACCTCATCGAGGCCGCGCACACCGAGGCGTGGGCCGTGCTCAACGAGTACCGCGATGAGCTGGACTCGCTGGCCACCGCGCTGCTCGAGCGCGAGACCCTGCACCGCAAGGATCTCGAGACCGTGCTCACGACCGTCGAAAAGCGGCCGCGCATCACGGCTTTCAACGATTTCGGTGATCGCGTCCCGTCCGACCGCCCGCCGGTGAAGACGCCGCGCGAGCTGGCCGCCGAGCGCGGTGAGCCGTGGCCGGAAGAGGAGCCGAAGCCCGCGTACCCGGTGGCGCAGCCCGCCAACGGCTACCCGGAGCCGGCCTACGGCGGTGCCCCGCAGTACGGCGCCGGCTACCCGGCCCCCGCCCCGGCGGGCTACCCGCTGCCGCAGGCTCCCGGCTATTCGCGTCCGGGTGCGCCGACGCACGGTTCGCGTCCGGATTACGGCGCTCCGGCCGGTTGGTCGGCGCCGGGCTGGCCGCCGCAGGAGGACGAGTCGCAGACGCCGCAGCCGCGCGGCGCGTACGGCGGCTGGGCGCCCGCGGGCAATCAGCGCTACCAACCGGGCAGCGGTCAGTACCAGCAGCCGGGCTACGGACAGCCGGAGTATCCGGCCACGCCGCCGGCGGCCGGGAATGACGAGGACGACAAGAACGGTTGGGACGGACCGAACGGTCGTCGCTGACCGCGGTCCCGATACGATCGATGGGTTCGCGGCCCGGCTCGGGCCGGGCCCGGCAGCAGGGTGAACACCCTGCGCCGGGCCCGCTCCGAGTGGTCGGCGACCGCGTCCAGGCCGCGAAGAGCATGTGCGGCAAGTCAACACAGGAGGTGTCGATTGTCGGCCACCAACAACACCGTCGTGTCCGGCCCGATCGCGCTCCAAACCGGTCGGCCCTTCGATCAGGAGCGCGCGGAGAACGCCGTGCGCGAACTGCTGATCGCGGTCGGCGAGGATCCGGATCGTCCCGGGCTCGCCGACACCCCCGGCCGGGTGGCGCGCGCATATCGGGAGATGTTCGCCGGACTGTTCACCGATCCGGCCGAGGTGCTCAACACCACCTTCGACGAGGGGCATCAGGAACTGGTGCTGGTCCGCGACATTCCCATGTACTCGACCTGTGAACACCACCTGGTGGCGTTCCACGGTGTCGCGCACGTCGGCTACATCCCGGGCGCGCACGGCCGGGTGACCGGGTTGTCGAAGCTGGCCCGCGTGGTCGATCTGTACGCCAAGCGCCCGCAGGTGCAGGAACGCCTGACCTCGCAGATCGCCGATGCCGTGATGGCGAAGCTGGATCCGCGCGGCGCGATCGTCGTGATCGAGGCCGAGCACCTGTGCATGGCCATGCGCGGCATCCGCAAGCCCGGCGCCTCCACCACCACCTCGGCGGTGCGCGGCACCCTGCAGTCCAACTCCACCACCCGGGCCGAGGCCCTGGACCTGATTCTCCGAAAGTGAGCGCACCGACCATGGCCGAGAGCGGTACGCGGGGGGCCGAATTGGTTGTTCCTCGTGGTGGCCGCTCTTGCGTGGTGATGGGTGTCGTCAACGTCACCAGCGACTCCTTCTCCGATGGTGGTCGTTATCTGGACCCGGGCCTGGCCGTCGCGCACGGCCTGGAGCTCTACGAGATGGGCGCGGACATCATCGATGTCGGCGGTGAGTCGACGCGGCCGGGTGCGGTGCGCATCGATCCGGAAACCGAAGCGGCGCGGGTGGTTCCGGTGATCCGGGCGCTGGCCGCGGCGGGCGTGCCGACCAGTGTGGACACCATGCGGGCGAGTGTCGCCGAGGCGGCCATCGCGGCGGGCGTGTCCATGGTGAACGACGTTTCCGGTGGTCGCGCGGACGCGAACATGGTGAAAGTCGTTGCGGAGAGCCGGATTCCGTGGATTCTCATGCATTGGCGGGCCGAAGCCAACTACGAGCACACCGGCCCGGCCGACGAGTACGACGATGTCGTGACCAAGGTCTGGGAGGAGCTGAACGCGCAGGTCGAGTTCGCCCTTGCGGGCGGGGTTGACCTCGCGCAGCTGGTGCTGGATCCCGGTCTGGGGTTCGCCAAGAACGCCGACCACAACTGGGAGTTGCTGGGCGGCATGTTCTATCGCATGACCGAGATGATGGACGCGGGCCTGCCCGTCCTGATCGGGGCCTCCCGCAAGCGTTTTCTCGGCGGCCTGCTGGCCGACGAGTCGGGTCCGCGGCCGCCGGACGGCCGCGAGGTCGCGACGGCCACCATTTCGGCGCTGGCGGCCGAGCACGGGGCCTGGGGTGTACGGGTGCACGATGTGCGGTCCTCGCTGGACGCCGTCGCGGTCGTGGACGCCACCACGAATGCCGCGCGCAGACTGCGCGAACGGTACCGGCGTGTGGCGGGAGAGAGCTGAGTTGAGCACGGACCGTATCGAATTGCGCGGCCTGCGGGTCTTCGGCCATCACGGTGTCTTCGACTTCGAGAAGCGTGACGGCCAGGAGTTCGTCGTGGATCTGACGCTGTGGACCGACTTCTCGGCCGCGGCCAAGTCCGACGACATCGCCGACACCATCCACTACGGCGAGCTGGCCGATCAGGTGGTGGCGATCGTGGCGGGGGACCCGCGCGATCTCATCGAGACCGTGGTCTCGAACATTGCCGACGAGGTCATGGCCGATCCCCGCATCCAGGCCGTGGAAGTGGTGCTGCACAAGCCCTTCGCGCCGATTCCGCATACCTTCGAGGACGTCCGTGTAGTCACGTCCCGCCGACGCGAGCCTGAGGAGTAGAGCGGTGACCCGCGTAGTCCTGTCCATCGGTTCCAATCTGGGTGATCGGCTGGCGCACCTGCGCAGTGTGGTCTCCGCGCTGGGCCCGCGCCTGGTGGCGGTCTCCTCGGTGTACTCGACGCCGCCCTGGGGCGGGGTGCCGCAGCAGGACTATCTGAATGCCGTTCTGGTGGCCGAGGATCCGGCCCTGGAACCCTCCGACTGGCTCCGGCTGGGGCAGGTGCTGGAGCAGGCCGCCGGCCGCGTGCGCGAGGTCCGCTGGGGCGCGCGCACGCTCGATGTGGACGTGGTGTGGGCCGAGCAGCGTCGCCGCGATGTCCGGGTGGTGGTGCACAGCCTGGATCCGGTACTGACGCTGCCGCATCCGCAGGCGCACAATCGCGCGTTCGTGCTGCTGCCGTGGCTGGAGGTGGAGCCGGACGCGGAGCTGGCGGTGACCGGCACGGCGCGTTCACTGCGAGAGTGGTTGTCGGTCTTGGATTCGGCCGAGGTGGCGGGTGTGCGCCGGACCGAGTTGTCGCTGGGCTGGACCTCATGAAGTCGGAGCTGATGCGGTGAAGCCGACCCGCATTCTGGATCTGAGCGCGAATGTACTGCTGGCGGCGGTCGTGGCCTGGATCGCCACCAATATCGCGTATTCGTCGTTCCCGCCGATCTCGGTGTTCTCCGGCGCCTCGCTGATTCCGGTGGCGCTGCTGGAGGTCGTGCTGGCGTTCGTGATTCGGCAACGTAAGGACAATCACGGGATCGGTCCCGGCGGTTCGGGGCAGTTGCATCCGATCACGGTGGCGCGGGCGGTGGCGCTGGCGAAGGCGTCGGTGCAGGTGGGGTCGCTGGTCGGCGGTATCTGGCTGGGGTTCCTGGTGTGGCTGCTCATGCAGCGCTCGGATCTGCGTGCGGCATCGTCGGATACGCCGGGTGCGGTGGTGGGTTTGGTCGGCGGTGTGGCGCTGGTGGCGGCGGCTTTGTGGCTGGAGTATTGCTGCCGAGCGCCGATCGATCCACCCGATGAAGCAGCTACTTCCTAGCTAACAGATTGGCCATGATGATCGTCAAGGTGGGGGTCCTGGTCGGAAGATCAAGCTACGCTGGCGGACATGGTTTCACCCTCCCGTAGCAGTGCTTCCCGTCGGCGACGGGTGGATGCGGGAAAGTTCTTCACCGGCTTTCTGCTTCTTCTCGGACTGGTTGCCAGCATTTTCCTGATCTTCAGCGACAACGTTCACCTGATTCGGGTGGGCCTGCTGGCGGCGCTGTGGGCGGCCGCCATCGGAGCCCTCGCTGCCACGCGTTTCCGCAGGGAAGCGGCCATCGACAAGGCCAAAGTGGGTGACCTCCAAAAGGTCTACCAACTGCAGCTGGAGCGCGAGGTTGCTGCCCGCCGCGAATACGAGCTCGGCGTCGAGCATCGGGTCCGCCACGAGGTGGGCGCCGACGCCACGGAGATGGCCGCGCTGCGTGCCGAACTCACCGTCCTGCGCGAGAGCCTGCAGCGACTGTTCGACGGCGACCTGCCCTTCGACCGGCCCGCCCTGCGCGCGGATGCCGTTCGCGTCCAAGAACTTCCGAGCCGCGACGCCGACTCGGCCACCGAGACGGCGAACGATAACTGGTCGGAAGCCGATCCCTGGGACCCCTGGTCGTCGCCCGCCGACCAGTCCGAGGACAACGAGGAACCCCGCGCCCGCGCCCCCATCTCGGAGACCGACCTGGCCCCCAAATTCGACCCCGCCCACCCCGAACCCCCGGCCTTCGCCACCCCCTTCGACGACCCGGTCACCGCCGAGACCTCGATCATCACCGACGCCATGCGCGCCGACTACGAGGCCGAACGCACCGCCGCCGAACCGGATCCGGCCACCCCGGCACCCGCACCCGCACCCGCCGCCGCGGCAGTCAACGGCACCGCAAACGGCAACGGCCAGGCCACCATCCCGCGCCTGACCCCCGAGCAGGAGCATTCGACGCCCGTCGGCCGCGCCACTGCCCGTCGCCGTCGCCGCGGCGACACTCCGGACCCGGAGGGCACCCAACGCCTCTCGGTCGCGGAGATCATGGCGAACCTGAAGTCCGAGAACGCCAACTGACACCGAGCCGCCGGAGTTGCCTATCCCACACTGGGTGGCTCCGGCGAATCGGCGGCGATATCCTCGCTCGGTAACGTCCGGTACCCGCAAGGCGGGACTGGAACGAACTTCGAGAGGACAAAGTGACCTCGGACAAGGATGTCTGGAGTGATCCTGCGCCCGCACGCCTGACGGTGGGAATCGTCTCGGCGGGACGCGTCGGATCCGCACTGGGCGCGGCGCTGGAGCGTGCCGGTCATGTCGTATTCGGGGTATCCGCGATTTCGGATGCCTCGCTGCGTCGTGCCGCCACCCGGCTGCCGGATTCCCAGGTCCTGCCCGCCGAGGATGTGGCATCCCGCAGCGAATTGCTGATCCTGGCTGTGCCGGACAGCGAATTGCCCGGCCTGGTGGCCGGTTTGGCGGCGGCGAACGCGGTCCGTCCGGGCACCATCGTGGTGCACACCTCGGGTGCGAACGGGGTCGGAATCCTCGCGCCGCTGACCGCGCTGGGCGCCTTGCCCTTGGCCATTCATCCGGCCATGACGTTCACCGGGCATGACGAAGATATGGCCCGCCTGGGCAATGCCTGCTTCGGAATCACCGCCGCCGACGACATCGGTTACGCCATCGCGCAGTCGCTGGTCATCGAGATGGGCGGCGAGCCGGTGCGGGTCTCGGAGGAGCATCGCACGCTCTATCACGCGGCTCTGGCGCACGGCAGCAATCATCTGGTGACTTTGATCGTGGATGCGGTGGAAGCCCTGCGCGCCGCCCTGTCCGGTCCGGGTCTGCTGGGGCAGCAGGTCATCGACGATCAGCCCAACGGCCTGGCCGAGCGCATGCTGGCCCCGCTCGCGTCGGCTGCCCTCGACAACGCCTTGCGTCGGGGCCCGGCGGCGTTGACCGGTCCGGTCGCCCGTGGCGACGTGGCCGCGGTGGCCGCCCACCTGGCTGCGCTCGAGGCGCTGAATCCCCGCCTGGCAGCGGGTTATCGCGCGCAGTCGCTGCGTTCGGCCGAGCGCGCCCAGACCAATCCCGACCTGATCGATCTCCTGGAAGGACGCTGATGGATCCGAAGCTGATCGGTTCGTACAAGCGCGGCGAGCTGACCGTGCACCACGATCCGGCCGTCATGACCAAGGTCGTCAAGGCCCTGCGTTCGGTGGGCCGCCGGGTCGCGCTGGTGCCGACCATGGGCGCGCTGCACGAGGGCCATCTGGAATTGGTGCGGCTGGCCAAGCTGACCAACAGCACCGTCATCGTGTCGATCTTCGTGAATCCCTTGCAGTTCGGCGCGAACGAGGATCTCGACAAGTACCCGCGCACCCTGGACGCGGATGTGGAACTGCTGCGCGGCGAGGGCGTCGAGCTGGTGTTCGCGCCGAGCGCCAAGGATATGTACCCCTTCGGCCCGCGCAGCACCGTGCAGGCCGGTCCCTTCGGCGACATTCTCGAGGGCGCGACCCGTCCGGGTCATTTCTCCGGCGTGCTGACCGTGGTGTCGAAGCTGTTCAACATCTGCCAGCCGCACGAGGCGTTCTTCGGTGAAAAGGATTACCAGCAGCTGGCTTTGATCCGGCAGATGGTCGTCGACCTGAACATGGATCTGAAGATCGTGCCCGCCGCCACCGTGCGCGACGAGGACGGCCTGGCCAAGTCTTCGCGCAACCGCTTCCTCAGCCCCGAGGAGCGTGAGCTGGCGCTGACGCTGTCGGCGGCGCTGCTGGCGGGCCGGCATGCGGCGGGGCGTGGCCCCGAGGCCGTGCTGGAGACCGCGCAGTCGGTGCTGGATCTGGCCCCGGATATCAAGATCGACTATCTGGCGCTGCGTGGCTCGGACTTCTCCGAGGAGTGGCCCACCGGCAATGCCCGACTGCTGGTCGCGGCCCGTGTCGGCGCCACCCGCCTGATCGACAATATGCCCGTTTCCATCGGCAAGCCGCTCGACGGCCTGCCCACCGTTCCCGACCAGCCTGCCCAGGCATCTCTCTAGGAGGCGACGACGATGTTGCGCACCATGATGACGTCGAAGATCCACCGGGCCACGGTGACTCACGCCGATCTGCACTATGTGGGTTCGGTGACGGTGGATCAGGATCTGCTCGATGCCGCCGACCTGCTCGAGGGCGAGAAGGTCTCGATCGTCGACATCACCAACGGGGCCCGCCTCGAGACCTACGTGATCGCCGGTCAGCGCGGTTCGGGTGTGATCGGAATCAACGGTGCCGCAGCGCATCTCGTGCACCCGGGCGATCTGGTCATCCTCATCGCCTACGGCATGATGGACGCGGCCGAGCTGGAGAACTACGCCCCGCACGTGGTTTTCGTGGACGAGCGCAATCGCCCGATCGAGCTGGGTACCGACCCGGCGCACGCCCCCGAGGGATCGGACCTGATCTCGCCGCGCTCGCTGTCGCTGGCCTGAGCCGCCGAACATGCTGCTGACCATCGATGTCCGCAATACCAGCATCGAGCTGGGCCTGTTCTCCGGCAGCGGGGAACACGCGAAGCTGGTGCGGCAGTGGCGGATGCACACCAATCCGCTGCTCACCGCGGACGAATTCGCGCTGCAGGTGCGCGGCCTGATCGGCGCGGACGCCGATCAGGTGGTGGGGGTTTCGGCCCTGTCCACCGTGCCGCCGGTACTGCGCGAGCTACGCGAGATGCTCTCGCGTTATTGGGGCCATGTGCCGCACGTGCTCGTGGAACCCGGTGTGCGCACCGGTATTCCGTTGCTGGTGGACAATCCCAAAGAAGTCGGTGCGGATCGCATCGTGAATTGTCTTGCGGCATATCACCGTTTCCAGTCGCCGGCCATCGTGGTGGATTTCGGCACGGCGATCTGTGTGGATCTGGTTTCGGGTAAGGGCGAATTCCTGGGCGGCAGTATCGCGCCCGGTATGGAGATTTCCACCGAGGCGTTGATCGCGCGCAGTGCGCTGCGGCGCGCGGAGTTGACCCGGCCGCGTTCGGTGGTGGGCAAGAACAGCATGGAGTGCCTGCAGTCGGGTGCGATCTTCGGTTTCGCGGGCCTGGTGGACGGGCTGATCGACCGTATTCGCGATATCGAGGCCTTCTCCGGTGACGATGTGGCGGTGGTGGCGACGGGTGCCACCGCGCCGCTGATCGTGCCGGAGTCCGAGACCATCGAGCATTACGAGCCGCATCTGACCCTGGACGGTCTGCGGCTGGTGTACGAGCGCAATCAGCAGCGCCGCGCCGCGCGTCCCGGAACCGACGCCCGACCCGGTACAGACCGGCCGGAATAAAAGTGACGCAGTCGTCGCCGGGACCCCCTGTTGATTCCCGGCGTTCCGCTGTTAGACTCGCCGACGTGTCTTTCCGCGTGACCACCCAGGAGTGTTGTCGAGGCTAATCTGCCTCGACGGTCGTCGAGGCTTCGTATAGCCCCCGACCAAATTCACACTTCTTGGAGTTTCGCTCATGCGGTCCTCTGCATTTTCCCTACCTGTCGATACCCGTGGTGCTTCGCGGCTGCTGCCCGAGGTCACCGAGCGGGCCACCGCCTCCGCCCTGCCCACCCGGCTGCGCCCTGCTGACCTGCTGCGTCTCACCGACGAGGGGGCACAGGACGTGCTCGAGGGCCGCTACGACCACCTGCTGCCCGAGGACGGCCTCTGGCCCACCGAAAACCGCTGGGCGGCAAGGCTTATCGCCGACGACGAGGTGGACCTCTGGCTGATCAGCTGGGCCGAGGGTAAATACACCGAACTGCACGATCACGCCGGCTCGCTGGGCGCGTTGACCGTATTGTCGGGCGCCCTTTCCGAATACCGCTGGAATGGCCGGGATTTGCGCCGCCGCACCCTCACCGCGGGCGATCAGGCCTCTTTCCCGCTCGGCTGGGTGCACGACGTGGTGCGCGCCCCCGCCGAGGAAGCCGGTATCACCGGCCCGCTCAATCCGACCCTGAGCGTGCACGCCTATTCACCGCCGCTGACGGCCATGTCCTATTACGAGGTCACCGGCCACGGCACCCTGCGGCGCACCCGTTCCGTCCTCACCGACCAGCCCGAAGGCGAACTCGAATGACCCACTTGACGATCGACGGCATGCTCGCCCACGCGCGTCAGCAGCTGCGTCGCCTGCTCCCGATCGAAATTCCGGCGGCCATCGCGCGCGGTGCGATTCTGGTGGATATTCGCCCGCAGGCCCAGCGCCTGCGTGAGGGCACGCTGCCGGGCGCGCTGGTCATCGAGCGAAATGTGCTGGAATGGCGTTTGGATCCCTCCAGCACCGCCCGTTTGGCCCTGGCCGACCACCACGACATCGAATGGATCATCGTCTGCTCGGAGGGCTACACCTCCAGCCTGGCCGCCGCCTCCCTGCAACAGCTGGGCCTGCGTCGCGCGACCGATCTCGAAGGCGGATATCAGGCTTTGAAAGCGGCCGGTCTGCTGACCGTCGCCGCCACCGCCCCCCACTTCGAGCGCGAGGTCGCAACCCTGGCTTGGCTCTAGGGATTGTTGCCGGGAGGCGGCGGATAAAAGGAATTCCACCGCAAGCTAGTCTTGAGACTCGTGAGCACCTCCACTCCCTCTTCTCCCGCAAGCAACCCCGTTCCTGCTGCGCAAAAGCGTGCCGCGGCCGCTGTCGTGGAGCATGACGTCCCCGAGCAGATGCGGATTCGCCAGGAGAAGCGTGAGCGGTTGCTGGCGGAGGGCCGCGAGGCTTATCCGGTGGTGGTGAACCGCACCCACACGCTCGCCGAAATTCGCGCGGCGTATCCGGAGCTCGAGGCCGATACCCAGACCGGTCAGCTGGTCGGGATTGCCGCCCGTGTCATTTTCGTCCGTAATACCGGCAAGCTGTGTTTCGCCACTCTCCAGGACGGCGACGGCACCAAGCTGCAGGCGATGATCAGCCTCAACGGTGTCGGCGCGGACGCGCTGGCGGCCTGGAAGGCCGATGTCGACCTCGGTGATTTCGTGTTCGTGCACGGCGAGGTGATCGCTTCGCGCTCCGGCGAATTGAGCGTCATGGCCGACGCGTGGGAGATGGCGGCCAAGTCGCTGCGCCCGCTGCCGGTGGCGCACAAGGAGATGAACGAGGAGTCCCGGGTCCGGCAGCGCTATGTCGACCTGATCGTGCGCCCGGAGGCCCGTGAGATGGCGCGCACCCGCGTCGCCGCCGTGCGCGCGCTGCGAAACGCGTTGGAGCGCAGGGGATTCCTCGAGGTCGAGACCCCGATGCTGCAGACCATTCACGGCGGCGCGGCCGCGCGTCCGTTCGCCACCCACTCCAATGCGCTCGATATGGAGTTGTTCCTGCGTATCGCGCCGGAGCTGTTCCTGAAGCGTTGCGTGGTGGGCGGCATCGAGAAGGTTTTCGAGATCAACCGGAACTTCCGCAACGAGGGCGCCGACTCGACCCATTCGCCCGAGTTCGCAATGCTGGAAACCTACGAGGCGTACGGCACCTACGACGATTCCGCGACCATGATGCGGGAATTGATCCAGGAAGTCGCGCAGGAGGTGTACGGCACGCAGGTGGTGACACTCGCGGACGGCACCGAATACGATCTGTCGGGCGAGTGGACGACCGTCGAGATGTACCCGTCGCTGTCGGAGTCGATCGGTGTGGAGGTCACGCCGGAAACGACGGTCGAGGAATTGCTGGCACTCGCCGATCGGGTCGGTCTGGAAATTCCGCAGGGTAAGGGCTATGGCCACGGCAAACTGGTCGAGGAACTGTGGGAGCACGTCTACGGTGACAAGCTCTACGCCCCGACTTTCGTGCGCGACTTCCCGGTCGAGACTTCGCCGCTGACGCGTCAGCATCGGAGCAAGCCCGGGGTTACCGAGAAGTGGGACCTGTACGTGCGCGGCTTCGAACTGGCCACCGGCTATTCGGAACTCGTGGATCCGGTCATCCAACGTGAACGTTTCGTGGATCAAGCGCGTTTGGCCGCGGCCGGTGACGACGAGGCCATGCGTCTGGACGAGGACTTCCTCGCCGCGATGGAGCACGGTATGCCCCCCACAACCGGAACCGGTATGGGTATCGATCGTTTGCTGATGGCCCTGACTGGCCACGGAATCCGGGAAACGATACTCTTTCCAATTGTGCGTCCAGCCGCCCGATAGTTCTCCGGATTGCATTTCCGGGGCAGTTTCTGGGACTATCGGAATTAGCGGTATTCTGGCGTCGGGTAATCGGCCTGACTATACGGGTCGCACGATTTTGAGAGGACGTTCATCTCATGGCAAAGAAGGTCACCGTTAGCCTGATCGACGATGTCGACGGTGAGTCCATCGCGGAGGAGACCATCGAGTTCGCTATCGATGGCGTCTCCTACGAGATCGACTTGTCGACGGAGAATGCGGCCAAGCTGCGGGAGGGTCTGGACGGTTGGGTTTCTGCCGCTCGGCGCGTCAGCGGCCGCCGTCGCACCAAGGTGGCCGGTGCTCCGGCCGCGGGCCCGAAGAACCGGGTGTCGATCGATCGCGAACAAAGCGCGGCCATTCGTGAATGGGCTCGCCGGAATGGACACAAGGTGTCCGCTCGTGGCCGTATCTCGGCCGACATCACCGAGGCTTACAACAAGGCCGCCTCTAAGAACTAGTTGTCCGACTAGTCGCCGATTCGACTGCCGTCCGGGTGTTCGTGCGAACCCGGGCGGCAGTGGTTTATTCATACGCTTTGCGCATAACCGGTGGCTCGGGCTCGAGAAGTTTCGCGGGCTCCGCTCCGGTGGTATCAATCCTGCTCTACGATCGTGGGCTGGTGGACTCCGCACGATCTTGCTAGTGCACGGGGTGGCCAGGCACCATTGAAACGTGCGGACGACGTCACTGGCTGGATGTAGAGAAGAGGTATCGGCGCAGTGACCGCATTCCACGGTTCTTTCCTCCGAGTCAAGGATCAAGAGGGGCGCCAGCACGAGCTGATGTTGTCCCCTGACCAGCCTCGTATCACCATCGGACGCTCGCCCCAGGCGGATCTGTCGCTGTTCTGGGATGTCGAGGTCTCGCGCCTGCACGCGACCGCCGAGTACCTGGGCGCGCACTGGACCATCGTCGACGACGGCCTTTCTCGCAACGGCACTTTCATCAACGGGGATCGACTGGTCGGCCGGCATCGGCTGCAGCCCGGGGATGTCATCCGGATGGGTACCTCGCGGGTCACCTTCCACGACTTCAGCGGTGCCGCAGGCGATGTCACGCAGACCTCCACGGGTGGACTGCCGACTCTGCGCTCGCTCACCGAAACTCAGCGATCGGTCCTGATCGCCCTGTGCCGGCCGCTGCGCGGCAATGACGGATTCGCCTCGCCCGCCTCGAATCAGCAGATCGCGGCGGAACTGTTCCTCAGCGTGGACGCCATCAAGACCCATCTGCGCGCGCTGTTCGCGAAGTTCGGCGTCGAGGATCTCCCGCAGAACCAGAAGCGGGTCCGACTGGCCAATCTGGCCATGCAGTCGGGCGTCATCTCGGAGCGCGATCTCTGATCCTGGTACGGCCGCGATCTCTGATCCTGGTACGGCCGCGATCTCTGATCCTGGTACGGCCAGTGCCTGTTGGACCCTTGCGCATGCGTGGGAGCTTCTGAGCCATGGGTTTCCGTGCCCGGCGGCAGTTGACTGGATGTAGTTGATCGCCCGGGAGAACGCGGGTGGCAGATCCAGTCAGGAGAGAACGATGTTCGCATTTCGCACCGCCTCACTCGTGGCGGCGACGCTGAGCACCGGGCTGATCGCCGGTGTCTTCTACGCCTACGCGACCTCGGTGATGGGGGCCCTGGGCAAGTCCGACGATCGCACGTTCGTCGACGTCATGCAGAAGATCAACGTGGTCATCATGAACCCGTGGTTCATGATCGGGTTCATGGGCACGGTCGGTTTCACCATCCTGGCCGCCGCGCTGCACCTGGGCAAGGAAAACCGCACCACGCTGATCTGGATCGGCGTCGCGCTGCTGCTCAACATCATCGCCTTCTGCGTCACCTCGGGCCTGAACGTGCCGCTCAACAACCAGCTCGCGAATGCCGGTGACGTGAGCCAGATCGGTGATCTGGCGGCGGTGCGGCACCAGTTCGAAAGCTCGTGGGTGGCTTGGAATGTCGTCCGCGCGGTCATCCACACCCTGGCCTTCCTGGTGCTGATGGGGGCGCTGTTCGTGGCGGGCATGCAGCACGCCAAGGCGAGCCCGGTGGCGTCCGCGGCGGCCGCTGCGGCCCCCGTCTACCCGCAGTACGCGCCGCAGCCGGGATTCCCGGTCGCGCCCCAGCAGGGTTTCCAGGCCGTCGCGCAACCCGGATTCCCTTCCGGTCAGCGGTAATTGGACACCTACCCGGCGGTGGCCGGGACCCGTTGTGCGGCTTCGCAAGCCGCCTGCGGGTCCCGGCCATCACTGTTTTCCTGCACTGGAACTGGTTTCAGAACTTACTCGTCAGTATTCCATCCCTCGTGCTTGTTTCCCGATTAGGTTGCAGGAACGCGTTCTAATTTGGGAGGGAACATGATGAGGATGCCCATGCGCCGAACGCCGGGATCACTGCTGATCATGGCGGTCCTGGCGATACTCGGGATCGCCACCAGCGGCACCGCGCGAGCGGAATACCCGGTCACATACAACTTCTTCGCGGGCATCCCCTACGAGCTCACCAATCCAGGGGGCTCGCTGCCCGGGGCGAATGACTGGTCCTGCAAACCCACTGCCGCACATCCCGATCCGGTGGTGCTGATCCACGGCACCGCGGGCGGCGCGCAGACCAACTGGGGCGCGTATGCCCCCATGCTCGCCAACGCGGGTTACTGCGTCTACTCGCTGACCTACGGCAGCCTCGATGTCCCGTGGCCGCTCTCGGCCATGGGCGGCATGAAGCCCATCCCCGAAAGCGCCGGGCAGCTGGCCGCTTTCGTGAACCGGGTGCTGGGCGCGACCGGCGCGGCCAAGGTGGACTTCGTGGCCCACTCGCAGGGCAATACCGTCGGTGACTACTACATCAAGCGCCTCGGCGGGCACGGCAAGGTCGACAAGTTCGTCGCCATCGCCCCGCCCTGGCTGGGCATCATGGGCGATCAGATGAACGTGATCCGCACCTTCGGCAAGCAGTTGGGCGCGACCGCCGATCAGGTCGACAACCTGGCCGCGGTGGGCGTGATCTGCGCGGCCTGCCCGGAGATGCTGGGCAACTCCTCGTTCATCAACGACCTGAACTCCGACGGCGTCTACGACCCGACCGTCACCTACACCAACCTGGCCTCCAACTTCGACGAGGGCGTCTGGCCGTCCATCGCGCTGGTGTCCGCGCCCAATGCCACCAATGTTCTGATGCAGGACGGTTGCCCCGTCGACTACTCCGACCACCTCGCCATCGCGGGCAGCCACCGCGCGGCCATGGTCGCCCTCAACGCTCTCGACCCCGCGCATCAGAATCCGGTGCCGTGTGAGTTCGTTCCGCCCTTCACCGGGTAGCGGTTCCGCCGTTTTTCCGGACTGACCGGCGTGTTCGCTGTGGGCGTAGCCGAATCGGAAACGGTCTGCGCAACTGCCCCGTTATGAGTGAATGAGTCGTACTGAGGCCGGTTCGCAATAGGGTGGACGGACGACGTGCGTGACCCCCGGCAACTAGAGTGGAGTCGGGGGATGCAACCCCAGGGCTTCATGGCAGGCTGGCGACCAGACGGGCAGCACAGGGTCTGAAGCGCCGGATGCCTTTGATGGCGGAGCAGGAGAGTGAGGGAGCGATGTTCGAGAGGTTCACCGACCGCGCGCGGCGGGTCGTTGTCCTGGCCCAAGAAGAGGCCCGGATGCTCAACCACAACTACATCGGCACCGAGCACATCCTGCTGGGCCTGATCCACGAGGGCGAGGGTGTCGCGGCGAAGTCGCTGGAATCCCTGGGCATCTCGTTGGAGGGTGTGCGGTCGCAGGTCGAGGAGATCATCGGTCAGGGCCAGCAGGCTCCGTCCGGTCACATTCCCTTCACCCCGCGTGCCAAGAAGGTGCTGGAGCTGTCGCTGCGTGAGGCGCTGCAGCTCGGCCACAACTACATCGGCACCGAGCACATTCTGCTCGGCCTGATCCGTGAGGGTGAGGGCGTCGCGGCGCAGGTGCTGGTCAAGCTGGGCGCGGATCTCAATCGCGTGCGGCAGCAGGTCATCCAGCTGCTCTCGGGTTACCAGGGCAAGGAGCCGGTCGAGGGTGCGGGTGCGCGTGGCGAGGGTGCGGGTACCCCGTCCACCTCGCTGGTGCTCGACCAGTTCGGCCGCAACCTGACCCAGGCCGCCCTCGAGGGCAAGCTCGACCCGGTCATCGGCCGCTCGAAGGAAATCGAGCGCGTCATGCAGGTGCTGAGCCGCCGTACCAAGAACAACCCGGTCCTGATCGGTGAGCCCGGCGTCGGTAAGACCGCCGTCGTGGAGGGTCTCGCCCAGGCCATCGTCAACGGCGAAGTGCCGGAGACGTTGAAGGACAAGCAGCTCTACACCCTCGACCTGGGTTCCCTGGTCGCGGGCAGCCGCTACCGCGGTGACTTCGAAGAGCGCCTGAAGAAGGTGCTCAAGGAGATCAACACCCGCGGCGACATCATCCTGTTCATCGACGAGCTGCACACCCTGGTGGGTGCCGGCGCGGCCGAGGGCGCGATCGATGCGGCCTCGATTCTGAAGCCGAAGCTGGCTCGCGGTGAGCTGCAGACCATCGGTGCGACCACCCTCGACGAGTACCGCAAGTACATCGAGAAGGACGCCGCCCTCGAGCGCCGGTTCCAGCCGGTGCAGGTGGGCGAGCCGACGGTCGAGCACACCATCAACATCCTCAAGGGTCTGCGTGACCGTTACGAGGCGCACCACCGGGTTTCGATCACCGATGGCGCTCTCGTCGCGGCGGCTACCCTCGCGGACCGCTACATCAACGACCGGTTCCTGCCGGACAAGGCGATCGACCTCATCGACGAGGCGGGCGCGCGCATGCGCATCCGCCGGATGACCGCACCGCCGGACCTGCGCGAATTCGACGACAAGATCGCCGAGGCGCGCCGGGAGAAGGAATCCGCGATCGACGCGCAGGACTTCGAGAAGGCCGCGCGGCTGCGCGACAAGGAGAAGCAGCTCGTCGCCAAGCGGGCCGAGCGCGAAAAGCAGTGGCGCTCCGGTGATCTGGACGTCGTGGCCGAGGTCGATGACGAGCAGATCGCGGAGGTGCTGGCCAACTGGACCGGTATCCCCGTCTTCAAGCTCACCGAGGAGGAGACCACCCGTCTGCTCCGCATGGAGGACGAGCTGCACAAGCGGATCATCGGCCAGGAGGACGCGGTCAAGGCCGTGTCCAAGGCGATCCGCCGTACTCGCGCCGGTCTGAAGGACCCCAAGCGTCCGTCGGGCTCGTTCATCTTCGCCGGTCCGTCCGGTGTCGGTAAGACCGAGCTGTCGAAGGCGCTGGCGAACTTCCTGTTCGGCGAGGACGACGCGCTCATCCAGATCGACATGGGCGAGTTCCACGACCGCTTCACCGCTTCGCGTCTGTTCGGTGCCCCTCCGGGCTACGTCGGCTACGAAGAGGGCGGCCAGCTCACCGAAAAGGTGCGGCGCAAGCCGTTCTCGGTGGTGCTGTTCGACGAGATCGAGAAGGCGCACCAGGAGATCTACAACACCCTGCTGCAGGTTCTCGAGGACGGCCGCCTGACCGATGGTCAGGGTCGTACGGTCGACTTCAAGAACACCGTCCTGATCTTCACCTCGAACCTCGGTACTTCGGACATCTCGAAGGCGGTGGGCCTGGGCTTCGCCCAGTCCAACGCCGAGGGCTCGAACTACGAGCGGATGAAGCTCAAGGTCAACGACGAGCTGAAGAAGCACTTCCGCCCGGAGTTCCTCAACCGCATCGACGACGTGATCGTGTTCCACCAGCTGACCCAGGATCAGATCATCCAGATGGTCGACCTGATGATCGGCCGTGTCGCCAAGCAGCTGAAGAACAAGGACATGGAGATCGAGCTGGGCGCACAGGCCAAGAGCCTGCTGGCCAAGCGTGGTTTCGACCCGGTCCTGGGCGCCCGCCCGCTGCGTCGCACCATTCAGCGCGAGATCGAGGACCAGCTGTCGGAGAAGATCCTCTTCGGCGAGCTGGGTGCCGGTCAGGTCGTCGTGGTGGACGTCGAGGGCTGGGACGGCGAAGGCCAGGGCGACAAGGCGAAGTTCACCTTCACCGCCAAGGCCAAGCTGACCAAGAAGTCGGACGAGTCCGCCGAGGACAAGCCGGTCGCCGCCCTCGCGGGTGACGCTCCGGCCGCCGCCTCGGGCGAGTAAGGCTCAGCAAGACAACGGAAGCCCCGCTTCTCCTTCGGGAGGGCGGGGCTTCCGCTATGTCCGGGACGGAAATTCGGTGGCGGCGGGATCACGGTTTCGTCGATGCTGCGGGGACCCGACTCGGAAGGATCGCATGCTTACCGATACTCAGATCGCCGCCTTCGTCGACGACGGATTCGTGAAGGTCGAGGGGGCCTTCTCCGCCGAGACCGCCGCCGCGGGCCGCGAGATCCTCTGGCAGGCAACCGGATGCGATCCCGACGACCCGTCCACCTGGACCAGCCCGGTGATCCGGCTCTGGGATCACGCCGAGGAACCGTTCACCCGCGCGGTCACCGCCCCCGCCCTGCTCGAGGCCTACGACCAGCTGGCCGGTCCCGGCCGCTGGCTGCCGCGTAAGTCGCTGGGCAGCTGGCCGATTCGCTTCCCCAGCGAGCAGTCGCCGGGTGACGACGGCTGGCACGTCGATGTCAGTTTTCCGGGCGACGCGGCACGCGACGACTATCTGAGCTGGCGCGTGAACGTCTTCTCGCAAGGCCGTTCGCTGCTGATGCTGTTCCTGTTCTCCGATATCGGCGTCGACGATGCCCCGACCAAGATCCGGGTGGGATCGCATCTGCGCCTGGCCCGGGAGCTGGAGCCGTTCGGTGCGGCGGGCACCACCATGTTCGATCTGGCCGAGTTCTACACCGCCACTGCGGATCTCCCGCAGGCGCTCGCCACCGGCCGGGCCGGCGACGTGTACCTGTGCCATCCCTTCCTGATCCATTCGGCGCAGCGCAACCGGGTCGGGCGTCCGCGGTTCATGGCGCAGCCGCCGCTGTTATCGCGCGAACCGTGCGTGCTGGACCGGCCCGATGGTGCGTATTCGCCTGTGGAGCACGCCATTCGGAGGGGGCTGGGACTGTAAGGAAAACACCCGGTTGGCTATAAGCGGCCGCGCGTACGGTCGATGGCGTCCGTATGTCTCAAGCCTCGGGGGCTCCATGACCAATCCAGATTTGACCTTGATCGCCATGCTGGTGGACCGTTCCGGATCCATGCAATCCATCAAGTCCGATACCGAGGGCGGGTTCGCCGCCTATCTCGACCAGCAGCGTGAGGTGCCCAAACGGATCGAGGTGACGCTCGCGAAGTTCGATACGGAATACGAACTGGTGTACGCGAATCAGCCGCTGGCGCAGGTGCCGCCGATGCAGTTGCAGCCCCGGGGCATGACGGCGCTCTACGACGCGGTCGGCCGCCTGGTCACCGATGTGGGTACCGAGCTCGCGGCCCGTCCGGAGGACGAGCGCCCGGGAACGGTGATCGTCGTGATCCTCACCGACGGGCACGAGAACTCCAGTCGCGAGTGGAGCCACTCGGCCGTGAAGTCCCTCATCACTCAGCAGCAGGATGTCTGGAACTGGCACTTCCTGTTCCTGGGCGCGAATATGGACGCCGTCGAGATCGGTACCAAAATGGGATTCTCGCCGAAGGACTCGCTGACGTATTCGGCTGGTTCGGAAGGGGTTTCGCGGGCCTTCCGGGCGGCCTCCGCGTCGTCGGCCCGCAAGCAGGCCTCAGGATATCGCCGTTACGAGGACCCGGGATTCAGTCCGCAGGAGCGCCGCGACGCCAATCCGGAAGCTTGATCGCCACCGTATGTCCGACCGCTACTGCCAGCCGGGGCGGACGAGCCCCGACTCGTAGGCCATGACAACCAACTGGGTACGGTCGCGCGCACCGAGTTTCACCAGGATCCGGCTGACGTGGGTGCGGGCGGTGGCCGGGCTCATGTAGAGCCGTTCGGCGATCTCGGCATTGGTGAGGCCCTCGGCGACGAGGGTCATGACCTCGCGTTCGCGGTCGGTCAGCTCCGAGAAGGTGGTGGTGGGTGCGGGTTTGGCGTGGGCGGCGAACTCCTCGACCAGGCGTTTGGTGACACTGGGCGAGAGCAGCGCATCACCGCCCGAGACCACCCGGACCGCCTTGATGAGATCGGCGGGTTCGGTGTGTTTGACCAGGAAGCCGGTCGCGCCCGCCCGCATGGCCTCGAAGACGTACTCGTCGAGTTCGAAGGTGGTCAGCACGACCACCTTCACTGCGCCCAGGGCCGGGTCGGCGGCAATGGCGCGGGTGGCGGCGAGACCGTCGAGGACGGGCATGCGAATGTCCATGAGCACCACGTCGGGGACGAGCGTGCGCGCGAGTTCGAGGGCCTGCTCGCCGTTCTCGGCCTCGCCCACCACCTCGATACCGTCCTGCGCGCCGAGCAGCGCGACGAACCCCGCGCGCACCAGCGCCTGATCGTCGGCGATCACGACACGGATGTTCATGGCGTCTCCTGCGCTCGAATCATCTGCTCACGCAGCCGGTTCCGGCTGGGACAGGTGGGTGGGCAGCCGCGCGGTCACCCGGAACCCGCCGTCGGCCTTGGGCTCGACCGAGAGATTTCCGCCCAGCGCGTGCGCGCGTTCGGTCATGCCGGTGATGCCGTGCCCGCCGGTCGGCGACTGCGGGGCGGGCTGGCGGGTGGGCCGGGTGTTGTCGATGGTGAGGTTCAGTCGTTCCGCCGAATAATGCACGGTGACAAGCACACTCGCGCCGGGTGCGTGCCGCACCACATTGGTGAGCGACTCCTGCACGATGCGTGCGGCGGCCACGTCGACCACCGCCGGCAGCCGCCGCGGACCGCCGGTCACCATGGTGTGCACCACCAGTCCGGCCGCCCGGGCCGGGCCGGTCAGCTTGTCGAGATCGGTGATGCCGATGGTGGGCGCGGTGGGCGCGGCCACGGTGGCGGTGCCGCCGCGAATCGAGCGCAGCAGCGCGTTCACCTCGCCGAGGGCGTCCTTGCTGGCGGTCTTGATGGCGGCCAGCGCGGTCGCGGCCTGTTCGGGTTTGCGGTCGAACAGTTCCAGTGCGACCGAGGACTGCACATTGATCAGCGACAGGCTGTGCGCGAGCACATCGTGCAGTTCGCGGGCGATGGCCAGGCGCTCCTCGGTGACCCGCTGCTCGCGTTCGGCGGTTTCGAGTGCGCGCTGGGCGAGTTCGCGTTCCCGCTCGGCCTGTTCATTGCGCCGGGCCGTTTCGGCGCGTTGCCGGTAGGCGGTGATGGCGGCCCGGCGTTGGCGCATGCCTTCGGCGCCGGCGGCGAGCACGAAAAGCCATGCCAGCAAGCCGAATTCCTGCCACGAGCTGGTGTGGTAGCCGCGCCAGCCCGGCACCGGCCACACCATGAACAGGTAGCCCACCGCGACGAACGGGTAGGTGTACCAACGGGATCCGTTGACGGCGGCACACAGGAACGCGACGATGAGCGATAGGAAGATCGGCCCGTAGCCGTAGCCCGCCAGCAGATAGGCGACCGCGGCGGCCAGGGTTCCGTAGAACACCTGCAGCGGGTATCGATGGCGCAGGATCAGCAGGGCCGGACCGGTCACCAGCAGCAGATATCCGAAGACATCCAGCTCACGCACCACGGTCTGGTGGTGGTTGGCCAGCGTTCCGAAGCCGAGTTGGATCGCCCCCACCGCCACTGCCGGGAGCACGTCGCGCCGCCCGAACCTTCCCCCGCGTTCGTCCATAGCTGCACCGTAGCGCCGTACGCGGGCCTCGGCATCGTGTCGCGGCGAAATACGTCGAGATACGTATGACCGATCGCGCGCTGCGACGGATTATTTCCGAAGGCGGACAGCGGATCGTGGAACCCATGAACGAAGCGATCGTGGTCACCGACCGGCTGACCAAACGCTACGGCTCCCACACCGCCGTGGACGCCGTGAGCATGAGCGTCCGCCGCGGCGAGATCTACGGATTCCTGGGCCCGAACGGTGCGGGCAAGACCACGACCCTGCGCATGCTGGTCGGGTTGATCCGCCCGACCGCCGGGACCGCTACCGTAGTCGGCACCCGGCCCGGCGATCCGGATGCCTTGCGCCGCATGGGCGTTCTCATCGAGGGCCCCGGCTTCTATCCGTACCTCTCGGGCCGCGACAACCTGCGCGTGCTGGCCCGCTACCGGGGTGTCGGCGACGACGCGGTCGACGACGCCCTGCACCGGGTCGCGCTCAGCGGCCGCGGCAAGGACAAGTACCGCACCTACTCGCTCGGCATGAAACAGCGTCTCGGTGTCGCGGCCGCCCTGCTGGGCAGCCCGGATCTGCTGATTCTCGATGAACCCACCAATGGCCTGGATCCGGCCGGCATGGCCGAGATGCGGGAACTCATCACCGGACTCGCCGCCGACGGGCACACCGTGGTGCTGTCCAGTCACCTGCTCAGTGAGGTGCAGGAGATCTGTGATCGCGTCGGCGTCATCTCCGGCGGGCGCTTGCTGACCGAGTCCACGGTGCGCGAATTGCGTGGCGCCGCATCGCTACTCGTGCGTGCCGAGCCGCTGAGTGTGGCCTTCCCGGCGGTGCGGGCGGTGGTGGGGGAGCGCGGTGCCTTGTTGACCGCCAATGGAATTCGCATCGACGCGGGCGCGGCGCAGGCCCCGGTGGTGGCGCGGGCCGTCATCGAGTCGGGCGCGGATCTGCTGGAACTGCGCAGTGACGAGAAGTCCTTGGAAGAAGTCTTTTTCGAGATGACGGAGACCGCGAAATGACCGCTCTGCTCGCCAGCACCCGGGCCGAACTGCTGCGCCTGCGCGGCTGGCCCGCCTTCTGGATCGTGCTCGGCACCTGGATCCTGCTGAACCTGACCTTCGCCTACCTGTTCAACTACCTGGCCTACACCACCGGCAGCGCCACCCGCATGTCCAACGGCCTGCCACGCGAGCTGCTCATGCAGCAGATGCTGCCGTCGTCGGTGCCGGAGGTGTTCACCCAGGGCATGGCCATGTTCGGCGGCGCGCTCATGCTGGTGCTGGGCGCGCTCGCGGTCGGGAGCGGCTACGGCTGGGGCAGCTGGAAAACCGCACTCACCCAGGGCCCTTCGCGGGTGCACGTGATCGGCGCGGTGGTGCTGAGCCTGGCGCTGACGGTGGTCGCGCTGGTCGTGGTCGCCTTCGCGGTGGACACCGGCGTGGCGGCGCTCATCGCCGGGACGCAGGGCCAGTCCCTGGCCTTGCCCTCGGTGGGACGGATACTGCTCGGAATCGGCTCGGGCACCGCCATTCTGGGCATGTGGACGCTGGCGGGCGCGCTCATCGGCGCGATCGCCCGGGGACCTGCCCTGGCGGTCGGCCTGGGTCTGGTGTGGGTCCTGGTGGTGGAGAACCTGTTGCGCGGCGTGGCGGGGATCTTCGCGCCCATCCGGGCGATCACCGATCACCTGCCGGGCACGGCCGCCGGGTCCCTGGCGGGTTCGCTGCGCACGGTGACCGGCCCGGCCACCCCCGGCGTGCTGGATATCCTGTCCCGCAATGCATCTGTGCTGGTACTGGCCGCTTACATGGTGGTTTTCACCGGGGGCACGATCTGGTTGATCCGCCGCCGCGACATGGTGTGAATCAGCCTGCGGCAGTGCCCAGCACGCCGGTCGCCAGCCTGGCGAGCGCGGACTCGATCTCGGCGGAGGTCAGTCCGCGCTCGCGCTGGTGCAGGTAGACCTCGGCGGCGAGCGGCGCGAGCAGTGGGTCGACGAGTGGATCGGGTTGCGGCACACCGGCTGCCACCAGCAATGACCGCACATGGAGCGCCCAGAACCGATAGGCCCCGGTGCGGAAGCGCGCACCCCCGGTCTCCGAGCCGAGCACCAGATGGGCATGGGTATCCAGCAATTCGATCATCGCGGCGTAGAACGCGGCCAGCCGTTCGGCGGGCGATGCGCCCGGCCCGAGCGGCGGCTCCCCGCGCAGCAGCTGTTCCTGCAGTGCCCGCTCGTGTTCGTCGAGCAGGGCGACGGCGATCGAGCCGACATCCGGGTAGCGCCGATACAGCGTGCCCCGGCCGACTCCGGCGGCCTTGGCGACGTCGTCCATGGTGACCGTGCGCGGATCGCGGGTCGCGAACAATTCGGCCGCGGCCGCCAGCACCTTGGCCCGATTACGGGCCGCGTCGGCGCGTTCGACGGGTGCGGCCTGGTCGCCGAGCAGCGGTAGGGCCGGGATGTCCATGCAGCTCACTGTAGCCTCCGAGGAATAAGTGGACGTACTGTCCGGTTGGGCTCTAACGTAGCTCAATGAAACGGACGGAATGTCCACTTGATTGGAGACTCGTAAATGACCACCCTGCTGCACCTCGATGCCAGCGCCCGGCGCACCTCGATCAGCCGTGAACTCGGCGCCGTCTTCGCCGACGCCTGGCGTGCCGAACATCCCGAAGGCCGCTACGTCCATCGCGACCTGGCCGCCGACCCGATCCCGTTCATCGGCGAGGGCTGGACCGAACTGTGCGACCGCGTGCTCGCGCACGACCGCACCGACCTCGACCGGCTGGCCGAACTGGTGGATTCGCCTGCGCAGCAACGGGCCTGGGAGATCGTCGAGCCGCTGCTGAACGAGGTCCGCGCCGCCGATGTCGTGCTGATCGGCACCCCGATGTACAACTACTCGATTCCGGCGAGCCTCAAGGCGTGGCTGGATCAGATCACCTTCCCGCGAATGTCGCTGGCCCCCACCCGTTTCGTGGTGGTCACCGCGCGCGGCGGCGCCTATACGCCGGGTGCGCCCAAGGCGATGTACGACTACCAGGAGCGCTACCTGCGCGACTTCTTCGCGGGCCATTTCGCCGTCGAGGACACGGTTTTCGTCAATGCCGAACTGGTCAACTCACGCCAGGATCCCGCGCTGGCGCACCTGCGCGACAAGCACGACGCCTCGTACGCCGCCGCCCTCGCCGCCGTCCGCACCCTGGGTAAGGAGTACTGAAATGAACTGGCTCGTCCTGGGTTTGGCCGGGGTGGTGGAGATCGCCTGGTCGCAATCCATCAAGCCGACACAGAATTTCACCAAACCGCTGCCGACCCTGATCTGCTTCGTGCTCGCGGCGGTCGCGGTGTACCTGCTCTCGTACGCCATGCAGTCGTTGCCGGTGGGCACGGCCTACGCCATCTTCACCGGGATCGGCGCGGTGGGCGCGATCGCGCTGGGCATCGTGGTGCAGCGGGATCCGCTCAGCGCGGGCCGGGTGCTGGCGCTGTCTATGATCATCGGCGGCATCGTGCTGGCTCGGGTCACCAATCCCGAGTGACGGCGGTCGCGGCCGGTATCGTCCTCGCGCATGGACGTCGCCCCGATTCGGCCGCCGGATCTGTCCCAGCGCCCCTTCTTCCTGGGTGTGGAACGGATCATGGCGGCCTCGCCCGACGAGCTCTACCGAATGTGCACCCGGCAACTCGGACTCTGGTTCGCCGATCCCGGATCGGTGCTCATGCACCGGCCCGCGGTGAACGAGACGTTCTTCTTCACCGCCGGTGGTGGGCACCCGCACTACGGGCGGTTCCTGCGCCTGGTGCCCGACCGCCTCATGGAGGCGACCTGGGTGACCGGCGAAGGCGGCACCCAGGGCGCGGAAACCGTGCTCACCATTGAACTTTCACCCCATGGTGCGGGCAGCGCGCTGCTGCTGACGCATGCCGGATTCCCGAACGCCGCCGCCCGCGACCGCCACGAAACGGCCTGGCCGGCCGTGCTCGAACAGCTGGATCAGCGTGCCACCGCACCCGTCTGAGCGGTGAACGCTGAATGATCGTCGACCGCCCGCTGATTCGGCGGAGTAGGTTCGAGCCCGTACCGCACCGAATTCTTCGAAAGGACAGTGATGCCCACACGTAGCGCGCGTACCTCGTGGTCCGGCGGCCTGCAGGACGGTTCCGGTCAGGTCGAGCTGGTCAGCTCGGGCGTCGGCAAGTACGACGTCTCGTTCCCGAAGCGCGCCGCCGACGACGCCGACGGCACCACCAGCCCGGAGGAGCTCATCGCCGCGGCGCACTCCTCCTGCTACTCGATGGCGCTGTCGGGTCAGATCGGCAATGCCGGTGGCACCGTGCAGAACCTGGACGTCACCGCCGATGTGACGCTGGGTCCGGATCCGGCCGGCGGCTTCCGGATCTCCAAGATCAAGCTGACCGTAGTCGGCAAGGCTTCCGGCATCGACGAGGCGGGCTTCCTGGCCGCCGCGCAGGCCGCCAAGGCCGGCTGCCCGGTCTCCAAGGCGCTGACCGGTGTCGACAACATCGAACTGGACGCCACCTTCGAGGCGTAGGTCATGCGGTTCCCGGCTGACTCTTTTGTTAGCCGGGAACTAACTCTTTCGTCTATTTCTTGCCTGTCATCGATAAACCAGCTCGATATTCGCCAGGGTTCCGGATTAGTTTCGAGGCCATGGAGTCATCGCTGTCGATCGACGCATCGCGGGAATTGGATGCCAAAGATTCGCTGCCGCGAGTGCTCGCGCTTGACGCGGCCCGCGGCATCGCGGTGCTCGGCATGTTCGCGGTCCACGTCGGGCCGCACCGGGGCATGGCGGGCGCATCCTGGCTGACGATCTTCGAGGGCCGCTCGGCGGCGCTGTTCGCAGTCCTGGCGGGGGTATCGCTGGCGCTCATGTCCGGCGGCGCGCAATCCGCCACCGGAATCGCCATGCGCCGCAGCCTGATCCGCATCGCGGCGCGGGCCGTGCTGGTCGCGCTGCTGGGTCTGGCATTGGCGCAACTGCATTCCGGCATCGGGATCATGATCATCCTGAGCTACTACGGCCTGTTCTTCCTGCTCGCGCTGCCCGCACTGCGGCTGAGTGCCCGCGCGCTGGCCGTGCTCGCGGCGGTGTGGGCGGTGGCCGGGCCGATCGTGTCGTTCGTGATCCGAAGTCACCTGCACCAGAACGCCTTCGGCGGCAACCCCACCTTCGAGATGTTCACCTCTTGGGAAGGGCTGCGGCAGGCGGGTGTGATGCTGACGCTCACCGGCGCGTACCCGGCGCTCACCTGGATGCCGTTCGTGTTCGCCGGGATGGCCCTGGGCCGCTGGGGGATTCGCACGCTGCGTCCGCTGCCGGTGCTCGGCATCGGCGCGGTGCTGGCACTGCTCGGCTACGGCGGCTCGTGGCTGGCGCAGCATCCGCTGGGCGGCCGCGAACATCTGGTCGACCTGCTCACCCGGGGCATGGCCGAGGCGGGGGTGACGGACTTCGATCCGGGGATGCTCATCGACTTGACCGGATTCGGCTCGGTCGCCACGACGAGTCCGTGGTGGCTCACCGTCGCCACCCCGCACAGCGGCACCCCGTTCGAGGTATTCGGCGCGACCGGCGTGGCCTTCCTGGTGATAGGCGTGCTGATGGCGCTGGTGCCCCGTGCCGGAATCGCCCTGTGGCCCTTGATCGCCGCAGGCTCCTGCGCGTTGAGCCTCTACATCGCGCAGGCGGTGGCGGTCAGCGTGCTGGTGCCGATCCCGGACGAACACGCCACCTCGCTGCCCGGCGGCATCCGCGGTCCGGGCTGGCCACTGTTGCTCCTGCTGGCCGGTGGCTCACTGCTTGCGGCCACCCTGTGGCGCGCGGCATTCCGCCGCGGTCCGGCGGAATGGCTGCTGCACCGGATCACCCTGGGCCTCACGAACCTGCTGGTCCGCGAGACCCCGGGACGCTGATCAGGCCTTCTTACCCGCCACATCCAGGACGACCTCGAACTCCAGCAGCGACGCACCGGTCGCGACCGGCTTGCGGGCCTCGCCCGAATGCGCCTCGCGCGCCGGGCCGTCACGCCACGCGGCGAAGGACTCCTCCGAATCCCACTGCGTGACAACGAAGTAGCGGTTGTCCCCGGAGACCGGGCGCAGCAGCTGGAAGCCCAGGAAACCGGGCGAGTTCTCGACGGCGTGCGCGCGATGCGCGAAACGCTGCTCCAGCTCGGGGCCCGCGCCCTCGGGGACCTCGATTGCGTTGATCTTGACGACTGCCATGGAACGGACCCTACTCCGCGCTCCTCGGTCCTACTCGACGCCCCGGACCGGATTTCCGGGACGTATGGTCGAGTCGATGTTGTATGACGAAGGCGGCACCGGGACCCCGATCCTGCTGCTGCATGGGCTGATGGGCAGTGCCCGCACCTGGCGGGCGCAGCTGCCCTGGCTGCGGAAATTCGGGCACCTGTACACCTTCGACGCGGCCGGGCACGGACGCCCCGCCCCCGCCGAACTCACCACCGAGGCGTTCGTGGCGGATCTGGCCGAGGCCACGGCCGCGATCACCGAACCCCTGGTGGTGATCGGGCATTCGATGGGCGGACTGCACGGCTGGATGTTCACCGCCGCCCACCCGGACCGGGTGCGGGCGCTGGTGGTCGAGGATATGGCCCCGGACTTCCAGGGCCGCACCGCCGAGAACTGGGCGGCCGTGATTTCGGCTTGGCCGCAACCGTTTCCGGACGAGGCGGCGGTGCTGGCGTTCTTCGGCCCGGTGGCCGGACGCTACTTCCTCGACTCGTTCCTGCGCGGTCCGGACGGTTACCGCCTGCACGGCGAGGTGCCCACCTTCAAGGCCATCTCCGAGGAGTGGGGCACCCGCGATTTCTGGTCGCAGTGGAAATCCATCACGGTCCCGGCCCTGCTGCTGGAGGGCGAGCACACGATCACCCCGCCGGGACAGATGGCCGAGATGGCCGCGGTCCACCCCGGCGCGCGCCACGTCGTCATCCTCGACGCCGGTCACCTGGTCCACGACGACCAACCGGCCGCCTACCGGGCCGAAGTCGAGGATTTCCTGCGCCGCACGCTCGTTTGAGGGCGGGTGCCTTCAGTCGGGTGGGGTGGTCGTCGTATGCTCGGCTCGACCGCGACTCCTCACGGATGGTGACCAACGATGATCGACTTCTCGATTCCCGCCGACCTTGCTGCCGAACGTGATCGGGTTCGCCAGTTCGTCATCGACAAGATCGTGCCCTTCGAACGCGATCCACGCCTGACCGCGCACGGCCCGAACGACGAGCTCCGGCAGGAGATGGTCGAGCTGGCTCGCGCCGAGAAGCTGCTCACCATCCAGGCCCCCGTGGAACTGGGCGGCCGCGGATTGACCCACGTCGAGCAGGCCGTGCTGTACGAGGCGGCCGGTTGGTCCACCCTCGGCCCGGTCGCCATGAACTGCGCCGCGCCCGACGAGGGCAATATGTTCCTGCTCTCCAAGATCGCGAATCCGGAACAGACGCAACGCTTCCTGCAGCCGGTCATCGACGGCCACCAGCGCAGCGTCTTCGCCATGACCGAACCCGGCGGCGCGGGCTCCGACCCCAACCAGCTCGCCACCGAGGCCGTCTTCGACGGCGAGAACTTCACCATCAACGGCCGCAAATGGCTGATCACCGGTGCGGACGGGGCCAAGACCTGGATCATCATGGCGCGCCTGGCCGCCAACCCGCACCTGCCCGAAGGCCCCACCCTGTTCCTCTGCGAGGGCGACACCGAGGGCATCGTCATCGAGCGGATCATGAACACCATGGACCGCAACTACGTCGGCGGCCACGCGGTGGTGAACTTCGAAAACCTGGTGCTGCCCAGGGAATCCGTGCTCGGCGAGACCGGCCAGGCGCTGCGCTACGCCCAGCTGCGACTCGCCCCGGCGCGGCTGACCCACTGCATGCGCTGGCTGGGCGCGGCCGAGCGGGCCCAGGCCATCGCCGTCGACTACGCCAAGACCCGCACCGCCTTCGGCAAGCCCATCGGCGAACACCAGGGCGTGTCGTTCATGTTGGCGGACAACGAGATCGCGCTGCACCAGTGCCGGCTCACCATCTGGCACGCCTGCTGGCTGATGGATCAGGGGCACAAGGCCCGCCACGAATCCTCCATCGCCAAGTCGTATGTCTCGGAGGAACTGTTCAAGGTCACCGACCGCTGCGTGCAGGTGCTCGGCGGGATCGGCATCTCCGACGAGACCGTGGTGGAGATGATCTTCCGCGACATGCGCGCCTTCCGCCTCTACGACGGCCCCACCGAGGTCCACAAGTACGCCATCGGACGGCAGATCCTGCGCGGATAGACCGGGGATAACCCGAGCTCCCGGGCGTGCCGCGGCCGTCTTGACTAGGATTCCGATCCATGAGTTCGGAACTGCACGTGGATGTCTCCGGTGGCGTCGCGGTGCTCACGCTCAATCGGCCCGCCCAGCAGAACGCCCTGACTCCGGCGATGGCGTCGGAACTCGGGGCGTCGCTGCGCCGCTGCGACAACGACGACGCCATCGGGGCGGTCGTCATCACCGGCACCCCGCCCGCGTTCTGCGCGGGCGCGGACCTGTCGCTCAAGGTCGGTGAGGTCAACGGCCTCATCGACCCGCCGCCGTTCCGAATCCGAAAACCGGTCATCGCCGCGGTGAACGGGCATGCCGTCGGCATCGGCCTGGAGATCGCGCTGCAGTGCGACCTGCGCTACGTCGCCCGCGACGCGGTCTACGCGCTCAACCAGGTGCGCCGCGGCGCGCTGGCCGACGGCTTCGCGCACTGGACCCTGCCCCGGCTGATCGGCAGCGCCCGCGCCGCCGACCTGCTGCTCACCGGCCGCACCTTCGACGGCGACGAGGCGTACGCGCTGGGCATCGCCAACTCCTGCCTGCACGCCGCCGAAGTCCTCCCCACCGCCCTCGAGGTGGCCCACGACATCGCCCACGGCTCGGCCCCGCTCCCGGTGGCCCTGTCCAAGCGGCTGCTGTGGGAGGCCCCCACCATGACCCCGGAAACCGTGGGCCGCTTGGAAACCGACCTCAACGACTATGTCGCCAAGAGCGCCGACGGCGGCGAAGGCGTGGCCGCCCTCAAGGATCGCCGCCCGCCCAAGTGGACCGGCAGCGTCAGCGGCGAATGGCCGGCCTGGGACGCGGTGACCGGCGGCGAACAGCGACCCGGCCTGGACTGACGATCAGGCCTGGACTGACGAGTGACCGGCGCGTCGATCAGGCGCGCCCGCTCACGGCCATCAGCAGGAACAGCACGCCGAACACCACCATCAGGCAGGTCCCGACAATGCCGAGCAGGTAGCCGACGAGCACCTGCACGCGGCCGCCGAACCGGCCGCCGCCCGCCTCGATGTCATTGAGCGCCCGCCGCCCCATGGCCCACGCGATCGGCCCCAGCGCGCCGCAGCAGAACACGCTGAGCGCCCCCAGCAGCAGAACTGCTGTCGCGTGCTCATGCTCGACGGGGGAGCCGATGGGCGGTTGATCGAAGACCACCGCCCGAGTTTACGGGCGGGAGCACCTTCCCGGGAGGCTGACGCGCGGTCTTCGCTTGCGCCACTTGGTTATCGAGGCCCCTGGGGCCCCGAAACCAAGTGGGCGACCGTCCGATTCGTAGTCGGTGCTGCCGATTTCAGAGCCGGCGCTGCCGAGCCACCTCGGCGAGCACCACGCCCGCCGCCACCGAGGCGTTCAACGATTCCACCGGTCCGGCCATCGGAATGCTCAGAATCGAATCGCAGGTCTCGCGCACCAGCCGCGACAGTCCCTTGCCCTCGGAACCGACCACGATGACCGTCGGTGCGCTGCCGTCGAATTCGTCCAGCGTGGTGTCGCCATCGGCGTCCAGACCGACGATCTGGTAGCCCTTGTTGGCCCAATCCTTCAGCGTGCGAGTCAGATTCGTGGCGCGGGCGACCGGAAGCCGCGCCGCCGCACCGGCACTGGTGCGCCACGCCACGGCCGTGACACTGGCGCTGCGTCGCTGCGGGATCACCACACCCTGCCCGCCGAAGGCCGCCACCGAACGAATGACCGCACCCAGATTGCGCGGATCGGAGATATTGTCCAGCGCCACCAGCAGCGCCGGCTCGCCAGAATTGTGCACCCGATCGACCAGATCGTCCGGATGCGCGTAGCGGTAGGCCGGCACCTGCAGCGCCAGACCCTGGTGCATGGTGTTGCGGCTCATCTTGTCCAGGTCGGTGCGCGGCAGCTCCAGGATCGAGATACCGATATCCGCGGCCGTCTTCACCGCCTCGGAGAGCCGCTCGTCGTTCTCGGTGCCATTGGCGACATACAGCGCCGTGGCGGGCACACCCGCCCGCAGGCACTCCACCACGGGATTACGGCCGAGCACCAGCTCCGGCCCCTCGTTGTCCTTGCGGCCCGCGATCGGCCGGGAGGCATTGCGCGACCGCGTGGTCGCGGCCGACTCCTGGGCCTTGGCCTTCGCCTTCGCGCGCTTGGCGGCCGCGTGATACACGCGGTCCTCGGCCTTGGGGGTTGCCCCCTTGCCCTCCAGGCCGCGTCGCCGCTGCCCGCCGGACCCGACGGTCTGCCCCTTCTTGCTGCCGGTGTTGCGGGTCGCCCCGCGCCGCTGGGAATTGCCTGCCATCACTTCGCCTTCCGTATCACGCGGGAAACCCGCCTCGACCCGGCCGCGGGACGAACCCGCTCACGGTCGATCATGCGGGAAACCTGCCTCCGGTCGGCGCAGCTGATGGCTGCGCCCTATCAAAAACTCCGCGCTGCTACACACAGCAGCGCCCCCGGACCGGTCACGAACCGTGCGACATTGCCGGAGGGACGCTACGAATTGTGCCCCACGCTGGGCCGCCACCTCGAATTCGGTGGGCTCCGCCACACCGCGCGGGCCTGCCCACGCGGTATCCGGGCGAGATGGTTCCGCTCGCGCGGACCGTCTACTTCTTGTCCTTGGACAGCGACCACTCCGCGCCCTGCGGCGTGTCGGTGACCTCGACGCCCGCGGCCTTGAGCCGGTCACGGACGGCGTCGGCGGCCGGCCAGTCCTTGTCGGCACGGGCCTGCTGCCGACGCTGCAACTCCGCGCCGATGAGTACATCGAGCGCGGCCATGGCATCGGAATTATCGGCCGGCGCGGCCCAGTGCTCGTCGAGCGGATCCACGCCGAGAATGCCCAGCATGGCCCGGACCTGCCCGGCGAGCAGCCGCGCGCCCGTGAGGTCACCGGCGTCGAGCACCTTGTTGCCCTCGCTGACCACGCCGTGAATCACGGCCAGCGCCTGCGGCACTCCGAGATCGTCGTTCAACGCGTCCGCGAAGGCCGGAGTCCAGGTCCCGACCGGAACCGACCCGGCCCGCTCCAGTGCCCGCAGCACGAACGCCTCGATGCGCTGGTAGCTCGTCGCGTACTCGGTGAGCGCCTCATCCGAATATTCGAGCTGCGAGCGGTAATTCACGCTGCCCAGGTAGTAGCGCAATTCGACCGGGCGCACGCCGACCCGTTCCAGCACATTCGGAATCGAGAGCACATTGCCCAGCGACTTCGACATCTTCTCGCCGGACATGGTCACCCAGCCGTTGTGCAGCCAGTAGCGGGCGAACCCGTCCCCGGCCGCACGCGACTGCGCGATCTCGTTCTCATGGTGCGGGAAAACCAGATCCATTCCACCGCAATGGATATCGAATTCGGGACCGAGATAGAACTCGGCCATCGCCGAGCATTCCAGATGCCAGCCCGGCCGCCCCGGACCCCACGGCGAGGGCCAGCTGGGCTCGCCCGGCTTGGCGGCCTTCCACAGCGTGAAGTCGCGCGCGTCCTTCTTGCCCAGGCCCGCGCTCTCACCCTGGTGCACGTCATCGAGCTTGTGCCCGGACAGCTGCCCGTAGGCCGGGTAACTCAGCACATCGAAATAGACATTGCCCGCCGACGCGTAGGCGTGCCCGCGCTCGATGAGCCGCTCCATCATCCCGACCATCTGGGTGATGTGCCCGGTTGCGCGCGGCTCGCCCGACGGCGGCAGCACGCCGAGCGTCTCGTAGGCGCGGTCGAAGGCGCGCTCGTGCGTCGCGGCCCACTCCCACCACGGGCGGCCGTGCTCGGCGGCCTTGTTCAGAATCTTGTCGTCGATATCGGTGACATTGCGAATGAAGGCGACATCGAAATCATTGGCGGCCAGCCAGCGTCGCAGCACGTCGAAGGCGACGCCGCTGCGCACATGACCGATGTGCGGGTTTCCCTGAACGGTCGCGCCGCACAGGTACACCGAGGCTTTGCCGGGGACCAGCGGAGTGAATTCACGCAGGGTCCGCGTCTCGGTGTCGAAAAGGCGCAGAGTCACGACGGGCATCCTAGCTGTTGGGAATGGGCGGATTACGGGCGCGTCAGGCCCGGCGACACACAGGTGTCGTCAGGCCCGAAGACACAGCAGCGCGGTGGCGATCGACGCCACGCCCTCGCCGCGACCCGTGAGGCCCAATCCGTCGGTCGTGGTGCCCGACACCGAGACCGGCGCACCCAGAATTTCGCCCAGCACCTGTTGCGCCTCGGCCCTCCGCGGACCGATCTTGGGGCGATTTCCGATTACTTGTACAGCCGCATTGACAATGTCGAATCCGGCCTCGTCCAAAAGCCGCCGGACTTCCTTCAACATGGCCGCGCCCGACACGCCCTGCCACTCGGGACGGCCGGTGCCGAAAACAGCTCCGACATCGCCTAATCCGGCCGCGGACAGCAGCGCGTCGCACAGTGCGTGCGCCGCGACATCGCCGTCGGAGTGTCCTTCGCAGCCGCTGTCACCCTCGAACAGCAGACCCGCCATCCAGCAGGGCCGTCCGGGTTCGATGGGGTGCACATCGCTGCCGATTCCGGTGCGCAGGGCGCTCGCGTCGATCACGGGGCGATCACCGCCGCGCGTGTCGTGTCCAGCCCACCTGCGGTGTCGGCGGTATCACGCTTGGCGGCGAGGGTATCGGCCAAGACCAGATCCAATGGCGTGGTGATTTTGAAGGCGAGCGCATCGCCGAGCACCGTCCGAACGGTCACCCCGAGCATCTCCACCAACCCCGCATCGTCCGTCGCCTGTGTACCTACAGCGTAGGCCGCGCGTAGCAGCTCGGCGTCGAAGCCCTGCGGAGTTTGGATGGCGCGCAACGCGGATCGATCGGGTGTCCCGGTCACCGCGCCCGCGGCGTCGACGGCCTTGATGGTGTCGGTCACCGGCAGCGCGGGCACCACGGCCCGCGCGCCCGCGCGCAGTTCGTCGACCACACGGGTGATGAGCGAAGGGGGAGTGAGGGCGCGTGCCGCATCGTGCACGAGCACCAGGGTGGCCTCGGGCGCGGCGGACAGGCCGGCCCGCACCGAATCCGTGCGTTCGGCCCCACCGGGGACTACGTGCACGGGTACGGCGGCAGCGCCTCTTACAAGAGCGGCCAGCAGGGAGCGGGTCTCGGCGACGAGTTCGGCGGGCACCATAACCACAACATCGTCGACCGAGCCGGAATCTATCAATCCCTGGACCGCCCGAGTGAGCATGGGACTGCCGCCGACATGAACGAAGGCCTTCGGCTTGTTCTCACCGAGACGCACGCCCATACCGGCGGCAGGAACCAAGGCGACGACACGAATGCCGTCGCCGGGTGTTGTTTTCACGGTCAGGAAGCCGCTGCGAGAACCTCGTCGAGCAGGGTCTCGGCCTTGACGTCGTCGGTACCTTCCGCGAGCGCGAGCTCACCGACGAGGATCTGACGGGCCTTGGCCAACATCCGCTTCTCACCGGCGGACAGGCCGCGATCCTGCTCACGACGCCAGAGGTCGCGGACGACCTCGGCCACCTTGTTCACATCGCCGGAGGCGAGCTTCTCGAGGTTGGCCTTGTAGCGGCGAGACCAGTTGGTCGGCTCTTCGGTGTGCGGAGCGCGCAGCACCTGGAAGACCTTGTCGAGACCTTCCTGGCCGACGACGTCGCGGACGCCGACATACTCTGCGTTCTCTGCGGGAACCCGAACGGTCAGGTCGCCTTGAGCGACCTTCAGGACCAGATACTCCTTTTGTACACCCTTGATGGTGCGGGTTTCGATAGCTTCGATCAGCGCCGCTCCGTGGTGGGGGTAAACGACGGTGTCTCCGACCTTAAAAATCATGTGTCCCGTGCCCCTTTCGATGTTCACAGTTTAACATGCGACTCGGTAACGGCGCGATCAACGGCGCAGGTCAGGGCCACAACGAGGCGGCGGCGGGGGTTGACAGAACGCGAATCGTGTGCATCCCGTTGTGGCATAAGGGGATAGCGCATCGCACTTGTCGCGCGCATATGCGAGTGCGTAGTTCGCATACGCGTGTGGGCACCCTCGCATAAACGGCAATGCATCACTCGAGAAGTCGTCTCCAAATCTCTGTCAGGCCCCCTGACGCATCCCGTCCGGTCGCCCTGCCGGTCACACTCGGGTATCCGGGCGAGTCTCGTGCGCCCCTCGATCAACTTCCGCCACGCGCGCGACACCGCCCGCGTGTAGCGCGGGGGGAGCCACGCATTACGCTCTTTGACTACTACTCTCCATAGTGGAGTTAGCCCGGTCGACATGGAGGACCCCGTGACTGCCCTGAAAGCCACCACTGCGTCGAAGCCGCGGCGGCGTGCCGTGACAGTTGCCGCACTCGCCGCGGGCGCGGTCCTCGCGCTGTCGGGTTGCGGCGCCGGTCAGGTCTCGCAGACCGCCACCCAGGTCGCCGCGGTCAACGGCAACACCGCGAACGTCGGTTCCATCGCGCTGCGCGACGTCCGCTTCCTGCTGCCGCAGACCGAGGAGTACAACAACGCCAAGGGCGGCAAGGCCGTGCTCGCGTTCAGTGCCATCAACCTGAGCGACTCCAAGACCGACGAGCTGGTCGCCATCAACACCGACCTGGGCCAGGTCAAGCTGGCCGACAAGGTCGAGCTGAAGCCGTCGAGCACCGTCGTCGCCGACAAGCCGACCGCCAAGGACGCCGCGAGCGCGGCCGCCGTGCACGACCAGAACGAGGGTCAGCCGGCCGCCGACAAGGCCGCCGACCCGGCCCAGAAGCCGATCCTGATCGAGGTCACCGGGCTGACCAAGGACGTCACCCCCGGCCTGACCTACCCGGTCACCTTCATCTTCAAGCAGGCGGCCGAGACGGTCGTCGTGAACGTTCCGGTCGACGCCGGCCCGAACAACCCGCGCCAGGAGCCCGCCAAGCAGGAGCACAAGGGCGGCGAGTAGTCCTCGCACCGAACCTCGAATCGTGCCCGTCCCGGATGTTCCGGGGCGGGCACGGTCGTATCCGGGGGCGGCCGTGGAACTTTCCCACCGCCGTGTTGCCCGGGAGTGTCGGCGGCTGTTGCCGGGGAGTGTCGGAGGCGCTGGTTAGGCTGCCCCGCGTGGCCAAGGTGAAATCGCTGTACCGGTGCGCGCAGTGCTCGCACGAGGTCGCGAAATGGGTTGGGCGCTGCCCGGATTGCGGCGGCTGGGGGACCATCGAGGAGGTGGCGGCCTCCTCGGCGGCGGTATCGGTGGGGCGGCGGGCGATGCTGCCGAGCACGGCGGCGGTGCCGATCTCGGCCATCGATTCGAACAAGACGTTCGCGCGCGGGACGGGGGTCTCGGAGCTGGACCGGGTGCTGGGCGGGGGGATCATTCCCGGGTCGGTGGTGCTGCTGTCGGGCGAGCCGGGGGTCGGGAAGTCGACGCTGCTGCTCGAGGTGGCGCACCGGTGGGCGCGGGCCCGCGACGAGATCGCGCTGTACGTGACCGCCGAGGAGTCGGCGGGGCAGGTGCGGTTGCGGGCGGATCGGACCGGGGCCGTGCACGACAAGGTGTACCTGGCCGCGGAATCGGACCTGGGGACCATTCTCGGGCACGTGGAGCAGGTGAAACCCTCACTGCTGGTGGTGGACTCGGTGCAGACCATGCTGGCCGCGGACGCGGACGGCGTGATCGGCGGTGTCACCCAGGTGCGTTCGGTGACGGCGGCGCTGACCTCGCTGGCCAAGGCGAGCGGGATCGCGGTGCTGCTGGTCGGGCACGTCACCAAGGACGGCGCGGTGGCCGGTCCGCGCACGCTCGAGCATCTGGTGGACGTGGTGCTGCAGTTCGAGGGGGACAAGCATTCCTCGCTGCGCATGGTGCGCGGCATCAAGAACCGCTTCGGCAGCACCGACGAGGTCGGCTGCTTCGAGATGCGGGAGGCCGGAATCCATTGCGTGGACGACCCTTCCGGGCTGTTCCTGCATCACCGGGGCGATGCGGTGCCGGGGACCGCGGTGACGGTGGCGATGGACGGCAAGCGGCCCATGCTGGGCGAGGTGCAGGGGCTCACCGTGGACACCCAGGCGCCCGCGCCGCGGCGTGCGGTGAGCGGGCTGGACTACAACCGCGTTTCCATGGTCCTGGCGGTCCTGCAGAGCCGTGGGGGCGTGTTCGTGGGTAAGCAGGACGTCTACGCGGCCACGGTGGGCGGTATGCGGCTCACCGAGCCCGCCGCCGATCTGGCTGTCGCGCTTGCCATTGCCAGTGCCAGCCAGGATCTGGCGTTGCCCAGCGGGATGGTGGTGCTGGGCGAGGTGGGCCTGGCGGGCGAGGTGCGGCAGGTGACCGGATTGACCCGCAGGCTCTCGGAGGCGGAGCGGCTGGGTTTCACCGAGGCGCTGGTACCGCCGGGTGTGGAACACACCGGGCGCGGGATGAAATTGCACGAAGTGGCCGATATTCGTGCGGCGCTTGCGGTTACCGGATTGCGCCGGCGGCGGCGTGCGGACGCCCCGTCGGAAATGGCGGAGTGACAACCGAAATCCAATAGCGTGGTTCGCCGTATTCGAACCGGAAATGAATTCGGTGGGTGGCGAACGCAATTCTCGAATAACAGTGCGGGCCGGTATCCGATCGATCGGATACCGGCCCGCACTGTCGGGTGCTGGATTTCAGGCGATATTGAACGGTTCCGGGGCGCTGCGCACCGAACCGAGCTGCGCCACAACGGTGTACGGGCCCGCCGGGACGGGCACGCGGTCACCCGCGCAGCTGGGCTGGGAGGTGGAGCCGGACCAGGTGACGGTGAACGCGGCCTGCTGGCCGGGGGCCAGGGTGCGCATGTCGGGGGTGCCGTCCGGGAAGCAGTCGGTGCTGGACCACAGCTTGCGCTGGCCGTCGAGGGACTGCACCTGGACCAGCTGCAGCCCGGAGCCCATATCGCGTTCGCAGGCGGCGCTGGAGATATTGGTGATGACGATGCCGAACTGCGGCTGGTCGCCGGTCTTGTAGGTGGGCTGCCCGACGGTGACCTTCACGGCCAGCGACTGGTCGGGGCACTGGCCCTGCGCGGCGGGGGCCGCGCCCGCCGAGGTGGACCCGGAGGGCTTGGCGGAGCTGGGATCCGGCGCACCCGAGGAGCTGCCGGCGGGCTTGGCCGCGGCGCTCGAGGTGGCGGCGGGTTTGGCGTCCGCCTTGTGGTCGCCACCACCCTTCAACAGTGCGAAGGCAATCCAGATCACCAGGGCGAGCGCGATCACGATCGCACCGATCGCGGCCGCGCGGCGGCGCCAGTAGATCTCCGGTGGCAGTGGTCCGTTCGGTTCCAGCACGGTGACAACGGTAAGGGCACCGTCGGGATCACCCCGAGCAGGGTCTCGGCGTGTCGGACGTGAAAGCGACTACGGGGGCGGTAAATTCCGCCGCTTCGCGGGCAACCCGCGCATCTCCGGCATCACCTGTCAGCTCTCGCTACCCGTGCCCGCTGCGTAGCAGCGGGCACGGGAGATTCAGAGAGTGTCAGACAACCTCGCCGATGTTGCCGATCACCCGGTGCAGGTTGATCTGGCCCTCGCTGAGGTTGTAGGTGACGCAGGCGATGGCACATTCGCCGGTGGCCACGCGTTGGGAGATGATCATCGACCGCTGCATGAGCAGGCGGGCGGTCTCCTCGACGTGGCGGGCCTCGAGCTCGTCGACCTCGGACAGGCCCTCGCGGCGGCCGATCAGGATGGACGGGGTGACCTTCTCGACGACCGAGCGGATGAAGCCGCCGGGCACATTGCCGTGGTCGAGGGCGTCGATGGTGGCGCGGACCGCGCCGCAGCTGTCGTGGCCGAGCACCACGATCAGCGGCACCGACAGCACCTGTACGCCGTACTCGATGGAACCGAGCACCGAGGAGTCGATGACGTGGCCCGCGGTGCGGACCACGAACATATCGCCGAGGCCCTGGTCGAAGATGATTTCGGCGGCGACGCGGGAGTCGCCGCAACCGAACAGGACGGCCGAGGGCTGCTGGCCGCCGGCCAGTCGGGCCCGGTCCACTGCGCCCTGGCTGGGGTGCTGCAAGGTGCCGTTGACGAAGCGTTCGTTGCCTTCGCGGAGGGCTTTCCAGGCACTGATCGGGTTGTTATGCGGCATGTGTCCCATTTTCCATAGCCAAGTGGTTACCGGCGAGTCTGGATCGTTACGGTCCGGCAAAGACCCGCTTACCGCGTGACCGTGCACCCGGTGAGCCGTGTTGATGACCGGCCCCGCCGACATGGATACCATCGCGCGTGGCGGCGCGCGGGAGATTTCCCGCCGGGAGGAGACGGAATTGGACAGCGACGCGCTCATCGACTGGTACGGCGAGACCGCGCGGGACCTGCCGTGGCGGCGGCCCGGAGTCACGGCGTGGCAGATTCTGATGAGCGAGATCATGCTGCAGCAGACGCCGGTGGTCCGGGTCGAACCGATCTGGCGGGAGTGGGTGGCCAGGTGGCCGGTGCCCTCGGCGATGGCCGCGGAAACGCAGGGGGAAGTGCTGCGGGCGTGGGGCAAGCTCGGGTATCCGAGGCGGGCGATGCGGTTGCACGAGTGCGCCCGGGTGCTGGCCGAACAGCATGGTGACGAGGTGCCGACGGAGGTGGATGTGCTGTTGAGCCTGCCCGGCATCGGGGCGTACACCGCGCGGGCCGTGGCGTGTTTCGCCTATGGGCAGCGAGTTCCGGTGGTGGACACCAATGTTCGCCGGGTGGTTGCCCGTGCGGTGCACGGTAAGGCGGACGCCGGGAACCCGGCAAACCGGGATCTGGCCGAGACCGAGGCACTGCTGCCCGCCCGGGTCGATCGGGCGGCGGTGATGTCGGCCGCGCTGATGGAATTGGGCGCGCTGATCTGCACCGCCCGCACCCCGGATTGCGAGCGCTGCCCGTTGCCGAGTTGTGCGTGGGTGGCGGCGGGCCGTCCGGCCTCGGAAGTCGTTCGGAAAGTACAGAAGTACGAGGGCACCGATCGGCAGGCGCGGGGTCGGCTGCTCGATGTGCTGCGGGGTGCGTCGGGTCCGGTGGAGCGGGTGCGCCTGGATCTGGCGTGGACGCGCGATCCGGGTCAGCGTGACCGCGCACTGGATTCGCTGCTGGTCGACGGGCTCATCGAGCAGACCGTGGACGGGTTGTTCGCGTTGGCGGGCGAGGGCAGCTGACCCGCGAACGCCCCTCCCGGCCGAGGGGTTGAAAAGAGCCGGGAGGGGCGCGCGGGGGCGATCTGCCGCCCCTCATGCGGTAGATCGCGGATTCGCGCAAAAGCGAAACTCAGGCGGCTACGAGGACCTTGCGGCGATTGCGGGTGCGCGAGCCCACCACCCGGCAGATCAGGTAGATCGAGAACGAGATGGTGGTGACGAAGGTCGAGATCGGCACGCCGGGGGCCAGCGACAGCAGAATGCCGCCGACGGCGGCGATCTCGGCGAACACGATCGACAGCACTGCGACCCGGACCGGGCTGGCGGTGAGCTGGGCGGCCGCGGCGGCGGGCGTGATGAGCAGCGACAGCACCAGCAGCGCGCCGACGATCTGCACGCCGAAGGCGGCGGTCACGCCGAGCAGCACCGCGAACACGATGGCCAGCGCCCGCACCGGAACCCCGCGTGCCACCGCCACTTCCGGGTCGGAGCTGGCGAACAGCAGTGGGCGGTAGATCGCGGCCAGTACCACCAGCACGGCGGCGGTGCAGGTGGCCAGCAGGCCCAGGCCCGAGTTGCCGACGCTGACCACCTGGCCGGTGAGCAGGGAGAACTTGGAACCCGCGCGTTCGGGGCCGAGCCACAGGAACAGCACCGACAGGCCGAGACCGAAGGACAGCACCACGGCGATGACCGAATCGCGTTCGCGGGCACGGGAACCCAGCACGCCGAACAGGACGGCCGCGACCACGGAACCGAAGATCGCGCCCACGCCGACGCCGACCCCGGCCAGCAGGGCGGCGGCCGCGCCGGTCAGCGAGAGCTCGCTGGTGCCGTGCACGGCGAAGGACATCTGACGGCTGATGATGAGCGGGCCGATGGCACCGGCCAGCAGGCCGAGCAGTGCGGCGGCGATGACGGCCTGCTGCACGAAGTCGTAGGAGAGCAGGTGCGCGGTCGTCGAGACATCGAACAGCTGTGAGAACAGCTTGGAGAGCTTTTCCATTACGCCCGCACCTCTTTCGGGTTCTCGCCGTGGCAGTGGGCCGCCCCGGATTCCCCGAGCGCGTCCATGGCGTCGCCGGTGCCGACCACCACGAGGCGGCCGCGCACGCGCAGCACATCGACCTGGGTGCCGTACAGCTCCGACAGCGTCTCGGAGGTCATCACCTCGTCGGGCGTGCCGATACGGAACTGCCCGTCAACCAGGTACAGCACCCGATCCACCAGCGGCAGAATGGGATTGATCTCGTGTGTCACGAACAGCACGGCGGTGTCGTGGCTGCGCCGCCGCTTGTCGATGAGTTCGGACACCAACCGCTGATTCGCGAGATCCAGTGACAGCAGCGGTTCATCGCACAGCAGCACCTTGGGATCACCCGCGAGCGCCTGGGCTACCCGCAGCCGCTGCTGCTCGCCACCCGAGAGCGCGTCCAACGGCGCGTAAGCGAACTTCTCGGCCCCGACCGCCGAGATCGCCTCGGCCACTTTCCGTTTGCGTTCCTTACGCCCTCGGAAGCCGATGCCCCACCGATGTCCGTCGACGCCCAGGCCGACCAGATCGATTCCGCGCAGCTGTGCCCCGCCCTCGATGGTCTTCTGCTGCGGCACATACCCGATGGCCGGATTCCCCAGCCGCGCAGGCGCTCCCGCCACCTCGGCGGTCCCCGCGCTCAACCCCACCTGCCCCAGCAGCATCCGCAGCATGGAGGTCTTCCCGGACCCGTTGGGCCCCAGCACCGCAATGAATTCCCCGGCACCAACCTCGAGATCCAGTCCCTCCCACAGCGTTCGCTCCCCGAACGACAGCCGCGCCCCCGATAGTCGCACCGCCGGTGCTTCCGGACGGGCGGCCACCGCGGCGGAAGTCGAAGCGGCGACCGCCATTTCGACTTCCATCCGGGAGGCGCGGCCCGATGGGGTGCGGGGGCGCGCACCGGTGAGGGCGCAACCGGGTTTGGGCGTGGTGACGCCGGTGTCGGTTGCCGGTGCGGGGTTCGCGGTCATGGTGGTACTCCCGGAGGCGGTGGTGCAGGTGGTTATGCCAGGGCCTTGGCGAGGGTGTTGGCGTTGTCGGTCATCCAGGTGATGTAGTCCTTGCCCGTGGGGAGGGTTTCGGTGACCTCGACGACGGCTACGCCGGACTTGTCGGCGGTGGATTTCAGGTCCTGGGTGACCTTGTCCTCGGTCTGGATGTTGTAGACGAGGGCGCGAACCTGTTTGCCGGTGAGGAGATCTCGGACGGCGGCGACGTCGGCGGGGGCCGGGTCGGTGCCCTGTTCGATGGCTTCCTGGAAGGCGTGCGGGGTCTTGTCGTCGGCCTTGGCCGCGGTCAGCATGTAGGCGGCCAGCGGCTCGGTCTGCAGGACCGGCTGGTTCGGGTGGTCGGCGGCGATCTTGGCGGTCACGGCCTCGATGGGGGCCAGCTTGGCGGCGAAGGCGGTGGCGCGATCGGTGTAGGCCTGCTTGTTGGCCGGGTCGATCTCGCCGAGGGCGTCGGCGATGTGCGCGGCGATGTGGCCGACCTCGTGCACGTCGTACCAGATGTGCTCGTTGGCGTCGTGCGAGTGGCCCGCGGTCTCGGCCTCGGCGGGAGCCGGTGTGGCCGAAGCGCTTCCGTGGTCGTGGCCGGCGATGTCGAAGGCGTTGACGACATTCTTCGACTTGCCGGCGATGGCCTTCTCGATGAATTCGTCGTAGTGGCCGCCGTTGTAGACGACCAGCTTCGCGTCGGTGATCTTGGCGGCGTCGGAGGGGGAGACCTCGAACGAGTGCGGGTCCACCTTCGGATCGTTGATGATCGATTCGACCTTGACGTCCGGTCCGGCCACGGCCTTGGTGATGTCACCCCAGACATTGGTGGAGGCGACGACGGTCAGTCCATCCGAGCTCTTCGAGCTGCCGCAGGCGGTCAGGGTGGCGACTGTCGCGAGTCCTGCGGCGAACACGGCGAATCCTCGGGCGAAGCTTTTGGTCACGCGGGTCACTCCTGGCAACTACGGCTTACTAGAAACGAAAACGATTGCCATTTGAATGTAGCGCAAACGACCGTTAGGCCCCTAGCTCGAGTTCCCAGATGTGGCCCGCGACACGAAAGGCCCGGAGAGCGAGTCGCTCTCCGGGCCTTTCGGAACTACTGAATCCCTAGGTCAGCGCGGCAACCGGCTGGCTGAGCAGCTGGGCGCAGCGCAGCAGGCCCAGGTGCGAGTACGCCTGCGGGTGGTTGCCGAGCGAGCGTTCGGCGACCGGGTCGTACTCCTCAGAGAGCAGACCGGTCGGTCCTGCCACATCCACCAGCTGCGCGAACAACGCCTCGGCGTCCTCCCGCTTGCCGATCAGCAGATACGCCTCGACCAGCCAGGCCGCGCACAGGTGGAACCCGCCCTCGCCGCCGGGCAGCCCGTCGTCGTGGTGGTACCGGTACACGGTCGACCCGCTGCGCAGCTCGGCCTCGGTCGCGACCACGGTCGCCGCGAATCTCGGATCCGAGGGCTCGATGAGTCCGGACAGTCCGATGTGCAGCGTGGCGGCGTCCAGGTCGGTGCCCTCGTAGGCCGCGGTGTAGGACTGGACCTCGTCGTTCCAGCCCTGCGACTTCACCTCGTCGGAGATGGTGTCGCGCAGCGTCTCCCACTCGGGGTCGATCGGCCGGGCGAACTGCCGGGCCAGGGTGATGGCCCGGTCCACGGTGAGCCAGCCCATCACCTTCGAGTACACGTGGTGACGCGGGTTGCCGCGGATCTCCCAGATGCCGTGGTCGGGTTCGCGCCAGCGGCGCTGCACCGCGGAAACCATGGCGTGCACCAGTTCCCAGTCCATGTCCGGCAGCGCCTTGGCGGGATCGTTGATGCCCTTGCGTTCTCGGGCGTGGGCCAGCTGGGAGATGAGGTCCACGATGGGACCGAACACGTCCAGCTGCACCTGCATGTTCGCCGCGTTGCCGACGCGGACCGGCCGCGAACCGGCATAGCCGGGCAGCTGGTCGATGACGGCCTCGGGCGGCAGGGTTTCGCCGTAGAGGGTGTAGAGCGGGTGCAGCCGTTCGGGTCCGGGCAGGGTCTCGAGCACCCGGTGCACCCAGGCCAGCAGGTCCTCGGCCTCGCCGAGCGAGCCCAGCGAGACCAGTGCGGATGCGGTGAGCGAGGCGTCGCGCAGCCAGCAGTAGCGGTAGTCCCAGTTGCGCACGCCGCCGATGTCCTCGGGCAGCGAGGTGGTGGCGGCGGCCAGGATGGATCCGGACGGTGCGTGCACCAGCCCGCGCAGCGTGAGCGCCGAGCGCTTCATGAGATCGGGCTTGAGCGGCGGCAGTTCGAGGGTGCCGACCCATTGCGCCCAATAGCTTTCGGCGTCCCGGCGGCGGTCCGCCTCGGGCCGCATGGCCGGTGCGAGATCGGAGGTACCGCACCGCATTTCGAGCACGATCGGGCCCTGACGCGGGTCGACGACGGCGCGGGCGGTGTGGTGGTTGCCCTCGTCGATGATCTCCCATTCGACGCCGGGGGAGCGCAGCACGATCGGATCGTTGGTGCCCTCCACCTTGAGGCCGCCGGTGGCGTGCACCAGCCGCACCGGTACCTGCCCGAATTCGGGGCGGGGTGCGAAGGTGATGACCGCCTTGGCGTCACCGGTGATGACCCGGGTCAGGTCGGTGCGTTCGGGCACCACGTCGTGCGGCAGGTAGTCGACGACCTGCAAACTGGTCCAACGGGTTTCGACGGTCATGGTGCCGTCGACGTAGCGTTGTGACAGCGGCAGGCTGGGGCGCTCGGGCTGAATGGTGAAGTGCCCCGCGCCCGGTCCGCCCAGCAGGTGGGCGAAGACGGCGGCGGAGTCGGGTTCGGGGTGGCACAGCCAGGTGAGGGTGCCGTCGGGGGTGACCAGGGCCTTGGATCGCGGGCTGGCCAGCATGGTCAGCCGTTCGATTCGAGGGGCGCTGGCACCTGCCAACCACGTGCGGCGCTCCTCGAGTAGGAACGCCAGCGCCTTCGACACCTCCTCGGTGCTGGCGACGCGGTACTCCGCGAGGGATTCGCCCTCGCCGACCTTGATGCCGACATCCGGTCCCGAAAGACGTTTGAACGCCTTCTCATCGGTGACGTCGTCGCCGATGAACAGTGCGGCCGAGGCGCCCTGTTGATGCCGGACGATATCGAGGGCCGCGCCCTTGTCGGTTTCGACGACGGCGAGCTCGATCACCTCTTTGCCTTCGGTGGTCTGCACGCCGACCCAGGCCGAGGGTCCCTGTCGCACCGCAACCAGTGCGCGACGGCCGATTTCGGGGCTGGCATTGCGGACGTGCAGGGCCACGCTGGCCGGTTTTATTTCGACGGTAGCGCCAGGATTGTCCTGAGCGATCTGGGTCAGGGTCGTAGTGACCTCGGCCAGTAGCTGTTTCGCGTCGTTGTCGATGGCGTGCACGAAGCCGACATCGAATTCCGAACCGTGGCTACCGATCAGCTGCACCTCGACGGGCAACCGGGACAGGGCCGCGAGATCGCGCAGTGCGCGACCGGATATCACGGCGGCGGTGGTTCCGGTGAGTCCGGCGAGAGCGCGCAGGGCGCTCACCGACTCCCGATGGGGATAGGCCTTTGTCGGGTCGGAGACGATGGGCGCGATAGTCCCGTCGTAGTCCGATGCAACCAGCAACCGAGGCACGCGGGCGATGGCCGACAGGGCACGGCGAAGTTCCAGTGACAAATCCTGTGCGCTCACGCATCCAACCTAATGATCGGAGGAGATTTTTCAGGGCGCGAGTGATGCTACTGGGTCTTGGTTGCCCGCTTGTGTGTGCGGTGATACATAGCGTTTACAAGACACTTCCGCGGCGTTCACCGGTTTTGTGAGACTCGCGCGGGCTACTCGTGGTTAACCCCGCTTGACCAGCGGCGTTCCAGCAAACGAAGAAGGGCTGCCCGGTTCTCCGGACCGGGCAGCCCTCTTCACGAACGGCGAACGCACACTGGCGTTTGCCTCACTCCTTGAAGCCGTCGCCGCTTCCGATGAGCAGATCGACGGTCAGCTCGAGGCGCTCGGTGACGTCGGTGGCGGAGGCGCGGCGGGTGAGCCAGGCGACCAGGTTCGAGAGCCAGACGTCGGAAATGACTCGGGCGATGGCCAACTGGCGGTCGGAGGGGACCTCGTCGGACAGGGCACGGGCGAAGAAGCGGTCCATCACCTTGCCGACGCGATCGACCTCGGCGGCCGCGGAGGCGTCGGCGAACATGAAGGCGCGGGTCATGGCCTCGGTGAGCAGCGGGTCGCGCTGCATGGCGCGGGTGACCTGGGTGAGCAGCAGGTGCATGCGCTCCTGCGGGGTGGCGCCGGCCAAAGGTTTGCGCCGGCCCTCGAAAGACTCGAATTCCCGGGCCAGGGCGGACACCAGCAGGTGCACCTTGGAGGGGAAGTACCGGTAGAGCGTGCCGACGGCGACATCCGCGCGTTCGGCGACGGCTCGCATCTGGACCGCGTCGTAGCCGCCCTTGGATGCCAGCGCGAGGGTGGCATCGAGGATGCGCTTGCGCCGGTCGCGCTGCGCGGCCGAGCTCAGGTCCTCCTCGCTGAGGGTGGTGACGGGCGCGGTGGTGCGTCCACCGGGCTGCCCGTCGGCGGCCTGCGATCGGGAGGGACTGGCCATCGGTTGAAAGTCCTTTCCTGCACACGAGTTCGTACCGCGACCGGACGGCGCTTGACTTCGGCCCGGCTCGAACATTAGAACATGTTCTAGGACCTCGAGTCACGCCGGAAAGGCGGTATGGAGTGTGACCATAGCCACCACTGACGAGCATAAAGCCGTCCAGGAGTCGATGCGCGGATGGGCTGCCGCGGTGCGCCCAATTGCAACCCTGCGTTCCAGCGCCACGCCGGAACGGGGTTCCAGCACGCCGGAATTCTGGCGCGAATACTGGCCGCGCCTGGCCGAACTCGGAATTTTCCGGGTCGCGGTGCCGGAGGCGGCCGGGGGCGCGGGCGGGACCGTCGGAGATCTCGCCGTCCTGGTGGAACAGGCGGCGCACGACCTGGTCGGCGGCCCGGTGCTCTCGACGGCTTTGGCGGGTCTGGTGACCGGCGAGGCGCTCGATGAGATTACGCCATGCGGTGTCGCGCTCACGGGCGAAATCGCTTTATCAGTTGAGATCAACACCGTGGTAGGCGAATCCGGGGCCCTGGTGTCCGGTGAGTGGGACTCGGTTCCGGGTGCCGCGCCGAACACGGCCGTGCTGGTTCCGGTGACCGACGGCGACCGTCACCTGTGGGCGCTGATCGACGCGGGCGCCGCCGGCCTCGAGATCGAGCCGCTGGCCGGTCTCGACCCGAGCGTGCCGCTGGCGCGGGTGCGATGCACCGAGGTCGCCGTGACCGCGGATCGTCTTTTCGAGCCGGGCTTTTCGGTCCTCGACGTGGCCGCCGCACTGGTGGCCGCGGAGGCCGCGGGCATTGCGGGCTGGTGCCTCGAGACCGCGACCGAGTACGCCAAGGTGCGCGAGCAGTTCGGGCGCAAGATCGGCGAATTCCAGGCGATCAAGCACCTGTGCGCGTGGATGTTGTGCCGGGCCGAGCAGATTCGGGCCGTGGCGGCCGACGCCGCCGTGGCGGTCGACAGCGGCAGTGCGGAATTGGCGCTGGCCGCGGCCGTCGCCCTGACCATGTCGCTGGACGCCGCGGTGGAGAACGCCAAGGACTGCATCCAGGTGCTGGGCGGCATCGGCTTCACCTGGGAGCACGACGCGCACCTGTACCTGCGCCGGGCGACCGCCCTGCGTCAGCTGATGGGCGGTTCGGCCCACTGGCGGGCTCGGGTCGCCGAGCTGACGCTGGCGGGTGAGCGGCGCACGATCAGCATCGAGCTGGGCGACGGCGAGGCCGGATCGGCCTGGGAGGCAGCCGGTCTCGACGGTGCCGAGGCGGCCGTGCTGGCCGCCGACCTGGCCGCGATCTCGGCGCTGCCGGAGGCCGAGCAGCGCCTGGCGCTGGCCGAGGCCGGACTGCTGGCGTCGCACTGGCCCGCGCCCTACGGTCGCGGTGCCGGTCCGATCCTGCGCACTCAGCTCGAGGATCAGATCCGTCAGGCCGGGATCACGCTGCCGGACATCGTGATTGCCAACTGGGCGATCCCGACACTGTTGCAGTGGGGCACGCCCGAGCAGATCGAGCGCTACGCCATGCCGACGCTGACCGGTGAGGTCATCTGGTGCCAGTTGTTCTCGGAGCCGGGCGCCGGTTCGGATCTGGCGTCGCTGCGCACCACGGCCCAGCGGGTCGAGGGCGGCTGGAAGCTGAACGGCCAGAAGGTGTGGACCTCGTTGGCGGACAAGGCCACCTGGGGCATCTGCCTGGCGCGCACCGACAATGCCGCGCCCAAGCACAAGGGCATCAGCTACTTCCTGGTCGATATGAAGAGCGCCGGGCTGGATATCCGGCCGCTGGTGGAGATCACCGGTGAGGCGCGCTTCAACGAGGTGTTCTTCGATGACGTGTTCGTTCCGGACGAATGCTTGGTCGGCGAACTGGGCAACGGCTGGAAGATCGCCCGTTCCACTCTGACTGCCGAGCGAGTCGCCATGGGCGGCAAGGGAATCGGTGACGAGCTGGAGGCGATGGTGGCTGCCGCGCCGACCTCGGGGCCGGGTGCGGAAGTGGTCGCCGACCGCTTGGGCGCGCTCATTTCAGAATCTGTTGCTGGAACGTTGCTGGAAGCCCGTGCCGCGCAGAAGCTGCTGACCGGCGGGGACCCTGCCGCGCAAAGTAGCGTTCGCAAACTGGTCGGTGTGAGACACCGGCAGGCGGTGGCTGAATTCGCCGTCGAATTGTCCGGTGCGGCGGGCGCTCTCGAAACCGATGTGGTGAAAGAATTCCTGCTCACACGCTGTTTGTCGATTGCGGGCGGGACCGAGCAGATTCTGTTGACCGTCGCCGGTGAACGGATCCTCGGGCTGCCACGCGAGTCGCACGGCTAGCCCACACCTCTACCGGGAGCATTGAATTGGACTTCACCAGGGACGAGAGCCAGGACGCTGTCGCCGAGGTTGTCGTAAGTTTGCTGGAACGCGAGAGCGCGCGCGATATCGCGCTCTGGCCGATCATTTCGGACAGTGGACTGCTGGCCGTGCCGCTACCGGAGAAATTCGGCGGCGACGATATGGGCCTGCTCGAGGTCTCGGCCATGCTCACCGAGCTGGCCACCGACGCCGCACAGGTGCCCGCGCTTACCACGCTGGGCTTCGGCGTGCTGCCGCTCAAGGCCATCGGCCTGCCGGATGCCTTGGCGGAGCAGCTGTTTCCCGCCGTGGCCACCGGTGCGGTGCTGACCGCCGCGCTGCACGAGACCGGCTCGCCGTTCACCGTGAAGCCGGAGACCACCGCGGTCACCGACGGCACCACCGTGCGCGTCAGCGGCCACAAGGTGTCGGTGCCCTATGCGGACACCGCGGCCTGGATTTTGGTGCCCACCGACAACGGCATCGCCGTGGTGGCCGGTGACGCCGCGGGCATCACCCGCACCCAGAACCCGACTTCCGATGGTGTGCCGGAGTTTTCGCTCCAGCTCGATCAGGTCGAGATCCCGGCCGAGCAGCTGCTCCCCGGCGGTCTGGCCGAACTGCACCGCTACGCGCTGGCGAGCATCGGCGCGGTCGCGGACGGTCTGCTCAACGGCGTGGTGAAGCTGACCGCCGAGCATGTCCGCACCCGCGAGCAGTTCGGTCGCCCGCTGGCCGAATTCCAGGCTGTCGCACAGCAGATCGCGGATGTGTACGTGGTCTCGCGGACGCTGCACGTGGCCGCCTGCTCGGTCGCCTGGGCGCTGGCCCAGGAGGAGATCGACGCCGAGCGCGTCGACGACGACCTCGACGTGCTGGCCTTCGCGGTGGCCTCGGAGCTGCCCGCGGCCATGCAGAAGTGCCATCACCTGCACGGCGGTCTCGGCGTGGATATCACCCATCCGCTGCACCGCTACTACTCACAGGCCAAGGACATCGCCCGCTGGCTCGGCGGCGAATCGTTTCGGCTGGACCGATTGGGAGCCAGATGCACATCGAACTGACCGCGGAACAGCGGCAGCTGCGCGACGAATTGCGTTCGTATTTCGCCACTCTCGTGACTCCCGAAGAGGAAGCCGCGATGCTGACGAACCGGCACGGTGACGCCTACCGTGCCGTGGTCAAGCGGATGGGTGCGGACGGCAAGCTCGGTGTCGGCTGGCCCAAGGAGTACGGCGGGCAGGGCTTCGGGCCGCTGGAGCAGCAGATCTTCTACAACGAGGCGGTGCGGGCCGATGTGCCGGTGCCCCTGGTGACGCTGCTGACGGTGGGCCCCGCCCTGCAGTCGTACGGCACCGAGGAGCAGAAGCAGAAGTTCCTGCCCGGAATCCTCACCGGTGACGTACATTTCGCGATCGGCTACTCGGAGCCGGATGCCGGTACCGACCTGGCCGCGCTGCGCACCTCCGCGGTGCGCGACGCCAATGGCGACTGGATCGTCAACGGGCAGAAGATCTTCACCACCGGCGCGCACGAGGCCGACTACGTCTGGCTGGCGGTGCGTACCGGTCCGGTGGAGGCCCGGCACAAGGCCATCACCATCCTGATCGTGGACACCAAGGATCCGGGCTACTCCTGGACGCCGATCATCACCGCGGACGGCGCGCACCACACCAACGCCACCTACTTCGACAATGTTCGCGTGCCCGCGAGCATGCAGGTCGGCGAGGAGAACGGCGGCTGGAAGCTGATCACCACCCAGCTCAATCACGAGCGGGTGAGCCTGGGTCCGTCCGGCAAGATCGAGCAGCTCTACGAGCGGGTGCGCGAATGGGCGCAGCGGCAGGGTGTGCTGGGCGAGGCCGATGTGCGGCGTTCGCTGGGCCGGCTGCACGCCATGACGCGGTTGAACGAACTGCTCAACTGGCAGGTGGCCTCCAATATGGAACGCCCCGACGCCGATCCGCGCGATGTGATCGCCGACGCCTCCGCGACCAAGGTGTACTCCACCGAGGCGCTGCAGCAGGCCGGCCGGCTCGCCGAGGAGATCGTGGGCCGCTTCGGCGATCCCGCCGACCCGGCCACCGCGGACCTGCTGGTCTGGCTGGACAAGCGCACCAAGCAGAACCTGGTGGTGACCTTCGGCGGCGGCGTCAACGAAGTCATGCGCGAGTTGATCGCCCAGATGGGCCTGCGGCTGCCCCGCGTCCCGCGATAGGAAGAGACAAGCGTGACAAAGAGTTTCACGGCCGACGAGATCCGCGAGGGCCTGGAGAAGATCAAGGCCGACGGTGAGTCCGCCGCGCGGGCGGGGCGCGATCCGATCAATCAGCCCATGATCAACAACTGGGTCGAGGCGCTCGGCGACGTCAACCCGATCTACGTGGACGAGGACGCGGCCAAGGCGGCCGGGCATCCCGGCATCGTGGCCCCGCCCGCCATGGCGCAGGTGTGGACCATGCTGGGGCTGGGCGGGATTCGCGCCGAGGACGACCCCATGACGCGGACCAACGAGCTGTTCGACGCGGCCGGGTTCACCTCGGTCGTGGCCACCAACTGCGAGCAGGTCTACCACCGCTACCTGCAGGTCGGCGAGCAGGTGACGGTGCGCACCAGCATCGGTGACATCGTGGGGCCCAAGAAGACCGGGCTCGGCGACGGCTGGTTCACCACCTACCTCACCAACTGGTACGTGGGTGACGAGCTGGTCACCGAGATGAAGTTCCGGATGCTGAAGTTCGTGCCCGGGACCGGAAAGACGGCCGCGCCCAAGGAATCCGGCGAGGTTTCCACCGAGGATCTGGTCAAGCGCGTGCGCCCCACGGTCTCCAAGGACACCGAGTTCTTCTGGGACGGCATCAAGCTCGGTGAGCTACGGATCCAGCAGCGGCCCGACGGCACGCTGCAGCATCCGCCGGTTCCGGCGCTGTGGAAGGACCACTCCGAGCAGAGCGACTACGTCGTGGCCTCGGGCAAGGGCACCGTGTTCAGCTTCGTGGTGCATCACGCGCCGCGCGTGCCGGGACGGCAGCTGCCCTATGTGATCGCCCTGGTCGAGCTCGAAGAGGGTGTGCGCATGCTCGGTGAGCTGACCGGTATCGACCCGTCCGAGGTCGAGGTCGGGCTGCCGGTCGAGGTCGGTTACCTGAAGCTGGACGACGACAACACCGTGCCCTACTGGAAGGCCGTGCGATGACCACCGTCGAACTCTCCGACGTGAAGGTCGGAACCACGCTGCCGGAGTTGGTGATTCACGCCGACACCACGTTCATCGTCTCGACGGCGCTGGCCACCCGCGACTTCCAGGACGTGCACCACGACCGTGACAAGGCGGTCGAGCGCGGGTCCAAGGACATCTTCGTCAATATCCTCACCGACACCGGTCTGGTGCAGCGGTTCGTGACGGATTGGGCGGGGCCGACGGCCCGGGTCAAGTCCATCGCGCTGCGCCTGGGCGTGCCGCTGTACGCGGGTGACACCCTCACCCTGTCGGGCACCGTCTCGGCCGTGGACGGCGCGGACATCACCATCGATGTGGTCGGCAAGGATTCGCTCGGCGACCACATCTCGGCGAAAGCCGTTATCTCCCTGCAGGAGGCATAGTGACCGGCCAACTCAGTCGAGATGTGCTGAGCCGTAAGGCCGCGATCGTCGGCATCGGTGCCACCGACTTCTCCAAGGATTCGGGACGCAGTGAGCTGCGCCTGGCGGCCGAGGCGGTCACCGCCGCGCTGGCCGACGCGGGCCTCACTCCGGCCGACGTGGACGGCCTGACGACCTTCACCATGGACACCAATACCCAGGCCGCCGTGGCGCGCGCCGCGGGTATCCCGTCCCTGAAGTTCTTCAGCAACATCCCCTTCGGCGGTGGCGCGGCCGCCGCGACCGTGCAGCAGGCCGCCATGGCGGTCGCGACCGGCGTCGCGGATGTCGTTGTGGCCTACCGGGCCTTCAACGAGCGTTCCGGAAACCGGTTCGGCCAGTTCGCGACTCACCTCGCGACCGGCAACCCGAGCTCCTCGGGCGTGGACAACGCGTTCTCCTACACCCACGGCCTGGGTACCCCGGCCGCACAGGTGGCCATGGTGGCGCGGCGCTACATGCACGTCTACGGCGCGCGCAGTGAGGATTTCGGCCGGGTGGCGGTCGCCGACCGCAAGCACGCGGCGGTGAATCCGGCGGCGCACTTCTACGGCAAGCCGATCACCCTCGAGGAGCATCAGGCGTCGCGCTGGATCGCGGAGCCGCTGCACCTGCTGGACTGCTGCCAGGAGACCGACGGCGGCGTCGCCATCGTGGTCACCTCGGCCGAGCGGGCCAAGGATCTGCCCAACAAGGCCGCGCTGATCGCCGGTGCCGCACAGGGTTCCGGCGCGGACCAGTACGTCATGACCAGCTACTACCGTGACGCCATGACCGGGCTGCCGGAAATGGGTCTGGTCGGCGACCAGCTGTGGGCGCAGTCCGGGCTGCGGCCGGAGGACATGCAGGCCGGCATCCTCTACGACCACTTCACCCCGTTCGTGCTCATGCAGCTGGAGGAGCTCGGCTTCTGCGGTCGCGGCGAGGCGAAGGACTTCATTGCCGACGGCGCCATCGAGATCGGCGGCCGCCTGCCGCTGAACACGCACGGCGGCCAGCTCGGCGAGGCGTACATCCACGGCATGAACGGCATTGCCGAGGGCGTGCGCCAGATTCGCGGTACCTCCGTGAATCAGGTGCAGGGCCTGGAGAACATCGTGGTCACCGCCGGAACCGGCGTCCCGACCTCGGGTCTGGTGCTCACCACCAACTAGTGCGGGACTGTGCGGGCCCGAATGATCACGTGATCATTCGGGCCTTCCGCATAAGATCGACATGGTGTCCGACAGGTCTGAAATGGGCGAGTTTCTTCGGTCGCGGCGGTCGCGATTGCGGCCCGAGGACATCGGGTTACCGGTGTGGGGGCGGCGACGGGTGCCCGGGTTGCGGCGCGAGGAGGTCGCGCACCTCGCGGGCGTGAGCGTCGAGTACTACGTCCGGCTGGAACAGGGCCGTGCCGAAGCGGTTTCGGCGGGCATCGTCGACGCCATCGCCATCGCATTGCGGCTGACCGACGACGAGAGCAGACATCTGCACAACCTGGCCCGGCCGCCGCGTTCGTTGTCCCGGGCCGGGCAACCGCTGCGCCCCGGCCTGCGTCAGCTCCTCGACTCGATGACCCGTACTCCCGCCTACGTAGTCGGCCACCACACCGAAATCCTCGGCTGGAATGCCGCGGCGGTCGCGATGTTCGGCGTCGACTTCGCGGAACTGCCGGAACGGGAGCGCAATTGGATGCGCCTGGTCTTCTTCGATCCGGGCATTCGGGCGCTCACCGCGGAAAGCTGGCCGACCATCGCCGGGCACATCGCCGCGGACATGCGGCTGCGGGCCGGCCACCGGCCCGATGATCCGGAACTGCGGGCATTGCTGCGCGACATGAACGAACGCAGCCCGGAATTCCGGGAGTTCTGGGAGACGCACGAGGTCAACGACTTCCAGTACGGCCGCTATCGCCTGCGGCACCCGCAAGCCGGTGACCTGCACCTGGACTACGAGTTGCTGGACATCCCGGCCGAACCCGGAGTGCGAGCGCTCATTGCCTTCACCGCCGCGCCGGGGACCGGTACCGCGCGGGCACTGGACGCACTGCTGGAGTCGAGCACCTCCGAGGTCAAACGCACGAGCTGATCCGTCAGCCGCTCGGGCGGGAAGAGCCACAGGCCCAGCGAATTCGCCCCTGCCTCCAGCAATGCCCGCAGGTGAGCGCGGACCTGGCCGGGAGTGCCCGCGACCGCGAACTCGGTGATCCACTCGTCCGCTACCGCGAGTGGTTCCGAGGGGTCGAGTTCGGCCACGGCGGCACGTATCTCCTTGGCATGCGGTGACTTTCCCACCAAGGCCGAATCCGATTCGGCCCGGAGGAACATTCCGACGGCGTTCCGGACCGCGTCGCGCGCGGCCCGCTCGTCATCGTCGATCGCAGTCAGGACGAAGGCGGTGACCGGTGTGTGCCGGGGCAGCAGTCCGCGTACCCAGCGCACGTAGGCGGGTCCGGCGAGTACGGAAAGCAAGACGCCGTCGGCCTTTTCGCCCGCCAGCCGCAGGCCACGCTCGTTGACCGCGCCGACCCACAGTTCCGGCGGCACCTCGGGCGGGAAGCCCAGCTGAATGCCGGAGAAGGTGTGCGTCTCGGTCTTCCGGTCCGCCGGCTCGCCGGAGAGCAGTTCGCGCAGCACATCGGCGGTCTCGCCGAGCGCGGTCAGTGGACGTGGCGGCAGCAGTCCCATCTGCTCGAGCCAGCCTCGGTTACCCAGTCCGATGCCCGCCCGGACCCGGCCCGGATACGTTCTGGCCAGCCCGGCGAGTTCCATGGCGAGCACGGCCGGATGCCGGGTCGCGATGCTGGCCAGCCCGAGCCCGGCGGGAATCTCCCGGGTCGCCGCCAGCAGCTGGGTCAGGCCGGAGAGCCCGCCGGTGAAGAAGCAGTCCTCCGAGAACCAGAGTTCGCCGAGCCCGAGTCGCTCCGCCAGGGCCGCGCCCGCGGTGAGCTGCTCGGGTGGGGTCAGACTGCCGAAGACGATGCCGATCTTGTTGCTAGGTATCATGTTCAAGTAACCGGTCATGGTGTCCACTTATTCCGGATGGGTAGCGGCTGAGCAAGATTCGGCGGGGGTCGAAGGCGGCGGCGTAGATTGGGGCGCATTCGACTGTGGGGAAAGGGGTCGTCATGACCTTGCGGGAACGGCTGAACGAGCTTCCGGGGCTGGGGGGCACGCTGGTTTACGGGGAGCCGCATCTGACGCCCGACGGGGCCACGATCATTACCGTCGCGGCGGTGAGTTCCTGGCGTGGGGCGCGGCCGGTCGGGGTGTTCGTGGTGCACGGAGGCGAGGTCAAGTGGGAGGCGGCGGTGGATGCGTCGCGGATCGTGACCATCGGCGTGATCACCGGGCTGGTCGCGGCAACGCTCGGGACCTACGCCGTGGTCAAGAACCCGCCGTGGCCGAACATGCGGTTCTGGGACATTCGAATCAGCACTAACGACTAGCCGCGCGGAGCTGGACGGCCAGGACGGTCGCCAGCTGCGCCACGCTCTTCGCGGTGCCCGGCGCGAGTTCGGTTCGGGCACCGGCGAAGCGGTCGAAGATCAGGCCCTCGATGACCGCGATGAAGTCGGCGGCGGCCGTGGCCGGGTGGGCCGCGCCGAGGGTTTCGAACAGTGTCGTGGCGTGCCGGTGGGAGAAGAGGCAGCCTACGAGTTGGGCGTGCAGGTCGCCGTCGCCGAGCAGTTCGATGATGAGGGCGTGCCGGGCGATCAGGTGGTTGCGGCGTTGCGCCAGTAGGCGATCCAGCCAGCCTGCGATGCCTTCCGCGAGCTGATCCGGGTCGCGCCGGTCCATGGCGGGCGGTCGCCCCTCGAAGTCGTCGCGGGAGCGGGTCGCGATGCGGTCCACGATGGCCTCGATCAGCGCTCGTTTGGTTCGGAAGTAATAGGACGTCGACCCGGCGGGCAACTCGAGCGCGGTATCCAGCGCGCGGTGGGTGAGGGCCCGGAGTCCTTGGGCGGCAATGAGATCGATGGCGCTGTCCACGATCAGGGTGCGCCGATCGATTGTGGGTGTGGTCACCTTTGCTCCTCCGCGTTCGCCGAATCCTCTACAACTATAGAGGAAGCTCTACAGCGGTAGAGGATGGAGGAGGGCGTCATGGAAACTCCGCAGATCGTGCTCGATCCGGATCAGCAGCTCGCCGCGGACCGGTTGGCCGCCATCGCGGGACGAATCGGCAAGCGCCGGCCCTTCCGGTTCGGGCAGAGCGGGCCGCGCGGGCTGTACCTCTACGGCGGCCCCGGGCGCGGCAAGACCATGCTGATGAACCGCTTCCTCGACGCGGTGCCCTCGGAGCGCAAGCGGCGCTACCACTTCCACGAGTTCTTCGCGCGCCTGAACGCGGGCATCAACGAGTACGGCAATATCGACGCCTCGGCGGACGCGCTGCTGAACGGCATCGACCTGCTCTGCTTCGACGAATTCCACGTGCACGACTCGGGTGACGCGCGATTGGTGGCCCGGCTGCTGGACAACCTGTTCGCCCGCCGCATCACCCTGGTGGTGACCTCGAACTACCCGCCGCAGGGATTGCTGCCGAACCCGCTGATGCACGCCATGTTCGAACCGACCATCGAGAAGATCCTCGAGCACCTGGACGTGGTGTCGGTGAACGGCCCGACCGACTACCGCTCGCTGGGTGGACGGCACACCGGATTCGCGGCCGGGCACTACGTGGTCGGCTCGTGCGAGGTGATCGGCGCGGCCGAGGTGCCGATCGCGCACCGGCAGTTGCGGGCGCGGGCGCTCGAGAACGGCGAATTGACCGTCGATTTCGCGGAACTGTGCGGTATCCCGGTTTCGGCGGCCGACTACCTGGCCCTCGCGCGGGGGATCGAAAGGTGGGTGGTGTGCGGTGTGCCCGCCATGCACTCCGTCCCACCGGATTGGGTGATGCGGTTCGTGAATCTGGTCGACGTGCTCTACGACGCGGACCTCGAACTGTCCCTGTTCGCCGAGGTCCCACTCGGCGAATTGGGCGCTGAGATCAAGCGGGTTCCGGATCTCTACCGCACCCTCAGCAGGCTCGGTGAGCTGCGTCAACCGGTAAACCTCGAGTCTCGTTAACCGTTCGGCGAAGCCCCGGTGAACTGGCCGACTTGATCGACAGGCACGGTTCACGTCCCGTCAACGCGGAGGGGGTCTTGCGTTGCGGGCCGCTTCCTACCGTGGCGTCAGGAGCAGCACCGAACCGGAGGGGAACGATGCGAATCCGCGAGCAGGCAAGGGATTCCGCGCCGCGGAACCCGAGCTTACCGAAGAGCCCCCACATCCGGAACAGTGCCCGCCTGCGGGTGTTGGTTGTCGCCGAGTCCTTTCTTCCCCAGGTCAACGGCGTCACCAACTCCGTCAGGCGGGTGCTGGATCACCTGGCCGCCAAGGGGCACGAGGCCACCCTGGTCGCGCCGACCGGGCCCGAGAAGTACGCGGGCTTCCGCGTCCACGTCGTGCGCGGAGCGCGACTGCCGTTCTACCGCGACTTTCGAATCGGCCTCGAGACCCGGCGGCGACTGCGCAAGATCATCCGCGAATTCAAACCCGATGTCGTGCACATCGCCTCCCCGGCGACGCTCGGCTATCAGGCGGCCAAGGTCGCGAACGAACTCGGGATTCCGACGGTCGCCATCTATCAGACCGATCTGGTGGGTTTCGCGCTGCGCTACGACCTCCCCGGCGGAGTCCGCGCCATGACCGCGCTGACCCGCCGCATCCACCTCCGCGTGGACCGCACCCTCGCACCCTCCACCGCCAGCCTGCGTCAGCTGGAACTGATGGGCATCCCGGGGCTGGGCCGCTGGCCGCGCGGCGTCGACCTGCAGCAGTTCGGCCCCTTCCGCCGTTCCGAGGAGTTGCGAAAGCGGCTGGCCCCCAAGGGCGAGAAGCTGGTCGGCTACATCGGGCGGCTCGCGCCGGAGAAGGAGCTCGAGCTGCTCGAGCACCTGCGCTCGGTGCCGAACGTGAAGCTGATCATCGTGGGCGGCGGCCCCGAGGAGAAGCGGCTGCGAAAGCTGTTGCCGGACGCGGAGTTCCTCGGCGTGCTGCACGGTGAGGAGCTCGGGGCCGTCTATGCCTCGCTGGATGTCTTCGTGCACACCGGCCGTCACGAAACCTACTGCCAGGCCGCGCAGGAGGCGCTCGCCTCCGGGGTGCCCGTAGTGGCGCCCAAGTCGGGCGGTCCCATCGATGTGGTCTCTCCCGGTGCGGGTTTCCTCTACCCGCCCGGCGATGCCGAGGCCATGACCGAGTTCGTGCGCCGGCTCGTCGAGGATCCGGCGCTGTGCGAGCAGACCGCGGCCATCGCGGTGCGCAGCGTGCGCGACCGGTCCTGGTCCGCGGTCAACGACCTGCTCATCCGTCACTACCGCGAGGTGATCGCGGAACGCCTGCAGCCCGACACGGTGCACGGCGAGGTCCCGGCCACCAAGGAGGCATCCTGATGCTCCGCATCTCCGTCATCGGCACCGGTTATCTGGGCGCCACCCACGCCGCGGGCATGGCCGAACTCGGCTTCGAGGTCCTCGGTGTGGACAACAACGAGGCCAAGGCGGCGGCGCTGTCCGTCGGCAAGGTGCCCTTCCACGAGCCCGGGCTGCCGGAACTGCTGGCCGGGCACGTCGCGGGTGGGCGGCTGCGCTTCGGCACCTCGCTGGTCGAGGCCGCCGAATTCGCCGATGTGCACTTCCTTTGTGTCGGAACGCCGCCCGGGGTGAACGGCGCGGCGGATCTGTCGCAGCTGTACTCCGCGCTGGACGGCCTGGTGCCGCACCTGACCCGCAACTGTCTGATCGTCGGCAAGTCCACGGTGCCGGTCGGTACCGCGGAGGCGCTGACGGCCCGCATCGCCGAGCTGGCGCCGGAAGGGATTTCGGTCGATCTGGCCTGGAACCCGGAATTCCTGCGCGAGGGACATGCGGTGTTCGACACCCTGCACCCGAACCGGCTGGTGTTCGGCGTGACCACGCCGGACGCGGAATGGGCGCTGCGGCAGGTCTATTCGACGCCGATCGCGGCGGGCTCGCCGGTGGTGATCACCAATCTGCCGACCGCCGAGCTGATCAAGGTGTCGGCGAATGCCTTTCTGGCGACCAAGATCTCGTTCATCAATGCCATGGCCGAGCTGTGCGAGATCACCGGCGCGGACGTGACGCTGCTGGCCGAGGCGCTCGGGCACGACGACCGCATCGGGCACAAGTTCCTGGGTGCCGGTCTCGGTTACGGCGGTGGCTGTCTGCCCAAGGATGTGCGGGCGTTGATCGCTCGCGCCACCGAACTCGGTGCGGGTGAATCCGTCGACTTCCTGCGTGATATCGACGCCGTGAACCTGCGCCGCCGGGAGCGGGTGGTCCGGGAGACGCTGGCTCTGCTCGGCGGTCCGCATCGGAGCACCGGTCGAGTCGGCATCCTGGGCGCGGCCTTCAAGCCGCTCTCCGACGATGTGCGCGATTCACCGGCCCTCGATGTGGCGCGGCGGCTGCACGCGGCGGGCGTCGAGGTGACCGTGTTCGACCCGGCCGCCACGAACACCGCGCGTGCCGTGGCGCCGCAACTGGTCTTCGCCGCCACCCCCGCCGCCGCCCTGCACGAGGCGGACGTCGTGCTGCACCTCACCGAGTGGCGCGAATTCCGTGAACTGGACCCGGTCTTCCTGCGCACGGTCGCCCGCGGCCGCGTCCTCATCGACGCCCGCAACACTCTCGACCCGGAGCCCTGGCTGGCCGCGGGCTGGGACTTCCGCGCCCTGGGCCGCCTGGTCGAGCCCCGCACCGCCGCGGGCCGCGTCGGCGCGCCCGCCGGGGCCACCTACTCCACTCCCGCTGTCGCCGTGCGCGATACGGTCGCCGACCAGGCCCGCGCCCTGCCCCAGCCCTCCCCACTGACACGCCTCCGCGCGCGGGTTCGCCGCACTGCCTGATCGACCATCACACCGCCCGATGACGGACGCCGTGCTGCCGAATGCCGGTGGCGCGGCGTTCTCGTCGACGGTGCCGCCCCGACATGTCGGGCGTTCGTCCGGGGATGGTGATGAACGTTGATAAGTGGGGTTGCGCGGCGTCGCCTTTGATGGGATGACTCGGGTCGGGTGACCTGGGTTTTCCGGCTCGCGGTGATCGTTGTGCTGGTGGGGGATTTATGTGGTTCGGGTATGTGATTCCAGCTTCCCGATTCTGGTCCTGAGGGACCGCTTGGCATGTAACTATGTGCCTGTTTTCTGCTGGACTCTGGTTAGGAGTGTTCGTGACTGGGGTGGGGACGGTGGCAACGCGCACGATCGCATTGATCGGGCTCGTGATGCTGGCTGTCGTCGCACTGCGCGGATACCTTCCGGGGACCGGCGGACCCTCCGCACCGCACCCGTCCTCGGCGGTATCGCTGGCTCTCATGCCGGTACTGCTGCTGGTGTCGATGGTGATCCTGGTGGCCGGGGTGATCAACAGTCAGCACCGGCTGCCGCTGGCCATGCCCGAACCCGACCGCGAGAATGCCGTGCGCGGCACGGGATTGCGGCGGATCGGGCTGCTGGTACTGGCCGGGATCGCGGCCGTCGCCTTGATCGCCACCGCCGTGTTCTCGGTGTACCTGGTGACACCGGCACGGCAGAGCGAGGTCGGCACGCTACCCACCGCCGAGCCGACCGGGACCGGTCAACCGGTGGAAACCGTTGCCAATCAACCGGATACGCTGCCCAATCCGTCGCTGCAGGGCCTGAACCTGCTGCTGGTCGGGATTGCGGCGGGCGTGCTGGTCTTCATCGCGCTGGCCGGATTGGTTGTGGTGGCGGTGGGTTCGGGGCGCAAGCCCGACCTGGGCCGCACCCTGCTGACGCAGCCCGCGTCCACCGAGGCGGTATCGCTGGCCAAGGTGGCGGAGATGGGCCTGGCGGCCATGATCGCGCCGGGTCAGGATCCGCGCACCGCCATCATCGCCTGCTATGTCGCCATGGAACGTGGTCTGGCAACGGCACGGGAGGTCGCGCCGCTGGCCTCGGACACCCCGTCGGAGGTGCTGGCGCGCGCCTTCGATCGTGGCTTCCTGCACGACGCCTCGGCGCGGGAGCTGGTCTCGCTGTTCGAGGAGGCCCGCTTCAGTCCGCACTCCATGCTGGAGTGGCAGCGGATGCGGGCCGAGCAGTTGCTGCGCATCGTCTTGGCTGATCTGCAAGGGCAGGCGGTATGAACCGGATCGCGATCGTGGTCGGCGCGCTGATACTGAGCGTCGTCATCGAGATGTCCGCCCTCGGCGATCAGCGTGAGGCGCTGCTGGCCCTGTCGGCCATTCCGGTGGCGGGCGGGCTCGGACTGCTGCTGTGGTCGCTGGTGGAGCGCGCGCGCCGGGCGGCCCCGCCCGAACCGGCCGACAACGACATCGACAACGGCCCGGCCGACATGCTGCGCCGCTGGCAGGCCCGCGCGCAGATGCTGGTCGAGCGGTCCGAGGGTTCGCGGGCCGACTGGGATCGGCACCTACGTCCCTTGCTGGCCAAGGAATTCGAGCTGACCAGCGGGCACCGGATGGCCAAGAACCGGCGCGCGCTGGAGGTGGCGGGACAGCTGCAGTTCGGCCCCGAACTGTGGCGCTGGGTGGACCCGGCCAATTCGGCGCTGCGCGATCAAGCCAATCGCGCACCCGGACGCGAGGCCCTCGACGAAATCCTCCGTCGGCTACAGAACATGTGAGATGAGATGCGAGACATGCGATGACAACACCGATGGACGTGACCATCAAGCGCACCGACGCGGTGCTGCGTGAGGTAGCCCGGGTCGTGGTCGGCAAGCGCGACGAAATGCAGCTGATCATGATCGCGGTGCTGGCCGGCGGCCACATCCTGATCGAGGATCTGCCCGGCCTCGGCAAGACCCTCATCGCGCGGTCCTTCGCCTCGGCGCTCGGGCTGAACTTCACCCGGGTGCAGTTCACCCCCGACCTGCTGCCCGCCGACCTCATCGGCTCCACCATCTACGACATGCATTCGGGCCGTTTCAGTTTCCGGCGCGGCCCGGTGTTCACCAATATGCTGCTGGCCGACGAGGTCAACCGCACCCCGCCCAAGACCCAGGCCGCGTTGCTCGAGGCCATGGCCGAGGGGCAGGTGTCGATCGACGGCGAAACCTTCCCGCTGCCGAACCCTTTCATCGTCTTCGCCACCGACAACCCGATCGAGTACGAAGGCACCTACCCGCTGCCCGAAGCCCAGCTCGACCGCTTCGCCATGCAGCTGCGGCTGGGCTATCTGTCGGAGAGCGACGAGATGAACATGATCCGCCGCCGCCTCGAACGCGGGTCGCAACAGGCCCAGATATCCCAGGTGGTGGATGCCGAAGGGCTGCTGGAGATGCGGCAGGCGGTGGAATACGTGACCGTCCACCCCGACGTGGTCGGCTATGTCGTCTCCCTCGCCGCCGCCACCCGCGGCCACCCCCAGGTGGAGGTCGGGGCCAGCCCGCGCGCCGAACTCGATCTGGTCCAGATGGCCCGCGCCCGTGCACTGCTCAACAATCGCGACTTCGTGGTTCCCGAGGACGTCAAGGCCCTGGCCGTCCCCGCCATGGCCCACCGCATCACGCTGCGCCCCGAGATGTGGGTGCGCCGCATCCGCGGCGAGGACGTCATCGCCGAACTGCTGCGCCGCCTGCCGGTGCCGCGCGCCACCCAGTCCTGAGGTCCGGATGAAGCATCGCGACACGAGTACCACGGTCGAGGCCGAATTGCGCTGGCGGCCCGCGCCATTGGTGTTCATGCTGGCCGCGGTGTCCGCGTCCGCCCTGGTGCTGGCGCTGGTGCTGGGCAAGTGGCAGCTGGTGGTGTTCGCCGCCCCCATGATCGGCGTGCTCGCGACCGCCCCACTGCAGCAGTCCCGCACCAGGATTCAGGTCGACGGGGCCGGGGTGCTGCGCTGCTTCGAGACCGAGGAAGTGGTGCTGACCGCCGCGGCCTTCGTGGAGAGCGGCCACGCCCTGCTGCGCCTGCACCCGGAACCGATGCAGAGCATGGAAGTACACGTCGAAGAGACGGTGGACTCCGGGCCCGCGCCCGCCGGACTGCGGCTGGCGCTGTCCGCGCCGCGCTGGGGACGCTACCCGGTGCCGATGCGGGTCAGTGCGTTGAGCCCGGCCGGGCTGGCGGTCGCCTCGCTGCGCCTGTCCGCCGGCGAGCTGTACATCTACCCGATCACCGATCCGCAGCGAATGCGCTTGCCGCGCACCGAACTTCCCGAACGCATGGGCACCCATCTGACGCGGCGGGCCGGGCCCGGCGTCGAATACGCCGATATCCGCGCGTACACGCCCGGCGATCAGCTGCGCACCGTGAACTGGCCGGTGAGTGCGCGCCGCGGGCAGCTGTTCGTGACCCAGCGCTTCACCAACCGGGCTGCGGATGTGGTTGTGCTGGTGGACACTTCGCTGCAGGCGCCCGGACCGGCTTCGGACTCGCTGGAGCTGTCGGTGCGCGGCGCGGCGCAGGTGGCGCAGTCCGCGCTGCAGGCCGGGGACCGCACGGCCGTGGTGTGCCTGGGTCGGGCGCCGCGCTGGCTGCGCCCGGATATCGGCCGCCGCCAGTTCTATCGCATCGTCGACACCGTGCTCGAGGTCGGCGACGAACACCTGCTCACCGAGGGCACGCTGGCCCCGCATTCCGCGGTCCCGATCGGCGCGGTGATCGTGGCGTTCTCCACCCTGCTCGACACCCAATTCGCCTTGGCCCTCATCGATCTGCGCAAGCGCGGGCACGTCGTGGTGGTGGTCGACGTGCTGCGCGGGCCGCCCTTCGACGGCGACCTGAACTCGACCCTGGCCCGCATGTGGCAGTTGGAGCGCACCTCCATGTATCGCGATATGGGTACCGTCGGCGTCGATATCGTGCCGTGGCCCGAGGACACCCGCCTCGACCAGGTGATGCGACTGATCCCCGAACACCGCCGCACGGTCCGGGTGCGCCGATGACGAGATTCCTGGCGATCCTGTCCGGTCTGCTGCTGACGGCGGCGGTCGGCATCGTGCTGCCGTGGGCGGCGATACCCGTGGGCCTCGCGGTCGTGGCGGGCTGGCGGTGGCGGGTGTGCGCGGTGCTGGCGGTGCTCGCGGCCATGGGGGCGCTGGCCTATATCGGCACCGGCGCCCTGGTGGCGGGCGGCATCGGACTGGTGGCGACCACCTATCTGCTGAACACGGCCACGGTCTCCGCGCCGGTGGGCGTGGTGCCGACCACCGTGCCCTCGGTGGCGGGCGCGCTGGTGTTCACCGTCGCGGCGGGCGCGGCCACCGCGCTGCCCACCGGATTGAACTGGGTGCCGATTCTCGCGCCCTTCACCGTGATCCTGTTGTACGCGTTGCTGGTTCGCGGGCTGGCCGACAACCGGCCGGGCGACTGAGGCGGAAATTCGCTTCGAATCCGGCTGGGCGACTGGTTCACTCGCGCGCATGGAAGAAAAACTGTTGGTCAAGACCTCGAAGCGATTGTCGAGGCATCTGCGCCATGCGCCCGAGGCGATCGGCATCGTGCTGGACCCCGCCGGTTGGGTGGAGGTCACGGCGCTGCTGTCGGCCCTGGCCGCGCACGGCGGCAAGGTCTCCCGCGCCGAACTGGACGAGGTGGTGGCGCGGAACAACAAGCGCCGCTTCGAGTTCGATGCGACGGGAACCCGGATTCGGGCGAGTCAGGGACACAGTGTCGACGTTGACCTGGAATACGGGGCGAGCACGCCGCCCGATCTGCTCTACCACGGCACCGTTGCCGCGGTCCTGCCCGGGATTTACACCGAAGGGCTGAAGCCCATGCGCCGCCACGACGTCCACCTGTCGGCGGATCTCGACACCGCCGTGCAGGTGGGGTCGCGTCATGGAAAACCCGTGGTGCTGACCGTGGATGCCGCGGCTATGCACCGCGACGGGCACGTGTTCCGGGTCAGCACCAACGGGGTCTGGCTGGTGGCCGCGGTCCCGCCGGAGTACCTGACGGGACTGTGAAGGCCACCAGGGCTATTGCAGGGCGGGTGGCATGCGGGTCGGCTTGATCCGGCCGGCGTCGATGAGAGCCCGGAATGCGGCACCCTTGCGTGCGCATTCGGCGACCGCGCAGCGGCGGTGCTGCTGCATGGTGCGGTGGGCTTCCTGAAGTCCGAGCGGGTGATCCGGCGCGAGGTGCGACCATTGGGACGGGTCGCTGCGCGCCAGGGTTAATGTGTTGTGCTCATTGTTGATTCGTTCGCGGATTCGCTCCACGGAAAGTCTGTCCGGGTCCTGGTGGGGGTGGTGCAGACTCATGATGGCAATCGTCATGATCACGAGCGTTGCTAGAGTTGCCGTGAACACTTGCCAGGCGGCCATTGGCTCACCTTCTCCATGTCTATCGGTTGTAGTCAGCTAGTTATTCAGTTGGTTAGCTAGATATTCACCGTATGCCTGAAGACGTTACGCCTCCAGCGCGTCCGGGGTCAGAAACAATCGAATTTCGGCCGCTTTCAGCAACTTCCCCGCTCGTTCCGCCCCATGGCACGCTGAAAGTTTGCGACCATTTCGATGTGACGGACGGTCAGGCTCAACTGCGCTCCATCACCAGCGCGGCACTGCTCGTCGAGTTCGCGGTCGCGCGCGGGCTCGGCATGCCCGATCTCCTGCGCCACACCGGGATTCGGGATCGGGATCTGCTGGATTCCACCGCGGAGATCACCCTCGCGCAGGAGTTGTCCCTGATGCGCAATGTGGTGGCCGGTGTCGGAGACGAGCCCGGAATGGGGCTTATGGCCGGATTGCTGTGTCACCCACCGAGTCTCGGCGTACTCGGCTTCGCGTTGATGAGCTGTTCGACCGTGCGCGACGCCGTGGAGTTGGCGCTGCGCTACACCGACCTGTCCTTCACCGTCGCGCGCCACCACCTGGTCATCACCGGCGACGATGTCTCCATCGTGCGGGACGACAGCGGGGTGCCGCCGGAGATCCGGCGCTTCGCGGTGGAACGAGATGTGGCCGCCATCTGGACGATTCAGCAGGACGTCATGCCGATGCGTCCGCCCATCACCCGGGTGGCGGTGGCGTTCTCACCGCATCCGGTCTACGAGATGTTCGGGGCCATGCTCGGGGTCGAGGAGGTCGTCTTCAATGCCCCGCGCTCGGTCGTCACCGGACCGTCCAGTATCCAGAATCTGCAGCTGCCACAGGCGAATACGGCCACCGCGCGCTTCTATGAGCAGCAGTGCGCGGACCTTATGCAGCGCCGCAAGCGTCGCCGCGGCATCAGCGGGCAGGTACGTCAGCTGCTGATCGCCAGGGGCGGCATAGCGGACCAATCACGCATAGCGGCAGAATTGGATCTCAGCGTGCGCACCCTGCGCCGTCGCCTGTCCGACGAGGGCACCACCTTCCGTGAACTCTCCACGGAGACCGTCGGTCTCCTCGCCGAGGAACTGCTCGTGGCCGGAATGACGGTGGAACAGGCCGCAATCCGTCTGGGCTACGGCAGTGTCTCGGCGTTTACTTCGGCCTTCCGGTCATGGAAGGGTCAATCGCCCGGCCTGTTCGCCCGCGAGAACCGCGGCCGCGTGTCGGTCCGGGTGTGAGTGTCCCGGTCCGGGTGTGATTCGCTCCACCCGGACCGGGCGGTTCACTCAGCCCAACGGAATGCAGACCGACCCGAGATTGAGCCCGGTACCGACGGTCACCAGCGTCGACCCCGACACCGCGGGCGTGTAGTTACCGCCCACGTAGTTGGCCGAGATCCATTGCGCGCCCGTGGTGGTCGGCGTCCAGCTCAACTGCGCCGTGAACGACGGCAGGTTGCCGGGACTCGCCTGATTCAAGGTCGGCACCACCCGGCCGAGAAAGGTCGTCCCGTCCCAGAATTCGACCGGCGGGTAGTTCGCGGGCGCGCCCAGGCCGAGCGATGAATCACCGACAACCGTCGCCGTGATCTGCGCCGTGCACCCGGTGGCGGCCGTCCCCGACACCGACACCGTGGTCTTCCAATCCGACGGCGATGCCCCGGCCGAACCGGCCAAGGCCGTTCCCACGGCCGCGGCCGCCACCAATGCCGTTGCGGCGAAACCGATCTTGCGAACCTGTACCTCGAAACCCTTCATGACGCCCCCATCTCTGCGGTGGTCGGCACGGCCGACCGGTCAGTGTGCAATCAGTGTGACTATCGCGCCCCGCCGCCACGCGCGTTTACACCGATCGCGCCCTCACCGCCCGAGCGCCGCCGCGAGCTGCGCATTCGTCGGCTCGATGAGCACCGTCCCGTCCTGCAGCACGATCACCGGAATGTTCTTGCGCCCACCCGCGATCTCGACCGCCCGCTCCCGAGCCGCGTCATCCTGCTCCACATCGATCTCGGTGAACGCCACCCCGTTCTCCCGCAACCACACCTTCGCCCGCCGGCAATCCCCACACCAGTCGGCCCCGTACAGCACGATGTCGTCCATACCCCGACTCTGCCACCCGCTCATTTCCGGCACACCGACCGACCACCCCGTTAACCCACATACCCAGGTCACAGCAACCACAGAGTTCGATTACCTCCGACCCCTACGCTTCACCCCCATGGCCTACCTCCACCGCATCACCCTCGACCCCGCCATCTGCCACGGCGCCCCCACCATCGAAGGCACCCGCTACCCCACAGCCCTCCTCGTAGACCTCCTCCGCGCCGGCCTGACCCCCACCGAACTCCTCACCGACTGCCCCGCCCTGACGCGCGAAGACCTCATCGCCGCCCTCCTCTACCAAACAAGATCAGGGAGCTCCCACCGCGGAAATCTGTCCGATTCCCCGCGCTGAGAACTCCCTGATCTTGATGCTCGCAATGCGAGGGCCTGGCGGAAGCGGCGAGGATGGGGGAGGGGCGGGTGCGGAGGTGGGCGGCGGTGGCTCGGATGACGATCCAGTCGAGCGATTCGAGGGCCACTCGCGGTAACCCATGTCGACCCGCGCCACCGAGTACCGCGTTCATCGCGCACCCCGATCGGGATCTTCGGCGCTGAGTTCCGTTGTGGTGCAGTGCGAATCGGAGTCTGGTCCGGGGCCCAACGGCCTTGTATCAATCATCGTCAGCGATCTGATCCTGAACCGCCCGACCGTCAGCCACGGCTAAGCTATCGCGGAGCGTATTTCAATCGTGATACAGTTGGTCATGTGGGAGATCCACTGGACAGATGACTCCGAGCGGCACATAGCCCGACATCGAGTTGTTCCGCACGAAGTCACCGAGGCCACCGAACGCCCGTATGTAACCGTGCCCGCTCGCGATGAGGCCACATTGCTGCTAGGACGTGCCTACTCGGGTCGACTACTCGCAGTCTTTCTCAGCAAGGCTGCCGATGGCCAACCTTCGTCGTCACCGCCCGCGACATGACCGACACGGAACGGCGGACCTTCCTCAGGAGAGCGAAATGACCATGGACCCAAAGAAACTGCAAGAGCTACGTGAGCACTACGACACCCATGGCGCTGATCCGGAAATTGCCGCAGCCGAGGCGGCCGGAACGATCGAGTATGTAGCCGAGCCGGAACCCGCCGCGCTGGCCGGGTACAGCGTCCGGCTCCCGGTACCGGTCCTCGAAGCTGCGCGCAATGCCGCCCGTTCGCGCGGTATCAGCACCGGGGCCTGGTTGCGAGAGGCGATCGAAGCGGCCGTGACAAGCCTCGAGAACGGGACCGACACGGTTCCGATCTCGGTGTTGCTCGCGGCCGTCGAGGAGTACCGGCACCGCAAGGCCTCCTGAACGAACGAAGGCTCTGGCGAACGACACTGGGCCGCAACCGGAGTTGGTTGCGGCCCAGTGAGGGTTTGAGGTCAGGCGTTGGCGGCTGACTTTTCCTTTTCGCGCTGGAGTTCCAGGGCGATGTCGATGAGCTGGTCTTCCTGGCCGCCCACCAGCTTGCGCTGGCCGGCGCGGACGAGCATTTCGGCTGCCGAGACGCCGTAGCGTTCGGCCTGGCGCTCGGCGTGACGGAGGAACGAGGAGTAGACGCCCGCGTAACCCATCATGAGGGCCTGGCGGTCGAGGAGGCATTCGCTCGGCATGGCCGGGCGGACAACGTCTTCCGCCGCATCCGTGACGGCGAAGAAGTCGACGCCGGTCTTGATGCCGAGCTTGTCGCAGACGCCGATGAAGGCTTCGACGGGGAGGTTGCCGGCGCCTGCGCCGAAACGGCGTGCGCTGCCGTCGATTTGGGTGGCGCCGGCGCGGACCGCGTAGACGGAGTTGGCGACGGCGAGGCCGAGGTTCTCGTGGCCGTGGAAGCCGACCTGGGCGTCGTTGCCGAGTTCGGCGACGAGGGCGGAGACGCGGTCGGTGACCTGGTCGAGGACCAGGGCGCCGGCCGAGTCGACGACGTAGACGCACTGGCAGCCCGCGTCGGCCATGATGCGGGCCTGCTTGGCGAGCTTCTCCGGGGTGGTGGAGTGCGCCATCATCAGGAAGCCGACGGTCTCGAGGCCGAGGTCGCGGGCCATATTGAAGTGCTGGATGGAGACGTCGGCCTCGGTGCAGTGGGTGGCGATGCGGCAGATGGACGCACCGTTGTCCTGCGAGATCTTGATGTCTTCCTTGACGCCGACGCCCGGCAGCATGAGGAAGGCGATCTTGGCCTGCTTGGCGGTCTCCGCGGCGGCCTTGATCAGTTCCTGCTCAGGGGTTTTCGAGAAACCGTAGTTGAACGAGGAACCGCCGAGGCCGTCACCGTGGGTGACTTCCAGGACCGGCACACCGGACGCGTCGAGTGCGCCGACGATGTCGCGCACCTCCTGCACGGTGAACTGGTGACGCTTGTGGTGCGAGCCGTCACGCAGGCTGGTGTCGGTGACGCGGATGTCGAGGTCGGCCGAGAACGGCTTCAGGACATTGGGATTGGTCATTATCGGTTCTCCTTACACCCGAGCCGAGAGGATCTGGTCGGCCAGCACATTGCCCACCTGGGTGGCGGCCGCGGTCATGATGTCGAGGTTGCCGGAGTACGGCGGCAGGAAATCGCCCGCGCCCTCGACCTCGACGAAGATCGAAACCTTCGCCATGCCACCGGAAACCAGCGACGGCTCGTCGAACTGCGGCTCGTTGAGCAGCCGGTAGCCGGGCACGTACTGCTGGATCGCCTTCTCCATGCGGTGCACGGATTCGGTGATGGCGTCGCGGTCGGCGTCTTCCGGGATCGCGCAGAAGATGGTGTCGCGCATGATCATCGGCGGCTCGGCCGGGTTCAGGATGATGATCGCCTTGCCGCGCTTCGCCCCACCGATGGTCTCGACACCGGCGGAGGTGGTCTTGGTGAACTCGTCGATGTTGGCGCGCGTACCGGGACCGGCCGACACGGAGGACACCGACGCCACGATCTCGGCGTACTCGACGGGCACGACGCGAGAAACCGCGTGCACCATGGGAATCGTCGCCTGGCCACCGCAGGTGATCATGTTGACGTTCATCTCGTCACGCAGCGAGTCGAGGTTGACCGGCGGAATCACGGCCGGGCCGACAGCGGCGGGAGTGAGGTCGATGGCACGGATGCCCGCCTCGGCGTACTTGGGCGCGTAAGCCCGGTGCACGTACGCGGACGTCGCCTCGAACAGCAGGTCCGGCTTCTCCGGCAATGCCAGCAGCCAGTCCGCGCCCTCGGCGGAGGTCTCCAGGCCCAGCCCGCGAGCCCGCTTGAGCCCCTCGGAATCCGGGTCGATGCCGATCATCCAGCGCGGCTCGATCTTGTCCGAACGCAGCAGCTTGTAGAGCAGATCGGTGCTGATATTGCCGGACCCGACGATCGCGGCGGTGACTTTGCTTCCAGTCACGGCTTTCTCCTACTCGGTGAAGATGTGTATCGCTCGGGTCGCTTACGCGAAACCCAAATGGACGGAACCGAGTCCAGCGAACTCGGCGATGAACTCGTCGCCCGGGCGGGCGTCGATGGCGCGGGTGCAGGAGCCGGGCAGCACGATGTCGCCGGCCTTCAGGCGCACACCGAACTGGGCGACCTTGCGGGCCAGCCACGCCACCGCGATGGTCGGATCGCCGAGCACGGCGTCCGAGCGGCCCTCGGCGATGACCTCGCCATTGCGGGTCAGCACGGCATCAATGTTCTTGATGTCCAACTGATCCGGGGAAACCCGCTGCTTGCCGAGCACGTATCCGGCGGAGGACGCATTGTCGGCGATGGTGTCGCAGAGCGCGATCTTCCAGTCCTTGATGCGGGTGTCGATGAGCTCGATCGAGGGCGCGTAGGCGACGGTGGCCTTGCGCACGTCCTCCTCGGTGCAGTCCTCGCCCGGCAGGTCCGCGCCCAGGATGAAGCCGACCTCGACCTCGACGCGCGGGAACAAGTACTTGGCGGTGTCGACCGGAACGTCTTCGAAGACTTCCATTTCCGCGAGCAGATGCCCGTAGTCGGGTTCGTCCACGCCCATCATCTGCTGCATGGCCTTGGAGGACAGGCCCACCTTGTGGCCGACCACCTTCGCCCCGCCGTCGAAGCGCTGGCGCATGTTGATGAGCTGGATCTCGTAGGCGTCGACCACGTCGATCTCGGGGTAGCGCGCGGCCAGCGGATCGATGGGCAGCCGCGTCCGCTCCGCCGCAGCGAGTTCGTCCGCGAGTTCCTTGCGTAGCGCGTCGGTCAGCACGCTGTGTTCCTTCCATCGGGGGTACCGGCCGGTGGCCCAGTGGTTACGAGACTAGAAATTGAAACGAGTTTTTGTGAAGAACATCGCTTCAGCAGTCCCATCTGCCAGACCAACATAGACCAAACCAGGATTGATTCTATAACGTGTTCTACATGACTGATCGGGATTACGACGTGGTGGTGGTCGGCAGTGGTGCCGCCGGGATGTCCGCCGCCCTCACCGCTGCGCACCACGGTCTGCGCACGGTGCTCATCGAAAAAGCCGCTCATTACGGCGGTTCTACCGCGCGTTCGGGCGGTGGCGTCTGGATTCCCGGAAACAAGGTGCTCAAGGCCGCGGGCAAGGGCAACGACCTCGACGAGGCGCGGACCTACCTCTACAGCATCATCGGCGACGTGGTGCCCAAGGAGAAGATCGATACCTACATCGATCGCGGCGCGGAAGCCTTCGACTACGTGCTCGACCACTCCGCGCTGAAGATGTGCTGGGTACCCGGCTACTCCGACTACTACCCGGAGGCACCGGGCGGCAAGGCCGACGGCCGCAGCTGCGAACCCAAGCCGTTCAACCTCAAGGTGCTGGGCGCGGAACGGTTCAACCTGGAGCCCGCCTACAGCAAGGCTCCGCTGAACGTGGTCGTCATGCAGGCGGACTACAAGAAGCTCAACCTGATTCGCCGCCACCCGGTCGGCATCGCGCGCGTGCTGCGCGTCGGCACCCGCTGGGCGTGGGGCAAGGTCACCGGCAAGGCGCTGGTCGGCATGGGCCAGGCCATCATCGCGGGTCTGCGCAAGGGCCTGCTGGACGCGAATGTGCCGGTGCTGCTGAACACTCCACTCACCGGACTGGTGATCGAGAACGGTGTGGTCACCGGTGTCGACGCCGAGCAGAACGGCGAGACCGTCCGTTTCACGGCCAAGCACGGCGTGATCCTGGCCAGCGGCGGCTTCGAGCACAACGCCGACATGCGGCACAAGTACCAGCGTGAGCCCATCACCACCGAGTGGACCACCGGCGCGGCCGCCAATACCGGCGACGGCATCCGGGCGGGCATCGAAGCGGGCGGCGACATCTCGTTCATGGACGACGCCTGGTGGGGTCCGACCACGTTCCGCGGTGAGGGCAAGCCGTGGTTCTGCCTCGCCGAGCGAAATCTGCCCGGCTCCATCATGATCAACACGCAAGGTCAGCGATTCGGTAATGAGTCCGCTCCTTACGTCGAGGCAGTGCACACCATGTACGGCGGCGAATACGGGCAGGGTGAAGGTCCGGGCGAGAACGTGCCGTGCTGGCTGGTGTTCGATCAGCGCTACCGGTCCCGCTACATCTTCGCCGGATTGCAGCCTGGCCAGCCGATTCCGTCCCGCTGGATGGAAAATGACCTCATTGTCAAGGCCTCCTCGGTGGCCGGGCTGGCCGAGAAGATCGGCGTGCCGGCCGACAAGCTGACCGCCACGATCGAACGCTTCAACGGCTTCGTCGCGGACGGCAAGGACCTCGACTACAACCGTGGCGACAGCGCCTACGACCGCTACTACGGCGACCCGACCATCAAGCCGAACCCGTGCCTCAACAAGCTCGAGGTCGGACCGTTCTACGCGGTGAAGATGGTGCCGGGCGACCTCGGCACCAAGGGCGGTCTCGTCACCGACAACGACGCGCGAGTGCTGCGCGAGGACGGGACCGTGATCGAGGGTCTCTACGCCGCGGGCAACACCTCCTCGCCGGTCATGGGCCACACCTACGCAGGTCCCGGCGCGACCATCGGACCCGCGATCACCTTCGGCTACCTGGCCGCCCTCGACGCCGCCGCCAAGGCGAAACAGAGTGCACCGGCCAAGGCCGACCAGGCGTCCTGAACCGTCCCAACCCGGTTCAGGATCGGGTTGGGCGCGAGTCGGGTCACGTCGAGTCCGCGCCCAACCCACCCGCATGCCCTGTCGTACCGCTCTATCCCGGCAGGGCGCGGGAAAAACACAACTGAACGCCCGGACCGCCACCACGAACGCTCTTTCGGGTGGCGGGACCGGGACCAGACTTTCAGCGCCCACCGATGCGCTACCCGCAGCGCCACCGACGCGCTACCCGGTCAGCGGAGCGGGGGCTTGCGGGGAGCCGAGCCGCGCCGGACCATCGGACGCGAGGACGAGGAGAACTTTTCATGCCCATCGATTTGAGTGTCGCGCTCGGCGCGCAGATCCCCGCGCGCGAATTCAGCTGGTCCGCCGGCGATGTGCAGACCTACAACCTGGCGCTCGGCGCGGGCAACCGCTGGACCGACGCGGCCGAACTGCGCTACGTCGACGACCGCGAGCCCGCCGTACTGCCGTCCTTCGCGACCGTCGCGCCGTCCTTCCACGAGACCGAGCCGCCCAAGGTGAAGTTCGACGGCATCGACATCGACCTGGCCAAGGTCGTGCACGGCAGCCAGGAAACCATCGTGCACCGCCCGATCCCGGCCTCGGGCAAGGGTTCCATCTCCGGACGCATCACCGAGATCTGGGACAAGGGCTCCAACGCCGTCGTGTGGCGTGAGGACACCGCCGTCGGTTCCGACGGCGAACTCCTGTGGACCTCCCGCTCCTCCATCTTCGCCAAGGGTGAGGGCGGCTTCGGCGGCGAACGCGGACCGAGCGCCAAGACCGAACTCCCCGACCGCGCACCGGATTTCGAGGTCCTCACCCCCACCCTCCCCCAGCAGGCGTTGCTCTACCGCATGTGCGGCGACCGCAACCCCCTGCACTCGGACCCCGAATTCGCCCGCAACGCAGGCTTCCCCAACCCCATCCTGCACGGCCTGTGCACCTACGGCCTGGTCCTGAAGACCGCCACCGACACCGTGCTGGCCTCGGATGTGGCCCGCGTCAAGGGCTTCCGAGCCCGCTTCGCCGGAGTCATGTACCCGGGTGAAACCCTCCGCAGCCGAATCTGGCAGCAGGACGGCGAACTCACCATCGCCGTGACCGTCGTCGAACGCGACGACGCCCCCGTCCTCGCCGACGTCGCCCTCACGTACTCGTAACCCACGAGGCTCCAAGATCAGGGAGCTCTCAGCGCGGTGAATCGGACAGATTCCCTCGGTGGGAGCTCCCTGATCTTGTTCAGTCATCGTTTTGTGGATTGAATGGGCCGCTCAGGCGGCGGGCCAGTTCGGGGTCGGAGTGCACCTCTGCGGTTGACTGCCACTCTCGGGCAGCTCGCGAGAACAGCAGTGTGGCGGAGGGGGTCGTGCCTGCTGTCAGGTGGTCCAGTAGTTCCGAAACACATTCCGTGCGTGCGTCATTCGGCAGCCAGGCCAGCCAAGGCAGTTGAGTTGCCAAGGCGTCCTCGACGAGCGTCCGGTTGGCCTTCACTACTGACGCCAGGATTCCGAAGGCCACTGCGGATCCGCTGATCATGATCGCCGGGTACTCCGAGTGCGGTTCCATAGCGAGAGACTATCTTTCGAGTCCAGCGCATTTCTGGGCCGACTTAGAGGCGCGGGGCTGTCGGCGAGGCACCAGTGTCTTCGGGCGGATACTTCTGGATAAAAAGGCGAGACTTCAAGCCATTCAGAGTCTTGTTGGAGGTGCCTAACGTAGTCATCGTTCGGTTCGAGGGACGGGCCGAGGGACTGCTTCCGGGAGATGAAGGCTATGCGTGCGGTGATTCAGAAGAGCTTTGGTGGGCCTGAGGTGCTCGAGGTTGTGGAGACCGAGAAGCCGGAGTTGCTGTCGGGGGAGGTGCTGGTTCGGGTTAAGGCCAGTGCGGTGAATCCTGTTGATATTGCGGTGCGTTCGGGGGCGTTCCCGTTGCTGGGGCAGCCGCCGTTCGGGGTGGGGTGGGATATCTCGGGTGTGGTTGAGGAGACCGGGCCCGGGGCTCGGTACGAGGTGGGGGAAGAGGTTTACGGGATGCCGTTCTTCCCGCGGGCTGCAACGGGTTACGCGGAGTATGTGGCGGCGCCTTCGCGGCAGCTTGCGCGGAAGCCGAAGTCGCTCAATCACGTTGAGGCTGCGGCGCTCCCGCTCGCGGCGCTCACGGCCTGGCAGGGGCTGGTCGACAAGGCCGGCGTGAAAGAGGGGGATCGGGTGCTGATTCACCGGGCTGCCGGTGGGGTCGGGCATTTGGCGGTGCAGATCGCGAAGGCGAAGGGCGCGTATGTGATCGCGTTGGCCAGTGCGGGCAAGCACGAGTACGTGAAGAGCCTGGGGGCCGATGAAGTGATCGATTACCGGACAACCGATTTCACCGAGGCGGTCAAGGATGTCGACATTGTTTTCGACTCCGTCGCCGATGGGGCGCGGTCCCTTTCGGTGTTGAAGCCGGGTGGGGTGTTGGTGACGATTCTGGAGCACCCGAGTGCTGAGCTGGAGAAGACGGTGAAGGAGTCGGGACGGCGGTTCGCCGGGGTCTCGGTGGAGCCGGATTACTGGGCGCTGGAGCAGATCGCGGAGTTGGTGGATGCCGGGAAGATTCGGCCGACCATCGCCGAGACGCTGCCGCTGGAAGAGGCGGGGAAGGCACACGAGATCGTGGCTTCGGGGCAGACCGTGGGCAAGGTTGTGCTCACCGTCGCGTGAGGTGTCGGCGAATAATCGGGGCGGAATCCGGGTTGTATCGCGCGGATCGGCGGTTGAAGGAGAGCAGTGATGGATGTGCTGAGTGAGGCTTTGGCCTCGATGCGGACGGGTGCGCCGAATTCGGTGCGCACCGAGGGCCGGGCACCCTGGGGACTGCAGCTGCCGCCGACCGCGGGCGCCGGATTCCATGTGGTGCTGCACGGGACCTGCTGGTTCTATCCCAATGAGGATCCGGCCCGGGCGATCGCCATGGGCCCCGGTGATGTGGTGTTCGTCCGGGACGGGTCGGGCCATATCCTGGCCGACCACCCGGACACCACGCCACAGGTTCCGGAACCCGAGCAGTACGTTCATCTCCCGCCCGTCGGCGTGCTCCGGCTCGGCGGGGAGGGCCCGACCACCAGCCTGCTGTGCGGGAATTATCACCTCGACGGGCAGCGCCCGCATCCACTGCTCAAGCAGCTGCCCGAGGTGATCTACCTGCCCGCCCGGCACGGCCGCCATCCGGAACTCGCCGCCGCGATCCATTTGCTCGGCGCGGAGCTCGACAACCCCCGCATCGGCTCGCACGGCATCGTGCCCGCGCTCATCGACTCGCTGCTGCTCTACATCCTGCGCGCCTGGATCGAGGATCAGCCGCAGTCGGAGACCGTCGGATGGGCTGCGGCCCTGCGTGATCCGGCCGTCGCCCCGGCCTTGGCCGCCATGCACGACGATCCGGCCGCGCCGTGGACCGTGCAATCACTGGCCGACCATTCCGGCCTGTCGCGGGCCGCGTTCGCCCGCAAGTTCAATGCCATGGTCGGCGAACCGCCACTGGCCTACCTGACCCGCTGGCGACTCACCACCGCCGCGCAGCTGCTCCGTGAAGACGACCTGGCCATCGAAAAGGTCGCCACGCGAGCGGGATACAGCTCCGAGTTCGCCTTCGGCAAGGCGTTCAAACGCGAATACGGCCTGGCCCCAGGCCAATACCGCCGCCAGGCCAAAGCTGCCGCCTGACTTTGTACACATGTGGAAAGGCCCCTGTGGATGGATCCCACAGGGGCCTTTCGCTTATCGCCTGGGTTCTGGAGGAACCCGCCTCACAGCCACGTATCGAGCGTCGTGGTCGTGAGGAAGTGTTCGAGGTCCGCGCGCCAGGGCGCGGGCGTCGACTTCTCCGGTTCGATGGCCGTGTACTGGCCTCGATAGAAGAGCAGCGGCCTGCCGGAGTCGGTGGACTCCGACAGGGCCTGGACACGACCGATCACGATGTAGTGATCGCCGCCGTCGAGCACGTTGTCCACAGTGCACTGGATCGTGGCCAACGCGCCGTCGAGCACCGGGAGCCCCAGTTCCGAGGTGTGCCAGTCGATTCCGGCGAACTTATCGGGTTCGCGGGAGCCGAAGCGGGCGCACACCGGCTGTTGTTCCTCGGCGAGCATGTTCACGGCGAAGGAGCCGTTGCGTTCGATCGCCGCCCAGGAGCGGGACTCCTTGGTGGGGCAGAACAGCACCAGCGGCGGATCGAGGGACAGGGCGGCGAAGGACTGGCACGCGAAACCGATCGGCCCACGCGCGTCACCCTCGCCGTCGAAGGTGGTGATGACGGTGATGCCGGTGCAGAACTGCCCCAGCACATTCCGGAACTGCCGCCCGTCGATGACGGGTTGTGCGTCGGTGGTCATACCCCTGTCCGTTCTCGCTACTTGAATCCGACGGTGAAGTCGTGACCCCACAGGCTGACCGCGGTGGATTCCCGCGGCACGTAGGTGTGGTCGTCGACTTCCAGTCCCTCGCAGCCGAATTCGATGTCGAATCCGCCCGGCGTCTTCATGTAGAACGACAGCATCTTGTCGTTGATGTGCCGGCCGAGGGTGGCCGACATCTTGACCTTCTTGCGGTTCGCGCGATCCAGGCAGAGGCCGACGTCGTCAGAGTTCTCCACCTCGACCATCAGGTGCACGATGCCGGTCGGGTTGGGCAGCGGCAGGAACGCCAGCGCGTGGTGACGCGGGTTGCAGCCGTAGAAGCGCAGCCAGGCCGGGTCGCCGTCGGCGGGACGGCCCACCATCTGCGGGGGCAGCCGCATGGAGTCACGCAGCCGGAAGCCCAGCACATCCTGGTAGAACGCCTGCGCCGCAGCATCATCCGTGCAGGTGAGGACCACGTGGCCCAGGCCCTGCTCGGCGGTCACGAACTTGTGGCCGTACGGGCTCACGAAGCGACGGCCCAGGTACTGCGCGCCGTAGTACGCCTCGAGGGTGTTGCCGCCCGGATCCTGGAACCGGATCATGCCCTCGACGCGACGCTCGGCGAGCTCTTCCTTGCTGCCCTCGGTGAAGGCGACCCCGGCCTTGGCCAGGGTCTCACGCAGCGCCTGCATGCTGCGCGCGTCGGTGACCTCCCAGCCCGAGGCCTGCAGCCGGTCGTGCTCGCCCGGCACGATCACCAGGCGCGCGGCGTAGTCGTCCATGCGCAGGTAGAGCGCATCGGGGTTGAGGCCCGAGCCCTCCATCATGCCGAGCACCTTGAGCCCGTATTCGCGCCAGGCCGCCATATCGGTGGCCTCGATGCGCATGTACCCGAGCGCCTTGATCATGCTCACTTCTCCTTGACGCCGAGCAGGAAGTCGGTTGCCAGGCGGTTGAATTCGTCGAACTTCTCCAGCTGTGCCCAGTGTCCACAGCCGCCGAAGACATGCAACTGCACGCGCGGGACCATCTTCAAGGCCACGAGCGCGCCGTCGATCGGGTTTACCCGGTCCTCGCGGCCCCAGATCATCAGCACCGGCTGGCGCAGCTTGAACGCGTCGCGCCAGATCATGCCCTTGGCGAAATCCGGTCCGGCGAACGACTTGCCCATGGCGCGGGTCGCGGCCAGCGACTCCGGCAGGCTGGCCGAGGCGAAACGCTCCTCGACGAGTTCCGGCGTGATCAGCTTCTGGTCGAAGACCATGATCCGCAGGAACGCCTCCAGGTTCTCCTTCGTGGGTTCGAAGTTGAACTTGGACAGCAGCTTCACGCCCTCGGTGGGGTCCGGCGCGAACAGGTTGGTGGACAGGCCACCGGGGCCCATCAGCACCAGCTTGCCGGCGCGGTCCGGGTAGTCCAGCGCGAAGCGGGTGGCCGCGCCGCCGCCGAGCGAATTGCCCAGCAGGTGCACGCGATCGGTGATCTCGAGGTGATCGAGCAGATCCTTCAGCGCCGTCGCCGAGTGCACGAAGTACTGCGGGTGCTCGGTCGGCTTGTCGGACTGACCGAAGCCGGGCTGGTCCACGGCCAGGACGTGAAAGTCCTTGGCCAGCACCGGAATGTTCTTGGCGAAGTTGGACCAGGACGACGCGCCCGGGCCGCCGCCGTGCAGCAGCACGATGGTGGGGCCGTTGCCGACCCCCGCCTCGTGGTAATGCAGCTTCAGGTCCGGTCGCACCTGCGCGTAGCGCGAGGTGGACTCGTAGGTGATTTCCGCGGCGGGCCGCGCATTGTCTTCAGTCACAGCGGTCATGGATTACACCATCGTGTCGGTGATCGGGAGCCCGAACGCGTGCGTGCCGTACATGACGTAGGCGCGCTCGGCGTCATTGGCCGCGTGCACCCGACCGGCGTGCGCGTCACGCCAGAAGCGCTGCAGCGGAGTGCCGTTGGCCAGGGCGGTGGCACCCGACGCCTCGAACAGCTTGTCGATCGACGCGACGGCGCGGCCGGTGGCGCGCACCTGGTCACGACGGGCGCGGGCACGCACGTCGAACGGCACGTCCTCGCCGCGCAGCAGGTAGGCGTACTCGTCGGCGACATTGCCCGAGAGCTGACGCCACGCGGCGTCGATGTCACTGGCGGCCTCGGCGATGCGCACCTTGCCGAACGGGTCGTCCTTGGCGTTCTCGCCCGCGTAGGCGGCGCGCACGCGCTTGCCCTGGTGCTCGACGTGGGCTTCGTAAGCGCCGTAAGCCATTCCGACGATGGGGGTCGAGATGGTGGTGGGATGGATGGTGCCCCACGGCATCTTGTAGACCGGGTCGGTGTTCTGCTCCAGGCCGGGCGCCTTCAGCTCGCTCATGGCGCGGAAGCTGAGGAAGCGGTGCCGGGGCACGTAGACGTTCTCGACCACGATGGTGTTGGAGCCGGTGCCCTTGAGGCCGACCACATTCCACACGTCGTTGATGGTGTACTCGCTGCGCGGGATCAGGAACGAGCCGAAGTCGACCGGCTTGCCGTTCTTGATCACCGGTCCGCCGACGACCACCCAGTCCGCGTGGCCCGAGCCCGAAGACCAAGCCCAGGAACCGTTCACGGTGTAGCCTTCGCCGTCCTCGGTCACCAGGCCGGCGCCCATGGGCGCGTACGACGAGGAGATCCGGACGTCTGTGTTCTCGCCCCAGACCTCTTCCTGCGCGCGCTGATCGAACAGCGCCAGGTGCCAGTTGTGGACGCCGATGATGCCCGCGACCCAGCCGGTGGAACCACACGCGCTGGCGATCTTGCGGACGGTGTCGTAGAAGACGACGGGATCGGCCGCGTAGCCGCCCCACTGCTTGGGCTGAAGCAGCTTGAAGAATCCGGCGGCCTCGAGTTCCTTGATGGACTCCTCGGGGATCTGGCGCAGATCCTCGGCCTGCTGGGCGCGTTCACGCAGGGTGGGCAGCAGCGCCTCGACCCGCTCAACTACTTCTTGCGTCATCTCGCCAGTTGCTCCTGCCTGGTGCGGTGTTCAGCGGTCTTCGTGTGCCCCTGAGAGTAGAACACGTTCTTATTCCTGTCGAGAACGTGGTGCTGAAGCGGCTTTGGACGACCCTATCCAGGTAGTTGGTCCTATCGCTGGATAACTGCCAGCCAATTTTGTAACGTGTTCTAGTACATCCATAGGAGGATCAACGATGGCGACATCCCCCCAGGGGCCCCGCGGGAAGGTCCGCGAGATCGACGTGGGCTCGATGCCCACCCGGTTCGCGAGGGGCTGGCACTGCCTGGGCCTTGCCAAGGACTTCCGCGACGGCAAGCCGCACGCGGTCAATGTATTCGGCACCAAGCTGGTCGTGTTCAAGAACAGCCAGGACGAGCTGAAGGTGCTGGACGGCTACTGCCGCCACCTGGGTGGCGACCTCTCCATGGGTGAGGTGAAGGGCGACTCCCTCGCGTGCCCGTTCCACGACTGGCGTTGGGGCGGCGACGGCAAGTGCACCGGCATTCCCTACGCGAAGCGCGTGCCCCCGCTGGCCCGCACCCGCGCCTGGACCACGCTCGAGCGCAACGGCCAGCTGTTCGTCTGGCACGACCACGAGGGCAACCCGCCGCCGGAAGAGGTGACGATCCCTTATATCGAGGGACCCTTCACCAATGCGGACGGCACCGCCTCGGAGGAGCTCAACGACGGCTGGACCGAGTGGACCTGGCACTCGCTGCTGATCGAGGGCGCCAACTGCCGCGAGATCATCGACAACGTCGTGGATATGGCGCACTTCTTCTATATCCACTACGCCTTCCCGACGTACTTCAAGAACGTCCTCGAGGGCCACGTCGCCACCCAGTACCTCAAGACCACGGGCCGCCCCGATATCGGGCAGGCCGCCGAGGCCGGCATCGATGTGACGCTGGAATCCGAGGCGTCGTACTTCGGGCCGTCGTACATGATCAACCCGCTGCTCAATATCTACAGCGGCTTCCAGGTCAAGACGGTCCTCATCAACTGCCACTACCCGGTCACGCAGAACTCCTTCATGCTGCAGTGGGGTGTCGCGCTGGAGAAGCCGAAGGGGCTGCCCGAAGCGCAGGCCCAGGCCTTCGCCGCCAAGATGACCGAGGGCGTGTCCGAGGGCTTCCTGCAGGACGTCGAGATCTGGAAGCACAAGTCCAAGATCGACAACCCGCTGCTGACCGAGGAAGACGGCCCGGTCTACCAGCTGCGTCGCTGGTACGACCAGTTCTACGTGGATGTCGCCGACATCGACCCGAAGTCGGTGCAGCGCTTCGAATTCGAGATCGACACCACCAAGGCCGTCGAATCCTGGACCGCCGAGGTCGAGGAGAACCTGCGCAAGAAGCGCGAAGCCAAGGAAGCCGAAGCGGCCGTGGCCGATGCGGCGTCCTCGGAGGAGGCAGGAGTCTGATGACCAGCTGGGCGAAGGCACCGGATTTCGCGGACCGTCCGGAACAGCGTGACCAGGTGCGCGCCCAGACGGTCCTGGACAAAGAGCACTACATGGAAGCGGGCATGACACCCATCGCGTGTCAGACCTGCGGCAACGAAGTGCTCGTGCGCAAACACTCCAGCAACCAGAAAACCGTGCAGTGGCAGTCGGATCCGGCCGCCCGCTGCCCGGTGTTCCAGAAACTGGCCGAGAACGGGCCCATCATGGGCAAACCCGACTCCTGCCCGAACCTCGAGAAGACCATCGAGCACGCAGTGGCCGAGGGAATTCTCGAAGTCGACCAGTAGGCACGACTGCCGAAAGTGGCTCAGTCGAGCCGGAAATCGGCGAAATCGAAACCGGGGGAGACCACACAGCTCACCAAGCTGTAGTGGTCTCCCGCCGGTTTGGCGGCTTGGCTGACCCCACCGGGGACCACCGCCGAGGGGCGCTGCCCCTGCTCGACATCGGGACCGAGGACGATCTCCTCACCCCCGATGTTCAGCAGCAGCGGCCCACCCCGATGCCAGAACCAGATCTCATCCGACGCCACCGTATGCGGCGCGGACTTCTCCCCCGCCAGCAGCAGGTAATAGATGGCCGTCCCGCTGCTCCGCGGTCCCGCATACCCCTCCGGCTCGAATTCCACTCCGCTACGCCAGGTTTCCCGAAACCACCCACCCTCGGGATGCGGCTCCAGATCCAACTCCACGGCCAACTTCGGACGATCGTCACGCGGCTCAGAGGCGTTCATGACCCCACTGTATTGCCCGCCGCAGGCAGACACCGCCCGGCGCGGTCATCCCACGCACCCCGGCCGCCCCTTGCTCGTCGGCCGTTGCGGCCGAGTCCCGCACGGCGAGCTGGGCTTGGGTTGGGCAGCGCTATTGCGGTGTGATCTGCCAGGTGATGCCGTGGGGTGCAAGGGAGTTGAGGAAGTCCTCGGCGTCGAAGGCTTCGGCCGGTGCCAGTGCGCCGGGCTTCGCGGTGCCATCGGCCAGGCGCACGGCTGCCTCGACCGCCATCAGCGCGGAATCGCGGTAGGAGTCGACGCCGCTGACCAAGCCACGCACCACGCCACCGTCGACACCGAAGACGTCCGCGACCAGGTAGTAGCGCAGATCAGCGTCCGGTGCGTCGGGCATGTCATCGAGCGCGGCGGGGGTGAAGCCGCTCAGGTGCCCGAGGATCTCGACATCGAGGGCGCCCGCCACATAGGACACGTCGGAATGCCGGGGGATGGTGAGGACCGGCGGCTGCGCGAACTTGGCCACCTGGGTCGGCGTGGTCGAGTCGGGGAAGGTGATCTCGGTGTAGCGCGCGACCGGGCCGGTGCGGAATTCCCCGCCCTCGTAGTGCCAACCGCCCGACAGGAACCAATCCAGGCTGGCCAGAATGGTTTTCGCGCTGCCCTTGGAGCCATTGCCGCCGCTGCGGCTGAGATGGCTGAGGATTACCTCCGCCGGACCGGTGACGCGGCGGGTCGCCAGATGGGCCAGCAGATCACCCGACAGGTTGCTGTCGGTGATGCCGGAAACCACGGTCACACCGGCATTTTCGGCTCGGGTCCCGTATTCGTCGAGCACCCGCCGCAGGAACAACTGCTCGCCGGAGATGTCGGTGTAATGTGCCCCGGCGTCGATGGCGGCGGCCAGGATCGGCTCGCCGATCTCCACATAGGCGGGCAGCGAGCTGATCACCACATCCGCGCCGCGGAAGGCGGCGATCAGGGCGGCGCGGTCGTTCAGATCCGCGACCCGGATCACGGCATCGGGCAGGCCCGCCGCGTCGGCTGCGGCGCGCAGCCGATCGGCGTTGCGGCCCACCAGGATCGGGGTCAGGCCGCGGCGGTGGAGGTCGGTGAGGAGGTAGCCGCCGGTGTGGCCGTTCGCGCCGTAGACCGCGATGACCGGCTGCTTCCGCTGTGCTTCGCTGTTCGTCATGATTCAAAGCTATGGGCTGGTAATGAGCATTTGAATGGCTGAATTGCTCACTCTGATGTCTGAAACGCTCATCGTCTGATCGGTATGGTGAACAGGTGGACATCCTCAGCGAGACCATCGCCGCCATTCGAACCGGCAGCCCCGCCTCCGGGCTGTTCATCCGGCACGCGCCCTGGGGGCGGCGCTATCCGAAGGTGCCCGGCGCGGGATTCCATGTGGTGCTGCAGGGTTCGTGCTGGGTGCGGCCGCCGGACGGGAAACCGATCGCGCTCGGAGCCGGAGATGTGCTGTTCATGCCACGCGGCGAGGTGCACGACATCATGGATGCGCTCGACACCCCGGTCACCGAGCTGGCGATTCCCGGTGAGCCCCGGGAGCTCCCCGGGCCGGGGGTGCGCGCGGTATTGGTGTGCGGGGCTTACGGACTCGGCGGCCGGCGCAGCCATCCGCTGCTGGACGAGCTGCCCGAATTCATTCACCTGCCCGCACGACCCGGACGGCATCCGGCGCTGCGCTCCGCGGTCGATCTGCTCGCGTGCGAGATCGCCGAACCGCGTCCGGGCACCGACGCCGCCATCCCGGCTCTCCTCGACACTCTGCTGCTGTTCATGCTGCGCGCCTGGTTCGACGAGCAGCGGTCCCCGACCGGCTGGGCGGGCGTCTTCGGCGATCCGGTGGTGACGGATGCCCTGCGCGCGATTCACGCTGAGCCGCAACGAGCCTGGACCGTCGCCGAACTGAGCGCCGTCGCGGGCGTCAGCCGGGCCACGCTGGCGCGCCGCTTCCTCGGCACGGTCGGTGAACCGCCGCTGTCCTATCTGACCCGGTGGCGCATGCTCACCGCCGCCCGGCTGCTGCGCGAGACCGACGCCGCGCTCGCATCGATCGCCCGAAAGGTCGGCTACCAGAGCGAATTCGCCTTCGCGAAGGCATTCAAACGCGAATACGGTCTCGCCCCCGGCCATTACCGGCGCGCCGACGAGCAGCCCGAGGTCCTCGCCGTGTGAACGGCCCCGCCGCCGGATTCGGCATAGGGTGGGCAGAGTGACGGACTGGCGTGCACGCAAGGGACCGATCGGGGTTTTGACGGGAGCGGGGATCTCGACGGACTCCGGCATACCGGATTTCCGTGGGCCGCGCGGGACTTGGACCAAGGATCCGATCGCGGAACTGCTGTCGACCTACCAGAACTATGTCGCCGATCCGGAGCTGCGGGTGCGGGCCTGGCTGGCGCGCCGCGACAATCCGGCCTGGCAGGCGACCCCCAATCCGGCGCACGCGGCACTGGTGCGGCTGGCCGGGGAGCGGCAGGTCGGGATCATCACCCAGAACATCGATCGACTGCATCAGCGTGCCGGGTCCGGTGACGTGGTGGAGATCCACGGCAATATGTTCGAAGTCGTCTGCATCGACTGCGAATTCACCGATTCCATGGCCGCGACCCTGGAACGGGTGGCCGCGGGCGAGCCGGATCCGGTCTGCCCGGCGTGCGGCGGCATCCTGAAGGCGGCCGTCATCATGTTCGGTCAGCAACTCGACACGACCGCCATCCGCGCCGCCGTGCAGATCGCCGAGACCGCGGAAATCTTTCTGGCCGTGGGTAGTTCGCTGCAGGTCGAGCCCGCCGCATCGATGTGCGCGGTGGCGGTGGACGCGGGGGCCGACCTGGTCGTGGTGAACAACGAGCCGACCCCCTACGACGAGTTCGCCGCCGAGATCGTGCGCGACCCGATCGGGGAGGCGCTACCCCGGCTGGTGTCGGAGATCCTGGGGGACTGAGGGTTTCAGCTGAACGGGGTCTTGGGGCGCGGCTGCATTTCGCCGTCCACCCAGATGTCGACCTTCTCGTTGTAGAACGACGCGAACCCGGCGATCTTCTGACTCTCCGGCAACGGGGTCCGGTAGATCCACACCAGATCCGGGTGGCTGGTCTCACCCAGCTGAACATTCCAATACTCGGCGTGACCCTTGTACGGGCACGAGGTCCGGGTCTGCGACGGCTGCAGCAGATCCATGCGGATATCGGTGAGCGGCAGGTAGTAGCGCGCGGGCAGCCCGGTCTCGAACAGGATGTGCGGGGTGTGCGAGTCGGCCAGGACCTGGCCGTCCAACTCCACCCGGATGTGGCGGGAGCTGGCCAGGATATCGACCCGGGTGTAGGGGTCGCGCGGGTGGACGTAGATCGGCTCGTCCTCCTCGAACCATTCGTCCATCGCCGCGAAGTCCAGTTTCACCAGGTCGCGCAGTTCCTCGATCGGGGAGTCGAGGTGGCGGACGGCCGCGCCCGCGGCGGTGATGCCGTCGGCCACCACATCGAATTCGGTGCCGTTGCCGCGGCTGGGGGAGTGCCGGGTCTGGCCGTTGGGTTCCAGCTTCACCGCCAGGTCGGCGACCGGCAGGTAGTAGGTGGGGTAGTGGGGTGATTCCCACACCAGCGTCGGGTGGATGCTGTCGGCGGCCAGGTGACCGCCCAGGTAGGCGCGCACCCGCTTGGCGCTCGGTTCGACGCGTACCCGGCCACGCTGTGTCTCGGTCATACCTCCCGACGGTACCCCCGGGATGGAAACGCCTGTCCACGATGGTGATTCGCGCATCTGCGGCATACCCGGGCGCAGCGGCCGGACGGGCGATTTTCACCTGCTGACCAGCCTCGATATGGTGTTCTGGCAACACTGGAGCAACTCAAGAAGGTGGCGGTCAGATGTCGGAACCCGGCAGTGCCCAACTGACGGACACGGGCAATGGCGAGCAGCAGGAACTGCGGACCGGCCTCCGGCGACGGCACATGACCATGATCGCGATCGGCGGCGCCATCGGCGCGGGCCTGTTCGTCGGCAGTGGCTCGGTCATCAAGACCGCCGGACCCGCCGCCATCCTGTCCTACGCGGGAGCCGGACTCGTCGTGCTGTGCGTGCTGCGCGCGCTCGGTGAAATGGTGGTGGCTCGGCCGGTCGCCGGATCCATGGGCGAGTACGCGCGCATGGCCATGGGACCGTTCGCCGGGTTCACCGTCGGCTGGCTGTACTGGTACCTCTACGTCATCCTGGTCGGGGCCGAGGCGGTGGCCGGCGCGGCCATCCTCGGCAGCTGGATCGACCTGCCCCAGTGGGTGCTCTCGGCCGCCTTGCTCGTCCTCATGACCGCGGTGAACCTGGTCTCGGTGCGATCGTTCGGCGAGTTCGAATTCTGGTTCGCCTCCATCAAAGTGGTGGCCATCGTGCTGTTCCTGGCCGTCGGACTGTCCTGGGTGTTCGGCCTGTGGCCGGGGTCCGAGGCGGGCTTCGCCAATCTCACCCAGCACGGCGGTTTCGCGCCCAACGGCGTCGGCGGCATCTTCTCCGCCATCGTGGTGGTGATGTTCGCCTTCGGCGGCACCGAGATCGTGACCGTGGCCGCCGCCGAATCCAAGGAGCCCGGCCCGGCCGTGGCCCGCGCCACCAACAATGTGCTGTGGCGGGTCGGCCTGTTCTACGTGGCCTCGATCTTCCTGGTGGTGACCATCCTGCCCTGGAACGACGCCAAGGTCTTGCAGAGCCCGTTCGTCAGCGCCCTCGACCACATCGGCATCCCAGCCGCGGGCACCATCATGCAGGTCGTCATTCTGACCGCGGTCCTCTCGGTCCTGAACTCGGCCATCTACGTCTCCTCCCGCATGCTCTACGTCCTCACCCGCGACGGCGACGCCCCCGCCTCCCTGGTGAAACTCAACAAGCGCGGCGTCCCCGCCCGAGCCGTCCTGCTCGGCACCATCGCCGCCTGGGGCGCCGTCATCGCCTCCTACATCTCCCCCGACCAGGTCTTCACCTTCCTGGTCAACTCCATCGGCGTAGTCCTGGCCTTCGTCTACGTGGCAATCATGTTCTCCCAGCTCCGACTTCGAGCCCGCCTCCGCCGAGAAGACCCCTCCGCCCTCACCTACCGCATGTGGGGCTACCCCTACATCAGCTGGGCCGTGGTGATCGCCATCTTCGCCGTCTTCGTAGCCATGGCCCGCAACCCCGACCAACGCCCCCAACTGATCGCCTCCACCATCAGCCTCCTGGCCGTGATGGCGATCTACCCACTCCGAGCCAAACTGGGCCGCAAGGAACCGGTCCGAGAGGTCCAGGTCCTACACCACTGACCTACTTGTCGAGGGGTTTGATGATGACCGCGGTGCCGTAGGCGGCGACTTCGCTCATGGTGTTGGCGATTTCGTTGCAGTCGAAGCGCATGGCGATGACGGCGTTCGCGCCGTAGGCGATCGCGTGTTGGCACATCCGCATGATCGCTTCGTGGCGGGACTGGTAGAGCAGCTGCGTGTACTCGTGGATCTCGCCGCCGCCCAGCGCTCGGAAACCGGCGGCGAAGTTCGCGCCGAGGCCGCGGCTGCGGACGGTCAGGCCCGCGACTTCGCTGATTACCTGGGTGATTTCGTAGCCGGGGACGTCGTTCATGGTGGAGACCAGGATCGGGAACTGGGGGCCCGGGGCCTGCTGCTGTTGGGGCTGGCCCTGCTGCGGATAAGGGGCTTGGCCCTGCGGGGGATACGGCTGCTGGGGCTGCTGCGGGTATCCGGGCTGCGACTGGCCTTGCTGCGGGTGGGGGTACTGCCCTTGTGGCGGCATGGGTTGGTTCATGAGCGGGATGGTACGGGGCGGAACGGAACGCGGACCGCACCCGACGGGTGTGGTCCGCGAACTTTGGAGGACGGCGGGATCGAAGTCGGGAAGTTGTGCGGCGAGGGAGTTTCCGAGGTTTTCCCGGGCGGCGGCCGGCCGGTCCCGGCCCACAGACGGCGAACGGCCCGCACGTGATGGGCGTGCGGGCCGTTCTGTCCCTGAGCGGGTCTGTTGCCGAATCCCTGGTCAGGCCGGGCGGGCCAGGGGTCGGGCGGGGGTGCCGAAGAGCTGGGTGTCGGCGTGGGCGCGCTTGAAGAACAGGTGCGCGTCGTGCTCCCAGGTGATCGCGATACCGCCGTGCATCTGGACGGTTTCGGAGACCACCGAGTTGAAGGTGTCGATGGCGTGCAGGCGGGCGGCCTGGATATCGATCGGGTCGATCACGCCCTCGGCCAGGCCCGCGATGGCGAGGTAGGCGATGGAGCGGGTGGATTCGACCAGGACGTACATGTCGGCCATGCGGTGCTTGAGGGCCTGGAAGCTGCCGATCGGGCGACCGAACTGCACGCGGGACTTGGAGTATTCGACGGTCATGTCGAGGCACTGCTCGGCCGCGCCCAGTTGCTCGGCAACCACTGCGGCCCAAGCGATTTCGCGCAGGCGGGTGACGTTGAGGGTGCCGAGCGGGCGGGCCGTGACACCGTCGAAGTCGATCCGTGCGAGTTTGCGGGTCGGATCCTGGGTGACGACGGCGGTACGGGTGACGCCCGCAGCGTCGGCGTCCACCTCGAACAGGCCCGCCTCGGTCAGCACCAGCAGCGTGTCCGCGAACACCCCGTCGAGGACGTAATGCGCCGAGCCGGAAAGGGTTTCACCTGTGGGCTTGACCCCGAACGAGTCCCAGCCGCGCGGCCCGGCCCAGCACAGCGCCAGCGTCCGTGCACCCTCGGCGACTTCGGGCAGCAGCCGCTCGTTGGCCTCGGTGTTCCCGGCCAGCAGCAGCGCCTGCACACCCAGCACGGCGGAGCCGAGCATGGGCGGCGCGGAGAGCGTGCGCCCGAGTTCCTCGACCACCAGCAGGGATTCGACCAGGCCGACCCCGACCCCGCCGAACTCCTCCGGAATCGCCAGCGCCGCAACGCCGACCTGCTCGCACAGCAGCGACCACAGCTGCTCGTCGTACCCGCGCTCGCTCTCCAGCCCGCGCCGCACGGCCGCGCTGTCCCCGTGCTTGGTCAGCACCGCGCGCACGGTGGTGACGAGTTCCTGCTGTTCGGCAGTGAGGCTCATGCGTTGGCTCCCAACGTGTCGATAGTGCTCATGCGACGCTCCCGGCGCGCAGGGCGGTGGCGATGCGGGCGCGGTGCTGGGCGGGGGTGCCCCAGGCCGAGCGCAGCGCGGTGACCTTGGTCAGCCACAGCGAGAGATCGCATTCGGCGGTGTAGCCGATCGCGCCGTGCACCTGCAGGGCGATGCGGGCGGCCTGGTAGGCGGCCTCGCCGCAGGCAAGCTTGGCGGCGGAGATGTCGCGGCCGCGAGTCTCGCTGTCCGCGTTCGACTCCAGGGTGAGTGCGGCCCGGTAGAGCAGGGGCAGCGCCATTTCCAGGCCGATGTGGGCGTTGGCGAGGTGGTGCTTGATGGCCTGGTTGCGGCCGATCGGGGTGCCGAACTGCTGGCGCTGCTTGACGTACTCGACGCTGGTGTCCACCAGCGCCCGGCCCGCGCCGAGCAGCTGCGCGGCGGCCGCCAGAGCGGCGGTGTCGAAGGCCAGATCGATGGCGGCGGAAACGCCTTCGCCCTCGGCCAGGGTCTCGCCCGCGGTCACGGTGAACAGGCGGCGGGCCGCGTCCACCGAGGTCACCAGGTCGCCGGCGGTGCCGAGCGCAACCCGGTCACCCTCGGCGATCAGCACCAGGTCGGCGATGTCGGCGTCCAGTGCGGTGGCCGCACCCGCGGCCCGGCCCGCATTGGCCCCGGCCGACGCGGTCACCGCGAGGGTGCCCAGCTTCGCGCCCTCGGCCAGCTCCGGCAGCCGCTCGGCGGCGAGCGCCGCATCCGGAAGCGCCTGCAGCAGTGCGGGAATTGCGGCGGCGGTCTCCACCAGCGGCCCGGGCACGGCGGCCCGGCCGATCTCGGTGAAGGCCACGATCATCTCGACCGGGCCCGCGCCGAAGCCGCCGTTCGCCTCGGTGACGGTCAGCCCCAGCGCACCCGCCTCGGCCAGCTGGCCGAGCAGCGCGCGTCCGGCGGCGGAATCGCCCGTGCCCCAGGCCCGGACGACACCGGGCGTCTTGGCGGCCTCGCTCATCTTGCGCAGGCTGGCGGCGAAATCGTTCTGTTCTGCGGTCAATGCGAATCGCATGTCGTCGTCCTCCCTGTGGCTATCGCGGCAGGCCGAGCAGGCGTTCGGCGATGATATTGCGCTGAATCTCGTTGGTACCGGCGTAGATCGGGCCCGCCAGCGAGAACAGGTAACCGTCGGTCCAGGCCGACTCCTGCTCCGCCGCCGCACCGTGCAGATCCAGGGCGGTCTCGTGCATGGCGATGTCCAGATCCGACCAGAACACCTTGTTCACCGAGGATTCCGCGCCCAGCTGACCGCCGTCGGCCAGGCGGGTCACGGTGGCCCAGGTGTTGAGGCGGTACGCCTCCGCGCCCACCCACGCGTCGACCACGCGGTCGGCGGCGGCGGTATCGGACTCGTCGGCCGCGTCCCGCCACAGCTCGATCAGCTTGGCGGCGGTGGCGGTGAACCGGCCGGGCGCGCGCAGCGACAGGCCGCGCTCGTTGCTCGAGGTCGCCATGGCGACCTTCCAGCCGTTGTTGGCCTCGCCGATCACGTCGGCGTCCGGCACGAACACATTGTCCAGGAAGATCTCCGCGAACCCGGGCTCACCGTCCAGCTGCGGAATCGGCCGCACCGTAATGCCTTCCGCGGTGAGCGGGAACATCAGGTAGGTCAGGCCGCGGTGCCGTTCGGCCTCCGGGTCGCTGCGGAACAGGCCGAAACCCCAGTCCGCGAACGAGGCCCGCGAACTCCACGTCTTCTGCCCGTTGAGCAGCCAGCCGCCCTCGGTGCGCTTGGCGGTGGAGCGGATGCCCGCCAGGTCGGACCCGGCCTCCGGCTCGGACCACGCCTGCGCCCAGATGTCGTCGGCGCGCGCCATTCTCGGCAGGATGCGCGCGAGCTGCTCGGGGGAGCCGTGCTCGAACAGGGTGGGCGCGAGCAGGAAGATGCCGTTCTGCGAGACGCGTCCCGGCGCGCCCGCGGCGTAGTACTCCTCCTCAAAGATGACCCATTCGGTCAAAGAGGCGTCGCGGCCGCCGTACTCGGCGGGCCAGGCGACACAGGAGAGCCGGGCCTCGGCCAGCTTGCCCTCCCACGCCCGGTGCGCCTCGAACCCCTCCTTGGTGTCCATGGACGGCAGGGGAGTGGCGGGCACATTGGCCGCCAGGAACGCGCGCACCTCGGCGCGGAATTCCTCGGTCTTGGCGTCGAATTCGAGATCCACTTACTCGGCCCCGTCTTTGTTGGTAGCGGCGGCCGCGTCGGTGGCGGCGGCCTTCATGGACTTGGCGTTCATCCCGCCGAGGGAGTCCGCTCCGACCTCGGCATTGTGCGCGTGCGCGAAATGGTGCAGCCCGAACACGGAATCCATGCCCGCGCGCATCCCCATCAGGTCCTCGCACTGGTTGACGGCCTTCTTGGTCAACGCCAGCCCGAACTGCGGCATCTCCGCGATCTTCTCGGCCAGCGCGAAGGTCTGCGCCTCCAGCTCCTCGCGCGGTACAACGCGATTGAGCATGCCCCACTCGTAAGCCTGTGCGGCGGTGAAGCGTTCACCGGTGAACAGGATCTCCTTGGCGCGGCGCGGCCCCAGCATCCACGGATGCGCGAAGTACTCGACGCCCGGAATACCCATGCGGACAACAGGATCGGAGAAGAACGCGTCCTCGGAGGCCACGATCATGTCGCAGGACCAGGCCAGCATGAGGGCACCGGCGATGCACGCGCCCTGCACCATGGCGATGGTCGGCTTGGGGATCTCCCGCCAGCGCCGGCACATGCCCAGGTACACCTCGGACTCGCGGGCGAAACGCTGATCGCCGCCGAGCCGGTCGGTGTGGTCCCACCACAGCGCGGCCTTGTTCTCGTACTTGATGTGGTGATCCCGGCCCGGCGTGCCGATATCGTGCCCGGCGCTGAAATGCTTTCCGGCACCGCCCAGCACGATCACCTTGACCTCCGGATCCTCGACGGCCTTCACGAAGGCGGCGTCGAGCGCGTAGGTCATGACCGAGTTCTGCGCATTGCGGTAATCCGGCCGGTTCAGCGTGACAATCGCGAGCGGCCCGCGCTTCTCGTAGAGGACGACCTCGCCCTCATCGGGAATGGCTCCCGGTTGCTGGCTCACGCCTTCTCCTCACGTAGTTGCCGCTTGAGAACCTTCCCGGCGGCGTTGTAGGGCAGTTCATCCCGGAACTCGATGTACTTGGGGACCTTGAAGTTGGCCAGCTGCGTCTTGGCGTAGTCGCGCACCGACTCTTCGGTCAGCTCGGCCCCGGCCCGGCGCACCACGTACACCTTGCCGACCTCGCCCATGCGCTCGTCCGGCACGCCGATGACCGCGGTCTCCGCGACGCCCTCGAGCCGGGCCATGGTCTGCTCCACCTCGGCGGGATACACATTGAAGCCGCCGGAGATGTACATGTCCTTGAGCCGGTCGGTGACCTTCATGTAGCCGCGCTCGTCGATGACGGCGACATCGCCGGTGTGCAGCCAGCCGTCGCGGTCGATGGTGGCGGCGGTGGCCTGCGGATCGTCGAGGTAGCCGCGCATCACCTGGTCGCTGCGCAGCAGCAGTTCGCCATTGTCGGCCAGCTTCATCTCGAAGCCGTCGATGACGCGCCCGCAGGTGTTGGCAATGGTCTCGGCGGAATCCTCGGGCCGGCACATGGTGCCGAAGCCGCCGGATTCGGTCTGCCCGTAAGCGGTCAGCACCACCTCGAAATCGAGTTCGCTGCGCAGTCTTTCGATCAGCACGACCGGCACGGTGGCCGCGCCGGTGACCGCGACGCGCAGGCTGGACAGATCCGCCGCCGCGCGCTCCGGGTGGTCGAGGATGGTCTGGTGAATGGTCGGCGGACCGGTCAGCACGGTGATGCGCTCGTCGTGGATGAGGCGCATGGTCTCGCGCACGTCGAACACGGCCTGCGGAACGATCGTCGCGCCGGTCACCAGGGAGGTGAGGATGCCCGCCTTGTAGCCGAAGCTGTGGAAGAACGGCGGCACCACCAGGTAGCGGTCGGTGTGGTTCAGCGTCGCGCAGTCGGCCCAGGCGCGGGCGCTGGCCAGCACCTGGTGATGCGCGATCAGCACGCCCTTGCTGCGCCCGGTGGTGCCGGAGGTGAACAGGATGTCCGAAAGATCGTCCGGCGAGACCGATTCCGCGCGGGCGATGGCGTCCTCGAGGCTCACGGCCTCGGCCACCTTGCCCAGTTCCGACCAGGCGATGACCTTGCCCGACGCGTCCTCGACCGGCGTTTCCCCTTCGACCGGAATCACGATGGCCGTCTCGATGCCCAGATCGGGTGCGGCGGCCCGCAATTCGGCCAGCCGGTCGCGGCCCAGGAAGGTTCCCGCGACGAACAGCGCCTTGGCCTCCACCCGCGCCAGCACGTCCACCGACTCGGCGGCCACGTATCGGGTATTGAGCGGCACGATGACGGCGCCCACGTAATGGGTGGCCAGCACCGCGGTCACCCAGTGATGGGTATTGGGCGCCCAGATGCCGATCCGATCGCCGCGCTGGATGCCGCGCGCCAGCAGCGCACGCGCGGTCTCACGCACCGAGTCCAGCAGCTGCGACCAGCTCAGGCGCACGGCACCGTCGCCCACGGCGGGTGCGTCACCGTAAAGGTGCGCGGCCTCGTGCAGGGCGAGCGGTGTGGTCTGCGGAGGAGATGTCACGGGGCGTCCTCGCTGTCCGGGAATGGGTCTAACAAAGCAAGTGCTTGGTAGGTTACTCTACCGACGTGAGCATGATCCAGACCCCCGAACCGGCCAGCGGGATTGAGCCACCCGAGGATGCCGAATTCCGCACCGAGGTGCGCGAATGGCTGGCCGAGAACCTGAACGGCCAGTTCCGCGAGCTGCGCGGTCTGGGCGGTCCCGGCCGCGAGCACGAAGCCTTCGAAGAGCGGCTGGAGTGGGATCGCGCCCTCGCCGCCGCCGGACTGACCTGCCTGGGCTGGCCCAAGGAATGGGGCGGCCGCGACGCCACCCTGCGCCAGCAGGTCATCTTCCACGAGGAGTACGCCAAAGCCGATGCGCCGAGCCGGGTCTCGCACCTCGGTGAGGAACTGCTCGGCCCCACGGTCATCGCCTTCGGCACCGAGGAGCAGAAGAAGCGCTTCCTGCCGGGCATCCGCAATGTCACCGAGCTGTGGTGCCAGGGCTATTCGGAGCCGGGCGCGGGCTCGGACCTGGCCGCCGTCTCCACCTCCGCCCAGCTCGACGGCGACGAGTGGATCATCAACGGCCAGAAGGTCTGGACCTCGCTGGCGCACCTGTCGGACTGGTGCTTCGTGGTCGCCCGCACCGAGAAGGGCTCGACCCGCCACCACGGCCTGTCGTATCTGCTCGTGCCGATGAAGCAGCCGGGTGTCGAGGTGCGGCCGATCATCCAGCTCACCGGGACCGCGGAATTCAACGAGGTGTTCTTCGAGAATGCCCGCACCGCCGCCGATCTGGTGGTCGGGCAGCCCGGTGACGGCTGGAAGGTCGCCATGGGCACGCTCACGTTCGAGCGTGGCATCTCGACCGTCGGGCAGCAGATCCGCTACGCGCGGGAGCTCGCCGACCTCGAGGCGGTCGCCCGCGAGAACGGAGCGATCGAGAACCCGGTCCTCGCCGACCGTTTCGACAAGGCGTGGGTCGGCCTGCGGGTGCTGCGCGCGCACGTGCTGCGCACCCTGGAATCCGGCCACGACGGAGCCTCCGTCGACGCCCGCACCGCCGCCGGGCAGGCGTCGGTGACCAAGCTGCTGTGGGCCAATTGGCATCGCGGACTGGGTGAATTGGCCATGGACGTGCTCGGCGCGCCCGGCCTCATCGCCGACGGCCCGGGCGACGATCTCAATGCCTGGCAGCGCATGTTCCTCTTCACCCGTGCGGACACCATCTACGGCGGTTCGAACGAAGTGCAGCGCAATATCATCTCCGAGCGCGTGCTCGGACTTCCCCGAGAGGCTCGACCGTGAGTGATCTGTCCACCGCCCCCGAAATCACCCCCGGCCACAACCTGCTCGCGGGCAAGATCGCGGTCGTGACCGCGGCCGCCGGCACCGGTATCGGTTCGGCCACCGCGCGCCGCCTGCTCTCCGAGGGCGCGGACGTGGTGGTGTCCGACTGGCACGAGCGTCGCCTGAAGGAGACCGAGGAGGCGCTGAAGGCCGAATTCCCGGACCGCCGAGTCGCTTCCGTGCCGTGCGACGTCAGCTCCACCGAGCAGGTCAACGCGCTCATCGTCGGTGCGGTCGCGGCGTTCGGCCGCATCGATGTGATGGTCAACAATGCCGGTCTCGGCGGCGAGGTGCCCGTGGTCGACATGACCGACGAGCAGTGGGACAAGGTCATCGACATCACCCTCAACGGGACCTTCCGCGCGACTCGTGCGGCGCTGGCGTACTTCCGCGAGGCGGGCCACGGCGGCGTCATCGTCAACAATGCCTCGGTGCTCGGCTGGCGTGCCCAACACGGCCAGGCCCACTACGCCGCCGCCAAGGCAGGCGTCATGGCGCTGACCCGTTGCAGCGCAGTCGAGGCCGCGGAGTTCGGCGTGCGCATCAACGCGGTCGCCCCGTCCATCGCCCGGCACGCCTTCCTGGACAAGGTCACCTCGGCAGATCTGCTCGATCGTCTGGCCGCCGGTGAGGCGTTCGGCCGGGCCGCCGAGCCGTGGGAGGTGGCCGCCACCATCGCCATGCTCGCGAGCGACTACACCACCTACCTGACAGGTGAAGTGGTTTCCATTTCCAGTCAGCGCGCGTAATTCGGATTTCGCGCCCGCGCAACCGAATTAGTGCGTTCGATCGGCACGGAATGCTGTGTCGGTCGACACGGAATGCTGTGTCGTAAGGTCGCAGCTTTTCTCACTGCCGCGTCCCCGAGGGGGCGCGGCAGTCTCTTTTTTATTCGGGGCGCAAAATGGCTGGCGCTTACATGGTGTCGTTGTGCAATCCTGGTTTAGGCCGGTACCGCTAGTCGAAGGGCACGACCCATGGGTCCGGATCACAGAAAACAGGCAGTTCCAGCACAAGCCCCCGAGGAAATGGAACTCGAGCTGGTGCGCGAGGTGGTTCTGGCGCGCCGCAGGCTCGACAATGTCGTTCTGGCCGCACTGACTTTGGGTGCGGAATTGCTCGATCACGACTCCGAGCGGGCGACCGCCATGCGCGCGGCGCAGATCCTCGAACAACACGCCGTGGACGAATCCGATGTGTCGCGGGATCCGCGCGGCGCGTTGCGGCGGGACATGGTTCGCGATCGCGATCGGGCGCGCCGCCTCGGCCTGTCGCGCGCGACCGGATTCGAGGATTCCGAGGCGGATCGTCGCCGCCGCAAACGGACCGCCCTGCTTTGCGAGGTGCGTGCCGATCTTTTGGAGGTGGTACGCAATTGCCGCCGCCTGCGCTACGACCAGCTGGCCTTCGCCGACGGCATCGCACAGGGATTATGTGCTGCCACAGACAAACTGGTGGTGGGGGCCGATATGGAGACATATAAGGCGTGGCAGCGGGGGATGGTCCTCAAGCTCATCGAGGAACCCGCCCACGACGGCGTGCCGGGCCGCGTCATGGCCACGGTCGACGCCGGACCCGGCCAGGAACCGATGACCGTCGAATGGGACAGCCCCGAACGTCGCCTGGCCCTGGTGGCCCGCATGGCCCGAGCCGGAATCTCACCGGTGATCATCTGCGACCGACTACTCGCCGACCTGTCCGTCTCGTCACCCCTGCGCTACTCGATCCGGTGACCCGCATCTTTGCGCCAATACCCACAAGGTCGCGGCCCGCCTCGGTCTGGACTGACGGAGCGGGGGAGCGAAGCGGAGGAGCGGAGGAGGGAAGACCGAGGTAACAGGGCCGCGACCCGCGACGCCGAAGGCGGCGCAAATAGGCACTGTGGACCAAGCAAATGCTTGGTTGTATATTGACGGGGTGACCCAACCTGACCCCTCCAAATCAGCACGTCGCAACGAGCTGCTCGGCCTGGCCGCGAACCTATTCGCGGAACGGGGGCTGCGCGCCACCACGGTTCGTGACATTGCCGACGCGGCGGGGATTCTATCCGGGAGTCTCTACCACCACTTCGATTCCAAAGAAGCCATGGTGGACGAGATCCTGCGCGGGTTCCTCGACGACCTCTTCGGCCGCTACCGCGAGACCGTGGCCGCGGGCCTGCCCGCGCGCGACACGCTGGAAGCCCTCGTCGTCGCGTCCTACGAGTCCTTCGACCAGTCCCACGCGGCCGTGGCCATCTACCAGGCCGAGGCCAAACGCCTCAGCGGCACACCGCGATTCGACTACATCGCCGAATACAACAAGGAGTTCCGCGAGCTCTGGTACCAGGTGCTGACCAATGGCGTCGCCGACGGCAGCTTCCGGCCCGAGATGGATATCGAACTGGCCTACCGGTTCCTGCGCGACACCGTGTGGGTGTCGGTGCGCTGGTATCAGCCCGGCGGTCGAATCACCGTGGACAACCTTGCCAAGCAGTACCTGACCATCGTCCTCGACGGTCTCATCAATCCCGAGCACAGCGTCTAGTTCTCAGCTCTCGTACGAAGCAGTAGGAGTTCCCATGTCAGCACCGTCCCGCCGCCAGTACTCGCCGATGCGTGAGGCGTATGTGATCGACGCCGTGCGTACCCCGGTCGGTAAGCGGGGCGGTTCGCTGGCCGCCGTGCACCCGGCCGATCTCGGTGCCGCGGCGATCAAGGGCCTCATCGAACGCAACAACCTCACCCCGGCCGCCGTGGACGATGTGGTGTTCGGCTGCTGCGACACCATCGGCCCGCAGGCCGGAAACATCGCGCGCACCGCGTGGCTGGCCGCGGGCTACCCGGAGTCGGTTCCGGGCGTCACCGTGGACCGGCAGTGTGGCTCCTCGCAGCAGGCCATCCACTTCGGCGCACAGGCCATCATGTCGGGTACTTCCGAGGTGATCGTGGCCGGCGGCGTGCAGAACATGTCGGCGATCCCGATCTCGGCGGCCATGCTGGCCGGGCAGGCGTACGGCTTCGATTCGCCGTTCGTCGGCGCGCACGGCTGGGACCACCGCTACGGCACCGGTGAAGTGTCGCAGTTCAATTCGGCCACCATGATCGCCGAGAAGTGGGACATCTCCCGGCGTGACATGGAGGAGTGGGCGCTGCGCAGCAACGACCGCGCCCGCAAGGCCATCGTGGACGGCAAGTTCGACCGCGAGATCGTGCCGGTCGGCGACTTCTGGATCGACGAGACCCCGCGCGAGACCACCCTGGAGAAGATGGCCGGGCTGCAGCCGCTCGCCGAGGGCAGCCGCATCACCGCCGCACTGGCCAGCCAGATCTCCGACGGTTCCAGCGCCACCCTGCTCGCCTCCGACTGGGCGGTCGCCGAATACGGCCTCACCCCGCGCGCCCGCATCCACCACGTGAGCGCGCGCGGCGCGGACCCGATCTACATGCTCACCGCGCCGATCCCGGCCACCAAGTGGGCGCTGGAGAAGACCGGGCTGACCATCGACGACATCGACGTCATCGAGATCAACGAGGCGTTCGCGTCGGTCGTGCTGGCCTGGATCAAGGAGACCGGGGCCAACCCCGACAAGGTCAATGTCAACGGCGGCGCCATCGCGCTGGGCCACCCGCTGGGCGCGACCGGGGCGAAGCTGTTCGCCTCCCTGCTCAACGAGCTGGAGCGGGTCAACGGCCGCTACGGCCTGCTGACCATCTGCGAGGGTGGCGGCACCGCCAACGTCACCATCATCGAGCGCCTGGGCTAGTCCACCGCTGTCTTTCCGCAAGCCGCGCATCGGGTTCCGGTGCGCGGCTTTCGCATTCGCGCCCCCGTAATGTCCGCTATCGTCGGACGATAGACCAGTTGACAGCGGAATAGTTCCGGGGTGGGAACTGGATGAACGAGAACCTGCCGCGTCGTGGGTTCCTGCTGGGAGCCCTCGGAATAGCGGGAATGGGCTATATCGCAGCGGCGGCCGCCGACCCGGTACCACTGCCGCCGCCACCCGTGCCCGTGCCGCCGCTGCCCGCGCCCACCTTCACGCCGCTCAACTACCATTCGCCGGCCCTGGAGCCCTTCGTCGACGAGCTGCCCATTCCCGAAACCCGGCCGGTGGCAGGCGAATTGGCGGCCACCTCGGGAATGCACAGCTATCACCGGGATCTGCCGGAGACCCGCAGCTGGGGCTACGGGCAGCCGGTACTCGGGCCGAATCTGGAGGCGTGGCGGGATCGCGTGGCGCGCATCGTGTTTCGCAATGATCTGGGCGCCCACCCGCTGGCCGCGGACGTCGACCTCACCATGCACGGTGTCACCGAGCTCGACCGCACCGATCCACGTTTCACCGTGCACCTGCACGGCGGCACCAATGCGCCCGACTCGGACGGGCATCCGCTCATCGGCTGGCGCAACGGGGGCCGCGCCGCCTTCGAGTACGTGAACCGGCAGGAGGCGGCGACCCTCTGGTATCACGATCACGCCATGGGCATCACGCGGCTCAACATTCAGGCCGGGCTGGCCGGAATGTATTACGTGCGAGACGAATTCGACACCGGACGCGACGACAACCCGCTCGGGCTGCCCAGCGGCGAGTTCGAGATCCCGCTGATCGTGCAGGATCGCACCTTCAATGCCGACGGTAGCGTGCAGCCGATGGTCGCGACCTATATTCCCCAGGGCTACAACCAATCCGGGCAACTGGGGGATGTGTGCTGCGTGAACGGGACGGTGTGGCCGTTCCTGCGGGTGCGGCGCACCGTCTACCGGTTCCGGCTGCTCAACGGATCCAATTCCCGCCCTTACATTTTCGAGTTCTCCAACGGGATGCTGTTCTTCGCCATCGGGGGCGATCTGGGCCTGCTCAACGGCCCGGTGCCGACGCCGTCGATCCGGGTCAGTCCCGGTGAAAGAGTGGATCTGCTGGTCGATTTCAGCGGCATCGGGGACGGCGAGACCATCGATCTGATCAACACCGCCAAGAACGATCTCGGCAACACCGTGTTCATGGCTCCGGAGCTGCGGCCCATCATGCGCTTCATCGGCGCGGGCGACGGCCCGGCTCGCGCCATTCCGTTCACCCTGCGCGGCGGCCCGGGTCAGCCGGACGCGCTCGAACCCGTCTATCGCCCGAATGCCAAGCGCACCATGACATTACTCGGGCTCAACGACGATTCCCGGGCCGCGGCGGTCTTCCCGACCATGATGTCGCTGAACAATCTGGCGTTCCTAAGCTCCGACATCGATATGGCGCGCGCCGGGACCGTCGAACAGTGGGACATCGTCAACACCACCCCCTTCGATCATCCGATTCACTTGCACCTGGCGCGATTACGGGTACTCGGCCGCCAGCCCATCCTCACCTCGGCCTACTTCTTCGCCAACTATCCGCCCCCGTTCGGCACCCGCTGGGCACCGTCGGCCGACGGGTTCGCGATCGGTCCCGAACAGGGTCCGCCGCCCTGGGAGGCCGGGTGGAAGGACACCGTGGAGTGCCCGACCGACACGGTCACCCGGGTGCTGGTGAAATGGCCGTCGGTCGAGGAACTCGGCTTCGATCCGGACACGGTCATCATGATTCCGCCTGGCGCGGAGGCCATGTCGGCGACCGGGACGGGGATGTCGGCCGGGATGGGGGAGGCGATGGCCGAGATTCGCGGCTACGTCTGGCATTGCCACAACCTCGATCACGCCGATCACGACATGATGCAGCGGATCCGCATCCAGCCCTGACCGCTACCGGGAGCTGGAGGTTTGCTCGCACTAGTATGTGCGCGAGCTGGTTTCGGACCTTCGGCAGAAAGCGGGCGGTTGATGGTGTTGGGTGTCCGCTGGACGGTGCACGGGGACGGGCGCACGCCCGCGCCCGGGGCGGTGGTGCGACCGGATGAACGGCTGTCCTGGCCGCGCACCTTCGGACTCGGTGCGCAGCACGTCGTGGCCATGTTCGGGGCGAGCTTCGTCGCGCCGGTGCTGATGGGTCTGGACCCCAATCTGGCCATCATGATGTCGGGCGTGGCCACGGCGATCTTCCTGCTGTCCACCCGTGGTCAGGTGCCCAGCTATCTCGGCTGTTCGCTGTCGTTCGTGGGTGTGGCCGCGGTGATCCGGGCCCAGGGCGGAAGTAGCGCAACGGTTACCGGGGCCTGCCTGGTGGTCGGTGCGGCGCTGTTTCTGATCGGTCTGGCCGTGCAGCGGTTCGGGGCGCGCATCATTCACGCGGCCATGCCGCCGGTGGTGACCGGCGCGGTGGTCATGCTGATCGGGTTCAATCTGGCCCCCGTCACCGCCTCGACCTACTGGCCGCAGGACCAGTGGACGGCGCTGCTGGTCATGCTGTTCACCGGGCTCGCCGTGGTCGGTTTGCGCGGATTCTTCTCGCGCATCGCCATTTTCCTGGGTCTGGTGTTCGGGTACGGGCTGTCGTGGGTGCTGGACCGGGTGTTCGGCAAGATCCACTCTGCCGACGGCAGCGGCAAGGTCGTCGACCATTGGCGACTGGATCTGTCGGGGGTGGCCAAGGCGGATTGGCTGGGCCTGCCCAGCTTCCACGCGCCGTCGTTCCAATGGTCGGCCGTCCTGGTCGCGCTGCCGGTGGTGATCGCGCTGGTCGCGGAGAACGCCGGGCACGTGAAGGCGGTCGGCGAGATGACCGGCGGCAATCTGGACGACAAGCTCGGCACGGCCATCGCCGCGGACGGCGCGGCCTCCATGCTGTCCACCGCGGTCGGCGGGCCGCCCAACACCACCTACTCCGAGAACATCGGCGTCATGGCCGCCACCCGCGTGTACTCGACCGCCGCCTATTGGGCCGCGGCGTTTTTCGCGCTGCTGTTCGGACTGTGCCCGAAGTTCGGGGCGATCGTGGCGGCCATTCCCGGCGGGGTGCTGGGCGGCATCACCGTCATCCTCTACGGCATGATCGGCCTGCTGGGCGCGCAGATCTGGACCAATGCCAAGGTCGATCTGCGCAACCCGTTGAACCTGGTGCCCGCCGCCGCGGGACTGATCATCGGCATCGGCAATGTGAGCATGAAGTTCACCGACACCTTCACCCTCAGCGGCATCGCGCTGGGCACCGTCGTCGTCATCACCGGCTATCACGCGCTGCGCTTGTTCGCCCCCGCGCATTTCAAGGTCGAAGAGCCGCTGCTGGACGAAGGCACTTCCTCCTACGACGAATCACGCGGGTAGCGAGCTCGGCTCGGTCTCGTCGGACTCCGCCGGCTGCTGCGCGTACGGCAGTTGCAGCACGTACCAGGAGTGTTCGTTCGAATACTCCAGGTACTGGGAGGCTTCCGGGTCGCAGGCCAGGCCCTCGACCCGGGTCCAATCGCCGTCACCGGCGGCGATGGTGTCGGTGTAGCGGACATGCAGGTGGCCGTGGAACAGCAGGCTGGGCCGCAGGGCTTCCACCACGCGCTGGATGCGGTCCTGGTTGGGATAGCACTCCGGCTTGTCCTTGCGATTCCACTTCGGTTCCGACGCACGCGGTTTGTCGTGGGTGAGCAGAATGTCGACCGGTGAGCTGTCGGCGTCCAGCAGGGCGGTCAGCTCGTCGTCGGTCATCTCCTCTTCCGGGAACCACAGCATGCCCGCGGTTTCCGGGATCTTCGTCGAGCCGTAGCGCCGCCGCTGCGCGACCAGTTCGGCCTTCTTCGCCTCCCGTGCCAGCCGCCAGCCCTTGTCGGTGGATCGCGCGCCGCCGAAGGCCGCGAACGTGGTGCCCTCCCAGGTCCAGCGATGCCCCCGCGGCGCGTACCGCAGATGCTTGCGGCACACCAGAAATCCCTCGTCATCGAGGTTGCCGTCGTACAGCTCGTGCAGCAGGGAACTCTTGTCGTGGTTCCCGTCCAGGAAGTACACGATCACCCCGGCCCGCTTGGCGGCCTTGCCGATCACATCGAAATACCGCCGACCCGAGGCCATGTGTTCCCACGCCCCGAAGTCCCCCACCACGAATACCCGGGAGCACTGTTCACGGACCGCGGTGCGCACCACGGTGAGTGCGTGCGCGGTGTTCCCGTGCAGGTCTCCGGCAAAAAGGACATTCCCCATCGCCACATGGTGGCACCCCCGGGCGGTATCGGCATCTCATTACCGCCCGCCACGCCCGGCTTGCCCGAATTAGGCTGACCACCATGAACTCTGTGTTGGTTACCGGCGCGGCGCGCGGCATCGGACAGGCCATCTGCGTGCGGATGGCCCAGCAGGGCTGGCAGGTCTACGCCGGTGTCCGCAAGCTCTCCGACGGCGAGGAACTGTCCGCCGGAAACCCCCGCATCACCCCGGTCCTGCTCGACGTCACCAATCCCGACCACATCGCCGCCCTCGACGAGGTACTCCCCGCCGACCTGACGGCCGTGGTCAACAACGCGGGCATCGTCGCCGACGGCCCCGTCGAACTCCTCGACCTCGACACCCTCCGAAACCAGTTCGAGGTCAACGTCTTCGGCGCCCTGGCCGTAACCCAAGCCGTCCTCCCACGCCTCCGCACCACCAAGGGCCGAGTCGTCTTCATCTCCTCCCTCTCCGGCCGCATCTCCACCCCCGGCACCGGCGCCTACAACTCCTCCAAGTTCGCCCTCGAGGGCCTGGTAGACGCCCTCCGAGTCGAACTGCGCCCCTGGGGAATCCACACCTCGTTGATCGAGCCGGGCCCCATCGCCACCGACCTCTGGTTCGGCGCAACCGACATGGTCGACACCACCACCGCCCACCTCACCGACGCCCAACGCGACCTCTACAGCACCCACCTCGCAGGCCTCCGCAAAATGTCCCAACAGGTCCCGAAGATCGCCGCCCCGGTCGAATCGGTGGTCAAGGAAGTCGAAAAGTCCCTCACCGCAAAGCGCCCCCACGCCCGCTACATCCCCGGTCTGGCCGGAAAGATTCAGGTGATCGCGACCTCTCTCACCCCGACCCCGGTCCTGGACACCGTCTTCGCCCTGGTCACGGGCATCCGCAAGAAGTAGCGCCCGAAAACGCGAAGCCGCCCCCGGGCGAGAGGTTCCGGGGGCGGCTCGGTGCGCCGGCGTACGGCGCGCGTGGATCCGATGGTGTGCGGATCCGGGGGTGCGCGGTCGGGCTGTGGTGGCCGCGCACGTTTCAGGGCGTCAGGCGGGAGTGGTGACGCGGTAGGTGTTGAGGCTGTCGATGCGGTTGATGGCCTCGGTCATGATGTGGTCGATGAGGTCGGCCACGGTGGGGAGGTCTTCGATGATGCCTGCCACCTGGCCGGAGGCGAGGACGCCTGCCTCGGTATTGCCTTCCACCAGACCGGCTTTCAGGTACATGGCGGTGTTCGCGCCCATGATGACCTGGGACCAGGTGAGGTCCTTCGCCCGGCGGGTGTTGAGACCCTCCTTGGCGAGGGTCGTCCACTTCATGCCCGTCATGGACTTGAACTTGGCGGCATTGACCAGGGCGGCGTACAGGCCGCGGATATTGCCCGAGTGCTCGAGCTTCTCGACGAGTTCGGTCTTGAGGACGCGGTGCGGCATGCCGTCGACCTTGAGCGAGACCACGGTGTCCTGCAGTCCGCGCTTGAGGTACTCCTGCTTGACCGAGTCCGGGACGCTCGAATCCTGGGTGAGCAGGAAGCGGGTGCCCATGGCGACACCGGCCGCGCCGTAAGACAGCGCGGCGGCCAGGCCACGGCCGTCGAAGAAGCCACCACCGGCGATAACCGGGATGTCGACGGCGTCCAAGACGGACGGGAGCAGCAGAGTCGTTGCGACGGAACCGGTGTGGCCACCGCCCTCACCGCCCTGCACGATCACCGCGTCCGCGCCCCAGGAGGCGACCTTCACCGCGTGCTTGGCCGCGCCGATGGACGGCATGACCACCACACCGTTGTCCTTCAGCTTGGCGATGAGCTCCTTCTTGGGAGCCAGCGCGAAGGAAGCCACCTTCACGCCGTCGCGGATCATCATGTCGATGCGGTCGGGCGCGTCCGACAGGTCGGCGCGGATGTTGACGCCGAAGGGCTTGTCGGTCTTGGCCTTCGTCTTGGCGATGGCGACCTCGAGCTCGTCGAGGTCCATGGTCGCCGAGGCCAGGATGCCGAGGCCGCCCGCGTTGGCGGTGGCCGCGACCAGGCCGGGTCCGGCGACCCAGCCCATGCCGGTCTGCACGATCGGGTGCTCGATGCCGACCAGTTCGGTCAGCGGCGTCTTCAGCTTCTGGGCGGTCATGCCGTGACTTCCTTCTCGCGGAAACCCTTGGGGTCCAGCACGGTCCGGATGATGGTGAGCTCTTCCTCGGTCGGCAGCCGGGTTTCGCCCGCCTCCGCCAGCCCGGCGATCTCGAACGAGGTGTTCTCCGCGACCTCGTCTGCGCTCACGCCCGGGTGCAGCGACAGCGCGCGCAGGGTGTGCTCGGGACCGTTGAAGTCGAACACGCCCAGGTTCGACACCACCCGGTGCAGGTGGTGGAACCGGTAGGCCGGATTCTCGGAATCGATCTTGTCGTAACCGATTCCGGAGACGATGTCGACCTGATCCACGAACACCCGCTTGTTGTGCTTGGGCACGAAGTAGCTGGTGGCGTGGTTGATGGTGTTGCCCGGCGCGCCGCGCACACCGAACATCTGCCGGGTCGGCTGCTGCAGCGGGCCGAACGCCGAGAGGTTCTGGTTGCCGAAGCGGTCGATCTGGTTGGCGCCCATGACCACATGGCGGCGACCGGAATTCACCACATCGAAGACCTTGGAGAACGGAATCCAGCCCTCGATGGGAGCCTTGCCGCCGATCGGCGGAACCTCGGCGAAGAACAGCGCCTCACCGTCGGACAGCAGCAGGTCCGGCTCGAAGGTGAGTCGCGCCAGCCGCGCGCCGATGGTGGTGACGGTGGACATGGGCGAGGCCATGATCTCGCCCGCGCCCCGGAAGATCTCGGCGGCCGCGACGACACAGATCTCGGCCCGAGTGATGGTGGTGGTGTCACTCATTACTTCTGCTCCTCGGCGAAAGCCTTGACGGCGGCCTGGTATTCGGCCTCGGACACATCCAGGAAGCGAGCCTTGAACTCGGCCCACGACTCCGGCGTCTTGGCGGCCTCGACGTAGTGGCGCTGGAACTTCTCGTCGCGGCCGTAGCTGCCGGAGAAGGTGTGGTGCGCGCCGCCGGGGGCTTCGACCACCCCGTCGACCATCATGCGATTGAGGACGAGGGACTGCGTCGGAACGGCTTTCACCAGTTCATCGGTCTCGACGAGGCGGTCCACCGACAGGTAGCGCTTCTCGGCGGCGAGAGCGTAGAGGTCGTCCATGTAGGGATCGACGCCGGTGTAGGCGGCATTGCCGTGCTTGTCGCCGAGGTCCAGGTGGACGAAAGCGGCGTCCAGGTTCAAAGCGGGCATGGCAACGAGGGTTTCGGCCTTGCCGTCCGTCAAGTACGGGGACTGGACGGTCTTGAGCTCGCCCTCCCAGAAATCGATGACGGCAGAACCCAATCCGGCACGAATCGGCAGGAACGGCAGGCGAGCCGCCGCGGCCTGCAGACCGCACTTGACCATGCCCTCGTCCATCTCGCGCACGGTGATCTCGCCGCCGGTGCGCGCCTTGGCGAACCACGGGTCATAGAAGGGAGCGGAGTCCAGGGACACGAAGCCGTAGTACGCCTTGCGCACCTTGCCCGCCGAGCACAGCAGACCCAGGTCCGCGCCACCGTAGGTGACGACGGTCAGATCCTTGACGTCCGAGCGCAGGATGGCGCGCACGAACGCCATCGGCTTGCGCCGGGAGCCCCAGCCGCCGATGCCGATGGTCATTCCGCTGCGGAGCTCACCGACGACCTCGTCGAGGCTCATTCGCTTGTCGCGCATGGCTTTACTTCCCCTTCTTCTGCGCGGCCAGGTCATCGTCGAAGCGCGCCCGGATCTCGTCGGCCACGCCCGCGAGGTTGAGCTCCATGGTGAAGCCCTGCTCGAAGCGGTAGGACCGGTGCACGTCCTGCACGTCGATGCCGTTGAGCGCCTTCTTGGCGGCGCGGATGACGCGGCCGTCCTTGTTGGCGATGTTCTTGGCGACTTCCATTGCGGCGGCGTCGAGTTCGGCCCGCGGCACGACCTTGAAGACCGAGCCGTAGTGGTGCAGCTGCTGCGCGGTGAGGGTGCCCGCGGTGTAGAACATGGTCCGCATCAGGTGCTGGGGAACCAGTCGGGCCAGGTGGGTGGCCGCACCGAGCGCGCCGCGGTCGACCTCGGGGAGGCCGAAGGTCGCGTCGTCGGAGGCCACGATCACATCGGAGTTGCCGACCAGGCCGATGCCGCCGCCCAGGCAGAAGCCGTTCACGGCGGTGACGACCGGGACCTCGCAGTCGTAGACCGCGGCGAAGGCGGCGAAGCAGCCGTGGTTGGCGCGAATCAGGGCGGTGTGGCCGGTGTCGGCGTTCATCTCCTTGATATCGACGCCGGCGTTGAAACCGCGGCCCTCGGCGCGCAGCACGACCACCCGGGTCTCCGGGTTCTTCCCGGCCTGGGTGATGGCGTCGGCCAGGGCGAACCAGCCGTCGGAAGGCAGTGCGTTGACCGGGGGGTAGTCGACAGTGACGACTTCCACGCCCTCGGTTTCGGTGTGACGGTTGATCCCCATCGCGAGTCCCATCGTTGGCAAAACAAGCAAGTGCTTGGTAGGTTAGCACGGTGGGAATCGAAGTAAACCTGTCCGGCTCGGTCGTCTTGGTCACCGGCGGCGTCCGCGGCGTCGGAGCCGGCATCAGCCGGGTCTTCCTGGACGCCGGTGCGACCGTGGTCGCCTGTGCCCGCCGGCCCGGCGACAGCCCCGTCCAGAGCAATGGACGCGAGATCGACTTCCTGCCGTGCGATGTGCGCGATGTGGATTCGGTGCGCGGGCTGATCGACGCCATTGTCGAGAAGTACGGGCGGCTCGACACCGTGGTGAACAATGCCGGTGGCGCGCCCTTCGCCCTGGCCGCCGACGCCAGCGCCAACTTCCACTCGAAGATCGTGCAGTTGAATCTGCTCGCGCCGCTGCTGGTTTCGCAGGTCGCCAACGAGGTCATGCAGAAGCAGGAGAACGGTGGATCGATCGTGATGATCTCCAGCGTCTCCGGGCATCGGCCGTCCCCGGGTACCGCCGCCTACGGTGCGGCGAAAGCCGGTGTGGACAGCCTGGTCTCGTCGCTCGCCGTCGAGTGGGCTCCGAAGGTGCGGATGAACTCCGTCATCTGCGGCCTGGTCAATACGGAGTCCTCGCACCTGCACTACGGCGACGAGGACGGCATCGCCGCGGTGAGCCGCACGGTTCCCATGGGGCGCATGGCGACTCCGGAGGACATCGGCCGCACCGCCGCATTCCTGGCCTCGCCGCTGGCCGCCTATGTCACCGGCAGTCAACTGCTGGTGCACGGCGGCGGCGAGAAGCCCGCCTTCCTCGAAGCATCCACCGCAGACGTCCCCGCCGTCTCGGGCCACTAATCCGATCTGACCACGAAGAGGTAATCGATATGACGGACAACAAGATCTGCGACGGCCGCGTCGTCATCGTGACCGGAGCGGGTCGCGGCATCGGCCGCGCGCACGCCCTCGCCTTCGCCGCCGCCGGTGCCAAGGTCGTGGTCAACGACATCGGTGCCGAGCTCGACGGTGCGCCCAGCCCGGATTCCCCGGCCGCCCAGGTCGTCGAGGAGATCAAGGCCCTCGGCAGCGACGCCGTGGTGAACGGCGACGACATCTCCGACTGGGAGGGCGCGCGCCGCCTGATCCAGACCGCCGTCGACACTTTCGGCCGCCTGGACGTGCTCGTCAACAATGCCGGCATTGTGCGCGACCGCATGCTGGTCAATCTCGGCGAGGACGAGTGGGACGCCGTCATCAAGGTGCACCTCAAGGGCCACTTCGCCCCCATGCGGCACGCCGCCGAGTACTGGCGCAACGAGGCCAAGGCGGGTCGCACCCCCGAGGCCCGCATCATCAACACCAGCTCGGGCGCGGGCCTGCTCGGCTCGGTCGGCCAGGGCAACTACTCCGCCGCCAAGTCCGGCATCGCGGGCCTGACCCTCACTGCCTCGGCCGAATTCGCGCGCTACGGCATCACCGTCAACGCCATCGCCCCGGCCGCGCGCACCCGCATGACCGAGACCGTCTTCGCCGACATGATGGCTGCCCCCGAGGACGGCTTCGACGCCATGGCCCCGGAAAACGTGTCCCCGCTGGTGGTCTGGCTGGGCAGCACCGACTCCGCCGGTGTCACCGGCCGCATGTTCGAGGTCGAGGGCGGCAAGGTCACCGTCGCCGACGGCTGGCGGCACGGCGTCTCCACCGACCGCGGCGCCCGCTGGGAGCCGGCCGAGCTGGGCCCGGTCGTGCGCGACCTGCTGTCCAAGGCCACGACTCCGGAGCCGGTTTACGGCGCGTAGGCCGTATCACCCGAGCCATCGCATCGCCGGTACCCCGCTGTGGGGTACCGGCGATTGTGTTTTCAGCAAAAGGCGAAAGATTGCTGACCGTTTGGTCCGATTTTTCGGTGTGATGCAACGGTGTTGGAGCTCACAGTCAGGAAGAGGTGGCTGTGAGGTTGGGCGTATTGCCTGGTTGAGCCAATGTGGCTGGGGTGCTTGGGGATATTGAGTACGTAGGGGGTGACGCAGGCGTACGGTTTGTGGGCACCCCTAACGCGTTCGGGACTTGTGCGAAACATCGTGGTGGCCGTTACGATGTCCGCGTTCCGCAAAGGTCCGGCAATCGGGGCGGCAGTGAGCTCGACCCCCGTCTCGATCTGCCTGGTGCGGATCGAGATTCCGTGCCTGTAGGCGCGGAGGCAAAGCCAAGTGCGCGCGGTATCGATGAGGGGATGGCTGTCGCATGATCGTCGATCGTGCAATGCGCCTGGTGGCAGTGATCGCGGCTGTCGCCGGTTCGGCGCTGCTCGGGCCCGCGGCTGCCGATGCGCAGCCGGGCGGCATCCCGCTCGACCCCGTGCCCGCCGGACAGGATCCCGGCCAGCCGGTTTCTACTCCGCAACCGATCGACGCACCCCAGGCCGCCGCCCCCGTGGCGGGGCCTCAGGATCTGTTGTCCATTCTGCTCGCGCTCGGATCGGGCTCCGCCGCTGTCGGTTCCGCGGGTGTCGGCTCGGCCGCCGTCGGTTCGGCCGGAGTCGGCCCGGCCGTCGGCGGCACCGGCTCCGCCGCCCTGGGTACCGGCTCCGCGGTAACCGGTTCCGCCGGTGCGGGTTTGGGCTCCGCCGCCGTCGGCACCGGCTCGGCCCTGGGTGCGACCGGTTCGGCCGCGCTCGGAACCGGTTCCGCCGCTGTCGGTTCCGCCGGTCTGGGTACCGGCTCGGTGCTGGGGCTGGGTTCGGCGGGCGTGGGCTCCGCCGGTATCGGCACCGGCTCTGCCCTGCTCGGGCTGCTGCTCGGAACCGGTTCGGCCGCAACGGGTTCGGCCGCGGTGGGCTCCGCTGCTGTCGGTTCCGCCGGATTGGCCGGACTGTGCACCGGCTCCGCCGCCGTCGGTTCGGCCGGAATCGGTTCCGCCGGTCTGGGTTCCGCGCTGGGCGGTTCCACCGGAGCGGGTTCGGCCGGTACCGGCTCGGTGGTCGGCTCCGCGGGCACCGGGTCCGGCGTCGGTTCGGCGGGCGCGGGTTCCGCCGCCGGGTCGGCCGATCTCGGTTCCGCCGCAATCGGTTCCGCGGCCCTGGGCTCGGCGGGGCTGGGTTCCGCCGCCGTCTGCGCCTCCCCGCTGTTGCTGTTGCTGATTCCGCTGCCCGCGCCGCCCGCCGTCGTTCCGCCGGTCCCGCTGGAGATTCCGCAGCCGCCCGCCGTTCCACCCCTGCCCGCGCTGGTCGCCCCGGCCGCGCTGCCGGCACCCGAGGCCTCGCCCGCGCCACCTCCGCCGCCACCCCCGGCTCCCGCGCCCGCTCCCGTACTGGCGCAACCGAATCCGGATGTGAAGCCGACCTCGAACAACACCCCGCTGCCACCGATCAAAATGCTGTCGGTGATCGGCGGGCTGATCGCCATGGCGCTGGCCGGGACCGGTTCCGGCGCGGTCAGTTTCCAGAGCGCGTCCGCCGCCCAGGGGCGCGTCGATGCCGCACGCGCGGCATTCTTCGGACCGAGGGCATGAGGGGACCGCGATGACCGAGAGCAAGGCTCATAGCATCGGTTCCTACCGCCGGGTGGCCGCCGCGGTGGACGCGGTGTGCGCGGTGGCGGCCGATTTCGACGCCACCGACCTGGACGAGGTGGTGCTCGCCATCTCAGCGGAGCGGCGGCGGCCGATCGAGATCGCCAGTGCCCAACTGGGTCCCGGTGTCTGCGGCCAGCGCCGCAGCTATCCGGATCGGGACGTGATCGTGCTCGCGCAGGCGCTGCCCAGCCGCGAGCACACCCTCGCGCACGAGCTCGGCCACATCGTCTTCGACCATCCGGGCGAGGCCGCGACCGAGGTGGTGCTGGAGGCCAGCGACGATCTCATCGCCTACATGCTCAGCCAGCGCGCGCACCAGAAGGCCGTCGATCTGGGTGACGACGAGCAATGCGAGTGGGAGGCGGAGACCTTCGCGAGCATGCTCATGACCCGGTTGCGCGTGTTCAACAGTCGAGGCGCGGGCGTCTCGGTCCTTCGATTCGATGAGGCACTGGGATGACCTTCTGGTTGGTGGCCATGTTGGTCTGGATGGCCTCGGGTGCACGCGTCGGACGCGTGCTGGTGAAGCCTGCGACAACAGCTCGTGTCGCGATCGTGCTCGCGGTGGCCGCGGTGGCCTTGGCCGTCACCATCGGTGTGCCCGAAATCGGTTTGGCCGTTGATCATCTGGCCCCCGGCGGCGTGCACGGTCAGTGGCTCGGGGATCGGGTGGTGACCGCGGCGTGGATCATGTTCGCCACCGCCACTTCCGTGGTCGCGGCCGCGGCCTGGCCGGTGGTGTCGCGCCGGAATCTGCGGCAGATCGGCATGATGATCTACGCGGGCGGCGCGATCGCCATGATTCTGACGCTGGCCTGGTCCATCACCTTCGGCTGGGTGATCGTGCTGCTGGCATGCGTTTTCATCGTGATCACCGGTGTGCGCAACCTGGATTGGACCACCCTGGGTCGCGGCATCGCGCTCTACACCACCGGTACCGCGGGGGTCGGGGCGTTGGCGGCCTTGTCGATTCGCCGCGAGGTGCGCGACGAGCCGATGCCGAAACCGGGTGACGAGGGCTGGTTCTGGCCGATGTGGCAGCTCGCCGCCATGCTCATCGCCATCGGCGCGGTGTGGATCGTGATCGAGCTGTGGTGGCGAGCGCGCGTGCTGCTCAAGCAGATTCGCACCCTGCATCGCGTACTGATCGCCCGGTTCCCGGAGGTGGCGGCCCACGATCAGACCGGATCGGGCACCCAGCTCAAGGCTTCCGACCAGGTCGCGCAGATTATGGATGCCCTCTACCTGCAGTCCGGCGGCGGGATGGAGCTGGCCGCGGCCGGTGCACCGCCGACTTCGGTGGCCGAGCGCGCGCAGCGGGTGGCGGATTGGGCACGGAATCCGTTCGGCGAGGTGGTGATCGACGGTCGCTGGATCTCACCGCCGGCCGGTGTGAGTCCGCGCGGTTGGGTCCAGGCCATCGCCCGCGCCTTCGATGCGGCCGCGGCGGGTGCGCCCTCGGCGATTCCGGGTTCAACTCGCCGGTAGCAATTTACTAATCCATTACTGTTTCCGAGAGTTGCGCATTACTCTGTGCGGCACCTCCGAAGACGCTGTGCAACGCGTCCGAAGTTGATCACGTGAAGATCACTGCGGCTCTGCGGAGATCACCGACGCAATTGCGATCTTGTCGCAAATGCGCAAGTCCCGCACCGCGCTGATTGCCAAGGGCGTGGCATTCCGGTGGGTCTTCACGATGAGACTTCGTATCCGAGGTTTTCGTCTCATCGAACCCAGCCGTTGTGGCGGTACGGGACTTGCTTGTCTGGTGCATTGGGGCGAAACACTCACAGTGCACAAAACGACATAGTGCACAAAACAACTCACTCGACCGACCGAGAACACCCGGGCGGCGTTATGCCAAGTTTGTGCATAATGCACCAGCGCAGGGGTCTACGCCACATGGCCTCAGCATGCTGAGACCGGTGCAACATCCTTCACTCGAACCGTATGGTCCGGCGGGACACCGGCGCTGCCCTGCAAGCAGCGCCCGTGCCCGCCCTATGTCGAGTCCGGGGTAAGCCCTGTAACAAACCAACACAGTGCGGCCTCCGAGTTAGCCGCACTGTGTTGCTCTGTGGCAGGGCCTATTCCGTACCGTCCGGAGGAATTTCGGGCAGTCCTTCACTTGCCCGCAACTTCTCCGCCATAGAGGTGAGGAGGTTCTGAGATTCTTCGGAGAGGTCGAACGCCCTGCTCGACAGACGACGGAGTCCATAGCCCTGCAGCTGGGACAGCAGCTCGAGATCATGATCGATCTTCGCCGCGTAGATGTCGTTGAAGAAGTAGTCCGGTTTGACCTTGAAGAACTTTGCCAGTGCTGCCACCGTCTCATCCGACGGGTTCGTGCGCTGTCCCGACCGCAACTGCGACAGATACGGTTTCGAGATCGGATGGCCGGATGCCGTCAAGGCAGCCGCCACCTCTGCGTTCGTGTGCGGCTTACGCCCCGGGGGATGCACGGTTTCGAACAGCTTGTTCAGCCGCGCCGCGAAATCAGCCATTGTGAGCCGCCCAATTCCCTTCGCTGTACTAACAGTCGTTATCTCGGATACGTATCATTGATATTAGCGGCTCAGTAACTGAAAACCTACGCCTGATTCGCGATTTCCTTGAAGCTTCTAGGCGGTGATCCGGTTCACCCACTGTGGCTTGGGCGTTTGCGGGCCAACCCCACGGTACTTGCCAAGGGCTTAAGAGCCCCGGTTCTGGCCCGTCGCGAGGGTCTTCCCGGACGGGCCTCGGGTAGCCCTAAGATAGCTGACGTCTCATCTTCTTGTCTGTACCGGAGTTTGTGTGGCGTACGCCACGTTTCACGACAGCTCGGATGAACGTTCAACCTGGCCGAAAATCATTGAGGGACTAGATCCGTTCGATGATCGTCCCCGTCGCGAGAGCGCCGCCGCAGCACATCAGGACCATGGCGATGTTCTTGTCCGAACGCTCCAGCTCGTGCAAAGCCGTTGTGATCAAGCGGGATCCGGTGCTGCCGACCGGGTGGCCGAGCGCGATGGCACCGCCGTTAACGTTCACGCGATCGAAATCGGGCTTGTGCACCGAGGCCCACGACAGCACCACGGACGCGAAAGCCTCATTGATCTCGAACAAGTCGATATCCGAGATGCTCATGCCGGAACGCTCCAGCAGTCGCTCGCACGCCTGCACCGGACCGTCGAGCTGGAATTCGGGTTCACCACCGACGAGGCATTGCGCGATGATGCGGGCGCGCGGGCGCAATCCCTCACGCTGCGCGGCCTTTTCGTCCATCAGCAGCACCGCGGCCGCGCCGTCGGAGATCTGCGAGGCGGTGCCGGCGGTGTGAATTCCGCCCTCCAGCACCGGCTTCAGCTTCGCCAGGCTCTCACGGGTGGTCGCGCGCAAGCCTTGATCGCGACTGATATCGGCGAACTCGCCGGTGAGGTTGCCTTCCTTGTCGACCTGCGGAGCACCCTTGATCGTCAGGATCTCGCGATCGAAGCGGCCTTCCTCCCACGCCTGCGCGGCCAGCCGCTGTGAGCGCTCGCCCAATGCGTCGACATCATCGCGGGTGATGCCGCGCCGCTTGGCGATTCGCTCCGCGCCCTCGAATTGGTTGGGCATATCGATGTTCCACGAGGCCGGCTTGCGCGGGCCCGCGTGCGTTCCGACGTTGGCGCCCAACGGAACATGGCTCATGGACTCGATGCCGCAGGACAGGCCGACCTCGATCGCGCCGACGGAGATGAGCCCGGCCACCATGCCCGCAGCCTGCTGGGCCGAACCGCACTGGTTGTCGATGGTGACCGCGCCGGTCTGCCAGGGCAGGCCGGCGTGCAGCCAGGCGGTGCGGGTGACGTTGTTGCTCTGCTCGCCGACCTGCATGACGCAGCCGCCGACGACCTGCTCGACCAGAGCCGGGTCCAGCTCCGCGCGCTCGAGCACGCCCTTCTGTGCCGCGCCCAGCAGTTCGGCGGCGTGCAGGCCGGCCAGCCAGCCATTGCGCTTACCGATGGGCGTACGTGCGGCCTCGACGATGACGGGAGTACCCATGTCTGTCCTTCCGGATTAGAACTGCAACGAGTTCACAACCAGTAACGTAAGTCTGTTCCGGGTTCTTACCCAGTCCCTTCTCTTGTTTTACCTCCTGTGCTTGAATATCGGTAGAACGTGTTTCAGTTGGTCAAAGGAGACTGCTGGTGGTGGACGCTGCAGCCCGGCCCGAAGTGCCGGATGGATTCGATGTCACCGACCCGGAGATGTGGGCGCAACGGGTTCCGGTCGAGGAACTCGCCGAACTGCGCCGCGCGGCCCCGATCTGGTGGAACCCCAAGTCGCCCGAACGAGGCGGCTTCACCGACGATGGCTTCTGGGTGCTGTCCAAGCACGCGGACGTCAAGACCGTCTCACGCCGTGACGACGTGTTCTCCACGTACGAGAACACTGCCATCCCGCGGTTCCAGGACGACATCACCCGCGAACAGATCGATCTGCAGCGTTTCGTCCTGCTGAACAAGGACGCGCCGGAGCACACCAAGCTCCGCAAGATCATCTCCAAGGGCTTCACCCCGCGCGTCATCAACGGCCTGCGCGCCGAACTGACCGCCCGCGCCGAGGCCATCGTGAAGGCCGCCGCCGAATCCGGCACCGGCGACTTCGTCGAACAGGTCGCGGCCGAACTGCCCCTGCAGGCCATCGCCGAACTGATCGGCGTGCCGCAGGAAGACCGCATGAAGCTGTTCAAGTGGTCCAATGACATGACCAGCTACGACGATCCGGACAGCGACGCCGACCCGGTGATCGCCTCCACCGAGATCCTCGGCTACTCGTACCAGATGGCCGAGGCCCGCCGGGCCTGCCCGGCCGACGACATCGTCACCCAGCTCATCGAAGCCGATATGGACGGCGAGGCGCTGCTGCCCGAGGAATTCGGGTTCTTCGTCATGATGCTGGCCGTGGCGGGCAACGAGACCACGCGTAATGCCACCACCCACGGCATGATCGCCTTCATGGAGAACCCGGACCAGTGGGAGCTCTACAAGAAGGAACGCCCCAAGACCACCGCGGACGAGATCATCCGCTGGGCCACCCCGGTCAGCTCCTTCCAGCGCACCGCGCTCGAGGACGTGGAAGTCGGTGGCGTGCAGATCAAGAAGGGGCAGCGGGTGGTGCTGTCCTACCGCTCGGCCAACTTCGACGAGGAGGTGTTCGAGGATCCGTTCACCTTCAATATCCTGCGTGACCCGAACCCGCACGTCTCCTTCGGCGGCACCGGCGCGCACTTCTGCATCGGCGCGAACCTGGCCCGGCTCGAGATCGACATCATCTTCAATGCCATCGCCGACCACATGCCCGACATCACCAAGCTGGGCGATCCCCGTCGCCTGCAGTCGGGCTGGCTCAACGGCATCAAGGAGTTCCAGGTGGACTACACCGGCGGCTGCCCGGTAAAGCACTGAGCCCCAGCTGGTTTGAGCGACAGATGATTTGATCCGCCCTGCACCCCTCTCACTCTCAGGGCGGAGACAAAAAGAAGCGGGGGGTGCGGTAATAAAAAAAAAACCCCCCGTGGGGGTTTTTACCCGAGTTATTATACAAAGATGACCAACCCGCCCGGGTGCTAACCAACTACCCCCCCGGACAGAAATTTAA
>NZ_JBHZAC010000002.1:35982-678101 GCF_042753865.1 Nocardia sp. NPDC059240 | reverse complement strand
TGAGCAACATTTTATTCCACCCCCCCCCCCCCCCACAACAACCGGGGGTGAAAAAAAAACTACCGGGGCGACGGAAAAAAACACCTACCCCCCGCTTCGTCTTTGGAGCCGCTAGATCTTCCTCATGGTCGCCATCGCGCGGTCGGTCTCCCAGAAGGCGCGCAGGGCAAGGATTTTCCCGTCCGCATCCACCTTGTAGGTGAAGACACCCTCCGCGTCGATGAGGTGGCCGCTCATGGTAGTGCGGATGCGGCCGGTGAAGACCACCTCACTGCCACACGCGAACGAGTCGTCGAAGAGGAATTCGATGGCGTCGGTCTGGGCGATCGCCTTGTCCCAGAACGCCGCAATGGCTTCCGCCCCACGGTGTCCCACGCCCTCGGGATCGAAGAACGAGGGCCCGACCGGATCCTCCACGATCCCGTCGACGGCGAACAGGGCCACCCAGGCGTCCTTGTCCTTGGCGCGGACGGCGGCCTGCGAGGCCGCGCCCGCTATCCGCGCCGGATGTTCGGTTGTGGTGGTCACGGCTGCTCGCTCCCGACGACCCACATCGAGAAGTACTGCGAGCCACCGCCGTACGCGTGCCCGAACGCCTTGCGCGCGTTCTCCACCTGGTAGTCGCCCGCGCGGCCCATGACCTGCTTGGCGGCCTCGGCGAAGCGGATCATGCCGGACGCGCCGATCGGGTTGGAGGACAGCACGCCGCCCGACGGGTTGACCGGCAGCTTCCCACCGATAGCGGTCTCGCCGGCCTCGGTGAGCTTCCAGCCCTCGTTCTCCGGAACGAATCCGAGGTTCTCCAGCCACATCGGCTCGAACCACGAGAAGGGGACGTAGATCTCGGCCGCGTCGATCTCCTCGAGCGGGTCGGTGATTCCGGCCTGCTTCCAGAGCGCCTGCGCGGCTTGCCTTCCGGCCTGCGGGCTGACCTGGTCGCGCCCGGCGTAGGCCAGGGGCTCGGTGCGCATCGCGGTGCCGTGGATCCAGGCCACCTTCTTGCCCTGCGCCTCGACCGCCTTGGCCGACGCCTCGTCGCCGATCACGATGGCGCACGCGCCGTCCGAGGACGGGCAGGTCTCGTCGAAACGAATGGGGTCCCACAGCATTTGGGACGCCATCACCGATTCCACCGTGATGTCGGGCTGGTGCAGGTGCGCGAACGGGTTGCGCGCACCATTGCGGCGATCCTTCACCGCCACCATCGCGCCCACGTGCAGCGGGGCATTGGAGCGGTGAATGTAGGAGCGCACATGCGGGGCGAAGTAGCCGCCCGCGCCCGCGCCCACCGGCTTGGTGAACGGCACCGGGTTCGACAACGCCCACATGGCGTTGGACTCCGACTGCTTCTCCCACGCCAGGGCCAGCACCTTGCCGTGCACGCCCGCCTGCACCTGGTTGGCGGCGACGACGGCGGTGGAACCGCCGACCGAACCGGCCGTGTGCACGCGGAGCAGCGGTTTTCCGGTGGCGCCCAACGCATCCGCGAGGAACAGCTCCGGCATCATGGAGCCCTCGAAGAAGTCGGGGGCCTTGCCGACCACGACCGCGTCGATATCGGCCATGGTCAAACCGGAGTCCGCCAGTGCCCGGTCGATGGCTTCTCGGACCATTCCGGCCATCGAGACATCCGACCGTTTGGTCACGTGATGAGTCTGTCCGGTTCCCAGGACAGCAGCTGGCAATGTCATCGTGCCTCCAGGGTGGCGACCAGGTTCTGCTGCAGCGCGGGACCCGAACTGGCATGGGCCAGTGCACGATTCGCGGTGCCATTGAAGATTTCGGTGGCGGCGAAACCGATGCGCTCGAGTCCGGCCGCGAACATCGGGTTGCCCGAGAGCGGGCCGCCCGAGGGGTTGATGCGGGTGTTCCCGTTCAGGCCGATGGCCTGCTTCAGGATCAGCTCCTCGTGGCTGAACTGCGCATGCAGCTCGGCGACATCGAAGCCGCTCGCGTCGCCGCCGGTCACGGCGTCGGCCGCGCGCTTGGCGGACTCCGAGACGGTGAGGTCGCGGGCACCCAGCACGGGGGTGTCGATGTAGTGGGCCATCCCGGTCAGCCATGCCGGACGCTCGCACAGCTCGCGGGCGCGATCGCCGCGGGCCAGCACGATGGCGGCCGCGCCGTCGGTGATCGGCGCGATGTCATGGGCGCGGAACGGATCCGCGACTTTGGCTTCGGCCAAAAGCTTTTCGACGTCGATGCCATTGCTGCGGGCGGCCACGGCGGCCATATCGGCCTCCGTCCAGAGGCCCGCGTCCAGGCCCGCGCGAGCCTGCAGCCCGGCCATGGACACCGAGTCCGGCCACAGCGGCGCGACCAGATACGGGTCGGTCTGCAGCGACAGGATCTGGCGCAGCGTACCGGCCGACGACTTGCCGAAGCCGTACACCAGCGCCGTATCCGCCTGTCCGGAGCGGATTTTCACCCAAGCCTCGTACAGTGCCCAGGCCGCGTCCATCTCCACGTGCGACTCGTTGATCGGCGGCACCGCGCCGATGGAGTCGATGGCCGAGATGAACGAGAAAGCGCGTCCGGCAAGATAATCCGAGGAACCAGAGCACCAGAAGCCGATATCGGAAACACCGATGCCGAGCTTGGACTTCAGCTCCTGGAAGCACGGCGCGAGCATCTCCACGCCATTGGTGGTGCCGAAGGTCTCCGGCACGTGCGGCGCATGGGCGAACCCGACCACCGCGATGTCGGTTGCTGTGTTACTCAAGGTATTTCAGCGCCTCTCTACAGGTGGTGCGCGAAAGAGTCGTAGTCGGCGTCCGGTTCGCCGGTGGGCCGGAAGTGGTCGATGTTTCCGATGGAAAGACCCCACTCCTCGCGCGGCTTCCACACGGCCTTCACCTTCATGCCCATCCGGACCTCGCTCGCCTCGATGCCGAGCACCAGGTGCAGGAACGGAATGTCGGTGCCGTCCAACAGGATGTAGGCGGCGACGTACGGCGGCTTGATCGACTGACCCATGAACGGCACGTTCACGATGCAGAACGTGGTCACGATGCCGCTGTCGGACACCTCGACGAAGTCGTCGGTCGGCGAGCCGTCGCGCGGATCCGCGCCACGGGGCGGGAAGTACACCTTGCCGTCCATCTGGGCGCGGGCGCCGAGCAGCTTGCCCTCCATGAGTCCCTTCAGGAAGACGGCTTCCTGCGGGGCGGCGGTGTGCTTGATGGAGAAGTCGACCGGGGTCACGATGCCGGTGATGGGCTCGGCATCGGAGACGGGATCGGTTGGCGCATGGGAGGTCTCGCCGGGCTCGAACGCGGCGATGTCCTGGATGCGCCCGGTGCGCTCGGCGGCCCAGCGCGCCCGCACCCGCAGGCCGGTGGCGATGTCCTCGGGCGAGGCCACATCCACGGCGTGCAGGATGGCGGTGTCCGCGCCGTCCAGCTTGATGAGCGCGAAGGCGAAGGGCCGATCGAAGGGCTGACCCGGCAGCGGCTCGGCCACCCAGGACCAGGTCTGGACCGTGCCGACGTCGGACACCTCGACGAACTCCGAGAGGGGTTCGCTGGTCTTCGGATCGAATTCCGCGGGCGGCACGATCACGCGCCCATCGGAACCCCGCACCCCGACGACCTTGCCGGACCGCAATTCCGTGAGGAAGCGGCCGATGATCGGACCGGTGGAGCGGGTGTAGTCGAATTGCATCCGCAGCGGTGCGGACAGTACTTCGGTGTTCCCCAGAGTCACGAGATCGAGTAGAACAGGTTCTAGTGACGGTGGCAAGGGCCGGGGCTGAGCCCCCGCCGACGGCCTTGAAATGTTCTAGGAAGGAACACGGACATGCGCTTTGGCCTGCAACTCGGATATTGGGGCGCGCAGCCGCCCGCCAATCACCGCGAGCTGGTGGCGGCCGCGGAGGAGTCCGGCTTCGACGCCGTCTTCACCGCGGAATCCTGGGGCTCGGACGCCTTCACGCCGCTGGCCTGGTACGGCTCCGACACCAGCCGGGTTCGCCTGGGCACCTCGGTCGTCCAGCTCTCGGCGCGCACGCCGACCGCCACCGCCATGGCCGCGCTGACCCTCGACCACCTCAGCGGTGGCCGGCACATTCTCGGACTCGGCGTCTCCGGCCCGCAGGTGGTCGAGGGCTGGTACGGCCAGTCCTTCGCCAAGCCACTCGCACGCACCCGCGAATACGTCTCGATCGTGCGGCAGGTGCTCGCCCGCGAGGCCAAGGTGACCAGCGCAGGCCCGGCCTACCCACTGCCGTTCAACGGCGCGGGCGCAACGGGATTGGGCAAGCCGCTCAAGCCGATCACCCACCCGCTGCGCGCGGACCTGCCGATCTGGCTCGGCGCGGAGGGCCCGAAGAACGTGGCGCTGACCGCCGAGATCGCCGACGGCTGGCTGGCCATCTACTACACGCCGCGGCTGGCCGACATGTACAACGAATGGCTCGACGAGGGCTTCTCGCGGCCCGGCGCGCGGCGCACCCGTGAGGACTTCGAGATCGCCGCCACCGCGCAGGTGATCCTGACCGACGACCGCAAGGCCGCCCTGGACGCCATCCGGCCCTTCAGCGCGCTCTACATCGGCGGCATGGGCGCGGAGGAACTGAACTTCCATGCCGAGGTGTACCGCCGCATGGGCTACGGCGAGGCGGTCGACGAGATCACCCGGCTGTTCCGGTCGGGGCGCAAGGAGGAAGCGGCCGCGGCGGTTCCGGACGAACTGATCCTGGACACCACCATCATCGGCAACGAGGCCGAAGTGCGTGAGCAGCTGAAGGTCTGGGAGAAGGCGGGCGTCACCATGATGCTGATCGGCGTGCGGGATGTCGCCCAGTTCGAGGCCCTTCGTCCGCTGATCGAATCGTAGAAAGGGCGTAGTGTGTGACGGGGGGCACATTCGGTCCGTCGACTGAGTGAGATTTGTGGCTTGTCACACACAAGAACACGTTCTATTTTGATCCTGTGAGCTACAACATTGCGGACCTTGTCGAGCACACCATCGACCTCATGCCGGACCGTGTCGCGCTGGTTGACGACTCGCGCTCGGTGACCTACGCCGAGCTGGAGGACCGGGCCAACCGACTGGCGCACTACCTGCAAGAACAGGGTGTGAAGCCGGGCGACAAGGTCGGTGTGTACTCGCGCAACACCATCGAGGCCGTCGAGGCCATGGTCGCCATCTTCAAAGCGCGTGCCGTCATGATCAACGTGAACTACCGCTACGTTGAGAACGAGTTGCAATACATTTTCGAGAACTCGGATATGGTCGCGCTCCTGCACGAGCGGCGCTACAGCGACAAGGTCGCCAATGTGCTGCCGAACGTCCCGGCGATCAAGACGGTCATCACCGTCGAGGACGGCACCGATCTGCCGTTGCCCCCCACCGCGGTCGAATACGAAGCGGCGCTGGCCGGTTCGCACGGCGAGCGTGATTTCGAGGAGCGCTCCTCCGACGACATCATGATGATCTACACCGGCGGCACCACCGGCATGCCCAAGGGCGTCATGTGGCGGCAGGAGGATTGGTGGCGCGTGCTCGGCGGCGGCATCAACTTCTACACCGGCGTCTTCATCGAGGATGAGTGGGAGCAGGCCAAGGGCGGTGCCAGCGGCAACTCGCCGATGGTGCGCTACCCGATTCCGCCGCTGATCCACGGCGGCGCCTTCACTGCGACCCTGCACAGCCTCTTCGACGGCGGCAAGGCCGTCATGCTGCCGGAGTTCAGCGGCCACGGCGTGTGGCGGGCCATCGAGCGGCACGGCGTGAACATGATCTTTATTACCGGTGACGCCATGGCCCGTCCGATGCTGGACGCGGTGGCCGAGGGCAACCCGGAAACCGGTGCGCCGTATCAGCATTCGAGCCTGTGGGTGCTGGCCTCCAGCGCGGCGCTGTTCTCGCCCGCCTTCAAGGACGAGTTCATCGAGCGATTCCCGAACGCGCTCATCACCGACTCGATCGGGTCCTCGGAGACCGGCTTCGGCGGTCTGTCGGTGGCGTCGAAGGGCACCACCCACACCGGTGGCCCGCGGGTGAAGATCGACGGCTCCACCAAGGTGATCGACGAAGAGGGCAACGAGGTCGCGGCCGGTTCCGGCCAGGTCGGCATGCTCGCCCGCACGGGGAACATCCCGGTCGGTTACTACAACGACCCGGTCAAGACCGCCGAAACCTTCAAGGTGTTCAACGGGATTCGCTACTCCATCCCCGGCGACTACGCCCGGGTGGAGGAGGACGGCACCGTGACCATGCTGGGCCGCGGCTCGGTATCGATCAACTCCGGTGGCGAGAAGATCTACCCCGAAGAGGTCGAGGGCGCGCTCAAGGCGCACCCGGAGATCTTCGACGCGCTGGTGGTCGGCGTGCCCGACGAGCGCTGGGGTCAGCGCGTGGTCGCGGTCGTGCAGTGTCGCGACGGACACCGCCCGACCCTGGACGAGCTGCGGCCGACCCTGGTCAAGGAGATCTCGTCCTACAAGATGCCGCGCAGCCTGTGGTACGCCGACGAGATCAAGCGTTCGCCCGCCGGCAAGCCCGACTACAAGTGGGCCAAGGCGCAGACCGAGGCTCGTGAGGCGGACAACCACGCCTCTGCTTCCAGCGCTAAGTAATTCGAGCACAACGAATTACAAGAATGTGATGCCCGCCTGCTTCGGCAGGCGGGCCTCTTTTTGTCGGTGGGTTGTGCGAGGCTGTCTGGCATGAGCGAGAAGGCAGGCAGATCTATCACCATTTCGGATGATGTGTTGCGGTCTTTCGAGGGGCATCGGCGGGAATTGTGCGCCTACGCCTATCGAATGCTCGGATCGTCGTTCGAAGCCGAAGACGCGGTGCAGGAGACGTTCACCCGCGCGTGGAAGTCCTACGACTCCTTCGAAGGACGCTCCAGTCTGCGCTCGTGGCTCTACAAGATCGCCACCAATGTCTGCCTGGACATGCTCGACGGGCCGCAGCGGCGCGCCCGGCCGATGGATCTGAACGGGCCCTCCACCCCCGATTCCACACTGCCCGCGCCGGAGCCGGATTACGTGTGGGTGGAACCGATTCCGAACGCGCTCGCCTTCGGCGCGGACCCGGCCGAGGCCGCCAGCACGAAAGACACGCTGCGCCTGGCCTTCGTGGCCGCGGTCCAGCACCTGCCCGCCAGCCAGCGCGCGATCCTGATCATGCGCGAGGTACTGCGGTTCTCGGCGGGGGAGACCGCCGACATGCTCAATGTGTCCCCGGCATCGGTGAACAGCGCGCTACAGCGCGCCCGCGCCACCATGTCGAAGGTGCAGGAGACCGCCACGGTCTCGGATGCCTACGACGAGAACAACGAGCAGCAGCGCAAACTCGTCGACGACTTCGTCAAGGCCTTCGAGGCCTACGACATGAACGCGCTCACCGATCTGCTGAAAGCCGATGTGGCGCTGTCCATGCCGCCGTTCTCGCTGTGGGTCTCCGGTCCGGAGAACGTCGCCGCCTTCATGCTCGGCACCGGCCACGCCTGCCGCGATTCGCGGATGGTGCCGCTGGCGGGCGCGAACGGGCTGCCGGCCTTCGGCCACTACAAGCCGGGCGACGAGCCGGGTGTGTGGGTGCCGTGGTCGATCACCACCCTGGAACTCGACGGTGAACGCATCTCCGGCCTGACCTTCTTCCTCGACACCGAGAAGCTCTTCCCGCTGTTCGGGCTGCCGAAGGAGCTACGCCCGAACGACTAGGCCGGTTCCCGGGGAATCGGTGCGTACCAGGCGGGTTCGGGCCGGGGCTTGCGGTCGGGCGCGCCCAGGGTGGCGGTGATCGGCACGGACAGCGAGGGCGTCGCGATGATCAGGAAGCGGATCAGCACGACCGCCATGTCGGTGCCGACGGGTGGCCGGGCCGCCGTGCTCACCACGGCGTGCAGGCCGAACAGCCCGCAGTAGTAGACCGCGAGCATCGCGATGCCGTACCCCGCTGCCAGCGCCGCGTCCCGGACCGATGAGGTCGAGGTCGGGCCGAGGGCCAGCAGCGTGAACGAGATCGCGGTGGCGATCACGAAGGCGACCGCGATCGTCCACGGCACGTACTCGACGTGGCCCTGGATGCGGATCGAGGCGAAGGCCAGCACCGTGACTCCGGTCAGGCCCGCACCCATCACCACCGCGGCGAGCGCGAGGCGGATGCCACGCGGCGTCGCCCCGGCGATGATCAGGGCCAACATGACCGAGAAGCCCGACAGTGCGGAGCAGATATTGAGGGTGCCGAGGTCGTACCGGATCCGGCTGCCGCTGACTTCGACACCGAGCAGGCAGATGCACAGCGACATGGCCGCGCCGACACCGCCGAACGCGCCGCCGGCCGCGAACTGCCACAGCAGCAGCACCCGGGTGGAATCGGTGTGCCGGGCGTGGCGCAGGCAGGCCAGCGCGACCGCGGCCGAGACGGTGGACAGCATCAGCGCCAGCCCGGGCACCCAGTAGCCGAGCGCGAAATACGTCATGATCAGCGCCGGTGCTTGCTTCCGACCGGTTCGTCCTCGGGCAGCGGGCTGGTATTGCTGTGGTCGACCGTCATGATGCGGTTCGGCAGCAGGATCAGCGAAAGACCGCCCAGTGCCGCCGATGCGACGACGGCGATGATCAGAAACATGGGTTATCCCCTGCGCGCACGTTGCCCTGATGTATCCGCGGGCCGGTCCCCCCTCCTGCTCATGCATGAAGATGAACCCGGCCCGCGGACCGACCTGGCGCACAACCCCTCTGGAAAATCGAGGGATCCGGTGACCGCTGAACGATCGCCGTTGATCGGGTGGCGGGCAGAGGCTCCGCACGAACTGGCCGGTTCCCCTACCCTTGCCGCGCCACCCGAAACGGTCAAGATCGGCCACACACCCTTTCTGGGTGTCACCCAGGCTGGGTGGCCGGAAATCCCGTGCGGCTCTTGCGTTTCACCACAACACGATGTTGGAGAAGTCCGGATCATCGGTCGCCGGGTCGACATCGCGCGGGCTGAGCGTGAACAATTCGACATCGCGATCGGGGAATACCCAACGCAGGCAATCCAATTGGAAGACCGACAGTGCCCCGGTCGCCGGATCGCGGGCCACGGCGGTGTCATCGGCCATGATCTCGGGCGGGCACGGGTTGTTCCACATACGTTCGAATTCCGGATTGACCCGGCAGGCGTCCCGGATGGCGCGGACCTTCTCGGCCGCCATATTCGCCAGCGAGTACTCCTGCAGCCCGAACACCAGGCGATGCACCACAGCGTCCCAGTTGGCCAGCATCTGTTGTGCGCGTGGGTCGGTCATCATCTGCACGATCACATTGATGGGCCGGTCCGCGGAACCCAGCCGGGGGTCCAGCCACGGAAACATGCGCACGGCCCGCTGATTGGCCGCGATCACGTTGTATTCGGGCACCTGGTGCAGGAACGCGGGGCCGCGCAGATTGCGCATCACGACCAGCATGCCCTCCGACACCCCGTCGGGCGCCTCGGCGGTGACCGCCAGATCGTCCCCGGTCGCGATGGACCACAGCACCCGGCGGCGATCCGACGGCAGTTCGAACAGCCGCGCGAGCGCGTTCACGGTGGTCAGATGCGGAACCCGCTGCCCGTTCTCGATCTTCTCGTAGCCGCTGGTCGACATGTGCAGCGCATCGGCCACGGCGCGCTGGGTCATGTCGTTGCGCAGGCGTTCCCGCTTGAGGTAGGCGCCGAGCGTGATGCCGCTGCCGGCGTCGGGCTCCGGTGAATCGGCCCCCATGGTCCCTCTCCCCACTCTTCCACTCCGGTGACAGCCCTCAATTGTGGTCACCTGCCGGCGGCTGTCCAATCCTGGCCGTCCGCACCCAATCTGGGTGATCACATCCGATTGACACGTCACCCGTTCGACCAAAAACTCTTGACTGGCAACCGAATACGGCAACATCTCAGCTTTTCCGTGTGAACAGGAGTTCCTCGTGCGTGTCCATCATCTCGACTGTGGGCGGCTGCGCTCCCTGGGCGGCCGGCTACTCGGGGATTCCTCCGGCGGCCTGACCCGTGGCAACCTCACCTGCCACTGTGTGCTGATCGAACACCCGAAGGGCCTGGCGCTCATCGACACCGGGCTCGGTACCCGGGCGATCACCCACACCCGGGAATGGCTGCCCCGGCCCTGGGAGGTGCTGGCCGGGCCGGTGCCCGATCCGGAGTACACCGCGGTGGCGCAGATCCGGGCGCTCGGCTACGAGCCGGGCGACGTGCGCGATGTCATCCTCACCCACCTGGACCTCGATCACGCGGGTGGGCTCGCCGACTTTCCGGAGGCCACCGTCCATCTCTATGCGGCCGAACTCGATGCCCTCACCCAGGTGACCGGATTCGAGGCCAACCGCTACCGCAAGGCGCAGTTCGCGCACCATCCGCGCTTCCTGCCGCACGCCGAAACCGGTGAGCCCTGGTTCGGCTTCGATGCCGTGCGCGCACTGCCGGGCCTGCCCGACTCGATCCTGCTGATACCGCTGATCGGGCATTCGCGCGGGCACGCGGGCGTGGCGATCGACACCGGCGACCGCTGGCTGCTAGCGGCGGGCGATTCCTATTACGAAGCGAGCCAATTGGATTGGCGGCGACCCCGCCGTAGTCCGGGGATCGCCGCGTTGGAGACCTTCGGTCAGTCCCTGCCGGAGGAACGCCGCCGCAATCAGCAGCGCCTGCGGGAACTGGTGCACGAGCATTCGGATCGAGTGACCGTGTTCAGCGCCCACAGCCGCTCCCAACTGGAGACGTTGCAGGCGGCTCAGACGCCCGGGTAAGCCATGTAGAAGGGCTCCCACTGGTGTCCGTCGGGGTCGAGGAAGGTGCGGCCGTGCATGCCGACCTCGGCCTCCTGGGCGCGTTTATCGGGATTGACCTCCTCGGTACCGCCGGCGCGCAGGGCAGCCTCGGCGAGCTCGTCGACCTCCTGGGCCGAGGCCAGCGACAGCGCGTACAGGCCGCCGACCGCGGCTCGGGTGTCCGCGAGCGGGCGGCTGCTGAAGGTCGTGAAGAACTCGTGGGTCAGCAGCATGAGGCAGATATTGTCGTCCACCACGATGCAGGCGGCATTGCCATCGGTGAAGTCCTGGTTCACCTTCCAGCCCAGGGCCTCGTAGAACCGCTTGGAACGGTCCAGATCGGCCACCGGCAGGTTCAGGAAGATCATCTTGGTCGGCATGGCGGTTCGCCCCTGTCTCTGCGTTTCGAGTCGCACGTATATCGATGTACCGGTGGGGACGAAGCGGGTGCGGAAAAGTCATCGGTCGTGCGAGAGTGGCTGGTGGAGGTGCCCGATGAACTACAGCTACCTGGTCGCGCTCACCGGTAGCGGCGGAACCGTGCCGCCGGAACTGGGTGTGGTGCGGCGACTGGTGCGACGTGGCCATCGGGTGACGGTGCTGGCGGAGGAATCCCTGGCGGGAGCGGTGGCGGCGACCGGGGCGCGGCTGCGTCCGCGCGCGGGCGCCGGATATGCCCGCGACACCGCCGACGAAATCGATGCCGGGCGACCGGATCTGGTGCTGGCCTCCTTCTTCGCCTTCGGAGCCATGGTCGCCGCGCAGGCCTGCGAGGTGCCGTTCTCGGTGCTGGTGCCCGGCATCTACCCGCTGCCCGTGGAGGGTGGTCCGCCCCCGGGGACCGGTTTCGGGCGGGCGACCGGGCCGCTGGGCCGCTGGCGGGACCGGGTGGTGGGGTCGCTGGTACAGCGGCGCTGGGATGAGGAGCTACTACCCCGGCTCAATACCCTGCGCGCGGACTTCGGGCTGGAACGGCTGGCGCACTATCAGGATCAGGCGCAGCTGGCCCGTCGCCAGCTGGTCTTGTCCAGTGCCGCTTTCGATTTCACCGGTCAGGCCCCGGACGGGGTGCGCTGGGTGGGGCCCATCCTGGACGAACCGGATTGGGCGGGGGAGGAGCCGTGGATCCAGACCGACGGCGGTGAGCCGCTGATCCTGGTGGCGTTGTCCACCACCTTCCAACGCCAAACCGACTGTCTGCAACGGATCGCCGACGCGCTGGCCCTGCTCCCGGTGCGCGGGGTGCTCACCACCGGTCCGGCGATCGAACCGGACGCGATCAACGCGCCCACCAATGTGACCGTCCTGCGGCACGCGCCGCACAGCGCGATCATGCGCCACGCCAGCCTGGTCGTCACCCACGGCGGGCACGGCACCCTGATGAAGTCCTTCGCCGCCGACCTGCCGGTGCTGGTGCTCCCACACGGTCGCGACAATGCCGACAATGCCGCCCGGGTCCGGGCGCACCGCGCGGGAATCGGGCTGCCGCGCACCGCGACCGCGCCGCGCATCGCGCGCGCGGTCCGCCATCTGCTGCGCACCCCCGCCCACTATCGCGCCGCCGCCGAACTCGGCCGCGCCGTCCGCCACGATGCGCGCGGTGCGGCACTGCTGCACGAACTGGAACCCTCCACGGACAATCAGGACCCGGTCGCCGAGCGCATCTTCTCGCTGCGCGAACTCGAATCCTGATGTTTGGCCGAATTTCGCGCATCGCGGACGGGATATGGCTGGCACGCTGGGCTTTCGCGCCTTAGCGTGGGCCGCATGGATTTCATGGCCGTTTTGCGCGAGAAGCTGAATGAGTTCGGGGAGCTGATCACGCCGGAGGCCGATCTGGCCACGCCCGTGCCGAGCTGTGGCGACTGGACCTTCTACGACCTCGCCGACCATGTCGGGCAGGGGAACATGTGGGTGGTGACCGCGATCGCGGAGGGCCACGGCAACTACCAGGGCGAGCCCGCGCCCAAGGACCCGGTCGCCCTGCGTGACTGGTACGACCGGATCGCGAAGACGATGCTCGAATCGCTCGCGGTGGATCCGGCCACCCCGGCCTGGACGTTCACCAGCCAGCTGCCGCGCACCGTCGGGTTCTGGCAGCGCCGCCGCGCCCAGGAGACCCTCATGCACGTGTGGGACGGGCAGGACGCGCTCGGCGTGGCCGAGGAGTTCGAACCGCACCTGGCGGCCGACGGCATCACCGAGGTGTTCGAGCTGTTCGCGCCCCGCATGATCAAGCGTGGCCCGGCCAAGGAGCCGGAGGCCGCGGTCAGCGTGCACACCACCGACACCGGTGACAGCTGGACCTATGGTCCGGGCGCGCCGGTCGCCGAAATCTCCGGCACCGCTTCGGATCTGCTGCTGGCGCTGTGGGGCCGCAAGAGCCTCGACGACGCGGCCCTGACCTGGCAGGGCAACTGGGCGGCGGGCGCTCGGGTGCTGACCGGGCCTCTGGTGCCGTAAACCGTTCCCGGACAAAGAAAAACGGCGAGACGGTGGCTGGTATGGGAACCGCCGTCTCGCCGTCGGCCGCGTTTGCAGGGTCGGCCGAGTCTTGCTACTCCACTTACTCCGCGGCCAGCAGCGAGCCCAGGGCGCGCAGGTGGTCGGTCGCGCCGCCGAGCGCGAACTCGTTGTGCTTGGCGGCGGTGAAGTACTGGTTCACGATGTGGTCGCGGTCGATACCGACGCCGCCGTGCACGTGCACCACGGTGTGGGCGATGCGGTGGCCGGCGTCGGCGGCCCAGAACTTCGCGGTGTGGACCTCCGCGGTGGCGGGGAGGCCCTCGGCCAGCAGCCAGGCCGCCTGCTGCACGGCCAAGCGCACACCCTGGACGTCGATGTAGGCGTCGGCCAACCGCTGGGCCACGGCCTGGAAGCTGCCGATCTTACGGTTGAACTGCTCACGCTCGCGGGCGTAGTCGGCGACCAACTCCAGGCCCTTCTCGACCACGCCGAGCTGGGTGGCGGCCAGGCCGAGCCAGGCCCGCTCGAGCAGCCAGGTGAGGATCTCGCCGCCCTGATCGAGGGTGCCGACCAATTCGGCCGGGGCACCGGAGAATTCGACCTCGGCCGCGGGCGAGCGATCGGTGACGATCTGGTCCTCGACCCGCACCCCGGGGTGCGACGGGTCGACCAGGAAGACGGCGGGGGAGCCGTCGACGCTGGCGGACACCAGGATTCGGGTGGCCTGCGCCGCGAAGGGCACGGTGGTCTTGAGCCCGGTCAGCAGCCAGCCGTTACCCGCGATGGCGGTGGTGACCGGCTTGTCGAGCTCCCAGTTGCGCTCCTCGCTCAGCGCCGCGGTCAGAATGATCTCGCCGGAAGCGGCCTTGGCGGCCAGCTCGCGCTGGGGCGCGGAACCGAACTGCGCGAGCGCGCCCGCACCCAAGACGATCGACCACAGATAAGGCACCGGCGCGACCGACTTGCCGATCTCGCGCAGGATGGCGGTCTGCTCCAGCACGCCGAAGTCGCTGCCGCCCACCGTCTCCGGCAGGGCCGCGGCCAGCACGCCGGTCTCGGCCAGCGAGTTCCACAGCGTGTCGTCGAAGCGTACGGTCGGCTCGCCGTCGGCAGTGACATTCTTGTCGAGTTCACGCAGCCGGTCTGCGGTGACCAGCTTGCCGGTGACCTCGGCGGTGAGGCGGGCCAGATCCTGCTGCGCCTCGGTAAGAGTGAAATCCATGATGGTTACCTTGGTTTCGATTAACGCGCGGCGGCGGGCTGCTTGAGGGCGGTCATGGCGATGATGTCGCGCTGCACCTCGTTGGTGCCGCCGCCGAAGGTGAGGATCAGGCAGGCGCGGTGCATGCGCTCGAGGCGGCCGCGCAACTGCGCACCCTTCGAATCCTGGCGCAGGTAGGCCTGCGGGCCGAGGATCTCCATCAGCGCACGGTAGGACTCGGTGGCCAGTTCGGTGCCGTACACCTTGGTGGCCGAGGCGTCCCACGGGCGCGGCGCGGCGTCCCCGCCCTGGTCGGCGCGCGAGGCGATCTCCCAGTTGGTGAGCTTCAGGTATTCGACCTTGGCGTGGATGCGGGCCAGGCTGATCTGCACCCATTCCTGGTCGATGACCCGGGAGCCGTTGGCGGCCTTGGTATTGCGGGCCCACTCGGTGACCTGCGCGACCGCCAATGCCAGCGGCGCGGAGGAGGTCAGCGCGACGCGCTCGTGGTTGAGCTGGTTGGTGACCAGCGCCCAGCCGCCGTTCTCCGGGCCCACCATGTCGGAGTGCTTGACCCGCACGTCCTGGTAGTAGGTGGCGCTGGTGTCCGGCCCGGCCATGGTGTGCACCGGGGTCCAGGAGAAGCCCTCCGCCGTGGTCGGCAGGATGAACATCGAAATGCCCTTGTGCTTCTTGGCGTTCGGGTCGGTGCGGGCGGCCAGCCAGATGTAGTCGGCGTAGGCGATGAGGGAGGTCCACATCTTCTGGCCGTTGATGATCCAGTCGTCGCCGTCGCGGACCGCGGCGGTGCGCAGCGAGGCCAGGTCGGTGCCGGCGCCCGGCTCCGAGTAGCCGATGGCGAAGTGCAGCTGACCGGCGGCGATCTTGGGCAGGAAGAACTTCTTCTGCTCTTCGGTGCCGTAGTGCATGATCGTCGGCGCGACGGAGTTGATGGTCAGGAACGGCACCGGGGCGCCCGCGATGGCGGCCTCGTCGGTGAAGATCAGCTGATCCATGGTGGACCGGTCCTGGCCGCCGTACTGCTTGGGCCAGCCCAGGGCGAGCCAGCCGTCGCGGCCCATCTCCTCGACGACCTCACGGTAGACATTGCCCTCGCCGTATTCGCCGGTCTGCGCCGAAAGCGCCTGCCGCCGTTCGGGAGTGATGAGCTTGGTGAAATATTCACGTAGCTCGGCACGCAGCTGTTCCTGCTGCGGCGTGTAGGCGATACGCATGCTGTACCTCTGGCCTTCGTTTATCGGTTCAGCCGATCATCGCACGCAACTGAAACATGTTCCAGTATCGGTTCCGGTTAGGGCTACTTTGCTGTTGCACCGCGATCCTGATTGTTAGGCTCGGGCACAACCAGTGGTTAAGGAGAGAAACATGAAGGTCATCGTCGACTTCGATCAGTGTGAAGCCAACGGAATCTGCGTCGGAATCGCCCCTGACGTCTTTGATCTCGATGACGACGACAACCTGTTCGTCAACGAGGCCGAGGTCACCGAGGCCAACCGCCGCGATATCGAGTCGGCCGTCGCCCAGTGCCCCAAGGCTGCTCTGAAGCTGGTCTGAGCGGATGCTTGCCCGCCGGGTGGAACACGTTCTAGAGTCGGCCGCGTGAGCGATTCTGATGTAAGTCTTTCCGGCCGGGTTGCCATCGTCACCGGCGCGGGCGCCGGGCTGGGCCGGGCCGAGGCCCTGGAGCTGGCCCGGGCCGGTGCTTCGGTCATCGTCAACGACCTGACCGAGAACGACGCGGTGAGCGCGACCCTCGCCGACATCCGGGCGCTGGGTGTGAAGGCCGAGTTCGTCGGCGGCAGTATCGCCGAGAGCGCCACCGCGGAGGCGCTGATCCGGACCGCCGAGGAGACCTTCGGCCGGCTGGACATCGTGGTGAACAATGCCGGGATCACCCGGGACAAGATGCTGTTCAACATGTCCGACGCCGACTTCGACGCGGTCGTCGCGGTCCATCTGCGCGGGCACTTCCTGTTGACCCGCAATGCCGCCGCCTACTGGCGCGGTAAGTACAAGGAGACGGGTGCGCCGGTCTACGGGCGCATCATCAACACCTCCTCCGAGGCCGGTCTGCTCGGCCCGGCCGGACAGGCGAATTACGGTGCGGCCAAGGCCGGTATCACCGCACTGACCCTGTCGGCGGCGCGGGCGCTGGAGAGCGTCGGCGTGAAGGCCAATGCCATCGCGCCGCGGGCGCGTACCGCCATGACCGAGCAGGTCTTCTCGGCGGCTCCCGAAGAGGGCCCGGACCCGCTTTCTCCCGATCACGTCGCGCGTCTGGTGGCCTACCTGGCCTCCCCGGCCGCCGAGGCGATCACCGGTCAGCTCTTCGTCGTCTACGGCCCGATGGTGGCCCTGATGGCGGCTCCGGTGGTGGAGAAGCGTTTCGACGCCGAGGGTGAGTTCACCCGCGAGGGTCTCGCCGCGAGCCTGGGCGGTTATTTCGCCGAACGCGGTTCGGACGCTACGTTTTCCGCTTCCTCGCTGAAAGATCTCGGCTGAGGCTTACCTCAGTTTCCCTGCCGGGGTCTGTGCGTTTCTCCAGACACGCCCTCAGACCCCGGGCCTTGCGGTTGATCACGGGTTCGATCGTTGGTAGGAATGGGGATCAACTATGTGTGTCGGCTCACAGTGCGGCATACCCATGACGGTTAGGCTGGCATGAACACGTTCTCGAAACTGGACGCAGGTTCAGAAAGAACGCCAGTTCAAAACCGTCGAAAGCTTCCCGAACCATACGAGAACGTGTTCTAATCTTCGAGCGGGACCGAGATCACATTCAGATCTCGGTTGCTATCGCAAGGCAGGGGCAGGAGGAATAGCGGGAATGAATGAAGTCCTTGCCGTACCGCTGCGGGCGGTCGGAGGGTTCTTCGAACTCGCCGGCGCGGTCGCTCGCGCTGCAGTACGGCCCCCGTTCCAGCGACGGGAATTCATCGATCAGTCCTGGTTCATCGCCCGGGTGTCCATGTTCCCCACCTTGATGGTGGCGATTCCATTCACCGTCCTGGTGAGCTTCACCCTCAATATCCTGCTGCGGGAGATCGGCGCCGCCGACCTTTCCGGTGCCGGCGCCGCATTCGGCACCATCACCCAGATCGGCCCGATGGTCACGGTGCTCATCGTGGCCGGCGCGGGCGCGACCGCCATCTGCGCGGATCTGGGCGCGCGCACCATCCGTGAAGAGATCGATGCCATGAAGGTGCTCGGCATCGATCCGGTTCAGCGCCTTGTGGTTCCGCGTGTACTGGCCTCCATGCTGGTCGCCTTCCTGCTCAACGGTCTGGTGTCGGCCATCGGCATCCTCGGCGGGTTCCTGTTCTCGGTGTTCCTGCAGGGTGTGAACCCGGGCGCGTTCGTCAACGGGCTCACGCTGCTGACCCACCTGCCGGAGCTCGTCATCTCCGAGGTGAAGGCCATGCTGTTCGGACTCGTCGCCGGACTGGTCGCCTGTTACCTGGGCCTGAACGTGAAGGGCGGTCCCAAGAGCGTCGGCGACGCCGTCAACCAGACCGTCGTCTTCGCCTTCATGGCGTTGTTCGTCATTAACGTCGTGGTCACCGCCGCGGGCATCAAGTTCACGGCCCGGTGATCAGATGGCTTTCGTGATCCAAAGTCGTTTCCCGAAGGTAGCCAACCGTTTTCGGCGTTTCACCGAGGCCCTCGACTCGGTCGGCAAGCATGCGGTCTTCTACGCGCGCTCGGTCGGCTCGGTCCCCAAGGCCCTGGTGCACTACCGGACCGAGACCATTCGCCTGATCGCCGAGATCTCCATGGGCACAGGCGCGCTGGCGGTCATCGGCGGCACCGTCGTGATCGTCGGCTTCCTGACGCTCGCGGCCGGCAGCACCATCGCCGTGCAGGGCTACAGCTCGCTCGGCAATATCGGCGTCGAGGCCCTGACCGGCTTCTTCGCCGCCTTCATCAACGTTCGCATTGCGGCGCCGGTGATTTCGGGTATCGGCCTGGCGGCGACGCTGGGGGCGGGTACCACGGCACAATTGGGAGCCATGCGCGTCTCCGAAGAGATCGACGCCCTGGAGGTGATGGCCATCCGGCCCATTCCCTTCCTGGTGGGCACCCGCATGCTGGCGGGCATCATCGCCATCATCCCGTTGTACTCGCTGGCGGTCATCGCCTCGTTCATCGCCTCGCGCTTCTCGACCGTCGTGATCTACGGCCAGTCGGCCGGTGTGTACGACCACTACTTCTCGACCTTCCTGATCCCCAGCGACATCCTCTGGTCCTTCGCCCAGGCGATCTTCATGGCCATGGCCGTCATGCTGATCCACACCTACTACGGCTACAACGCCGCGGGCGGACCGGTCGGTGTCGGTGTGGCGGTAGGCAATGCGGTGCGGGCCTCGCTGATCGCAGTCGTCATGGTGACGCTGCTGATGTCGCTGGCCATTTACGGCACCTCCGGCAATTTCCATCTCTCCGGGTAGGGGCGGGACACACGACATGGTCCAACAGCAAGGCGGCGTGGTGAGCCCGATCGGTTCACCGTTCGTCGAGAAACCGAAGCCCAAGAATTACCTCGAACAGGGGTGGGTGATCCGGCTCGCCGGAGCCGGCCTGGTGCTCAGCATCGTGGCCGCGGTGGCGTTCTGCCTGGTCGCCTTCGCGGGCGGCTTCGACAACACGGTCAAGGTGACAATCGCGTCCCCGCGGGCCGGTCTGGTCATGGACAAGGACGCCAAGGTGAAGATCCGCGGCGTCGAGATCGGCCGCGTCTCCGGCATCACCGACGGGCCGGACGGTGCGCGCATCAACCTCGCTGTCGACCCGGACAAGCTGAAGATGGTGCCCGCCAACGCTTCCGTCGACATCAACTCGACGACGGTGTTCGGCGCCAAGTACGTCAACTTCATCGAACCGCAGAACCCCTCCACCGATTCCCTGAAGCCGGGTGCGGTGGTGCAGGCGGGCGCGGTGACGGTCGAATTCAATACGCTCTTCCAGCATTTGAACGATCTGCTGGCGAAGGTGCAGCCGGAGAAGCTGAACGCCACGCTGACCGCGCTGGGCACCGCCCTGCAGGGTCGCGGCGACAAGCTGGGCCAGCTCATGGTCAACAGCGACGACGTGCTCAAGAGTCTCAATCCGAGCCTGCCCGACCTGCAGCGCGATCTGCAGACCTCGGTCGGCGTCACCAACCTGTACGCCGACGTTGCGCCGGATCTGTTGCGCACCACCGGAAACGTGGCCACCACCGGCGGCACCATCGTCGACGAGAAGGACAACTTCGACAAGGTGCTGCTCAACCTGGTGGGTCTGGCCAACGACACCGGCGGCGTGCTCTCCGACAACGAGAAGGCCCTGGTGGACACTCTCGGCGTGCTGCGCCCGACCACGCAACTGCTCAACGAGTACAGCCCGGCGCTGTACTGCCTGGTCGTCGGCGCGGCCGACGCGCTGCCGGACGGCAACCGGATCTTCGGCGGCGACGGCCCGTGGGTCACGCTGAACGCCGGCTTCATGGGTGGCGGCACGCCGTACTCGTACCCGAAGGATCTGCCGAAGGTGAATGCCACCGGTGGCCCGCACTGCGAGAACATTCTCGACCGGGTGCCGGGCAGCCACTCCAACTACCTCGTCACCGACACCTCCGAGGGCGAGGTGTGGACGCCGCCGACGAGCACCAGCCTCAATGGTCCGCGGGTGTTCCAACTGCTGTTCGGCGATGTTCCGGGGGTGGGCAAGTGAAGTTCAAACCGCATGGCGCCACGGTGAAGCTGAGCATCTTCGCCCTGGTCATGGTGCTGGTGCTGGCCGCGCTCGGGGTGATCTTCAGCGAGATGCGCTTCTCCCGCTCGACCGGATACCACGCGATCTTCAACAGCTCGTCGGGCATCCTGCCCGGTGCGAAGGTGCGCATCGCCGGTGTTCCGGTGGGCTCGGTGAGCCGTGTCTCCGTGGGCAAGGACCATCTGGCGCACGTCGACTTCGACCTCGACCGCCAGTACCGGATCTACTCCGGCACCCAGGCCGCGGTGCGCTACGAGGACCTCGTCGGCAACCGCTACCTGGAACTGATGGACGGGCCGGGCACGGCCCAGGCGCTGGGACAGGGCGCGACGATCCCGCTCGGCCAGACCAAGCCCGCGCTCGATCTGGATCTGTTGCTCGGCGGCATGAAACCGCTACTGCGCGGCCTGAATCCGGACCAGATCAACGATCTGACCGGTGCGCTGCTGCAGGTGTTCCAGGGCCAGGGCGGCACGCTGGTGTCACTGCTCAACAGCGGCGGCTCCTTCAGCAAGACCCTCGCCGACCGGGATGCCCTGATCGGCAGCGTGATCGAGAATCTGAATACGGTGCTCGGCACCATCGACAAGAACAACGCGGACTTCCAGACCACGCTGACCGAATTGCAGCGGTTGGTCAGCGGTCTCGCGGCGGACAAGGATCCGCTCGGTGACGCGCTGCCCCGATTGGCCGGTGCGACAGGTGGTCTCCAGGATCTGCTGATGCAGACCCGCCCGGATCTCAAGGCGGACTTCCAGCAGCTCGGCACGTTGTCGCAGAACCTGGACGACAAGAGCGACGACGTGAACTACGTCCTGAACCTGCTGCCCGAGACCTACAAGAAGCTGATCCGGATCGGGTCCTACGGCTCGTTCCTGAACATGTTCGTCTGTGGTGCTGCCCTTATCGTGGACGCCCCCGGCGGCGGCACCACCCGGATCACCCTGCCGGGCGCTCAGACCACCGGAAGGTGTGCGGCAAAGTGAACCAACAACGCTCACCGCTGATCAATATCGGCGTCATCGGCATCGTGCTGGTGGTCTCGATCTGCTTGACCGCCTTGCAGTTCGACCGGCTGCCGTTCATCCGCTCGGGTGCCGAGCACACCGCTTACTTCGCCGACGCCGGCGGACTCCTGCCCGGCGATCAGGTGCAGGTGGCTGGTGTGAAGTCGGGCAAGGTCGAGGCCGTGTCCCTGGACGGCGCGAAGGTCAAGGTCCGGTTCAGCCTGGACGAGTCGATCGTGCTGGGCACCAAGACCACCGCGGCCATCAAGACCAATACCGTGCTGGGGCGCAAGTCGCTCGAGGTGGTGCCGACCGGTGACGGCGAGCTGCGGGCGGATCAGACGATCCCCTTGGAGCGCACCACTTCTCCGTACTCGCTCACCGACGCCCTCGGCGAGCTGGCGACGGACGTCAAGGGGATGGACACCGACCAGGTCAACAAGACCCTCGACACCCTGTCGGAAGCCTTCAGCGACACACCGGGCCCGCTGCGGTCCGCGCTGGACGGCGTCACCGCGCTCTCACGCAGCCTGAACGCCCGCGACAAGGCGCTCACCGACCTGCTCTCACACGCCCAGAATGTCACCAAGGTGCTGGGCGACCGTGCGCTGCAGATCAATTCGCTGCTGGTCGACGGGAACACCCTGCTCGGGGAGCTGGACGCCCGCCGCTCGGCGCTGAGCCAGCTGATCGTCTACATCAACGGTCTGGCACAGCAGCTGACCGGCTTCGTCAACGACAACCAGGAGCAGCTGAAACCGACGCTGGACAAGCTGAATTCGGTGCTGGCCCTGCTGATCAAGAACAAGGACAACATCGGCAAGGCGGTCGACGAGCTCGGCCCGTTCGAGGCCGCGCTCGGTGAGCAGGTCGGTTCCGGACCGTACTTCCAGGCCTATCTGGCCAACGGCGCGAGCCCGGCCCTGCAGATCCTGGTCGACTCCATGGTCTGGCCGCAGCACCTGCCCGACTCGCTCCAGAACATGCTCAACGGCGCCTTCCAAGTTCAGACCAACCCCCAGGAGCCGCCGCGATGACCGCACTTCGCAAGCTGCCGCGGTGGACCAAACTCACGGCCGTGGCCGTGGTGGTCGCACTGGCCGGGTGGCTGGTCTACGGATTCGCCTCCGATATCGGCAAGAAGCACATCACCGCGTACTTCCCCTCGACCAACGGCCTCTACGCCGGTGACGAGATCCGGGTACTGGGCGTGAAGGTCGGCCGCATCGATTCCATCGATCCCGGCAAGGACCGGGTGACCGTGAAGCTGACGGTCGACCGCGGTGTCGACGTTCCGTCCGACGCCAAGGCCGTCATCATCTCGCCGTCGCTGGTGTCGGCGCGCTTCATTCAGCTCGCGCCCGCCTACACCGGGGGCGCGAAGATGGGCGACGGTGCGTCGATTCCCGTGGAGCGCACCGCCGTTCCGGTGGAATGGGATGACATCAAGGCCGAGCTGACCAAGCTGTCCACCGCGCTCGGCCCGATCGGCGAGGACAAGCAGGGCTCCTTCGGCCGGGCGATCAATACCGCCGCCGACAACCTCGGCAATGGCAATGCCCAGGCCTTCCGCGACACGCTGAAAGAGTTGTCCAGCACGCTGAGCACGCTCTCCGATGGTCGCACCGATCTGTTCGGCACCATTCAGAACTTGCAGAAGTTCGTCGATGTGCTGTCCAAGTCCAACGATCAGATCGTGCAGTTCGGCGGCCGGTTGGCCTCGGTCTCCTCGGTGCTCGCCAGCGTCTCGACCGATCTCGGTTCGGGCCTGGACAACCTCGATTCGGCCATCGGCGATGTGAAGCGCTTCCTCGACGAGCGCGGGGGCGCGCTGACCGAGAGCGTGCAGAAGCTGTCCGACGCCACCCAGGTCCTGGCGGACAAGAAGCCTGAGCTGGAACGGATCATGCATTCCGCTCCGACCGCGCTGGCGAACTTCTACCAGCTCTACAAGCCCGCTCAGGGCACGCTGACCGGCGCGCTGGGCGCGCCGAACTTCGCGAACCCGACCGCATTCCTGTGCGGCGGTGTCGAAGCCGACCCGGTCAACGACTCGGCGCACAGCGCCGAGTTGTGCAGGCAGTATCTGGCGCCGGTCATCCAATCGCTGATGATGAATTACCCGCCGCTGCTGGTGAATCCGGCGACCGAGCAGAACGCGTTCCCGAATCAGCTCACCTACAGCACGCCGGATCTGGCCAACCAGACGCCCGCGGCCGACGGTGCGCCGGTGGCCTCGCCCAAGTCCCTCGCCGATCTGCTGACTGGAGGTGGGCGATGACCAGCCGCCGACGAATTCGCCTGGCGGGAACCGCGATCAGCCTGGTCGCGGTGTTCGGAGTGGGCGGTTGTTCCTGGGACGGGCTCAACTCGGTGTCCATGCCGGGTGCGCCGGGCACCGGAGCGGGCGCCTGGCACGTTCGCGTCCAGATGCCGAATGTGACCACCCTGACCCGTAATTCGCCGGTCATGGTGAACGACGTGGCGGTCGGCTCGGTCACCGGTATCGAGGTCGAGGGCTGGCACGCCCTGGTCACCCTCTCCCTGAACAAGGGAGTCACGTTGCCCGCCAACGCCATCGCGCGCATCGGGCAGACCAGTCTGCTGGGCTCCAACCACGTGGAGCTCGCCGCACCGACCGATCTGCCGGCGCAGGGCCGTTTGCAGGACGGGGACCTGATCCCGCTCGACCGGGCCGGGGCCTACCCGACCACCGAGCAGACGCTGTCCTCACTGTCGGTGGTGCTCAACGGCGGTGGCATCTCCCAGGTGGAGACGATCACCAAGGAACTCGACGCGACCTTCAAGAACCGCACCGATTCCATCCGGGATCTGCTGCCGCAGTTGAATCAACTGACCACCACCCTGGACAAGCAGACGGCCGACATCATCGCCGCCATGAGCGGGCTGGACCGGTTCGCCGGAGTGTTCGCGCAGCAGAAGGACGATGTCACCAAGGCCATCACCCAGATCCACCCGGCGCTGACCGTGCTCGCCGATCGCCGCGAGAACATCACCAAAACCATTACGGCACTGGGTGGTTTGAGCGACACCGTGCAGAAGGTCATCGACCAGGGCGGCGACAACCTCAAGGCGGACCTGGCCAACCTGGAGCCCGCGCTGCAATCGCTGGCCTCGACCGGCGGCAAACTCGCCGATTCGCTGCAGTGGCTGCTGTCGTTCCCGTTCCCGATCAAGAACATCGACAAGGTCATCAGGGGCGACTACATGAACCTGTTCATGACCGTCGACCTCACCGGTGCCCGGCTGGACTCGAACTTCCTCACCGGCACGCCGCTGGGCGGCAGCCTGGGCGGCGCCCAGGCCACCCTCGGCACCGGCATCACCGGCGGCAAGACCCCGCAGGGTATCGGCGATCCGCTCACCGATCCGCTGAAGACCGCGCCGCCGACGACCACACCGACCCCGAGTATCGCTGGGCTGCCGCCGATTCCGGGTCTGCCGGCCATTCCGGGCCTGACCGTGCCCGCACAGCAAGGGGGTGACGGGAAGTGAAGCTCACCAAGTTCGTCAAGGTACAGCTGGCCATCTTCTCGGTGCTGACCGTGATCGGTCTGACCGTCATGGGCGGCGACTACGTGAAGCTCCCGGCCATGCTGGGTATCGGAAGGTACGGCGTCACCGTGCAATTGGCCGCTACCGGCGGCCTCTACCCGACCGCCAACGTGGCCTACCGCGGCACCAATATCGGCAAGGTGGAGGACGTCAAACTCACCCCGGCCGGTGTGGACGCCAAGCTCTCCATCGACAGCGACTACAAGATCCCCTCCGATGTGACCGCCTACGTGAAGAGCGTGTCGGCCATCGGCGAGCAGTTCGTGGATCTGGTCCCGGTCGACAACCCCAAGGGCGGCAACCTGCACGACGGCTCGGTCATCCCGGTGGAGCAGACCAAGCTGCCGCAGGACGTCGGAGCCATGCTCGATCAGGCCGACCGGCTGCTGTCCACCGTGGCGGACACCAAGCTGCAAGAGGTCATCAACGACGCCTTCGTCGCCTTCAACGGCGCGGGCCCGGATCTGCAGCGCTTCATCGACTCGGCGTCGCTGCTGGTGCAGTCGGCCAAGGACAACACCGACGCCACCAAAGACCTGCTGGACAAGATCGGCCCGCTGCTCGACACCCAGAACCAGACCTCGGACGACGTCCGGACCTGGACCAAGGATCTCGCCGCCGTCACCGACCAACTGCGCGAACATGATCCGTCGCTGAAGGCGATCCTGCAGCAGACGCCGTCCACCCTGCAGAAGGTGAACTCGACCTTCCAGGATCTGAAGCCGACCCTGCCGATCATGCTCGCCAATATGCTCAGCGTCGGACAGGTCGGGCTCACCTATCACGCCGGGCTCGAACAGATCCTGGTCCTGTATCCGCCGCTGCTGTCGGGTCTGCTGACCGCCATTCGCGGGCCGGTGCAGTACGGCGCCATGGTCGACTTCATGCTCGGCCTCAACGATCCGCCGGGTTGCACCACCGGCTTCCTGCCGGCGTCGGAGCGACGCTCACCCGCCGACCTCTCGCCGATCGAAACCCCGGCCAACCTGTATTGCAAGGTGCCGCAGAACGCGAAGGAAGCGGTACGCGGAATCCGCAACACTCCGTGTGTCGATGTGCCGGGCAAACGCGCGCCGACTCCCGAGCTCTGCCACGATCCCAACGGCTACCAGCCCGAGGGCGACAACCCGCCGTTCGGTCAGCCGAACAAGGTGGACAACAACGGGCAGCCGCTGGACAAGCTGCTCGGCAACCAGAAGGCACCCTTCATCGCACACGAGGATCCGGGCACCGGTACCTTCGTCGGACCTGATGGTCACGTGTACCGTCGGGGAGACGTCAATGCAGATGGTTCCACCAAGGTGCCGTCGAGCTGGCAACAGCTGCTTCAGGAGCCAACGCCATGAGCGAAACCCCAGCAAATCGAAACCGCACGCGGCGACGCGTCGTCCGGCAGGCGGGCCCGCCCGTCGAGGACGACGCCACGGGCATCGAGGTCCAGCAGACCTCGCTCCCCGTGGTGAGCCCGGAGCCGGCGGTCTCGGTCAGCAAAGTGGTCGCGGATGTCGAGGCGGTCGCGGAGGTCGAGGAGGTCGCGGATGACGCGCCCGCCGCCGAATCCGTCACCGCCGAGCCGGAATTCGTGGTCGCGGTGGTCGAGGACGAGGCCCCGGCCGAGTCCATCGGGGTGCACGCCGACAGTTCCGCCGACACGCCCGCCGAATCCGAAGGCCGCGAACCGAAGTCGGCGTTCGGGCGGGCGCGGGTCGCGCTAGGCCGGGTCGGCTCGATCGCCGCGGTGGTCGCCCTGATCTCCACGCTGGTGCTGATCGGTTCGGGCGGCGTCTTCTACTACCACCAGCAGCACGCCGACGACCTGGCCGCGCGGCGCGCCGAATACGTCCAGGTCGCCAAGCAGGCGTACCTGGACATGGTCACCGTCAAGGCCGACAGCGCCGGGCCCGACCTGGACCGGCTGTTCGCGGTCGCGGGCGGCGGCCTCAAGGACGACCTCGCTGCCAACAAGGACAGCTACAAGAAGGTCTTCGAGCAGATGAAGGTGCAGTCCTCCGGCAAGATCATCTCCGCCGCCATCGAGAGCGACAGCGCCGATTCCGCCAAGGTGCTGCTGCTGGCCCAGCAGACCGTGTCCAATGCCGCGTCCAACGGTCCGATGCAGAAGGACTACCGCTTCCGGGTGACCGTGAACCGCAACAGCAGCGGCACCGTGACCGCCTCGTCCTGGGAGCTCGTGCCGTGAAGATCAATGCCCGTTCCATCATGATCGCCGTCGCCGGCGTGCTCCTCGTCGCCGCCGTGGCGGTGGGATCACTTGTCGCCGACCGCTTCTGGTCCGACCGTACCGCCGAACGAAATCGCGCTTCCGCAGCCGATTTCGCACGGGACACGGTCGAGGACCTGTTCACCTACAACTACGACTCGGCCGAGAAGGAACTCCCGAAGGTCGCCGAACGGTTGTCCGGCGCCTACCGCGATTCCTATATGCAGGTCATCAACGAGCAGGCCATCCCGGCAGCCAAGGAGAAGAAGCTCGACGTCCAGACCGTCGTGCAGGCGACCGGCGTCATCGACTCGACTCGCGACACCGCGACCGTGCTGGTGATTGCGGATCAGCGCTTCTCGAGCACCGATTCGGGCAAGGAAACCCTCGCCAGCGACCGTTTGCAGGTGAAGCTCACCAAGCACGACGACAGCTGGCTGGTCTCCGACATCAAGACCGTCTGAGGCCTCCCACGGTCTCGAATTCCTGAAACCCGACCGCCCACCGCGTGATTCGCGGTGGGCGGTCGGCTGGTACCCGGGTGTAACTCGTTCTAGGCTGCTGGGCAGAACCTCAGGATCCCCAGCACAGTCAGGATCGCACCGTGGGTAGCAAATCGATGCCGTGGACTGCGGCCGATATTCCGGATCTCAACGGGCGCACCGCGATTGTGACGGGGTGCAGTGGCGGGCTCGGGCTCGAGACGGCGCGGCGGTTGGCCGAGCACGGGGCGCGGGTGGTGATGGCGTGCCGGAATGCTGAAAGGGCCGCGGCGGCAGCGGAATCCATTCGGGAGACCGCGCCGGGGGCCGAATTGCCGTTCGTGGAGCTGGATGTCGCCTCGCTTGCATCGGTGCGTAAGGCGGCGGGGCGGATTCGTGACGACTTCGAGCGGATCGATTTGCTGATCAACAATGCCGGGACGCTCAGCCGGGAGCGGAGAGTCACCCTCGATGGCTTCGAAACAACCTTCGGCACAAACCATCTGGGGCCCTTCGCCTTCACCGGGCTGCTGCTGGATCTCTTGCGGGCCGCGCCGCACGGGCGGATCGTCACGGTCACCAGCGGGGTGCCCGCGCAGCAGGGGACCTGGCTCGGGCTCGACGATCTGACCTACGAGCGGCGCAAGTACAAGGGCTATCCGGCCTACGCGCAGTCCAAGCAGGCCAATGCCCTGTTCGCGCTGGAATTGCAGCGTCGGTTGAACGGCACCGGGGGCGAACTGATCTCGGTGCTGGTGCATCCGGGGGCCGCCGAATCCGACTTCGCCCAGAACTTCGGCCCGGTGGTCACCTTCCTGTCCCGGCCTCCGCTCAACCGGGTGTTCCGGATCGTCATGCAGAGCGTCGAAATGGGTGCGCTGCCCACCCTGCGCGCCGCCACCGACCCCGGTGTGCGCGGCGGTGACTTCTACGGGCCCACCGGCACCACCAAGGGCCACCCGGTGCCCAACGAGGCGAGCGCGCAGACCCGTGATCCGCGACTGGCCGCGGCGCTGTGGGACGAATCCGAACGACTCACCGGCGTCACCTACAACTTCGGCGAATAGTCCCGAAACGACGAACGCCCCCGGAATCGTCCGGGGGCGTTCGTGTTTCGCCGAATCAGCGACTCAGATCCGGATCCACATCGTCATCGGTGAGCAGTGCGCTGCCCGCGACCCGATCGGTGGCCAGCGCGTCGAGGAAGGCGCGCGCCCAGCGGTCCACATCGTGGGTCAGCACCTGCCGCCGCAGCGAACGCATGCGCCGGCGACGGGTGTCGCGGTCATCGTCGATCGCGCCGATCAGGGCATCCTTGACACTGTCGAGGTCATGCGGATTGCACAGGTAGGCCTGCCGCAATTCCGCTGCCGCACCGGTGAATTCGCTCAGCACCAGCGCGCCGTTGAGGCCGCCCTGACAGGCCACGTACTCCTTGGCGACCAGGTTCATGCCGTCGCGCAGCGGCGTCACCACCATGACATCGGCGGCCACGAAGAACGAGAGCAGTTCATCGCGCGGGATCGGCCGGTGCAGATAGTGCACGACCGGATAGCCCACCCGGGAGAACTCGCCGTTGATCCGCCCCACCTGACGCTCGATATCCCCGCGCATCTGGATGTACGAATCGACCCGCTCGCGGCTCGGCGTCGCCAACTGCACCATCACCGTGTCCGCCGGATCGATGCGGCCCTCGTGCAGCAACTCCTCCAGCGCGGCGAGCCGGATATCGATGCCCTTGGTGTAGTCCAAGCGGTCGACGCCCAGCAGGATCGTCTTCGGATTACCCAGCTCCGCACGGATTTTCGCGGCCCGCTCGCGGACGTCGCGACGCCGTGAGAACTCGTCCAGCTCCGTGGAGGTGATCGAGATCGGGAACGCGCCCACCCGTACGGTGCGGAAACCCACCTGCACCACACCGAGTTTCGAACGCACGCCGATATTGCCGCGCGAAGTCGGTTGCCCCGCCAGCCTTCTGGCCAGATACAGGAAGTTCTGCGCGCCACCCGGCAGATGGAAGCCGATCAGATCCGCGCCCAGCAGACCCTCGACGATCTCTGTGCGCCAAGGCATCTGCATGAACAGTTCCACCGGCGGGAACGGAATGTGCAGGAAGAAGCCGATGGTCAGATCCGGGCGCAGCATGCGCAGCATCTTGGGTACCAGCTGCAGCTGGTAATCCTGCACCCAGACCGTCGCCCCCTCCGCCGCCACCTTCGCGGTGTACTCGGCGAAACGGCGATTCACCTGCACGTACGCCTGCCACCACTGCCGGTCGTAGACGGGCCGCACGATCACGTCGTGATACAGCGGCCACAGCGTCGCGTTGGAGAAACCCTCGTAGTAGTCGGCGACCTCATCACCGGAGAGCGGGACCGGATGCAGTTCCAGGCCGTCCTCGATGATCGGATCCAGCTCGACGTCCGGAACCCCCGCCCAGCCGACCCACGCCCCCTTGTTGTTGCGCAGCACCGGTTCCAGGGCCGTCACCAGGCCGCCGGGACTGCGCTTCCAGCGGGTGCTGCCATCGGGTAGTCGCTCCAGGTCGACCGGTAGGCGGTTGGCGACGACGACGAATCCGGAACCGGAGCTGTCCGGGTGCACGGCCCTATTCGCCTCGCGTCGGAGCGATGCCCAGCATCGACAGCAGCATGCGGCACTCGTCGGCGTCCGTCGCGTACGCGGCTACCACCTTCTGCGCCTGACGAGCGGTTTCGTCGGCGAGCGGCTCCAGATCGTCGTCCGCGATGTCGTTCGCGCCGGTCTTCGCGGCCATATCGATGTCCTCTCGGGGAAGTCTGCTCTCTTCGAGGGCTCCATCGTATCTGCCAGGAAAGTCGAGCCCGTCCGCTGCTCGTATTGCGAGCCCGAACCGCAATGGTCACGGGGCGAAACATTCGGGTCCCCGATAGCTATACGGTGGACGAACGTATGAGTCGTAATACCTGATGAAGGGACCCAGCATGCCGTTGGCCACGGTGAACGGAATCTCACTGAACTACCAGGTCAAGGGAGACCGGTCACGCGGAACCGACGTCAAGGGGTCCGCGCCGCTGGTCGTCATGATCATGGGCACCGGCAGCGGCGGCCGGGTGTGGGAGCTGCATCAGGTGCCCGCGCTGGTGGCCGCCGGATACCGGGTCTGCACCTTCGACAATCGCGGCATCGCACCGTCCTTCGAGGCGGCCGGCGGCATGACCATCGACGATCTGGTCCGCGACACCGCCGCCCTCATCGAATTCCTGGGCGAGGGACCGGCTTTGGTGGTCGGGCAGTCCATGGGCTCGCGGGTCGCGCAGGAACTCGCGCTGGCCCGGCCCGATCTGGTCCGCAAGGCCGTCTTCATGGCCGGACACGCCCGGCTCGACCAGTTCCAGAAGACGCTCTCGCTCGGCGAACACGAATTCGACGCCTCCGGGATGCGGCTGCCCGCGAAATACGAGGCCGCCATCACCGCTCTGATGAACCTGAGCCCGGCCACCATGGCCGACACGCACGCCGCGCGCGACTGGCTGGACCTGTTCGAATTCACCGGTGGCCCGGCCACTCCCGGCATCCGCGCCCAGCGCCGCATGGACCACGACTTCGATCGCACCGCCGCCTACCGGGGTATCAAGGTCCCGTGCCTGTCCATGGGCTTCGCCGATGACCGCATGATTCCGCCCTACCTTTCCCGCGAGGTCGCGGATATCATTCCGGGAGCCCGCTACCAGGAGGTTCCCGACGCCGGGCACTTCGGCTATCTCGAGCAGCCGGAAGCCGTCAACAAGATCCTGCTCGAATTCTTCGCGTCCTGAACGCCCTGCCTATTCAACGAAGTGCAGGTAACCGCCCAGCGGTAACACCTGCCTTGCTAGGGTCGAATCAACGTCGGGGGCTCGTTCCATCACTGCGGTGACTGGACGATCCGTCTACGTACTCCGTACACAGCGCCAGTATCCAGTGAGGTGAAATGAGCACCAATCCCTTCGATGACGAAGACGGCCGGTTCTTCGTCCTGGTCAACGATGAGGAACAGCACTCCCTGTGGCCCGCCTTCGCCGAGGTTCCGGCGGGTTGGCGAGTCGTCTTCGGCGAGGACAGTCGCGCCGCGTGCGTCGAGTATGTCGAGAAGAACTGGACGGATATGCGTCCCAAGAGCCTGCGTGACGCCATGGCGGCGGACGACGCGGCACGTCAGGCGGCGCAGTCCTGACACCCTGCGGTTAGTCCGATACTGCGCGAACGGCTTCCGAACGCGGCCGGGTGAGGCAACCAGCCTCGACCGGCCGCGTCGCGGTCCGGTCCGTGGCATCGTTCCGACCGGGACGTCGGCTTTTCCGCGCAGCCGACGACCCCGGTTATGATGGGCACCGCAATTTCCGCCTCCTTAGCTCAGTGGTAGAGCACCGCTCTTGTAAAGCGAAGGTCGTCAGTTCAATCCTGACAGGGGGCTCGACGACGAACGCCGGTCGATTCTTCGACCGGCGTTCGTCGTGTCCGGCCGGATCCGCGACACACCCGTTCCCAGGAAACTCCCAGGGAAGGGCCAGGTTCCTCGCGGACGAGGCGCAGAATATGAGCCCATGACAGGTGTGCCCGCGCAGGTGCGTGAACCGGAGGCCAGGGTGCTCGTCGTCGACGATGAGCCCATGATCGTCGAGCTGCTGTCTGTGAGTCTCCGGTATCAAGGGTTCGAGGTCGCGAGTGCCGCCAGCGGCACCGAGGGGCTGGACAAGGCCAAGACCTTCCGCCCCGACGCGCTGATCATCGACGTGATGATGCCGGGGATGGACGGATTCGGGCTGCTGCGGCGGCTGCGGGCCGACGGGATCGATTCGCCCGTGCTGTTCCTGACCGCCCGCGACGATGTGGACGACAAGATCACCGGGCTGACCCTCGGCGCCGACGACTACGTGACCAAACCCTTCAGCCTCGAAGAGGTGGTGGCGCGGCTACGGGTCATCCTGCGGCGCGCGGGCCGCTCCGCGCCCGAGACCAAATCCTCCCGGCTGCGCTTCGCCGATATCGAACTCGACGACGACACCCACGAGGTGTGGAAGGCGGGGGAGCCGGTGTCGTTGTCGCCCACCGAATTCACGCTGCTGCGGTACTTCCTGGTCAATGCCGGGACCGTGCTGAGCAAGCCGCGGATCCTGGATCACGTGTGGCGCTACGACTTCGGCGGCGAGGTCGGCGTGGTCGAAACCTATGTGTCCTACCTGCGCAAGAAGGTCGATACCGGACCGGATCGGCTGATCCACACGCTGCGCGGGGTGGGATACGTGATGCGGGAGCCGCGCGGTAGGACGGCCAACGCGTGATCGCGGCCGCGCTGGCAGAAGGTAAAAGGGCGACACGAACCCTGCGCGGCAAGATCACCGACCGGCTCGCGGCCGTGCCGTTGCGCACCACCCTGGTGCTGGCGTTGGTCTCCCTGGTCGGTTTCGGCCTGCTGGTTTCCGGTATCGCGGTCACCTCGCTGATGCGCAATGTGCTGGTCGAACGCATCGACCGGCAGCTCTACGACGCCGCCCACAGCTGGGCCGCGCCGGGCGCGCAGCGACCCGAACCGCTGCCCACCGTGCGTGGGCGCGAACGGCCCCCGCATCTGTACTGGGTGCAGGTGCAGGACGCCGCCGGGGCGGTCACGCTGAGTCTGTCCGCGGGCGTGCAGCAGCCGTCGGTGCCCGCGGACCTGGGCAACCGGCCGCAGACCGTGGGGTCGGTCGGCGCGTCCACCGAGGAATGGCGGGTGCTGCGGACGGTCAACGAATACGGCACCAGCACCATCGCCCTGCGCATGGACGAGACGAACTCGTTGCTGGACAAGCTGATCGTGCTGCAGTTGGTGATCGGCGCGCTGGTGCTGGCGGCGCTGGCCGCGGTCGCGCGCATAGTGATCAGGCGAAGTCTGCGACCATTGCGGGAGGTCGAACGCACCGCGGCGGCCATCGCGGGCGGTGACCTGCATCAGCGAGTTCCGGTGCGCGGCACCGATACCGAGGTCGACCACCTCTCACAGTCGTTGAACACCATGCTGACCCAGATCCAGCAGGCGTTCGCCGCCACCGAGGCGTCCGAGGAGGCCGCGCGGCGCTCGGAATCCAAGATGCGGCAGTTCGTCGCCGACGCCAGCCACGAACTGCGCACGCCGCTCACCACCATCAAGGGCTTCTCCGAGCTGTACCGGCAGGGCGCGATCACCGATCCGGGCATGCTCATGGATCGCATCGAACGCGAATCCAAGCGGATGAGCCTGCTGGTCGAGGATCTGCTCATGCTGGCCCGGCTGGACGCGCAACGACCGGTGGAACGGCGGCCGGTGGATCTGCTCATGCTGGCCAGCGACGCGGTGCACAGTGCGCGGGCGCTGGCCGCCGCACAGCGACCGGACGGGCCCGAACGCAAGATCGACCTCGAAATCCGGCCCGGCCCCGGCACTCTGGAGCTGCTCGGCGACGAGGCGCGGCTGCGGCAGGTGCTGGCCAATCTGCTCAACAACGCGCTGGTGCACACCCCGCCCGAGGCGGAGGTGACGGTGCGGCTCACGCCGGCCGCGGACGAGGTGGCGATGGAGGTCGCCGACACCGGGCCGGGGTTGGATCCGGAACAGGCCGAGCGGGTCTTCGAACGGTTCTATCGCGCCGACGCCTCCCGCAGCCGGGAGAGCGGCGGTTCGGGACTGGGCCTGTCGATCGTGCAGGCGCTGGTCGCCGCGCACGGCGGCAAGGTGTCGGTGAGCAGCGCGGCGGGGGAGGGCACCGTCTTCACCGTGCGGCTGCCCCGCGAAAAAGCCTGAGGCCGGGCCGAGACGTGCTGAGGCCGGGGGCCTTGCCCCCGGCCGCCTTGCTCGGAGCTGTTACTCCGGGACGTTCGCGCCGTGGCCGAGATCGCGCAGCGCCTGCTTGATCTTGGCCTGGGCCTCGTCGAGGGATTCCTTGCTGGGTTCCGGGTTGGCGCTGGTGATGTCGAAGTTGTCGAGTTCGAAGGCCGGGAACACGTGCATGTGCAGGTGCGGCACCTCCAGGCCCGCGATGAGCAGACCGGCGCGCGGGGCGTCCCATGCCGCGCGCACCGCCTTGCCGATCTTCTGGGCCACCACATTGAGGCGAGCGAAGGTGTCGGGGTCGATGTCCTGCCACTGGTCGATCTCCTGGCGCGGTACCACCAGCGTGTGTCCCTGGGTGACCGGGGCGATGGTCAGGAAGGCGACGAATTCCTCGTCCTCCCAGACGAACCGGCCGGGCAGCTGACCGTTGATGATTGCGGAGAAAACAGAAGCCATGTACGGGAGATTACGCGGGGAACTTCGGGCTCGCCCGAACGCACAACGGACCGCTACCTCTTGCCGCGGGCCAGCCCTTTAAGCTGTCTGCCGTGCGCGTACTCGTCATCGGTTCCGGAGCCCGTGAACATGCCCTCGTCCTGGCGCTGCGGAAGGACCCGGCGGTGACCGCGGTCTACGCCGCGCCCGGCAACGCGGGTATCGCCCAGCACGCGCAGGTGCGTGCGGTCGACGCTTCCTCCGGGGCGGAGGTGACCGCGCTGGCGCAGGAGCTGGCCGCGGATCTGGTGGTGGTCGGGCCCGAGGTGCCGCTGGTGCTCGGGGTGGCCGACGCCCTGCGGGCCGCCGGGATCCCGACGTTCGGGCCGTCCGCGTCCGCGGCGCGCATCGAGGGCTCGAAGGCCTTCGCCAAGGACGTCATGAACGCCGCCGGGGTGCGAACCGCGCACAGCGAGATCGTCGATCACCCGGGCGAATTGGACGCCGCCCTGGATCGTTTCGGGCCGACCTGGGTGGTCAAGGACGACGGGCTGGCCGCCGGCAAGGGCGTGGTGGTGACCGCGGACCGTTCGGTCGCCCGCGAGCACGGCGCGGAACTGCTCGAGCAGGGGCACCCGGTACTGCTGGAATCCTTCCTCGATGGCCCCGAGGTGTCGCTGTTCTGCCTGGTCGACGGCGAGACCGTGGTGCCGCTGCTGCCCGCCCAGGACCACAAGCGCGTCGGTGACGGCGACACCGGGCCCAATACCGGCGGCATGGGCGCGTACACGCCGCTGCCGTGGCTGCCGGAGCAGACTTTGCAGGCCATCGTCGACGACGTGGTGAAACCCGTTGCGGCCGAGATGGTTCGCCGGGGCGTGCCGTTCAGCGGCCTGCTGTACGCGGGGCTGGCCGTCGGTCAGGCCGGGCCCGCCGTGATCGAATTCAACTGCCGCTTCGGCGATCCCGAGACGCAGGCCGTGCTGGCGCTGCTCGACAGCCCGCTCGGTGAGCTGCTGCACGCCACCGCCACCGGCACCCTCGACCAGGTGGCCGCGCCGCGCTGGAAGGACGGCTCGGCCGTCACCGTGGTGCTGGCCGCCGAGAACTACCCGGCTCGTCCGCGCAGCGGCGATGTCATCACCGGAGCCGAATCCACCGGCACCGGAACCGAATCCGAGGTCATGCACGCCGGTACCGCGCAGCGCGAGGACGGTGCGCTGGTCTCCGCCGGTGGGCGCGTGCTCGCCATCGTCGGCCAGGGCGCGGATCTCGCCGAGGCCCGCAAGAACGCCTACGACCGCCTGGCCGCCATCAAGCTGCCCGGCGGCCACTTCCGCTCCGACATCGGACTGGCGGCGGAAGAAGGACGCATCACCATCCCGGCCCAGGTCTGACCCGACGGTCGAAAAAGCGCCCGCCCGAACCGAGTTCGGGCGGGCGCTGTCGTATCCGCCTCAGCCGACGATGATGCCGTGCGCGGCGAGCCAGGGCTGCGGGTCCACGTGCTGGCCGCCGATGATGATCTCGAAATGCAGGTGCGGGCCGGTGGAGTCGCCGCGGTTGCCGACGCGGGCGATCTGCAGGCCGGCCGGAACGCGTTCGCCCACCGAGACCGAGAAGTCGTACATGTGGCCGTACACCGAAATGGTGCCGTCGTCATGGCGGATGCGCACCCACAGTCCGAAACCCGTTGCCGGACCGGCATCGATGACGGTGCCCGCCGCGACGGCGTAGATCGGTGAGCCGATCGGCGCGGCGATGTCGATGCCCGCGTGGAAGGTGCCCCAGCGCGAGCCGAATCCGGAGGTGAACACGCCCTTCGCGGGCAGTGCGAACCCGCCGACGCCGGGGATCACGAACCCGGGCGGCAGTGAGCTGTCCGGGGCCGGTGTCATCCACGGCTGCGGCTGCCCGGCCACCGCGGCCGCGGCCTCCGCCTTGGCCCGTTCCAGCGTCGAGGCCGCGGCCGCCGACACCACGGCCTGTTCGCGGAGATGCTCACCGTTGTTGATGGCGTCCAGATACCGCTTCGAGGTCTCGGGCGTGGCCTGCACCTGCAGCGGGAACTGCACCGGAACCCGCAGCGCCACACCGGGACTCACCGGGGCGTCGGCCGGAATCAATCCGAGTGCCCCGTCCGCGCTCGCGAACACCAGCACCGCCGCCATTCCGCCGAGGAAGACCCGATGCTGAATGCTCCACGCCCGCACCACGGGCCATTGCCGCCGCGCCTCGGCCCGCCCCCGCGCGCCCAGCTCGACCGTCTCGCCCCACGACCGCGGCCGTTCCCGCCACATTCGAATGACCCACGCCCGCACGATCGGCGCGGTGGCCCGCACCCAGGCCGCGATGTGTCCGGTGAGCGCGAGCAGGTCGCGCCCGGCCTCTCCGATGAACTCCCGGGCCCGAGACGGCCGCGGCTCGTCCGCGAGGTACGACCGCAGTCCCGGCGTATAGCTGCCCGTCGATCCGGTGCGAGCGGGGTCCGGGGTTTCGTCGGTGCCCGGCGGTGCCGGGGTGTTCCCGGTGGTTGCTGGTCCCCCCTGCACAGCGGCCTCCTCAGCCATTCGCGCGACCGTTCCCGGACAGTCGGGGGAGCGGGTGCTCTACCGTCTGTCGGGTGCGTATCGAATCTCGCCGGTCGACCATTCCACCTTTTTACGTGATGGACGTCTGGAAAGCAGCTGCTGAACGGGCCCGGACACACGGAGATGTGCTGGTGCTGGCGGCGGGGCAGCCGTCCACCCCCGCTCCGGCGGCGGTGTTGCGGGCCACCAAGGCCGCGATGGACAGTGAATTGCTGGGATATACCGAGACATTCGGGATCCTGGAATTGCGGGAGGCCATCGCCGAGCATCACCGCGGTACCTACGGGGTGTCGGTGAGTGCCGACGATGTCGTGGTGACCACCGGGTCGTCCGGCGCGTTCACGCTGCTCTTCCTGGCCGCCTTCGATCTCGGGGACACCGTGGTGGTGGCCCGGCCGGGGTATCCGGCCTACCGCAATACGCTGACCGCGCTGGGCTGCGATGTGGTGGAGCTGGATTGCGGCCCGGAGACCCGGTTCCAGCCGACCGTGGCGATGTTGGAGGCGCTGCCCGAGCCGCCGGCGGGGTTGATCGTGGCGAGTCCGGCCAATCCGACCGGCACCATGATCGCGCCCGACGAGCTGGCGGCGCTGGCCCGCTGGTGTGATGCGCACGGGACGTTGCTCATCTCCGACGAGATCTATCACGGCATCGTCTACGACGAGGAGACCGAACCGACTTCGTCGGCGTGGGAGACGTCGCGCGAGGCGGTGGTGATCGGCTCGGTGTCGAAATATTTCTCCATGACCGGTTGGCGGCTGGGTTGGATGCTGGTTCCGGAATCTCTGCGTCCGGCGTTGCAGCGCTTGGCTTCCAATATGACGGTGTGCCCGCCCGCTATTTCCCAGTTTGCGGCCGTGCACGCTTTCAGCGCCGAGTCGAAAATTGAACTGGACGGTCATGTGCAGCGCTATGCGGCAAACCGTCAGCTCCTGCTCTCCGGGCTGCCGAAACTCGGGATCACCGACCTGGCCCCGGCCGATGGGGCGTTCTACGCCTACGCGGATATTGCCCACCTGACCGATGATTCGATGCGCTGGTGCACCGAGGTGCTCGACGCGACCGGTGTGGCACTGGCCCCCGGCATCGATTTCGACACCCACAACGGCCATCACACAGTTCGCTTCTCGTTCGCCGGAGCGAGTGCCGACATCGAAGAGGCACTCGACCGGTTGGGACGCTATTTGGCCTGATCTGCCAAGCAGTTTGAACGCGGTGGGCAAAATGAACACAGCGTCGAAGATGACTGGCACGATTGCACCGTGACCACTGCGACGACTCCGAAAGGCGAACGGCGTCGCCAAGCACTGGTTTGTGCCGCCGCCGAGCTACTGCTCGAGGGCGGCTTCGAGGCGGTCCGGCACCGCTCGGTGGCCACCCGTGCGGATTTACCGCTCGCGTCGACCACCTACTACTTCGAATCGCTGGAGGATCTGATCGCCCGCGCGGTCGAATTCTCCGGCAATGCCGAACTGGATGCCATGCGCCGCCGCGTCGGTGAGGTGACGCATCGTCGCCGCGGCGCGGACGCCACCGTCGAACTCGTGCTGGATCTGTTGGTGGGTCCGGAGATTCAGGACGAGGACGCCCGCGGGCAGCTCATCGCCCGTTATGAGCGGTCGGTGGCCTCGGCCCGGCACCCGGAACTACGCGAGGTGCAGCTCCGACTACGAGCGCAGCTCGACGAGCTGCTTGCCGACGTGCTGCGCCGTTCCGACCGGATCGTGCGTGCGGAACAGGCCCGCCGCTTGGTGGCGGTCGTCGATGGGGCGGTGGTGACCGCGCTCGGTGAACTCGACCCGCAGCCTCGCCGGATGGCGCGGGTGGCGCTGCTCGAGATCATCGACATCGTCGCCCCACCGGCATAAACCACGGGGTGTCCCAAAGGCCGAGTGCGGGACAGCAAACAGGGTGTGGGCCGGGAGTTCGGCTGTGGGTGGCGATACTGGGGCAAACCGGCCGGAAACTCACCGGTAAACTGGGACAACGTGACCTTTGTGCCTAACGTCCTCGCCACTCGCTATGCCAGTCCGCAGTTGGTTCATCTGTGGTCGCCCGAGCACAAGATCGTGCTCGAGCGGCGGTTGTGGCTCGAGGTGTTGCGGGCGCAGGCCGAATTGGGGGTCGATGTTCCGGCGGGGGTCGTCGAGGATTACGAGCGGGTCATCGACCAGGTCGATCTGGCGTCCATCGCGGAGCGGGAGCGGGTCACCCGCCACGACGTGAAGGCCCGCATCGAGGAGTTCAACGCGCTCGCGGGGCATGAGCACGTGCACAAGGGCATGACCTCCCGCGACCTCACCGAGAATGTCGAGCAGCTGCAGATCCGGCTCTCGCTCGAGCACGTCTACGACCACGGTGTCGCGATCGTCGCGCGGCTGGCGGAGCGGGCGGCGCAGTACCAGACCCTGGTGATGGCGGGCCGCTCGCACAATGTGGCGGCGCAGGCCACCACGCTGGGCAAGCGATTCGCTTCCGCCGCAGACGAATTGCTGATCGGGTTGACCCGCGTGCGGGAGCTGATCGACCGCTACCCACTGCGCGGCATCAAGGGCCCGATGGGCACTGCCCAGGACATGCTGGACCTGCTCGGCGGCGACGCCGGCAAGCTGGCGCAGCTGGAGCAGAAGGTGGCCGGGCACCTGGGCTTCGCGAACGTGTTCACCAGCGTCGGCCAGATCTACCCGCGTTCGCTGGACCACGATGTGCTCTCCGCGCTGGTGCAGGTGGGCGCCGGCCCGTCCTCGTTCGCGCACACCATCCGCCTGATGGCGGGTAACGAGCTGGTCACCGAGGGCTTCCAGCCCGGCCAGGTGGGCTCCTCGGCCATGCCGCACAAGATGAACACCCGCTCGTGCGAGCGCGTCAACGGCCTGCAGGTGGTGCTGCGCGGCTACGCCTCGATGGGTGCCGAGCTGGCGGGCGCGCAGTGGAACGAGGGCGACGTGTTCTGCTCGGTGGTGCGCCGGGTCGCGCTGCCGGACGCCTTCTTCGCCATCGACGGCATGATGGAGACCTTCCTGACCGTGCTGGCCGAGTTCGGCGCCTACCCGGCCGTGGTGGACCGCGAGCTCAACCGCTACCTGCCGTTCCTGGCCACCACCCGCCTGCTGATGGCGGCCGTGCGCGCGGGCGTAGGTCGCGAGACCGCCCACGAGGTCATCAAGGAGCACGCGGTGGCCGTGGCGCTGGCCATGCGCGAGCAGGGCCGCGAACCCGATCTGCTGGACCGCCTGGCCGCCGACGACCGCATGCCGCTGGACCGTGCCGCCCTCGATGCCGCCCTGGTCGACCGCTCCGCCTTCATCGGCGCGGCGGAGGCGCAGGTCGCCGACGTCATCGCCCAGGTGCAGAAGCTGGTGGACGCCAACCCCGCGGCCGCGCGCTACACCCCGTCTCCGATTCTGTAGGGGTACAACGACTCTCGTCTCTCACCCCTGGCTCGTGCGCGAGCCGGGGGTGAGTGCGTTCTAGGCTGCGGGCATGAATCCTTACACGATCTTCTCGGACATCGTTGCCGGTCGGGCTCCTTCGTCCAAGGTGTACGAGGACGAGGATTGCTTGGCGTTCATGGATATTCGGCCGGTGACGCCCGGGCATGTGCTGGTGGTGCCGAAGGTTCCGGCGCGGAGTCTGGCGGAGTTGGATCCGGCCATGGGGGGCAAGCTGTTTCGGGTGGGGCAGCTGATCGCGGCGGGGCTGCGGGAGTCCGAGGTGGGGTGTGACGGGGTGAATTTCTTCCTGGCCGACGGGGTGACGGCGGGGCAGGAGGTGTTCCATGTGCATTTGCACGTGATTCCGCGCACTCCGGGCGACGGGTTCGGGTTGCGGGCGCGGCCGACGTCGCCGGCGCGGGCGGACCTGGATTACCTGGCCGGATCCATTCGGGGAGCATTGTCCCGAATCCCTTCCGATTCATAGCCGATCGGCATTACCATATGCGAACCGTCTGGTTTGCCAACGACACGCCATAGCCGGATTTCCCCGCGTCACAGCAGCCACTCGAGTTACTTTTGAATGCGATTGTGCTGGGCTGATGGAGGTGGGGCGTGCGTAGAAGAGTCGTTGCCGCAGCAGTTTTGGCGATTGCGGCAGGTTTGCTGTACCCGGTGGCTACGTCACCGGCAACCGCGGGCGCGGCCCAGGTGGTCCGCGTCGATCAGCTGAGCGCCACCCGCTCGGCGATCTTCATCGACTCCGCGGCCATGGGCCGCACCATCCAGGTCCAGGTCCTACATCCGGCCGGTGGCGGCGACCGTCCCAGCTACTACCTGCTCGACGGCCTCGACCCCGGTGCCAGCCAGAGCACCTGGACCAATGCCACCGACGCCGAACCCTTCTTCCAGGGTAAGAACGTGAACGTGGTGCTGCCCATGGGCGGTCAGGCCAGCTACTACACGGACTGGGCCGCCGACGACCCGAGATTCGGTCGTTATCAGTGGGAAACCTTTCTGACACAAGAACTTCCGCCCATCGTCGACGCCTACTTCGCCGGTAACGGAGTGAATGCCATCGGCGGTCTGTCCATGGGCGGCATCGCGGCCTTCGTGCTCGCGGTGCGGCATCCGGAGCTGTATCGCGCGGTGGCGGGCTACAGTGCCTGCCCCGACACCACGATCGCCCAGGGCGCGATGCTGTTCTCGATCGCCAACCGGGGCGGCAATCCGCTCAATATGTGGGGTGGGCCTGCGAGTCCCGCGTGGCAGGAACACAATCCGGCGGTGCTGACCGAGGCGCTGCGCGGCAAGACCATCTTCCTGTCCACCGGCACCGGCATTCCGGGGCCGCACGAGTTGGAGATCAAGCCGCAGCTGCCGGAGAACATCTTCTTCGGCGGGCCCATCGAATTCGGGGTGGACGCCTGCGTCACCGCGTTCGAGCAGCGGCTGCGGTCGATGAATATCCCGGCACGCGTGGAGCATTCGCCGGTGGGCACGCATTCGTGGTCGTACTGGCAGGACACGCTGCACGAGTCCTGGCCGACCATCGGTGGTGCGCTGGGGGCCTGATTACCAAGGCGAAATGACAACCCCGCTAGACGAATTGCGGTGAGCCCGGCTCGGTTCGAGCCGGGCTCCCGTGTATCAGGCTCTGCCCTGCGTGTATCAGGCTCCGGGCCGGTTGAATTCGCCGTCCTTGGCCCCGGCGACGAAGGCTTCCCACTCGCCGGGAGTGAAGATGAGGACCGGCCCGTCCGGGTTCCGGGAGTCCCGCAACCCGATGTTTCCACTGGTCAGAAAGGCGATTTCGACGCCGTCGGCATTGTCGTCGCCGCGTCGCCACACCGCGTCGGCTTCGATGACGCGATTTTTCGATTCCACTGTCGGCCTCCCCTGTGCGGCACCAGCAGTACTGGTCGGTGATGTAGATCGCAATCATCATGCCAGGGTTTGTGAGGGGTTCGGATCGGATATTCCATCTTCTGTCAGCGGAAGGAGGTGCATGGTGCGTACACCATGGTCCGCACAGCGGGCAGCTCCCATCTCCGACAGTTGCGCGGCGGTGCCGGAGCGGTTCACAGTGCAATTGGCGCAGAGCATTCTGCGGATCCATCAGAGTTGTCCGACCGACCAATGCGCTCGCCGCAAGGCGGCCGTCTTCTATCTCTACGACCAGCGCCAGGCCGTCCAGCCGCGTCGCCGGGCTCGTTGAGGGTCAGGCCCGTCCCCGGCGCACCAGTCGCCGGGCGGCGGTGAGCAAGCCCAGCGCCGGCCCGAGCAGCACGATGCCGAGCAGTATCGCGAAACCGGCTGGTATGCCCAAGAACTGGACATACTCCACCCCCCGTTGCTCCTCCCGATAGTCGACGTCGGACGCCGCCGGGGTGAAGCTGAAATCCGAGGTGATGTGCTCGGGCGACCGGATGGTGATCGTCATGGCGGTGAGGTAGTTGCGGCCGTTCGCGCTCAGTTGCCGTAGATCCGCGTCCACCGGATCGACGTGCCCGGTGAAGTAGGTGTTCGTCACCTGGCTCATCATCTGGCTGCTCGAGTCGTCGGGATCATTGCGCTCGACCTCGTGTGCGCCGAGAACGTAGATCCGGACCGTCTCGGCGGCGGTCGCGGCACTGGACATCCGCATGGGATAGACCTCGTGGTCGGCGGCGAAGGTGAGCCGTACCGGATCCAGTGCGCCGTTGAGGGCGGCGGTCGAGGTGAGCCGCATGGCCACGAACGACCAGCCGCCGTCCAGATACGGCTGCAGCGTGGCGATCACCGCGTCGCGCATCTGATATCCGTTGTCGGACAACCACTTGCGAATGCCGGTGAGGTCGCCGCCGGTGAAGGTGGTGGCCTCCATCGGGCCCAGCTGTACTCGATCGAGCACCGTGGGCGCGCCCGCCTCCGCCGCGCCGGTCGGCGCGGCGGATTCGGCGGCGCCACCGAAGGAGAAGAAGTCGAGGTTGAAATTCCCGAACCACTTGCGTTCGGTGACGACCTTGGGCGCGGACAGGCGCTCGAGCTCGGTGAAGGTGCTCGCGTTCCCCAGCGTCACGGTCGCCGGTGCGGGTGTCGGCACGATCAGCGCGGCCTGCTGCCCGGAAGCCTGCAGGCCCAGCCGCATATCGATGGTCTCGTGTTGTCCGTCCCAGGCCACCAATGCGGTCTCGTCGGCGACGCGCCCGTTGTCTCCGGGCTGCCAGGCCGCCCCTCCGCACGCACACGCGTAAGCCGGTGTAGCCAAACCGATTCCCCCCGCACCCGCGACGATCCCGAGGACCGCCAGCAGGCGCGCTGCCCTACGCAACAGCATGTCCGCAGATTAGCCCGGCTCTCGGCGCCGCGCGCGGGAGTTTTCGTCACCCGCCGGGTCGGGGATCGGCGGTGGTGGTTCGCCACTAACGTGGTCCCCATGGCTTTGGACAGTGGAAGCGCGACCTCAGTAAGCGGCGACGTGGTGGCGCCGATCGCCAAGCGGGTGCCGAAGGAGCGCGTGCACCACGGGGACGTCTTCATCGACGAGTACGAATGGCTGCGGGAGAAGAAGGATCCCGAGGTCATCGCGTATCTCGAGGCGGAGAACGCCTACACCGAGGCGCAGACCGAGAAGCTGGCGCCGCTGCGGGAAAAGATCTTCGAGGAGATCAAGAGCCGGATTCAGCAGACCGACTTGTCGCTGCCGTTCCGGATGAACGGCTATTGGTATTTCATTCGCACGTTCGAGGGCAAGCAGTATTCGGTGCAGTGCCGCTGCCCGATCGCGGATCCGTCGGACTGGACTCCGCCGAGCCTGGAGCCCGGCGTCGAGGTTCCGGGCGAGGAAGTCGTCGTGGATGCGAACGAACTGGCGGAGGGGCACGAGTTCTTCTCGCTGGGGGTATCGACGGTCAGCCGGGCGGGGGATCTGCTGGCCTACGCGGTGGATACCGTCGGCGACGAGCGGTACACGCTGCGCATCAAGAATCTGCGGACCGGTGAGCTGCTGGCCGATGAGATCCCGAATGTCGCGGGCGCGCACTGGGCAGAGGACGGCCTGCACCTCTTCTACCTGACCTTCGACGAGGCCTGGCGGGCCGACAAGGTGTGGCGGCACCGGCTGGGCACCGACTTCGCCGACGACGTGCTGATCTTCCACGAGGAGGATGAGGCCTTCTCGGTCGGAATCGGGTCCACCCGTTCGAAGCAGTTCCTGGTGATCTTCACCGGTTCGAAGATCACCGCCGAGGAGTGGATTCTCGAGGCGGACAACCCGACCGGCGAGTTCCGGGTGCTGATGCCGCGCCGCGAGGGCGTGGAGTACTCGGCCGAGCACGCCGTCATCGGCGGCGAGGACAAACTGCTCATCCGGCACAACGACGTGGTGGACGGGGTGAAGGCGGTCAATTTCGTCCTGGCCGAAGCGCCACTGTCGGACCCGTCGAACATGACCGTGTTGATCCCGCACCGCGATGATGTGCGGCTCGAGGATATCGATGCCTTCTCCGACAAGCTGGTGCTGAGCTACCGCAAGGAAGCGATGCCGCGAGTCGCGGTCTGGCCGTTGACCGCCGACGGTTACGGCGAGCTGCGCGACATCGATTTCGACATGGAGCTGTATTCCGCCGGGCAGGGCGCGAACATGGAGTGGGAACAGCCGCTGCTGCGCATCGGGGTGGTGTCCTACCTCACGCCCGCCCGCGTCTTCGACTACGTGCCGGCGACCGGAGAACTGTTGCTGCGCAAGGAACAGAAGGTGCTTGGCGATTACAACGCCGACGACTATGTGCAGCAGCGGGATTGGGCGGTCGCCCCCGATGGCACCCGGGTGCCGATCTCGCTGGTGATGCGCAAGGACGCGGCGGCGGGCCCGAAGTCGTTGCTGCTCTACGGGTATGGCTCCTACGAGGCCGCGATGGACCCGTCCTTCTCGGTGTCGCGGCTGTCGCTGCTGGACCGCGGCATGGTGTACGCGGTGGCGCACGTGCGGGGTGGCGGTGAGATGGGGCGGCTGTGGTACGACCACGGCAAGAAGCTCGAGAAGAAGAACACCTTCACCGATTTCATCGCGGTGGCACAGCATCTGGTGGACACCGGGGTGACCGCGCCCGATCGGATGGTCGCCGAAGGAGGCAGCGCGGGTGGCCTGCTGATGGGCGCGGTGGCCAATATGGCTCCCGAGCTGTTCACCGGCATCCTGACCAATGTCCCGTTCGTCGACCCGTTGACCTCCATCCTGGATCCGAACCTGCCGCTCACCGTCACCGAATGGGACGAGTGGGGTAATCCCTTGGAGCACAAGGACGTCTACGAGTACATGAAGTCCTACGCGCCGTACGAGAATGTCGAGGCCAAGGACTACCCGGCGATCCTCGCCATCACCGGGCTCAACGACACCCGCGTGCTGTATGTGGAACCGGCGAAGTGGGTGGCCAAGCTGCGCGCCACCAAGACCGGCGATGCCCCGCTGCTGCTGAAGACGGAGATGAGCGCGGGCCACGGCGGTGTCAGTGGCCGCTACGAGCAGTGGAAGGAAATCGCGTTCGAATACGCGTGGGTCGTCGACACCGCGGGTGCCGGTGACAACTAGCTAGCTAAACCGTGGCTACCATGTGAACGACAGTCAGGTGATCTCCTCGGCGAGAGGCGGATTCATGCTCGGTCACGTGGTAGCCACCGGCGCGGGCCGGGCGATGATGGATCGGCGCGGCGATCCGCTGCACGATTTCATCCTCGGCCTGACCGGCAAACCCCGCCCGCGGGTGCTGTTCCTGGGCACCGCCACCGGTGACAATCCGGACTACACGGTCAGCTTCTACGAGACCTACAACTCCGATCGGTGCGCGCCTTTTCACCTGCGCCTGTTCTCGCGCGGCATTACCGATCTGCGCGAATACCTCCTGAGCATGGACGTGATCCACGTCGGCGGCGGCAATACCGCCAATATGCTGGATGTCTGGCGACGCCAGGGCGTGGACGTGCTGCTGCGTGAGGCATGGGAGAACGGCGCGGTCATGACCGGCGGCAGCGCGGGCGCGATCTGCTGGTTCCAGGGCGGCACCACCGACTCCTTCGGGCCGACGCTGCAGATCCTGCCGGAGGGGCTGGGCCTGCTGGCCGGCAGTTGCTGCCCGCACTACGACGCCGAGGATCAGCGGCAGCCGCTCTATCACCGGGCCATCCAGAAGGGCGAGCTACCACCGGGTTACGCCATCGACAATATGGTCTCCCTGCACTTCCACGGCGCGGAGCTGGTCGACGCGGTGAGCTCGAATGTGCACGGCCGGGCCTGGACGGTCGCCGCCGAGGGGGACCGGGTGGTCGAAACTCCCATCCCGGTCCGGCATCTGGTGAGCACGGGCGGGCCGATGACGGGACCGAGCACATGATGATGGCCGTCGAAGGCGCGGTCGTCATCCTGGCAATCCTGCTGGGTGTGCGTACCGGCGGCGTCGGGATCGGCGCGTGGGGTCTGGTCGGATTGCTGGTGCTGGTCTTCGGATTCCACGTGAAGCCGGGCAACCCGCCCGTCGACATCATTCTGATCGTGATGACGGTGGTGACCGCGGCCTCGGTGATGCAGACCGTCGGCGGCACCGACTGGATGGTTCGCCAGGCCACCCGGGTGATCATGAGCCGCCCGAAGGCGGTGGTGTTCCTGGCCCCGGCCATGTCATTCCTGTTCACCGTCGGCGCGGGCACCGGGTTCATCTACTATGCGCTGCTGCCGGTCATCTACAGCGTCTCCTACAACCAGAAGCTGCGCCCCGAACGGCCTTTGGCGATGGCAGCGGTGGCCTCGCAGGCCGGGATACTGGCCAGCCCGGTGTCGGCGGCCACGGCGTCGCTGGCGGTATTGCTGGAGCCGCACGGCTTTCCGCTCGGCAAGATCCTGTTGGTGACCTGGCCCGCGTGTATCGCCGGGCTGTTCATCGCGGCGCTCGTCGAGACCCGGGTGGGTAAGGAGCTGGCCGACGATCCGGAGTTCCAGCGGCGGCTGGCCGAGGGGCACATCACGCCCCCCGAACCGATCGATCTGAACGCGAAACTGCCTGCCGCCGCCCGCAATTCGGCGCTCATCTTCCTCGGTGGGGTGCTGCTGGTGGTGGCCATGGGCCTGTTCTCCCGGCTGCGGCCGGTGGTGGGCGGCGATCGGGTCAGCGTCATCACCACCATCGAACTGGTGATGGGCCTGGTGGCGGTGCTGATCTTCCTGATCTGCAAGGCCGATCCCGCCCAGGTGCCCAAGCAGTCCATCTTCGGTCCCGGCATCGTGGGCGCGGTGGCGGTGCTGGGTCTGGCGTGGCTGGCCAATACCTTCGTGGCCGAGAATCACCAGCAGATCGAGCATTCGCTGGGGCAGGCGGTGAGCGATCACAAGTGGCTGTTCGCGGTCGCGCTGGCGGTGGTGGCCATGCTGACCACCAGCCAGTCGAGCACCACGCAGGCGATCGTGCCGATCGGTGTCGCCCTGGGCCTGTCGCCGGTGGTGATCACCGGCATGTGGCCCGCCTGCCAGGGCATGTACATCCTGCCCGCGAACGGTTCCCAGATCGCCACCGTCGCCATGGATCAGACCGGATCCACCCGGATCGGCCGGTTCGTGCTGGACCATTCCTTCCAGCTGCCCAACACCATCTTCATGCTGGTGGCGATCGCAGTCGGACTACCGTTGGGCGCGCTGGTCGGCTGAGCGGTTATCCGGTGGTGCTCAGATGTGAGGTGTCGGCGCTGGGGCCCAGCGCCTTCGCCTTCACATCGTCGGGCGGAATCCACGACGGCTTCTTCATGCGTTCGATGACCAACGGCACCGCGCTGAACACGATGGCGCCGCCCGCGACCAGGGCGATATAGGTACCCGGATTGCCGATCGGCAGCTGCGACGGCGGCACGAAGGCCAGCACGAACGCGAAAGCCACTGCCAGGAAGCCGATTCCGGCGAAGAGCCACATGCCCACCGTGCCGCCCGGAATCTTGAAGGCGCGCGGCAGATCCGGCTGGGTGTAGCGCAACCGGATGGCGGCCGCGTACATGAACATGTAGATGATCAGGTACAGGCTCACCGCCATGGCCGAGATGAGGAAGAACGCCGAACTCACGTCGCTCATGAACAGATAGATCGAGGACAGCGCCGTGACGATGATGCCCTGGATGATCAGGATATTGACCTGCACGCCACGGTTATTCACCTTCTGCAGCACCGGCGGCAGCATCCCGTCGTGCGCGGTGGCCAGCACACCGCGGCTGGGTCCGAGGATCCAGGCCAGCACGCCCGCCAGCGCGCCGTAGGCGATGAGCGCGGACAGGATACGCACCGGCCAGGTGGAGTGGATCATCTCGGTGAATCCGGCACTGAAGGCGTCGAAGACGCCGGTGTTCAGGTCGATCTTGCTGTAGGGCACGATGCCCGCGACCGCCAGCGCGCCGAGGGTGAAGATGCCGAAGGCCACGCCCGCCGCGATCATGATGGCGACCGGGTAGCCCTTGGCCGGATTCTTCAACTCCGTCGAGTGCACGCCCTGCGATTCCACCCCGGCGAAATTGAGCAGAATGCCCGCCAGGAACGACAACCCGGACAGTCCGACGAGGTAGGGGAAGAACCGTGGCGAGTCGTGGCCGTCCTGCACGACCGTGACCGCGGCGTCGTGGGTGTGCTGCCAGCCGATCGAGTGCCCGGTGGAAATCCACCAGACGAAGATGATGACCAGGATGATGCCCGGCAGCGCGGTGCCCGCCAGGAAGCCCCAGCGGGTCACCTTCAGCGCGAACTGATTGCTGACGAACGCTACACCCGTGCACAGCCAGAAGGCCGCGATGGCGAAAATGCCCACATAGATATGGTTTTGGGCGAGATCGGGCCGGTCGAAGGCGAAGGCCACACCGGCGGCGGCGAAACTCATGCCGGTCGGATAGAACACGATCACCTGGATCCAGGACAGGAAGATGATCGCGAAGCCGACCTTCTTGCCGAACGCCCCGCTGATCCACGCGTACAGGCCACCGGCCTTGTCCGCGTACATACTGCCGAGTTCGGCGGCCACCAGCCCGGCGGGGATCAGGAACAGCACGGTCGAGAAGCCGATGTAGAAGAACATCGTCATCTCTTCCTTGGCCATCATGGGCAACCCGCGCAGGCTGGTCACGATGGAGGCGGCGGTGGTGAAGCCGAGCGCTGACACGGTCAGATATTTGACTCCCGCACTGCTTTTCGCCGGGGTGGCGGTGGCAGTACCGGTCGCGGCCGAACGCTCGGCCGCGGTCACTTCTTGCCGCCCTTGGACTTACCGGCGGTCTTGGCCTTCGCGGCGCTCTTGGGCGCGGCCGCCTTGGTCGCTGCAGCCTTGGAAGTAGTTGCCTTGCCGTTGTTTTCGGGCTTTCCGACCGCCTTCCGCACCGGCTTCGCCTTGGGTGTGGGCACCACGGCGCGTGCGTTGTGCGGGAAGCCGCCCGCTTCCTCCTGGGTGAGCGGCACCGTCATCGGGTGCTTGCACAGCACATTCAGGCTGCGGTCCAGATCGGCGAGCAGCAGGTCGGCCATGTCGATGGTGAAACCGTGGCGCAGCACCGCGCGCATGATGGTCTCGTCCTCGCGGTCGGCGGGCAGCGGGTAGGCGGCGATGAGCCAGCCCCGAGTGCGCAGCCGGTCGGACAGGTCGTAGAGGCTGAAGTCCTGGCCCTTGGCCAGCTTCCACGAGACGGCGGTGATGCCGTGGCGCGGGTCGGCGTCGTGAATCATCTCGAACCGGCCGGTCTCGGCAATGCCCTTGGCCAGGTGCTGGCTCGCGGTGTAGATGGCGGTCTGCACCTTGCGGTAGCCGGGACGGCCCAACCGGATGAACTCGTAGTACTGGGTGACGGCCTGCCCGCCGGGGCGGGAGAAGTTCAGATTGAACGTCGGCATATTGCCGCCGAGATAGTCGACATTGAAGATGAGATCGTCGGGCAGATCCTCCTTCGTGCGCCAGATGGCCCAGCCCGCGCCGAGCGGGGCGAGGCCGGTCTTGTGGCCGGAGGCATTGATCGACTTCACGCGCGGAAGCCGGAAATCCCAACAGATTTCGGGTGCGCAGAAGGGTGCGAGGAACGCGCCGCTGGCCCCGTCGACGTGAATGGGAATGTCGAGGCCGGTCCTGGCCTGCAGCTCGTCGAGGGCCTTGCTGATGCCTTCCACATCCTCGAACAATCCGGTGAAGGTCTGGCCGAAGGTGGGCACCACCATGATGGTGTTCTCGTCGCAGTAGGCGGCGACATCGTCGGGGTGCATGGTGTACCGCTCGCCGCGCAGCGGGATCTGCCGGATCTCCACATCGAAGTAGCGCGCGAACTTCTCCCAGCACACCTGGACCGGGCCGCACACGAAGTTGGGGACGCCCTTGCCACCGCGCTTGCGCCAGCGGAACTTCGCGGCCAGCCCGCCTAGCATGGCGGCCTCGCTGGAACCGGTGGTGGAGGTGCCGAGAGTCCCCATCGGATCGGGGGAGTTCCACAGGTCGGCCAGCATGTGCACGCAGCGCTGCTCGATCTCGGCGGTCTGTGGGTATTCGTCCTTGTCGACGATGTTCTTGTCGAGGCACTCGTTCATCAGCCGCCGCGCCTGGTCGTCGACCCAGGTGGTGCAGAAGGTGGCCAGGTTCATCCGGGAGACGCCGTCGAGCAGCAGTTCGTCGTGGATGATCTGGTAGGCGACGGTCGGGAAGATCTCGCTGTCGGGGAATCCCCGGTGCGGCGCGGCCCGTTTGATGCCGGGCATCGCGAAGACGTCGTCGGGTTCCAAGGCGGTCATGCGGCCTCCGATCGAAAAACGGCAGGGGTTTGCCGAGGTGATGGTAGCCAGATACCCATGATCGAAACTGGTTCTGCAAGCTACCGTTTCGTAATCAAGAGATAGTTGCTGAACGGTTACTATTCAGCCTTATGGACTATCAGCATGTCATAGAGCAGGTGATGTCCGCCACGAAGCCGCACCTCGGGGAAGGTGCGGTCGCCGATTACATTCCCGGCCTCGCCAAGGTCGATCCGCAGCAGTTCGGATTCGCCGTCGCGACCGTGGACGGACAGCTCTACACCGGCGGTGACGTGGATGTTCCCTTCGCCATCGAGAGCATTTCCAAGGCCTTCGCGCTGGCGCTGGTGCTCGGCCGCAAGGATTCCGACGTCTGGAAGCGAGTCCGGCGCGAGCCCTCCGGCATGGCCTTCAACGACCTCATCGAATTGCAGTTGGAGAACGGGATTCCGCGCAATCCCTTCATCAATGCGGGGGCCATCGTGGTAGCCGATCAACTGCTGGCCGACACCGGCGATGCCGTGAACGCGCTGCGGGATCTGCTCAGGGCGGAAACAGGGAACTCGACACTCGAGGTCGACAGCGTCATCGCCGAATCGGAACTGCGCACCGGCGACCGCAATCGGGCCATCTCCTACCTGATGTCCAGCTTCGGAAACATGCGCAACCCGGTGGATCTCGCACTGGACCACTACTTCCGGCAGTGCTCGTTCAGCATCACCTGCGCCGAACTGGCCAAGGCGGGCCTGCTCATCGCCCGGCACGGGCTGCGCGCCGACGGCAGCCGCCTGCTCGCCCGCGAGGACGCCCGCCACATCACCGCGCTCATGACCATGTGCGGAACCTATGACGGCGCAGGCGAATACGCGTATCGCATCGGCCTGCCCACCAAGTCCGGCGTGGGCGGCGGCTTGCTGACCGTGGTTCCGGACCAGTGCTCGGTGGCGGCGTGGGGGCCCGGGCTCGACGCCAAGGGCAATTCCGCCTCCGGCGGGGTCGCGCTCGAGGCGTTCGTGCGGGCGGGCAAATTCTCGGTCTTCTGACTCGCCGCGCCACGGATTCGCCTGGCGCTGAGTAGTTCTCGATTGTCGACGGTTCGGAAAGGATCGGTGATGACCGGCACGGTGACCAAGGCGGCGACCGCCACCAAATACATGTCGTGGGTGACGCTCGCGCTCATGACCACCTCCTCGGTGGCGAGTCTGCGCGCCGCGCCGACCATGGCGGTCTACGGTCTGGCCTGCGTCTTCCTCTATCTGCTGCCCGCGCTGCTGTTCCTGCTGCCGACCGCGTTCGTGGCCGCCGAGCTGGCCTCGGGCTGGACCGGCGGGGTGTACAAGTGGGTGGGGGAGGGCCTTTCGCAGCCGCTGGGGTTCCTGGCGGTGTGGTGTCAGTTCGCCATGACCATCTTCTATTACCCGAGTCTCTTGGCTTATGTGGCAAGCACTTTCGCCTACATCATCAATCCGTCGCTGGCCGCCAACGGGACCTATGTGGCCATCGTCATCATCACCATCTACTGGGTCGCGGTGTACGTGTCCTCGCAGGGCACCAAAACCGTTGCGGGACTGTCGAGTATGGGTCTCATCATCGGGACGCTGATTCCCGGGGCGCTGCTGGTGATACTCGGATTCGTATTCCTGGCGCAGGGCAATCCGTCCGCCGCGCCGATGGACAGCGGGCACCTGCTCCCCGCCTGGACCGGCCTGGCGAGCCTGGTGCTCATCGTCAACAACTTCCTGTCGTACGCGGGCATGGAGATGAACGCCGTGCACGTGTCGTCGCTGAAGGATCCGGGCAAGGAATACCCGAAGGCCATGGCCATGGCCGTCGGCCTGGTGCTGCTCATCTTCATCGTGCCCGCGGTGGTGATCAGCTGGGTGGTGCCGTCGAAGAACCTGAGCCTCACCGCCGGCGTCATGCAGGCGTTCGACGGGTTCTTCAGCCACTTCCACATCGGCTTCCTGACCCCGGTGCTGGGCATCATGCTGGTGGCGGCGGCGCTGGGCGGCATGCTCACCTGGCTGGCCGGGCCGTCCAAGGGGCTGCTGCTGATCGGGCGCAAGGAAGGCTATCTGCCGCCCATCCTGACCCGGATGAACAAGCATGGCGTGCAACAGAACATGCTGGTCGCCCAGGGCATCGTGACCACTCTGCTGGCGTTGCTCTACGCCTTCATCCCCGACGTCTCCAGCGCCTACTGGATCCTGTCGGTGATCACCACCCAGGTGTATCTGATCATGTACGTGCTCATGTTCGTGGCCGCGATTCGCCTGCGCCGCAACCAGCCCGACCATCCCCGCGGGTACAAGGCTCCCGCGTTGGTGGCCCTGTGCGGGCTCGGCACCGCGGCCTCCATCGCGGCCTTCCTGATCGGATTCGTGCCGCCCTCGCAGTACGGCAACGGCAATGCCCTGAGCTACGTGCTGCTCATCGGTGCCGGAATGGGCGTGGTCGGCCTGCTCATCCCGTACCTGTTCTTCCGATTCCGCAAGCCCGGCTGGAAGATCGACGTTCCGCAGGAGGCGCTGGCATGAGCGACGGATTCGATTTCGAGGGCGCGCCCGAACGCGCCCGGCGGCTGGTCTACATCTCGGTGGCCGTGGTGCTGGTGGCGCTCGCGGTGGGCGGGGCCATCATCTTCAAGCGGGACCACTCCAGCGACGAGGCGCTGCGCAAGGCGCAGGTGCTGCAATCCCGTTTGGTGGCAGCGGGTTTCGACGCACCGGACCCGCAGGTGATCGCCGATTCGCTGGGTGAGGACGGTGGGCTGGTGTGCTCCGACCCGTCCTCTCCGCTCATCAAGGCCCGCTACAACGAGGCCATCAGCAATGGCGCGTCCGGGCCCGGGAGCCGGCCCGTCATCGCCGACACCGATGTCTTCACCGCCACCTCGCTGGCCATCGAGACCTATTGCCCGGACAAGCTGGCCGCCTATCTGGAAACCACCGGTCACCTCAAAAGGGGTGGCACGCTGAAACCCGATACCGCCAAGTGATCAGGAGGACCTCATGACCACAACCGCAGGGGTGCGGGAGGATTCGAAGGTGGCCGCGCTGCGCGCCGCCGTCAAGGAACTCATGCCGCGCGCGAAGAGTGATCTCACGCAGCTGGTTTCGTTCAAATCCGTCTACGACGCCCGGCAGTTTCCGATCGAGGAGTGCGAGAAGACCGCGCAGTGGGTGGCCGACGCCTTCGAGGCGGAAGGACTCACCGACGTGGGCCTGCACAAGACCCCCGACGGCAGCAATGCCGTGGTGGCGCGCAGCAAGACCCCGGCGGGCAAGCCGACGGTCATGCTCTACTGCCACTACGACGTGCAGCCGCCGCTCGGCGACGACGCCTGGAAGACCCCCGTCTGGCAGCTCACCGAGCAGGACGGCCGCTGGTACGGACGCGGCGCGGCCGACTGCAAGGGCAATATCGTCATGCACCTGACCGCGCTGCGCGCACTGCGCAAGGTCTACGGCGACGACTTCCCGGTCGGGCTGGTGCTGGTGTCCGAGGGCTCCGAGGAACAGGGCACGGGCGGCCTCGAGGAGTTCGTGCCCGGCAATGTGGACCTGCTGCGCGCCGACACCCTGCTGATCTGTGACTGCGGCAATTTCGAGGTCGGCGTCCCGACCTTCACCCAGACGCTGCGCGGCAATGTGAACGTGCTGGTCACGGTCGAAACCCTGTCCGGCCCCATGCATTCCGGCATGTTCGGCGGTCCGGCTCCGGACGCGCTGGCGGCCATGATCCAGCTGCTGGGCACCCTGCGTGACGCCGACGGCAACACCACCGTCGACGGCCTGCGCAACGATCAGGTGTGGGACGGTCACGACTACCCGTCCGCTCAATTCCGTTCCGACGCCGGAGTTCTCGACGGTGTGGACCTGATCGGCGGCGGCCGGGTGGCCGATATGCTCTGGGCCCGACCGGCGCTCACCGTCCTCGGCATGGATGTCCCGCCCGTGGTCGGTTCCTCGGCGGCCATCCAGCCGAAGACCCGCGCCCGCCTCAACCTGCGCATCCCGCCGGGCATCAAGCCCGACGACGCACTGAAAGCCCTGACTGCACACCTGAAGTCGCACGCCCCCTGGCACGCGAAGGTGACCGTGGAGACCGAGGCCACCGGCTCCCCCTTCGTCGGCTCCACCGACGGCCCGGCCCGCAGCGCCATGGAGGCGGCCATGCAGGCCGCCTACGGCCGCCCCGCCACCACCGAGGGCCAGGGCGGCTCCATCCCGCTGTGCAATGTCTTCGCCGACACCTACCCGCAGGCGGAGATCATGCTCATGGGCGTCGAGGAACCCAAGTGCCTCATCCACGCCCCCAACGAAAGCGTCGACCCCACCGAGATCGAGAACATGGCCCTCACCGTGGCCCTGTTCCTCGCCTCCTACCGTTGACGCTGGTGGGAGATCCTTTTTCACAATTCCACCGCTAATCTGTCGCAAACAGTGAAGTATGAACTGGTCGGATCGTCGGTATCTCGACATTTCCCTCCAGCTCGCGCCGCCGGGTGGTGCCTCGACCTGCCCGGCGGTGCGGCCCCAAATCCGCTGCCGCTTGCTTCGATGGCAATTCGATAGCAAACTCGGGTACCGGTAGTACGAAGACCACAGCACGCCCGGCGACCGCTAGGAGAGCTCGTGTCCGTCTATCTGTACCGGTGGGGCAAGTTCGCGTATCAGCGGAAGTGGATTGTGCTGCCGGTCTGGCTGATCCTGTTCGTCGTGCTCGGCATCCTCGGGATCGCCCTCCAGAAGCCGATGAGCAACTCTTTCGACATCCCGAACCTGCCGTCGGAGCGGGCCAATCAGATTCTCGACAAGCACTTCCCGGGCATGTCGCAGGCGTACAAGTTCGACGCGGTCACCGGCGTGTACGTGATCGGCGCACCGGCCGGCACCAAACTCACCTCGGACGAGAACCGGCAGGCGCTCGACGGGCTGGTGCAGAAGCTCAACGAGCTCGGCATCGTCGACCACACCAAGCCGCTCGCCTCCCCGCTCGTCTCGGCCGAGCAGATGGGCTGTCTCACCGGCGACCGCAATGCCCGGGACTTCGTGAGCAAATGCAGCAACGCGCCGCTGAACGTGCTCAACCCCGATGAGCCCGATACCGTCGCCGTGCTCAGCGTGCCGTTCACCATCAAGGATTTCGGGGCGATCACCGCCGACGACCGCAAGGCCGCCTACGACGTGGCCGACGACGCCCGCACTGCCGGGCTCACCGTGGAGCTGTCCGGCACCATCGCCATGGAACAGACGCAGCCGAGCGGTAAATCCGAGATGGTCGGCATGGCCTTCGCCTTCGTGGTGATGATCGTCTGCTTCGGTGCGATCGTCGCGGCCTTCGTGCCGATCATCACCGCCGTCGTCGGCCTCGGCGCGGCCACCATGATGATCTTCCTGGGCACGTCCTTCCTGGACGTCCCCAGTTTCACCACCTTCCTGGCGTCCATGATCGGTATCGCGCTGTCCATCGACTACGCGCTGTTCATCGTGTCCCGCTACAAACATGAACTGTCGGTACAGGATTCACCCGCCGAGGCAGCGGGCGTGGCGCTGGGCACGGCCGGTTCGGCCGTCGTGTTCGCCGGTCTGACCGTGATCATCGCCCTGGTCGGGCTGAGCATCGTGGGCGTGCGGTTCCTGACCTTCATGGGTCTGGGCGGTGCGATCGCGGCCGGTTTCGCCGTGCTGGTGGCGCTGACGCTGATGCCCGCGCTGCTCGGCGCGTTCGGTGGCTCCATCTTCAAACCGAAGTTGCCGCTGGTCGCCCAGGGTGACCCCGAGGACGACACCCAGGTCACCAATGGCGTGCGGGTCGCCCGGGTGATCGGCCGGGTGCCCGTGCTCACCCTGATCCTGAGCATCATCGTGCTGGGCCTGATCGCCGCGCCCGCCACCCACCTGCAACTCGGCCTGCCCGGCGAGGACAGCCTGCCCAAGACCTCCACCGCGCGCAAGGCGTACGAGCTGCGCACCCACGGGTTCGGCGCGGGCAGCAATGGCGTGCTGCAGGTCGCGGTCGACCTGTCGAATGTCGCGCCCGATCAGCGCCAGGCCGCACTCACCGCGCTGCACGACAAGCTCGCCGCGTACTCGGATATGAACTACGTGACCGATCCGGTGCTGAGCCAGGACGGGCAGGGCGCGCGGTTCGAAGGCGTGCCGAAGACCGGACCGAACGACCAGAGCACCAAGGACCTGGTCCGGGACGCCCGCGATGCCGAGGCGAAGCTCAATGCCGACTACGGCATGCAGTACGGAATCACCGGCACCACAGCGATTTACGCCGATATCGACCATGTGCTGCTGGGCAAGATCGTGCCCTATCTGGCCATTGTGGCGGGCGCGGCCTTCCTGCTGCTGATCGCCGTATTCCGTTCCGTCCTGGTGCCTTTGACCGCGGCGCTGGGCTTCCTGCTGTCCATGGCCGCCACCTTCGGCGCGACGGTCGCCATCTTCCAGGACGGCAAACTCGGCATCATCTCCGAACCGCGGCCGATCATCAGCTTCATGCCGATCATGTTGATCGGCTTGGTCTTCGGCCTCGCCATGGACTACCAGGTGTTCCTGGTGACCCGCATGCGCGAGGAGTTCGTGCACGGGCAACCGCCGAAGGAAGCCATGATCAAGGGCTACCACCACGGCGCGCGCGTGGTGACCTCCGCCGCGGTCATCATGATCTTCGTCTTCGGCTCCTTCATGATGGAGCCCGACATCAGCGCCAAGTCCATGGGCTTCGCCCTGGCGGCCGGTGTCTTCTTCGACGCCTTCCTGGTCCGCATGGTCCTCATCCCGTCTCTGCTGGTGCTCATGGGCAAGTGGGCGTGGTGGATCCCGGCCTGGCTGAGCAGGATCGTGCCGGATATCGACGTGGAGGGCGCGCGCCTGCGCGAGATCCAGGCCCGGGAGGCCGAGGCGGGGCAGGAAGAGGTACTTACACGTTGACAATGCATGGTGCTCTGTAAAGACTCCTGAGCGTGCGCGACAGCAGTCATTTCCAGTGGTATGTCATCCCGTTGCTGCTGGTGGTCATCTACATCTATGCGACCGAGGTCGAGCGCCGGAACTGGAACGTGCTGTTCGCCGGGCTGGCGCTGTGGGGCATGGACTGGTTCAACGAGATCTGGAACTCGCTGGTCTTCCACGCCACCGGCCGTGCGCCCGTGTGGGGCACCAGCGGGCCGACGGCCTATCAGATCCTCATCGGCCTCAATATCGAGATCTGCTTCATGTTCGCCATCATGGGCGTGGCGGCCGCGAAGATGCTGCCGCCCAAGGAGACCCGCATCTTCGGCCTCCCCAACCGTCCGGTGCTGATCGCCGCGAACTCGGCCGCCGCCGTGGGCGTCGAAGTCCTGCTCAACAAGGCCGGCGTCCTCACCTGGGACTGGTCCTGGTGGCACGCCAGCTTCCCGTACCTGATCTGGCTGATCGGCTACGTCCCGTTCTTCATCGCCTGCTTCTGGGTGCATGATCTACCCACCGTGCGCTCGAAAGTCCTTGCCGTGGGCGCGATTCTGGGCATCGACGCCCTGGCCCTGCTGGTCTTCGGTTCGCTCGGTTGGCTGTAATGCGCTCGGAATGATCAGAATTCGGCGTGGTCCTCGGGTTCTATGATCTTGAATTCGGTATTCGCGGGCCCCATTTCGTTCAGGCGACCGAAATAGATGCCCTGCGCTTCGGGGACGATGATGCCGTAGTGGATGGGGAAGGCGACGCGGGGATTGACGGCCCGGAGGTAATCCACCGCCTCGCTCATTCGCATCCAGGGTGCGACCGCGGGAATGGCGAGTACGCCCACCGGAGTGGGCGGTACCCACAGGGAATCTCCGGGATGCACGAGTTGTGCCGGATCCTCCGGGGTGCCGAGTTGGAAAACGGTGTTGTCGATGACGGGGATTTCGGGATGAATGACCGCGTGCCGGCCACCACCGCCGGTTATCTGGACATCACCGACTTTTAGGACATTTCCGGCATAGACGGCTTCCCAGGGTTCACCGCGCTGCTGCGCCGTCTGCGGATCCGACAGCAGCCTGGCCTGGGGATTGGCGTCGATGAGCGCCTGGATCCGATTCGGGCAGATGTGGTCCGGATGTTGATGGGTGACCGCGATGGCGTCCAATCCGGTGATGCCCTCGAAACCGTGCGAAAAGGTGCCCGGATCGAAAAGAACCCGGATGCCGTTCATCTCCACGAGAATGCAGGAATGTCCGAAATGGGCTATGCGCATACGTAACCGTAGCTCCGTCCAAGCCGCAGTGCCTGGACTCCGGCCGAGCTTGGAGGTTCCGCTGTGTCGGCGGCCACAACCGGCTTGCCCCGAAGGTTGGGCGCGTAGCCATAGCAACTAGTCTGAGCAGCGAACCAGCCCGGCTTTCTCGTGCCGGGCCCGCCCCACCAGCTGAGGAGCAACGCGTGGCACGTGTCGTGGTCGAGGTGATGCCGAAGGCCGAGATCCTGGACCCCCAGGGGCAAGCCATTGTCGGCGCGCTGGGGCGTCTCGGACATCCCGGTATCTCGGATGTGCGGCAGGGCAAGCGATTCGAGCTCGACGTGGATGACAATGTCACCGACGCCGACCTGGAGAAGATCGCCGAATCGCTGCTGGCCAACGTCGTGATCGAGGACTGGAAGGTCGTCCGGCTGTGAGCGCTCGCATCGGTGTCATCACCTTCCCGGGCACGCTCGATGATGTCGATGCGGCCCGCGCGGTGAAACTGGCCGGGTCCGAGCCGGTTTCGCTGTGGCACGCCGACGCCGACCTCAAGCAGGTCGACGCGGTCGTGGTCCCCGGTGGCTTCTCCTACGGCGACTACCTGCGTGCGGGTGCCATCGCCTCCATGGCCCCGGTCATGGGCGAGGTCATCAAGGCCGCCCAGGGCGGCATGCCGATCCTGGGCATCTGCAACGGTTTCCAGATCCTGTGCGAGGCGGGCCTGCTGCCGGGCGCGCTGACCCGCAACGAGGGCCTGCACTTCCTCTGCCGCGACCAGTGGCTGACCGTCGAACAGACCGATACCGCCTGGACCTCGCGTTATGAGAAGGGCGCGCAGATCCTGGTGCCGGTCAAGAACGCCGAGGGCCGCTTCCAGGCCTCCGAGCAGGTGCTCGACGAGCTCGAGGGCGAGGGCCGCGTGGTCTTCCGCTACGCGGGCGGCAACCCCAACGGCTCGCAGCGCGACATCGCGGGCATCACCTCGGCCAACCGCCGGGTGGTCGGCCTGATGCCGCATCCGGAGCACGCCACCGAGCCGCTCACCGGCCCCAGCGATGACGGCCTGGGTCTGTTCCTGTCCGTGCTGGACAGCCTCGTCTCGGCTTAAATACCGTCCAGAATCTCGAAGTCGACGCCGCCCGCCCTGGCCATCCAGGTCGGGCGGATCGCTTGATTGCCCTCGAAACCGACCTCACCCCAAGGGGTTTCGATGACGGGCCGGTCCGCGACCGCTCGCTGGATGCGCCGCACATCCATCGATCCCGCCAGCTCCGCCATCCCGCGCAGCGTGTGAATGGCCTCGTAGCTGGTATTGCTGAAATTGGTGAGCGAGGGCGCGAACCAGCCGTGCAGCTTGTGATACCGGTCCAGCCGCTCCCGATCGTGCGGCCCGTTGACGAAGAATCCCGACGGCACGAACAGATTGTGGTTGGCCCCGCCGCCCGCGGCCAGCAGGACGTTCTCATCCACCGCCGGACTCACCCGCACCTGCTGATCCGACCGTCCGGTCCGGGAGAACTGCAGGTTGAAGCGCGCGACATCGGCCCCGACCAGCAGCACGATGATGCCGTCGGCCTGATCCAGTAGCGGATCACTCAGGAACCGCCGGAAATCGCGGGTTCCCATGGGCACGAACATCTCCAGCGGAATCAGTTCCGGATCCAGCAGCGTGGCCCGGATGGCCTGCGCGGTGCGCCGCGGCCACACGTAGTCGTTGCCGATGATCGCCCAGCGTCGCGCCTCGAAGGAACGCTGCAGCCAGTCCAGCGCGGGCAGGATCTGATGCCCCGGATCGGCGCCGATCATGAACAGCCCGTCGGGCGCGGCCGCATCCGATCCCTCGTGGTCGGTGGCGAAAAGATAGGGCACCCGGCCCGCCGTGACCTGCTCCACCGCCCGCCGCACCGCCGAGGTGTGCCAGCCGGTCACCGCGGCCACCATGCCCGTCGCCAGCAGCGCCGATACTTCTCCGGCCACCACGTGCGGTTCCCGCCCGCCGTCAATGTGGGTGACGCGCAATTCCCTTCCCAGAATTCCGGCACCGGAGTTGATTTCCGACAACGCCAAAGAAATGGCGGCCTCACAGGAAGGTGCGAAGATTCCACCCGGACCTTGCTGGGGAACTATGTTGATGATCTCGAAGATGTTCTCGGGATTCCCGTCGAACGGGGACATCGGTTACCCTTCCCCTGGTTCAAGCGGTTTTCTGACGGGCGGGAAATATGGCGACAATTCTAGGTGGATTTTCCACCTTGCATGGAGCCCTCCGGGCGGCCGAACGGAGTTGGCTTCGTCACCTGGATGCCGCTCTGTGTGCGCGCCGACTCACCGCGGATCAATGGTGCATGCTCGCGAATCTGTCCGCTGACATCGGCATCACCATGAGCGAGCTGGCCGGCCGCACGCAACTGCCGCCGTCCTCGGCGACCCGCCATGCCGACCATCTCGCCGAGCGCGGCCTCATCTTCCGGGTGGCCGCCGCCGACGACCGGCGTCGCATTCTCATCGGACTGAGCCGTCGCGGTGAGGAACTCGTCGAGGAGGTGCGGGCCGAGGAGGCGCGCGCCGAGGCCGAAATGCGCCGCAGTCTCGGAAGTGACGATTACCTGGAGCTGGTCCGCCTGCTCGGCCGCGTCGCCGAAGCGCCCCTGCCGGAGTAGGCAACCGCCGTTGCCGGAGTGGGCAACGCGAGTCCCCGGGTCGATCTGAGCCGCGGGTGCTTAGGATCGTGCACATGCCCGTTGCCGAGACCACCGCGACCGCCGCCGGACTGTGCGAATTCATCGACGCGTCCCCGTCGCCGTTCCACGTGTGCCGCACTGTCGCAGCGGAACTCGACGATCACGGCTTCACCCGCCTGTCCGAGGCGGCCGCCTGGCCGTCCAGCAGCGCGGGCCGCTACTACGTGGTGCGCGGCGGATCCCTGGTGGCCTGGGCCGACGGCGGGCCGGGCGCGAACCCCGGGTTCCGCGTCGGGCAGTCCACCCCGTTCCGGGTGGTCGGCGCGCACACCGACAGCCCCAATCTGCGGGTGAAGCAGCATCCGGATCTGGCCTCGGCGGGCTGGCAGCTGGTCGGGCTGGAACCCTACGGCGGCGCCTGGCTGAACTCGTGGCTGGACCGCGATCTCGGCATCTCCGGCCGGTTGTCGGTGCGGGACGGAAATGTGGTGCGGGAGCGCCTGATTCGCATCGACGAACCGATCCTGCGGGTGCCGCAGCTGGCCATCCACCTGTCGGAGGATCGGCGCGGGGTGCAGCTGGATCCGCAGCGGCATGTGAACGCGGTCTGGGGGATCGGCGGCGAACCGCGCTCGTTCATGACGTTCCTGGCCGAACGCTGCGGCATCGAAGCCGACGCCATCCTCGGCTGGGAGTTGATGACCCATGATCTGGTGCCGTCCAAGCTGATCGGCCGTGATCTGGATCTGGTGAGCGCGCCCCGGCTCGACAATCAGGTCACCTGCTACGCCGGACTGCGCGCCTTCCTGGCCGCCATCGCCGAACCCGGTGCGGCGGTGCCGGTGCTGGCCATGTTCGACCATGAAGAGGTCGGCAGCCAGTCCGACCGCGGCGCGCAATCCGAACTGCTGCCCACCATGCTGGAGCGCATCGTGCTCACCCGTGGCGGTGGCCGCGCCGAATACCTGGCGGCACTGGCCGGTTCGATCTGCGCGTCCGGCGATATGGCCCACGCGACGCACCCCAACTATCCGGAGCGGCACGAGCCCGCGCACCGCATCGAGGTCAACGGCGGTCCGGTGCTGAAGGTCAACCAGAACCTGCGCTACGCCACCGACGCCACCGGCGCGGGCGCGTTCGTGCTGGCCTGCGCCCAGGCCAAGGTGCCGGTGCAGCGCTACGTCCACCGCGCCGACCTGCCCTGCGGATCCACCATCGGCCCGATGACCGCGGCCCGCACCGGCATGCCGACCGTGGATGTCGGTGCGGCCCAGCTGGCCATGCACTCGGCCCGCGAAATGATGGGCGCCGCAGACGTTCCCGCCTACGCCTCCGCGCTGGCCGCGTTCCTCACGCCCGAAGCGACGCGCTAAGCGTCGACCCGGTCCGTGGCGGGGCGGTACATCAGTGCCGCCACCACGAAGGCCCCGAACGTGAACAGCACATAGCTGTTTCCGATGAGCTGCTGCCACCAGTTCCAGGTGAGTTCGCGATCGCCGTTGTGCGGGAGCAGCCACATCGGGCCGATGGCGAACATGACCACGGCCAGCCCGACCGCGCTCAGGAACCACGGATTGCGGCGGCCGCGGGCGACGGCGTCGGCGGCCACCAGCAGGGCGGGCGCGACCCACACCCAGTGGTGCGACCAGGAGACCGGCGAAACCAGCAGCACCGCAGCGGCATTCACCATCAGGGCGGCGACGGTCTCACCGTCGTCCAGCAGGCGCTTCATCCACATCGCGGCCAGCACGATGGCGATCACCGACAGGATCAGCCACAGCACCGTCGACACCGAGGTGGAGTAGCCGAGCCGGAATACGAAGCCCTTGATGGACTGATTGCCCGCGTACCAGGGCGGTCCGATGCGGCCGGTGTCCGACAGCGTGTGGAACCAGTACTGCACCGAATCGTGCGGGAAGATCGCGAATCCCACCAGGACCGCGCCGAAGGTCGACGCGATCAGGGTGAGCGCGCCCTTCCAGTCCTTGCGCAGCAGGAAGTAGAGCAGGTAGCCGCCGGGGGTCAGCTTCACCGACACCGCGATGCCGATCAGCATGCCGCGCGGCCAGAACGGCTTGCGCGCCAGGCAATCCAGCGCCACCGCCGCCATCAGTACCAGGTTGATCTGCCCGAACCCGTAGGTCTCGCGAATCGGTTCCAGCAGTTGCAGCAGACCCACCGCGCCGATGACGATCGCGATTCGGGTGGGCCGGGGCAGGAACGGCCGCAGCCGATCCAGCACCAGCCACAGCGTCACCGCCAGCGACGCGAGCGACACCAGCAGCACCGCCCACTCGGCGACGGCCAGCGGCATCAGCGCCAGCGGCGCGAAGAACAGCGCGGCCAGCGGGGGATAGGTGAACGGCAGCCCGATCCCGTAGACCGCGGGCATCGGCCCGTACAGGTCCCGCCCGTCCAGCCAGGCCCGCGCACCGTTGCGATACACCCGTAGATCGATGTATCCGTGCCACTTGGTCACATAACTGATCACCGCGGACACCGCGAACAGCGCGACCGCCAGCATCAACAGCTTTCGCTGCTGTGCAGTCAGCTTTCCCGGTGTGGGCATGGCTTTATCGGTCGGATCCGCGACCCCGGATCGATCGTTCACCGGCTCAGAGTAGCCGGTACCCCGTCGCGGTCGGTTTCATGGGCGCGGGTGTGTGAACCTACGAAGAAAGTGGTCTCGAACACAGCGACAGCCGGGGTAAAGCACGAAAACGCAGGCAATTAGACTCCGTTCGTATATCTCGCCGACTTCCAGCAACGCCGGCAATCGCTCTCGACCTGCCCGGCCGAAAGGACTCTGGTATTCCCGTGACCAGCCACGTCGACACGGTCAGCAACGCCGCGGCCACCTCGGACCACCCGCAGCCCTACAAGGAACTCGGCCTCAAGGACGACGAGTACGCCCGGATCAAGGAGATCCTCGGCCGGCGTCCCACCGACGCCGAGCTGGCCATGTACTCGGTGATGTGGTCGGAGCACTGCTCCTACAAGTCCTCGAAGGTGCACCTGCGCTACTTCGGTGAGACCACCACCGAGGAGATGAAGGCGTCGATGCTCGCCGGTATCGGCGAGAACGCGGGCGTGGTGGACATCGGCGACGGCTGGGCGGTGACCTTCAAGGTCGAATCGCACAACCACCCCTCGTACGTGGAGCCCTACCAGGGTGCGGCCACCGGCGTCGGCGGCATCGTGCGCGACATCATGGCCATGGGCGCGCGCCCGATCGCGGTGATGGACCAGCTGCGCTTCGGCGCGGCCGATCACCCGGACACCCGGCGCGTGGTCGACGGTGTGGTGCGCGGCGTCGGCGGTTACGGCAACTCGCTGGGCCTGCCGAATGTCGGCGGCGAGACCGTGTTCGACTCGTCCTACCAGGGCAATCCGCTCGTGAACGCGCTGTGCGCGGGCGTCATGCGGGTCGAGGACCTGCACCTGGCCTTCGCCTCGGGCGAGGGCAACAAGATCATTCTCTTCGGTGCGCGCACCGGCCTCGACGGCATCGGCGGCGTGTCCGTGCTGGCCTCCGACACCTTCTCCGGCGACGAATCCGGTTCCGGCCGTAAGAAGCTGCCGAGCGTGCAGGTCGGCGACCCGTTCGCCGAGAAGGTCCTCATCGAGTGCTGTCTCGAGCTGTACCACGCCGGACTGGTCGTCGGCATCCAGGACCTCGGCGGTGCCGGACTGTCCTGCGCCACTTCCGAACTGGCCGCGGCCGGTGACGGCGGCATGCTCATCGACCTGGACCAGGTCCCGCTGCGCGCCGCCAATATGACTGCCGCCGAGATCCTTTCGAGCGAGTCGCAGGAGCGCATGTGCGCGGTCGTGACGCCCGAGAACGTGGACGCCTTCATGGCCGTCTGCAAGAAGTGGGATGTCAACGCCAACGTCATCGGTGAGGTCACCGACGGCGACCGCCTGCTCATCACCTGGCACGGCGAGACCGTGGTCGACGTGCCGCCGCGCACCGTCGCCCACCAGGGCCCGGTCTACGAGCGCCCCGTGCAGCGTCCCGCGGATCAGGATGCGCTGAACGCGGATTCGGCCGCCGCCCTCAATCGGCCCAAGACCGGTGACGAACTGCGCGCCACCCTGCTGAAGATGCTGGCCAGCCCGCAGCTGTGCTCGCGCAAGTGGATCACCGAGCAGTACGACCGCTACGTGCGCGGCAACACAGTGCTGGCCGAGAACGCCGACGCCGGTGTCATCCGCATCGACGAGGAGACCGGCCGCGGCATCGCGCTGGCCACCGACGCGTCGGGCCGCTACACCAAGCTGGACCCCTACACCGGCGCGCAGCTGGCGCTGGCCGAGGCGTTCCGCAATGTCGCCGTCACCGGCGCGGTCCCGAAGGCCGTCACCAACTGCCTCAACTTCGGTTCGCCGGAGGATCCGGGCGTCATGTGGCAGTTCCAGCAGGCCGTGCGCGGCCTCGCGGACGGCTGTGCGGCGCTGGGCATTCCGGTCACCGGCGGCAATGTGTCCTTCTACAACCAGACCGGCCAGACCGCCATCCTGCCGACCCCGGTGGTGGGCGTGCTCGGCGTCATCGACGATGTGCACCGCCGCATCCCGACCGGCCTGGGCACCGAGCCGGGCGAGACCCTGATCCTGCTCGGCGAGACCCGCGACGAGCTCGACGGCTCGATCTGGGCGCAGGTCGAGCACGACCACCTCGGCGGCCTGCCGCCCAAGGTCGACCTCGCCCGCGAGCAGCTGATCGCCGACATCCTGGTGTCGGGTTCGCGCGACGGCATGGTCTCCGCCGCCCACGACATCTCCGAGGGCGGTCTGATCCAGACCGTCGTGGAGGCCGCGCTGGCCGGCGAAACCGCCTGCCGCATCATCATTCCCGAGGGTGCGGATCCGTTCGTCACCCTGTTCTCCGAGTCCGCGGGCCGTGTCCTGGTGGCCGTGCCGCGCTCGGAGGAGACCCGCTTCAGCAAGATGTGCGACGCCCGCGGCCTGCCGTGGGTGCGCATCGGCGTGGTCGACGACGGCTCGGACTCGGTCGAGGTGCAGGGCCAGTTCACCGTCAAGCTGGACGAACTGCGCGCCACCCACGAGGCCACCCTCCCGGCCCTGTTCGGCAACTCCGACCACTGATCGGGTAGCGCCACACACGACGAAGCCCGCCGAATCCGGTACTCCGCGTATCGGATTCGGCGGGCTTTCGCGTGCTCGGGTACTACTACGAGAGGCTGCCCAGCAGCGGGCCGATGACCGGAATCGAACTCGCGCTACCGGTTCCGCCCGTGGCGGCGGGGGTCGGCGTGCAGCTGGCCCCGGCGGGAGCGGTCTGCACGACGTTGATGTCGGCGAGCATGTCGTCGACGATCGCGTTGGGGCCCTTCACCGAGTCGTAGGCGTTCGCGTTGAGGGTGGTGGCTCCCGCGTAGGTGGGCGTCCATTTCACGGTCATGCCCTGGCCCGCGACGTAGGGCACCGTATCGATGACGACGAGGCCACCCTCCGGATACGTAGCCCATCCGAACTGGATGTCCGCGTAGCCCGACGCTTGGGCCATGAGGGCCGTGGCATCGGCGGCGGCCAGTGTGATCGTGTACGTGGTGCCGACGCAGTAGGCCGTCGAAGGCTGCAACTGCAAGGTGTTGACCACTCCTGCGGAGGCGGTCGAGGCGGTCACGATCGTGGCCACCCCCGCCGCCGCCAGCGCAGCGAACCCGACACTCGATCGACCGAGGACCGACATTTTCATACTTGGCTACCCCATTTGTGCAAGCCCCTCGTCTATCAAAGGGGTCGAGGCAGCTTAGCCAGCCGGTGGACACTCCGTCAGTGAATCGGGACTTCAGTTGATCTTGAACGGATCGTGCTCGGCCATCAGCTTTTCCATCCGGGCCTCGTCGATGCGGTGCGTGACTTTCGAGGACTCATGCTGATCGCGAATGACTTTCGCGAGAGTGAAGCAGCTGCTCACCAGGAACAGCGTTGCCATCAGGAGGAATCCGCGCTGCCACATATCCAGGGGCAGGTAGGCGATGCCGATTATCAAGGCGGAGAAGCTGATTCCGAAGGCGATCATGGCCTGAGCCAGAAACGCGGTGGTGCTCTTGTTCTGGGCGTTCGGGGTGCTCATGGTCGTCGATTCTGTCGACGCGCCCCCATGATCGACCGAGTACAACTACTCGAGCACCGTGGGTAGATACTTGACCGGTGCCCGAACCCGTCGACGCTCTGACACGGTTGCGCACGCGGGGCACCGTGCTCTACGCGCGCGGCGTGGTGGCGTACCGGAAACTGTTCCGGCGCGGGTGGGGTCGCAAGGTCGCGGTATTCGCGCGGCAGGTCGAGGACATCATCGACCTCAATCACACCGGGCTCGTGGTCGCGACCATCTTCTTCGCCTGGTCGGTGACACCGTCGCTGGTGCCGCGCGACTGGCTGTTCCAGGGCTTGATCTCCGGCATCAACGCCGCCATCGGGTACGGCGTCGGCTGTGTGTTGCAGTGGTTGTTCCGCAAGTGGATTCGGCCGCGCATCAAGCTCGAGACGCCGCCCGAATGGGTGCGGTACCTGGCCAAGGTGATCGTGGTGATCGCCTGTGCCCTGGTGGCCTATTACATGCTCGTGCTCTCGGCCGACTGGCAGCGCGAGATCACCACGCTCATGGACATGGAGGGCACCACCCGTGCCGCGTACCTGCGCACGGGCGGACTGAGTTTCGCGGTCGGGGCGCTCGTGGTGGCCGTCTACCGGACCGCGCGCGCGGCCGTACGTCTCACGGCTCGGCTGCTCAGCCGGTGGGTGCGGGTGCCACCCGCCTTCGCCCCCGCCCTCGGCGCGCTGCTGCTGACCGTGCTCATCGTGACCCTGTTCAACGGTGTCGCCACCCGCGCCTTCTTCGCGGTCGCCAACTCGGCGTTCAGCGTGCGCAACGACAAGATGACCCCGTACGCCGTGCAGCCCACCAAACCCGAGCGCTCCGGCAGCCCGGCGTCGCTCGCCAAATGGGAGACCCTGGGCTCGGAGGGCCGCTGGTTCGTCTCGCACGGGCCCGACCCCATGCTGATCAGCGCCGTCACGGGAAAGCCCGCGCGCGAACCGATCCGGGTGTACGTAGGGCTGCAATCCGCGGGACAGGACACCACCGAGGAAGACCTGGCGGTCGCCGAACTCGACCGCACCGGGGCCTTCGACCGCAAGGTGCTGGTGCTGGCCACCACCACCGGCACCGGCTGGGTGAACGGGGAAGCCGCCGCCGCACTGGAATACCTGTGGGGCGGCGACACCGCCATCGTGGCCTCGCAGTACTCGTATCTGCCCAGCGTGCTGTCGTTCCTCGCGGACCGGCAGAAGGTGGCGATCAACGGCCGCAAGATGTTCGACGCGATCTACCGGCGCTGGGAGCAGAAGCCGGCGGACCATCGGCCGAAACTGCTGGTATACGGCGAATCCCTGGGCTCGCAGGGCTCGGAGTCGGCCTTCGACGGCCTCGCCGACCTGCGCTCCAAGGTGGACGGCGCACTGTGGGTGGGCCCGCCCAACTCGAATCGCCTGTGGCAGCAGTTCGTCCAACGCCGCGACCCCGGCACCCGCGAAGTGGACCCCATCTACGCCGACGGTCTGGTGGTCCGATTCGCCGCCACCGCTGCCGATCTCGGCAAACCCTCCCCGGACTGGCGCAAGCCGCGCATCGCCTACCTGCAACACCCCTCCGACCCCATCGTCTGGTGGTCCTCGGATCTCATCTTCTCCCAACCGGATTGGCTCTCCGAACCCCGAGGCGCGGACGTCTCCCCGCAAATGCGCTGGTGGCCCTTCGTGACCTTCTGGCAGGTGGTAGCCGACCTCACCAACGCCCAAGGCGTCAGCGACGGCCACGGCCACCGCTACGGCTCCCTCGTCCTCGACGGCTGGGCCGCCATAGCCGCACCCCCGGACTGGACCCCCGAACTCGGCGAACGCATCCGGGTCCAGATCGAACTGGCCGAAGCCTACGAACGAGCGGTCAAATAGCGTGCGCGCCAAAGCCGTTGCCGCGACGGCGCTCCCGCTGCTGTGGAGCAACCGCGTCCTGCCCGCGCTGAACCTCGATATTCGCGGCCGAACCGCCGCGAACACGGTGTTCGCGCTCGCGTACACGGCCGCGTTCCAGGGCGCGCCGAACTGGCTGTCGCTGCGCGGTTTACGCGCCGGGGCCATCGCGGGCGGACTGGTGCTCTCCGGATACGCGGCGGCCCTTGCCATTCCGGCCACCCGCCGCCACCTGGCCGGGCTCGAGGATCGCGGCCCTGCCGTCCACACCGTTGAATGGACCGCCCTGCACATCCCCGGCGGCACGGTCCTCACCGAGGAACTCGTCTACCGCTCGACGCTGACCCCGCTGCTCGAACAGTCCGCCGGGGAGGCCGGAACCGGGCTCGGCGCACTTGTTTTCGGCCTCTCCCATGTCCGTCCCGCCCGGGCCGCGGCCGATCCCATTGCGGCCACGGTCGCCCTCACCACCGGCGCAGGCCTGCTCTTCGACCGGCTGCGCCGCCACACCGGCAGCGCCACCGCCCCGGCGCTCCTGCACCTGGCTCTGAATGCAGGTGGCGCGTTGGCCCCGCGTCTCGCTCGTCGCCTTCGAGACCAGCCGGACGGTTCCGTCGGGGGTCGGCGGTAGCCTCGCGGGATGGCGCGAGGTGCGGTGAATCCGGCGGAGGTGCGGGCGGCTGTCGCCGTGGTGGGGGAGTGGTTGCGGGACGAGTCGGTGGAGAAGCCGGGGCGGGCCGAGATCGCGGCTGCGGTGCGGGGGACGGCTCGGGCGTTGGCGGGGGATGCACCGGGGCATTCGGTGGAGGTGCGGGTGCCGCCGTTCGTGGCGGTGCAGTGCATCGAGGGGCCCAGGCATACGCGGGGGACGCCGCCGAATGTGGTCGAAACCGATGCTCGGACTTGGTTGTTGCTGGCCACCGGGCTGCTGGGGTTCGAGGCCGCTGTGGAGTCGGGGGCGCTGAGTGCGTCCGGCAACCGGGCGGGTGAGGTGGCCCGCTGGCTGCCGATCGTGCCGCTCTAGCTAGGCGTCGGCGGGTTTGGCGTGTTTGCCGCCGCGGGTCGAGAGGTCCAAGGGCTTGCGTTCCAAGCCTTTTCGGTCGTAGAAGCGGGTGATGAACAAGCCGCCGATCACGCCGATGGCCAGGCCCAGCACCGCCATCCAGACGCCGCGGGTGAGACCGGCCTGGCCGTCACCGTTGAAGTAGAGGATCGAGCGGGTGCCCAGGAACACCTGGTGCATGGGCTCGAACTTGGCCAGCCAGCCGAAGTACTTGGGAGTGGCCTCGATCGGGATGGTGCCGCCCGAGGAGGGCAGGCCCAGGATGACGAAGATGATCAGGTTGATGATCAGCCCGGAGGTGCCGACCGCCGCCAGCATCGAGGTGCAGGTGAAGCCGACCGCGATGATCACGAAGGCGCCGTAGAGGAACAGCAGCAGCGGTTTATCGAGGGGCATGCCGAGCGCGGACGCGATGCCCAGGAACGCGCCCGAGACCGCCAGTGCCATCACCGCCACCGCCGACCACTTGATCAGCAGGGTCTTCAACCGTGAGATGGACGCGCGCGGATAGTGCACGGTCCAGGGACCCCATTCGGTCGGCAGGAAGCCGAGGGCCGAATCGATGAGCTGGTGGATGATCATCGCCCCGACCATGCCGATCAGCAGGAGCAGCAGGCTGTAGAAGAAGGCGGTCAGGCCCTCACCGGAACCGCCGGGCAGCGGCCGGAATTGGCTGACCGTGATGTCCAGCGGCTGCGCCAGCACCAGCCGGGTGGCCGCGGTCAGCTCGGTCGGGGGCGCGCCGGGCGGCGGCGCCAGTTGCGCCTTCACCTGTTCGGTCAGCTGCTTCCCGACCTGGGCGTCCACCTGGGTGAGCGCCTGTTCGCCGAACTTCTGCACCACCGCGGTGGCGAAAGCGCCGGTGCGCGGATTGGTCTGGAGGATGAGCTCCGGTTTGGTGATGTCGCCGGGCACCACACTGCCGACCCCGAGAATGCCCAGCCGCTTGGTGAAGTCGTAGGGAATGATGATGGTGCCGTAGACCTGCGCCGACTGCATGCGCAACTGCGCCTCGTTGATACCGAGCACCTGCAGGTTGATCTGATCCGACGGCACCGCCTTCTGCAGACCATCGGAGACCTGATCGCCGAAATTGACGTGCTTGCCGCCGATATCGTCACCGACATCCTGATTGACCAGCGCGATCGGGAAGTCGTGCAGATTCTTCTCCGGATCGACCACATAGTCGAGGTACATCACGCCCAGCAGCGAGGCCAGCAGAGTCACGACGATGATGGGGAATGCCCACCTGATCGGGCTCAAATGCCGGCGCGGGGGCGAGGGTTCCGTGCCCCCGGTGGTCTCGGTGCTCGTCACGGTCGAACGCTAACAGCAAACGTCACGCCATCTCGGTTATCCCAACGGTGGGTTGCCTTGCGGTTACCCGTAGAATGGCTCACGCCCCCAGCCCGCCGAACAGGGAGCAAACTGGTGTCTCTCCCCCCCGCTGCCACCACCCCCGACCAAGACGAGAACGAACCGCGCGAAGAGTGCGGCGTGTTCGGAGTCTGGGCGCCGGGCGAAGATGTGGCAAAGCTCACGTATTACGGACTTTACGCATTGCAGCACCGGGGTCAGGAGGCGGCGGGTATCGCTGTCGCCGACGGTTCTCAGGTGCTGGTCTTCAAGGATCTCGGCCTGGTGAGCCAGGTCTTCGACGAACAAACTCTGGCAGCCATGCCCGGCCACGTCGCCGTCGGCCACTGCCGTTATTCCACCACCGGATCCACCACCTGGGAGAACGCCCAGCCGATCTTCCGCACCACCGCGGTCGGCACGGGAATCGCCCTGGGCCACAACGGAAATCTCGTCAATACCGCGGAACTGAGTGCGCGCGCACGGGAACTCGGCCTGGTCACCGGCCGGCTGGCGGGCACCATCGCCGCCACCTCCGACTCGGACGTGGTCACCGCGCTGCTCGCGCACGCCGCGGCCGACAAGAGCATCGAGCAGGCAGCCATGGAGTTGCTGCCGACGCTGAAGGGGGCCTTCTGCCTCACCTTCATGGACGAGCACACGCTCTACGCCGCGCGTGATCCGCACGGCGTGCGTCCACTATGTTTGGGCCGCCTCGATCGTGGCTGGGTAGTTGCCAGCGAGACGGCGGCCCTCGACATCGTCGGCGCGTCCTTCGTGCGCGAGATCGAACCGGGCGAGCTGCTCGCCATCGACGCGGACGGCGTGCGCTCGCTGCGCTTCGCCAACCCGACCCCCAAGGGCTGCGTCTTCGAATTCGTCTACCTGGCCCGCCCCGACTCGACCATCTCCGGTCGTTCGGTGCACGCGACCCGCGTGGACATCGGCCGCCGCCTGGCCGCCGAGCATCCGGTCGAGGCCGACCTGGTCATCCCGGTGCCGGAGTCCGGCACTCCGGCGGCCGTCGGTTACGCGCAGGGTTCGGGTGTGCCCTACGGTCAGGGTCTGATGAAGAACGCCTATGTGGGCCGCACCTTCATCCAGCCCAGCCAGACCATCCGCCAGCTCGGAATCCGGTTGAAGCTCAACCCGCTTCGCGAGGTCATTCGCGGTAAGCGGCTCATCGTGGTGGACGACTCCATCGTGCGCGGCAATACCCAGCGGGCCTTGATCCGCATGCTGCGCGAGGCGGGCGCGTTGGAGATCCATGTGCGGATCGCCTCGCCGCCGGTCAAGTGGCCGTGCTTCTACGGCATCGACTTCGCCTCGCCCGCGGAGTTGATCGCCAACGGCGCGGGCCCCGACGGCATCGAGGGGGACAGCCTCGACGAGATGGTGGACGGGGTGCGCCGCTCCATCGGCGCGGACACCCTCGGCTACATCTCCATCGACAGCATGATCGCCGCCACCGAGCAGCCGCGTTCGCGCCTGTGCTCGGCCTGCTTCGACGGCGAGTACCCGATCGCGCTGCCCGCCGAATCGGCGATCGGCAAGAACGTCCTCGAGGGGATGCTCTCGGGCGCGACCGAGTCGGCGTTGCTCGCCGACAATGTCAATGCCTCGGCGTTGAGCCGCCCGTAATACCAGCAGTTTTCGGTGCCCGTCCGCGTAATCGCGGGCGGGCACCGTGCTTTTCCCGCCCTGAACAGGGAAATCCTGTGGCGCAGTTGCGCCATCGGCGTCTGCGCGCGGATGGCGCGATTTATGTACCGATTGTCCAGAAACGCAACACTCCGGTTATAACCGGTCGATACTGTGCCCAGCCAAGAGATGTCCACCGCGGCGCGGCGGGCCCGTGACCCGGCCGCCGCCGCTGCGTGTTCGAGAGCAAGGGCAGTACATGCGCGCGAAAAGAATTGCGGCAGTCGGGTTCGCCGGACTGGCCGTGTTTGCGATAGCCGGATGTGGTTCCGGGAAGACGGGTGGCGGCGGAGGCGGCGCCGGCATCCTGGTCGGCACCACCGACAAGGTCACCTCACTCGATCCGGCCAAGGCGTACGACAATGGTTCGCTGTTGGCCGAAACCCAGGTCTACCAGTTCCTGATGAATTTCCCGGCGGGTGACGCCACCCCGAAACCCGATGCGGCCGACAAGTGCGGGTTCACCTCCCCGACCGTCTACAGCTGCACCCTCAAGCCGGGCCTGAAGTTCGTCAACGGTGATCCGCTCACCGCCAAGAGCGTGAAGTTCTCCTTCGACCGCATGGTCAAGATCGACGACCCGCAGGGTCCGAAGGCATTGCTGGACAACCTCGCCAGCACCGACGCCCCCGACGACAAGACCGTCAACTTCACGCTGAAGCAGGCCAACGACCAGACCTTCCCGGCCATCCTGCCCACCCAGGCGGCGGCCATCGTGGACGAGAAGGTGTTCCCGGCCGACAAGGTGATGGCCGACGAGGACATCGTGAAGGCCAAGCCGTTCTCCGGCCCGTACACGATCTCCAGCTACGACAAGAACAAGCTGGTGGAGTACAAGTCGAATCCCGACTACAACGGCCTGTTCGGCAAGCCCAAGTCCGACACCGTCACGGTGAAGTACTACGCCGAGGCATCGAACATGAAACTCGATGTGCAGCAGGGCAATATCGATGTCGTCTGGCACACGCTGTCCCCGACGGACCTGGACTCGCTGCGCAATGACAGCAAGGTGACGGTGCATCAGTCGCCCGGCGGCGACACCCGCTACATCGTGTTCAACCTCAACACCCAGCCCGGCGGCAACCCCGCGCAGAAGCTGGCCGTGCGCAAGGCCGTGGCCACCGCGATCGACCGTGACGCGCTGGCTTCCAGCGTCTTCAAGGGCACCTGGTCGCCGCTGTATTCGCCTGTCCCCAAGGGTGTTCCGGGCGCCACCGAGGCACTGAAGGATATCTACGGGGCGAAGCCGAACAAGGACGCGGCCGCCAAGTTCCTCGCCGACTCGGGGATGGCCACCCCGGTCGAACTGAACCTGCAATACACCACCGAGCACTACGGCTCCGCCAGCTCGGAGGAGTACGCGGCGATCAAGAACCAGCTCGAGGCCACCGGGCTGTTCAAGGTGAACCTGCAGTCCACCGAGTGGGTCGCGTATCAGAAGGCGCGTTCCTCCGACGGCTACCCGGTCTTCCAGTTCGGCTGGTTCCCGGACTATCCGGACGCCGACGACTACCTGCGCCCGTTCTTCACCGAGGACAACTTCCTGCGCAACCACTTCGGTGATCCCAAGATCACCGCGGAGCTGAATGCCGAACTGACCGAAGGGGATCCGGCCAAGCGGGCGACCGTGCTGGCCACCCTGCAGCACGATCTGATGGCGGACTACCTGCCCATCGTGCCGTTGCTGACCGGTAACCAGATCGCGGTGGCGGGCAAGGATGTGCAGGGCGTGGATTCGACGTTGGATCCGTCCTCGAAGTTCCGTTTCGGTGTGCTGAGCAAATAACCGGCGTCGGGTCCGTCCGTCGCTTCGGGCGGACCCTTCGGTTGGTAGTTATGCACTGCGGCTGGAAGTTATCCAGTTCAGAAAGTTGTTCACCGAAGTTTCAGCTGGTTATAACCAGTTTCGGTAGCTCTCGTTTTATACATCTGTACCCCGGCAACACAGAGGCAACAAACCGTTACTACGGTGCGCCGAGACACATCACGCTATGGCGGTGTGACGTCCGCGATCCGGACCGGCACCGCCCGAGTTTCGAGAGATGAGCACTATGGGTTCGAAGACGAACCGGGCGAGGACCTTCGCCGCGGTCGGCATGGCAGGCATCGCACTCGTCGCCGCGGGCTGCGGCTCCGGACGCACCGGAGACTCCGGCGGCAGCGCGGGAATCACGGTCGGCACCACGGACAAGATCTTCTCGCTGGATCCGGCCCTGGCCTACGACAACGGCTCCCTGCAGGCCGAAACGCAGATCTACCAGACCCTGTTGAACTTCGCGCCCGGCAAGACGGTCCCCGAACCGGACGCCGCGCAGAAGTGCGGATTCGCCTCGCCGACCGTCTACAGCTGCACGGTCAAGCCGGGCCTGAAGTTCGCGAACGGGAACCCGCTCACCGCGGCGAGCGTGAAGTTCTCCTTCGACCGCATCCTGAAGATCAACGATCCCAACGGCCCCGCCTCGCTGCTGGGCAATCTGGACCACACGGACGCGCCGGACGCGCAGACCGTCAACTTCACGCTCAAGGTCGCCAACGATCAGACCTTCGCCTCGGTGCTGCCGAGCCAGGCCGGAATCATCGTGGACGAGAAGAGCTTCCCGGCCGACAAGGTGCTCGCCGACGAGGACGTGGTCAAGACCAACGCCTTCTCCGGCCCGTACACCATCACCAGCTACGAGAAGAACAAGCTGGTCCAATACAAGGCCAACCCGGGCTACGACGGCCTGTTCGGCAAGCCCCGCAACGACGGCGTCTCGGTCAAGTACTACGCCGAGGCCGCCAACCTGAAGCTCGATGTGCAGAACGGCAATATCGATGTCGCCTACCGGAGCCTGACCCCGACCGACATCGACTCGCTGCGAAACGACAGCAAGGTCACCGTGCATGAGGGGCCCGGTGGAGAGCTGCGCTACATCGTCTTCAACATGAACACCATGCCCGGCGGCACCCCGGCCCAGAAGCTGGCCGTGCGCAAGGCAATCGCGTCGAGCGTCGACCGTGACGCGCTGGCGACCGGTGTTTACAAGGGCACCTACAAGCCGGCCTTCTCGTCGGTGGTGACCGGCGCGACCGGCGCGACCGAACCGTACAAGGACATCTACGGGGCCAAGCCCAACAAGGACGCGGCCGCCAAGTTCCTGTCCGACGCCGGGGTCGCCGCGCCGGTCACGCTCAACCTGCAGTACAACTCCGACCACTACGGCGGCTCCTCCTCCGAGGAGTACGCGGCCATCAAGAACCAGCTCGAAGCCACCGGGCTGTTCAAGGTGAATCTGCAGTCCACCGAATGGGTTTCGTATCAGGATGAACGGGTGAAGGACTCCTACCCGCTCTACCAGTTCGGCTGGTTCCCGGACTTCCCGGACGCCGACAACTACCTCACCCCGTTCTTCGCCCCGAACAACACGCTGCAGAACCACTTCGAGGATCCGAAGATCAACGCCATGCTGACCGCCGAGACCACCGAGGTGGACCCGGCCAAGCGGGCGGACATCCTCAAGCAACTGCAGTTCTCGCTGGCCAACGATCACCTGCCGATGCTGCCGCTGCTGGCCGGAACCAATATCGCGGTCGCGGGCAAGAACGTCGCGGGCGTCGCCGACACCCTCGACCCCACCTTCAAGTTCCGCTTCGGTGTGCTGAGCAAGTGACGGCCATCGACGAGACGGGCGGGCCGGAGACGGCCCGCCCCGCGGGAAAGTGTTTGCGCGGCAGCAGTTCCCGCTACAGTGCGCTGCTGCGTTACCTCGGGGTGCGAGCACTGCTCATCATCCCGACCACCTGGATCCTGGTGACCCTGGTGTTCTTCCTCATGCGGGTGATCGGTGACCCGATCAGCGCCGCCATGGGCGGACGCCTGAGCCCCGCGCAGATCCAGGAACGCAAGGAGGCGGCCGGGCTCAACCGGCCCATCCTCACCCAGTACTGGGAGTACCTCTCGGGACTGCTGCGCGGCGATTTCGGCCGCTCCCAGGACAATCGGGCCATCAGCGACGTCATCGTCACCTACGGCGCGGCCACCCTGGAACTCGTGTTCTGGTCGCTCATCGTGGCCTTCGCGGTTGGCGTGCCGCTGGGCAGATACGCGGCCACCAAACGAGATTCGGCCCGCGACGTGAGCCTGCGGCTGTTCGCCATCCTGGTGTACGCCGCACCCGTGTTCTTCGTCGGCCTGCTGCTCAAGCTGATCTTCTCGGTCAAACTCGGTTGGCTGCCCGTTGCCGGACGGGCCAGCACCAATGTCGAGTTGCAGCTGCAGCACGTGTCGCCGAAAACCAACATCATGATCGTGGACGCCATCCTGTACGGCGACACCAGCTACATCGTCGACGTGCTGAAACACGCTGTGCTGCCCGCCATCGCGCTCGGCCTGCTCACCGCGGGCGTATTCCTGCGACTGGTGCGCATCAACCTGATCCAGACGCTGCGCTCCGGGTATGTCGAAGCCGCCCGCGCGCGTGGCCTTTCCGACCGCGTCGTCACCGGGCGACACGCCTTCCGCAACGCCCTCATCCCGGTCGTGACCGTGATGGGCATGCAGATCGCCATGATGCTCGGCGGCGCGGTCCTCACCGAAACCACCTTCGAATGGAAGGGATTGGGCTACCAGCTCGCCTCCTACCTGCAAGCCCGCGACTTCATCGCGGTGCAGGGCATCGTGGCGTTCATCGCGATCGTGGTGGCCGTCATGAGCTTCCTGGTGGACCTGATCGTGGCGATGATCGACCCGAGGGTGAGGTTCTGATGACGGTCATCGAAACGGGCGTCGAGGCGCCCGTCCCGCCCGCCCGCAACAAGTGGCACATCCCCGGAATGGGGTTGGTGCGCATGACCTCCGGGCTGCAGCGGATGACGCTGCTGCTGGGGCTCGCACTGGTCGCGGGCTTCATCCTGGTCGCCATCTTCGCGCCGCTCATCGCGCCCTACGGGTTCGCCCAGAGCACCGCCGACGGCGTCGATTTCGTGCGCCAGCAGGCCCCTTCGGCGGCGCACTGGTTCGGCACCTCGGTACGTGGCGAGGACGTGTTCTCCCGCGTCATCTTCGGTGCGCGTACGGCACTTTCGGTGATCGCGGTCTCGCTGGTGCTGTCGCTGTTTGTCGGTGTGCCGCTGGGACTCGTCTCCGGCTACCTCGGTGGCTGGGTGGACCGCATCCTGGTGCTGTTCATGGACGCCATGTACGCGTTCCCGTCGCTGCTGCTGGCCATCGTGGTGTCGATCGTGGTGTCGGGCGGGCAGTCGTCGAGCTTCGGCGGCATCCTGTCGGCGGCCATCGCCATCACGGTCATCTTTGTGCCGCAGTACTTCCGGGTGGTGCGCAATGCCACCATCTCGGTGAAACAGGAACCGTACGTGGATGCCGCGCGCGTCACCGGCGCGTCCACCACGCGAATCCTGTTCCGGCACATCCTCGCCAATGTCACCCAGTCGCTGCCGGTGCTCATCACCCTCAACGGTGCGGAAGCGATTCTGACGCTGGCGGGCCTCGGGTTCCTCGGCTTCGGCATCGAACCCACCCAGGCCGCCGAATGGGGCTACGACCTCAACAAGGCGCTCTCCGATGTCTCCAACGGCATCTGGTGGACCGGCGTCTGGCCGGGCGTCGCCATCGTGCTCGTGGTGCTCGGCATGACCCTCGTCGGCGAGAGCCTCAACGAGGTGCTCAACCCGCTGCTGCGCACCCGCCGCGTTGCCACCGCACCCGCGGCCGTGGAAGCGGACCCCACCGAATCCCCGAAGGAGGCCGACAATGCCTGAACCCGTCCTGTCCTTCGAGGGTCTGACCGTCTGCTTCGCCACCGATGCCGGATCGGTCACGGCCGTGAACGACGTTTCCTACCAGGTGTATCCGGGTGAGGTCTTGGCCGTGGTCGGCGAATCCGGCTCCGGCAAATCGGTGAGCTCCCGCACCGCCATGGGCCTGCTGCCGCCCACCGCCAGCGTGAACGGCACCGTCGTGCTCGGCACCAAGGCCGTCACCAAGATGAGCGAGCGGGAACTCACCGCGCTGCGCGGCGGAGCCATCTCCATGGTGTTCCAGGAGCCCGGCGCGGCCCTGGACCCGCTGTTCACCGTCGGCTTCCAGATCGGCGAGGCGCTACGCGCCCACTCCGGAATGAAGCGGAAAGCCGCGCGCGACAAGGCGATCGAACTGCTGCGCGCGGTCGGGCTGCCCGACCCGGAGGCGCGGGTGGACTACTACCCGCATCAGCTCTCCGGCGGCCAGAAGCAGCGCGTGGTGATCGCCATCGCCATCGCCTGCGAACCCAAGGTGATCATCGCCGACGAACCCACCACCGCCCTCGACGTCACCGTGCAGGCCGAAATCCTGGAACTACTGCGGGATCTGCGCGACCGCATCGGCGCGGCCATCGTCCTCATCACCCACAACATGGGCGTCGTCGCCGACCTCGCCGACCGCGTGGTGGTGATGCGCGAGGGCCGCATCGTCGAAGAAGCCAAGGTGGACAAGCTCTTCAGCGACCCGCAGCACGAATACACGCGTGCCCTGCTGGCGGCCGTGCCGAAACTGCATGTGCTGGAGACGGCGAAAACCATCGTGCGCGAACCGGTTGCGGCCGACGCCGAAACCGTCCTCGAGATCTCCGACCTGGTGGTGGAATTCCCCGCCCCGCTCGGCCGCCCCACCTTCCGGGCGGTCAACGAGGTCAGCCTGACCCTGCGCCGCGGCGAAACCCTCGGCCTGGTCGGCGAATCCGGATCCGGCAAATCCACCATCGGCCGCTGCGTGGCCGCGCTGCAACGCCCCACCGCGGGCAGCGTGCGGGTCCTCGGCACCGATATCGCGGGGCTGTCCGAACGCAAGCTGCGGCCGCTGCGCCGCCGCTTCGGGTTCGTCTTCCAGGATCCGGCCACCTCCCTCAACCCGCGCCTCACCATCGGCGAGTGCGTGGCCGAACCGCTGCTCGTCCACAAGGAGGCCAAGGGGCAGGCCGCGCGCGATCGCGTCCGCCACCTCCTCGACGACGTGCAACTGCCGGCCGGGGTGGAAAACCGCTATCCGCACGAGCTCTCGGGCGGTCAGCGGCAGCGCGTCAGCCTGGCGCGGGCCCTGGTGCTGAATCCGGACCTGCTGGTGGCCGACGAACCCACCAGCGCCCTGGACGTCTCCGTCCAGGCGCGGGTGCTCGAGCTGTTCGCCGAACTCCAGCGCGAATGCGGCTGGGCGTGCCTGTTCATCAGTCACGATCTCGCCGTGGTGGATCAGCTCGCGGATCGGATCGTGGTGCTGCGCAACGGGACCGTCGTCGAACAGGGCGACAATGACGACATACTTCGCCGCCCCCGCGAGGAGTACACCCGTCGCCTGGTCGCGGCCGTCCCCGTCCCCGATCCGGTCGAACAGCGTCGGCGACGCACCGAAACGGCCGCCCTGTTTGCGGAGGTCGGCACGGTATGACACCGGTCAGGCACCGTAGCGGGTGCGGGGCCGTTATCCGCTTCCGGTACCGTGATCAGGCATCTATCCACCCGATTCGGCTTGGAGCTCTCCCCGACAATGACTGAACAGACCCCCAGCGGTGCCGGTGCCTCCTACGCGGCGGCAGGTGTCGATATCGAGGCCGGTGACCGCGCAGTCGAGTTGTTCGCGCCGCTGGCGAAGAAGGCAAGCCGCCCCGAGGTTCAGGGCGGACTCGGCGGCTTCGCAGGATTGTTCGCATTGAAGGGTGGCTACAAGGAGCCCCTGCTCGCGGCCTCCACCGACGGCGTCGGCACCAAGATCGCCGTCGCGCAGGCCCTCGACAAGCACGACACCGTCGGCCTCGACCTGGTCGCCATGGTCGTCGACGATCTGGTCGTCTGCGGTGCCGAACCGCTGTTCCTGCAGGACTACATCGCCGTCGGCAAGGTGGTCCCGGAACGGGTCGCGCAGATCGTCTCCGGCATCGCCGAGGGTTGCGTCATCGCCGGCTGCGCCCTGCTCGGCGGCGAGACCGCCGAGCACCCGGGCCTGATGGGCGCCGACGACTACGACCTGTCGGCCACCGGTGTCGGCGTGGTCGAGGCCGACGCCGTGCTCGGCCCCGACCGGGTCCGCCCGGGCGACGTCGTCATCGGCATGGGCTCCTCGGGCCTGCACTCCAACGGCTACTCGCTGGCCCGCAAGGTGCTGCTCGACATCGACCGCATGTCCCTCACCGGGCACGTGGAGGAATTCGGCCGCACCCTCGGCGAGGAACTCCTGGAACCCACCAAGATCTACGCCAAGGACTGCCTGGCCCTGATCGCCGAAACCGACGTGCGCACCTTCTGCCACGTGACGGGCGGCGGCCTGGCCGCCAACCTGGCCCGCGTGCTCCCCGCCGGCTTGGTCGCCGAACTGGATCGCGGCACCTGGAACCCGGCCCCGGTCTTCAAGATGATCGCCCAGCGCGGCCGCGTCGAGCGCGCCGAGATGGAGAAGACCTTCAACATGGGCGTCGGCATGGTCGCCGTCGTCGCCCCCGAGGACGCCGACCGCGCCCTGGCCGTCCTCACCGCCCGCCACATCGACTGCTGGACCCTCGGCACGGTGAAGAAGGCCAAGGACATCGACTCGGCCCGCACGGTCCTCGTCGGAGACCACCCGCGCTTCTAGCGCGCACAGCACTCGGCCCCGGTCACTCGCAGGAGTGACCGGGGCCGTTCTGTATGTCCGAAACATGGTGTGGCGCGGCCGATCCCACGCATCGATCCCGCGCACCATGAATACACGAATGAACGTCCCGCCCGATGGTGAGGACGGAACGCTCAGTGCTGTTGGCTAACCTTCAGCATCGCTGTGCTTCTTGGCTCGAGACGACGTGCTAAAGGGGGAAGCCCAATGGCCTCCCCCTGCAATACGTCGAAATCCGAGTCAGCGACGCCAGTCGTCGTAGCTGTCTTCTTCTTCCCAGCTCGTCGACCGCGATTCGCTCGCGTCATGCTCTTCGGAAAGCACACCACTCCGTTGTGTGTCGGACGCACCACTCCGTTGTGTGTCGGAGGGCGCCGCCAGCTCACGCTGAAGACTGGTGAAGTCGGTCGACGGCGAGCTGTACTTGAGCTCCCGTGCAACCTTGGTCTGCTTTGCCTTAGCCCGGCCACGGCCCATGGCTGACCCCCTCGCGTCACTGCGGGGCGGCCTGGGGTGGGTTTGGCGGCCCCGTTCGAATTAATACTCTTCCTGACGAACACTTTAGCGTGTGTCTGGGCGTCGCGCTTCCAGGAGTGGGGGATAAACGTCCGGAGGCCCGGCGCACCGGAGTGCGCCGGGTGTGGAAAAGCCCGCCGACCGGGGACTACAGCGCGCCGGGAATGGCGCGGATGATGCCCACCCGGGCGGCTCCGCCGAGTACCGCGGGCGCTGCCAGCTCGGCGTGCGCATCGGTCCACGGCACGCCCATACGCTGGAGAATCGCGAGGGTCAGCGGAAGTCGCGCGCGATCCGCGCCGTCATCGATCTTGTAGGCGAAGGCCGAACCGTCCGGCAGCGCGCCGGCGTGCACGCCGTCCGCGCCGATCTTGCAGACCAGTCCCGGGGTCGCGGTCATCACTCGAAAATCTGGTCCGTCCGTGCCGGAAATCACTCGCGGATGCGCGCGAATCGCGTCCGCGACACGACGTTCCGGGCTACCTTCCGCGCCCGTGGCGAAGCTCGCGTAGGCGCGCGCCAGATTCACCAGCGAAACCGGCACGATCGGCAGGCCGCAACCGTCGATGCCCAGATCGGTCTCCGGCTCACCGGTCACATCGGCGACCGTCTCCAGCACCGCCTGCTGCAGCGGATGCCCGACCTCCAGGTAGCCGCGGGTGGGCCAGTCGTTGATCTTGCAGGTGGCCAGCATGGCGGCATGTTTGCCGGAGCAGTTCATGAAGATGCGGCGGGCGGCCTTGGCGCGGTCGGACCCGGCCAGCACCTGGGCCCGGGCCTGCTCGTCGAACGGCAGATCCGGCGGGCACTCCAGGTCGTCCTCGGTGAGGCCGAAGCGATCCAGCAGTCGCGTCACCAACGCCACATGGTCGGGCTCACCGAAGTGCGAGGCGGTCGAGATGGCCAGCTCGGCGTCGTCCAGCGGTTCGAAACCGTTGCGCAGCAAGGTGAGCGCCTGCATGGGCTTGTTGGTGGAGCGCGGGAAGATCGGGCCGTGCACCGCACCCACCTCCACCAGCGGGTCACCGTCCGGCCGCAGGATCACCGCCGACCCGCGATGCACGCACTCCCGGAAACCGGAACGCACCACCTCGACGAGATCCACGCTCATTCCTGCGTTCCCTTCGGTCATCGGTCGGCCGCCGCGGTGTGCCGGCGACGGTGACGGTCGATCTGCATGCGCACGTCATCGGAGATGGTCGGCTCGGATTCCAGCAGGGTGTCCAGTCGCTCCGGGTCGGTGCCGGTGAACAGGTCGCGCACGGTGACGCCGTGCGCGGGCACGTGCACCACCCGCACCTCATCACCGGCGGCGATCGCGCCCTCGGTCAGCACCCGCAGGTAAGCACCCGTATCCGCTTGCACGGTGAAGCGTTTCACCCACTGCGGCTCGCCGGTGCGCCACTGGAAGGTGGAACACGGGACGCGCGGCGCGGAGACCTCGAGCAGGGTGTCGCCGATGCTCCAGCGCTCACCGAGCACCGCGTCACTGACGCGAAGACCGGACAGACGCAGGTTCTCGCCGAACCAGCCCGGCGTCAGCTCGCGGCCGAGTTCCCCGGCCCAGCGGGCGGCGTCCTCCTCCGCGTAGGCGTAGACGGCTTGATGGGAGCCGCCGTGATGCTCGGTGTCGCAGACGTGATCGCCGTCCAGGCCGAGCGTGCGGACCGGAACCCGGTGCGGCACCGGACGTTTGTCGATGGCGGTGCGGCCCACCTTGCTGGACTTCGCGGGCACCTCGACCTCGGCGTGCAGCACGCAGACGGCCAGCACGCGGCCGGTGTCGTGCAGCCGCGAAGCGGGGGCACTCATCGGCCGCGGAGCTTCTCGACGGCCAGCCGGCCCGCCTGCGGTTCGTCGTGGGATGGCACCGAATCCGGGTCGATGGCCGCCGCGCACGGGCCCGCGGTGAGTTCGGTGTCGACCGGGATATTGCGCTTGATCAAGGCCAGCGCGATCGGGCCGAGTTCGTAGTGGTCGATCACCGTGCCCAGCACGCCGACCGCGCGACCGCCGGCGGTCACCGGATCACCGGTCGCCGGACGGGAATCCGCGGAACCGTCCAGGTGCAGCAGCACCAGATGCCGGGGCGGCTTGCCGAGATTGTGGACGCGGGCCACCGTCTCCTGACCGCGGTAGCAGCCCTTGTTCAGGTGCACGGCACCGTGTTCGGCGGGACCGCCGATCCAGTTCACCTCGTGTGGGATGGTGCGGTCGTCGGTGTCGAGGCCGAGGCGGGGACGCAGTGCGGCCGTGCGCAGCGCCTCGAAGGCCCACATGCCCGCGGCCGTCGCGCCCGCGTCCCGCAGCTTCGTCCACCAGGTGGCCAGTTGATCGCGGGGGATGAGCAGGTCGAACGAGTCGGCGGTGGGCCAGGGCATGCGGCGCAGGAAGCCGCCGCCGGGCAGCGGCACCGCGCGGTAGGTCTCGGGAAGGGCTGGGACACCCAGGGTTTCGATGAGGTCGGTCGCGGCGGGGCCCAACAGGCTCAGTACCGCATGGTCATTCGCGGCGACGGGCTTGGCGTCGGCCCAGAAGACCATCTTCTGCAGGAAGCTCAGCAGGTCCGGGCCGCGCTCGGCCTCGGTGTCGATCCACTCGGTGCCGTCGAGGTCGGTGAGCACGAAATGGTTGAGGACCCGGCCGTTGAGATCGAGGTCCAGATTCTCCGCGGAATCCCCGTCTCGCAGATCGGCGATGGCCTGACTGGAGATGGTGTGCAGCCAGGTCAGGCGTTCCTTGCCGGTGATCGCGAGCACGAACCGGTGGGAGCGATCCACCACCGCGACCCGCTCTACCGCCGCGCGCTGCTCGCCGAACGGATCGCCGTAGTGCCACGCGACCGTGGCATCGGGTGACCCTGGCAGCCCCGCGACAGCCCCTGGAACTTGCAGAATCGGACTGGGCGTTACCGAGGAGGACACACCCCCACCCTATGCCAACCCGCACGATCGGCTCGTCCGCCTCTACGGGACCTTTGCGTGGCGGCACTCGGTGTCGCTGCCGCGCCGGTTGGCTCTTGTGCGTCGGGGGCGGGGTGGGCGGTCGGTTGCCAGGTGGCTTGACGAGGTTGGCGGCGCGGTTGAACCCACCGCGACGGGCCATCTGTCATAGGGTCGATCGCATGGTGGAACGGGTTCTGGTGACTCTTGACGGCGCGATCCGGGATCCGGACGCGCCGTTGTTGTATGCGGACGATATCGGTGCGCTGCGCGGCGACGGCATCTTCGAGACCGTGCTGGTGCGGGATGGCGTGCCCTGTGCGCTGGAGTTGCACCTGGCCCGGTTGCGGCGGTCCGCGGAGGCGCTGGACCTGCCCGCGCCCGATCTCGAGGCGTGGCGGTTCGCGGTGGAGATGGCGGCCGAGGAATGGGGGAAGGAGCGCGAGGGGGCGCTGCGCATGATCGTCACCCGGGGGCGTGACAGCGATCACGGCTCAGGTAGCGAACGATCAGCTAACAAGAGTGGAGCCCTGGCCGGGGCCGAACCCGCCACTACCGGTTACGTTTTGGTGGTTCCGGTGCAGGAGCGCGTGGAAAAGGCTCGTACCGAGGGTGTTTCGGCGATCACACTCTCGCGTGGCATCTCCGTCGATCTCGCGCAGAACGCGCCGTGGCTGCTGCTGGGTGCCAAGACGCTGTCCTACGCGACCAATATGTCGGCGCTGCGTTTCGCCCAGCGCATGGGTGCGGACGACGTCATCTTCACCAGCACCGAGCATCGGGTGCTGGAAGGGCCGCGGTCGACGGTCGTGGTGCAGCGCGACAACGAACTCATCACCCCGCCCGCGCGAAATGGCGTGCTGCCGGGCACGACTCAGCGCGCACTGTTCACGCAGGCGGAGAAGGCGGGCTGGGACTGCCGCTACGAGCCGCTGTTCGTCGCCGACCTGATCACCGCGGACGCGGTGTGGCTGCTGTCGTCGGTGACGCTGGCCGCGCGGGTCAATTCGCTCGACGGGCTGCGCATGTCCGCGCCGGAGAACGCGGGCGAGATCATCGAGATGGTGAATCGGGGTATCGCACTGCCGGGGAGTCTCGCCGACTGGTGAACCCGGCGTGTCCGTCACATTCCGGCAAATTTCTGGCACGCTGTGGCGAGGCATACGTTGATCTGAGCTTCCGCAGGCGTACTGTCTGTTACTACGTCATGTCGTAGACAGGCAGGGAGGTCGGATGAGCGTCGTAGATCTGGCGCGATGGCAGTTTGGAATTACCACCGTCTATCACTTCATCCTGGTGCCACTCACCATCGGCCTCGCACCGCTCGTCGCGGGCATGCAGACCGCCTGGGTGATCACCGGCAAGGAACAGTGGCTGCGGCTCACCAAGTTCTTCGGGAAGCTCTTCCTGATCAACTTCGCCCTCGGCGTCGCCACCGGCATCGTGCAGGAATTCCAGTTCGGCATGGGCTGGAGCGAATACTCCCGCTTCGTCGGCGACGTCTTCGGCGCACCGCTGGCCATGGAGGCGCTGGTCGCCTTCTTCATGGAATCGACCTTCCTCGGCCTGTGGATCTTCGGCTGGACCAAACTGCCGCAGAAGGTGCACCTGGCCTGCATCTGGCTGGTCGCCATCGGCGTCAACGCGTCCGCGTACTTCATCGTCGCCGCCAACTCGTTCATGCAGCATCCGGTCGGCGCGGAATACAACCCCGAGACCGGACGCGCGGAACTGCACAGCATCTGGGCGGTGCTCAGCAACAACACCACCCTCGCCGCCTTCCCGCACGTGGTGGCCGGATCCTTCCTCACCGCAGGCACTTTCGTGGCCGGCATCGGCGGCTGGTGGATGGTGCGCAACGCCCGCAAGGCCAAGGCCGAGGGCACCGAGGCACCGCTCGAGGACGCCCGCACCATGTGGCGGCCCGCCGCACGCATGGGCCTGTACGTGGTGCTGGTCGCCTCCGTCGCCCTCATCATCACCGGTGACACCCAGGGCAAGCTCATGTTCAAACAGCAGCCCATGAAGATGGCCTCGGCGGAATCGTTGTGCCACACCGAAACCGACCCGGACTTCTCGGTACTGACCATCGGTACCCACAACAACTGCGACAGCGTCGACCACGTCATCAAGGTGCCGTACGTGCTGCCGTTCCTGGCCGAGGGCAAGTTCAGCGACGTCACCCTGAAGGGCGTCAAGGACCTGCAGGTCGAATACAACGAGAAGTACGGCATCGGCGACTACCGGCCCAACCTGTTCGTCACCTACTGGTCGTTCCGCGCCATGATCACCTGGATGGCCGGCTCGATCCTGTTGGCGCTGGCCGGATTCTGGGTCACCCGCCGCGGCCGCGTGCCGGATCAGACCTGGTTCAGCTGGCTTTCGCTGATCGCGATCGCAACGCCGTTCCTGGGCAATATCTCCGGCTGGATCTTCACCGAGATGGGGCGTCAGCCCTGGGTGGTGGCACCCAATCCGACCGGTGATCAGCACATTCGAATGACCGTGCAGCAGGGCGTCTCCGGCGTCTCGCCGGGCACGATCCTCACCTCGCTGATCGTGTTCACGCTCTTGTACGGCCTGCTGGCCATCGGCTGGTTCTACCTCATGCGCCGCTACGTGATCAACGGACCGGAACAACCCGCCGACGACGACACCCCGAAGATGACCGGGGAGCCCGTCGAGAAGCTTTCCTTCGCCTACTAGGAGCCGAGGATGAGTCTCCCTGAATTCTGGTTTCTACTGATCGCGGTCCTGTTCACCGGCTACTTCGTGCTGGAGGGCTTCGACTTCGGCGTCGGCATGCTCATGCCCATCCTCGGGCGCGGCGACGAAACGAAGAAACGCGTGGTGCTCAACACCATCGGGCCGGTGTGGGACGGCAACGAGGTGTGGCTGCTCACCGGTGGTGGCGCCATGTTCGCGGCCTTCCCCGAGTGGTACGCCAGCCTGTTCTCCGGGTTCTACCTGGCGCTGCTGCTCATCCTGGTCGGGTTGATCGCGCGGGCCTGCGCCATCGAATGGCGCGGCAAGATCAACGATCCGCGCTGGCGGGTCTGGTGCGATATCGGTATCGGGCTCGGGTCCTGGATCCCGGCGCTGGCCTGGGGTCTTGCCTTCGCCAACATCGTGCGGGGCGTGAAACTCAACGCGCACAAGCAGATCGACGGCAATCTCTTCGACCTGCTCAACCCGTACGCGCTGCTGGGCGGGCTGACCACGCTGCTGCTGTTCATGCTGCACGGCGCGGTGTTCATCGCCCTCAAGACCGGCAACGAGGTGCGCGACGACGCCCAACGGCTGATCCGGATGCTGTTCGTGCCCACCGCGGTCGTGGTGGCCGCGTTCGGGATCTGGACGCAGCTCGCCTACGGGCACGGCTGGACCTGGATTCCGTTGGTGCTGGCCGTGGTCGGACTGCTGATCGCGGGCTTCGCCGCCAGCCAGGGGCGCGACGGCTGGGCGTTCACCGGAACCGCCATCACCATCGCGGCGGCCACCGTGCTGCTGTTCGGTGCGCTGTTCCCGAACGTGCTGCCCTCCACCATCAATGACGCGTACAGCCTCACCGTGGACGGGCGGAACGGCACCAAGTCGGCGTCCTCCACCCACTACACGCTGGTGGTGATGAGTTGGGTCGCGGTCGCCATGGTCCCGGTCGTGCTGTGCTACCAGGCCTGGACGTACTGGGTGTTCCGCAAGCGGCTCACCATGGAGCAGATCCCCGCGCCGATCGGGCTGCCCATGGAATCCGCGAAGAGCTGAACCGAACGAAACAGGCAGGGCTGAACGAGAACGGGCGTACCGGCGTGACACCCGGTACGCCCGTTCTTTCGCAGAGGAGATCGACCATGGCAGGACCGGTGGACCCGCGACTGTGGCGGCACGCCCGCTCGGCACGCAGGTATCTCGGAGTGAGTGTGGGGCTCTCGCTGGTCACCACCGGCGGCATCGTCATCGCGGCGCTCGCTTTGGCGCGGGTGCTGGCGGGCGTCATCACCCAGCCGGACCAGCGGCGGATCAGTTCCTGGACCGTCGAATTGGTGATCTTCACCATCGCGGTCCTGTGCCGGGTGACCGCCACCTGGTGGCAGTCCCGCCTCGCCCACCGGGCAGGCGCGCAGGTGGTCGCCGAACTCGAGACCGCCGCCCTCGACGCCGGAGCCCACCTGCCGCCCCGCGAATTGGAAAGCCGCCGCACCGAACTCGCGGTAGTGGTCGGCTCCGGACTCAGCGGCCTGCGCGCCTACCTCGCGGGCTACCTGCCCGCCCTCATCCTGACCATGCTGGTGCCGCCCATCGTGCTGGCCGTCATCGCGGTCCACGACTGGGTCTCCGGCCTGATCATCTTCATCACCCTGCCCCTGATCCCGATTTTCATGATCCTCATCGGGCTGCTCACCCAGGGCAAGTCCGCCGACACGTTGGCGGCGACCACGCGGCTGTCGGATCAACTCCTGGACCTGTTCGCGGGCATGCCCACGCTGCGTGCCCTCGGCCGCGAGACCGGCCGCACCGGCAGTGCAGGAGCAGCGGGTAGCACTGCGGCGAAGGATGATTCGCCGCGCAGCATGGCGGGCCGGGTTCGCGAGCTCGGCGACGCCCTGCACAAGCGCACCATGTCGGCCCTGCGCCTGGCCTTCCTGTCCTCCATGGTGTTGGAGCTGCTCGCCACCCTGTGTGTTGCGCTGGTCGCGGTCTCCATCGGCATGCGACTGGTATTCGGCTACATGGGATTGCACGCCGGACTGCTGGCGCTGATCCTCGCCCCGGAGGTCTACCTCCCGCTGCGCGCCGTCGGCGAACGCTTCCACGCCGCCCAGGACGGAATGGCCGCGGCGGAAAAGGCTTTCGCGGTCATCGACACAGATCCGGACGCCGAATCCGAAGATGCCCACCCGGAGACCGCACGCATCCCGATGCCGAACCTGCACGGGCACATCGACATCCACGATCTGACAGTCGCCGCCCGCGACGGCTTCGCCCCCGACGCCCTCTCCGTCACGATCCGCCCCGGCGCGGTCACGGTCCTGACCGGCCCCAACGGCTGCGGCAAATCCACCGCCCTGCAAGCGATCCTGGGCCTGATCACCCCGACCGCCGGTGAAGTACTGATCGACGGCACCCCGGTCCCCGACCTCGACCCCGACGACTGGTGGTCCTACATCGCCTGGCTGCCCCAACGCCCGGTCCTCCTCCCCGGCACCCTCCGCGACAACCTCGACCTCCTCGGCCCACCCGCCGGACCAGCCCACCTCGAAGCCGCCTGCACCGCAACGGGGTTCGACACCGTCCTCGCCGACCTCCCCGACGGCTGGTCCACCGTCCTCGGCACCGGCGGCACCGGCCTCTCCCTCGGCCAACGTCAACGCCTCGCCCTCACCCGCACCCTGGCGGCCCCCCGCTCCATCCTGCTCCTCGACGAACCCACCGCCCACCTCGACGACGCCAGCGAGGCAACGGTTCTCGCCGCCCTGGTCGAGCGCGCCCGCGCCGGCGCCACGGTCGTCGTGGTGGCCCACCGGCCTTCAGTGCTGGCGATCGCCGACCACATCATCGACGTCCACGCCACCCCCACCCCGGACGATCCACATGCCGCTAAACCGGTATCGCCGTCCAATTCGATGATCGAGGTGCCGGTCTGATGAAAGAGCTACTGGCTGATTTTCGGCGGATTCGGGAACTGCTCGAGCTTTCGCGGGGGCGGATGGCGTTGTCGGTGGGGTGGGGGGTGCTGGCGCTCGGGAGTGGGCTGGGGTTGGCGGCGTTGGCGGCGTGGTTGATTGCGCGGGCTTGGCAGATGCCGCCGGTGTTGGATTTGAGCATTGCCGTGGTGACTGTTCGGGCGCTGGGGATTTCGCGGGGGCTGTGCCGGTATCTGGAGCGGCTGGCCACGCACGATGTGGCGTTGCGGGCCATGAGTACGGCGCGGACGAGCACCTATCGGGCGCTCGCGGGGGCCGATATCTGGCGGCCGCGGCGGACCGGGGTGGTGGCCGGGCCGGAGGATGAAGCGCGGCAAGGGGATCCGACGCAGCTGCGGCGGGGTGAACTGCTCGGCCGGGTGATGAACGATATCGACGACCTCGGGGCCGTCGTGGTGCGGGCGTTCGTGCCGATCGCGGTCGCGGTGATCCTGTCGCTGCTGGCCGTCGGCCTGCTGGCGAGTATTTCGGTGCTCGCGGCGGTGATTCTGGCGGTGGCCCTGGGGGTTTCGGGGATCATCGCGCCCTGGCTGTCGGCGCGCGCGGCCCGCGAGGCCGAGTTGGCGGTGCGGGCGGACCGCACCGAGTTCACCGCCGAGGCGCTCACCGTGCTCGACCACGCACCCGAACTGCGGGTCGCGGGACGGCTTTCCACGGCGATCGACGCGGCCGGCGCGGCTGGGCAACGGGCCGTCGCCGCCGAGGATCGGGCGGCGGCACGCAGTGCGTGGGCCGCCGCCGTGCTGCCGCTGTCCATCGGTGCGAGCGTGCTGGGCTCCCTGCTCATCGGAATCGTGCTGTACGGCACCGGAACCCCCATCGCCACGGCGGGCTTCCAGACCGTCGCGCCCGGCGGCATCACTCCGATGGCGTTCACGGTGCTGGTACTGGTACCGCTGTCGGCCTTCGAAGCCGTGGCCGTCCTCCCGGCGGCCGCGCAGGCGCTCACCAACGGGCGCGCGGCGCTGCGCCGGCTCGATCGGCTGGAACGCGGCGAATCCGAGACCGTCACACCCGATCTCCCGGCCCTGCCGCCGGGCCGCCGCATCGCGGTGGTCGGTCCCAGCGGCGCGGGCAAGACCACCCTGCTCATGGCGTGGGCCGGGCTGTTCGATACGCCCCGCCCGGGCGTCACCTTCTTCGCCGAGGACGCGCACCTGTTCGGCACCACCGTGCTCGAGAACCTCCGCGTGGCGCGCGGCGGCATCACCGCCGCGGAGGCCGAATCAGCCTTGCGCGCAGTCGGAGCGGGGGAGTGGCTGGACTCGCTGCCCGACGGTGTCGACACCGATCTGGTCGGCGGGGCCGCCGCGGTCTCGGGCGGTCAGCGCCGCCGTCTCCTTGTGGCCCGCGCCCTGCTCTCCCCGGCCCGCGTACTGCTGCTGGACGAACCGACCGAGCATCTGGAGGCCGAGGCTGGAGCCGAACTGCTGCGCCGCCTGCTCGACGAATCCGACGGCCTGGTCGATCGCGACCGCACCGTGGTGGTGGTCACCCATCAGCTGCCGCCGGACGCCATGCCCGACACCATCGTTCGCGTCGCGCCGAACTCAACGATCACCATTGACGCCTTATTCCCCACAACGCCTGTCTGACCTGCCATTTCGCAGTCCGAGAAAATGCGTTGCCGCGTCTGACTCATCCGACTAACTTCGTTCTTACACAGGAAGGAGGTGGTTCGAGAATGATTTCTAGGACGCGTGAGGTGGCTGCCAGCTAGGCGCTACCGCTGCAATCGGATTCCTGATCGCGCGAGCCCTCGCGAATCCACGGCAGTCACCCGGCCCCCGAGTTACGGTCTGTCCTGACCGGATCCGCGTGAGAGTTGCATCTCCGCAGATATGACTCGGGGGCCGTACCCGTTTCAGAGCCTGGACATGAAAAAGCCCCGTACGACCGACAGGTCGACGGGGCTTCGTTGAATCTCTTACCCGATGTACCGCTGCAACCGCGCCGAGAGCCGCGGCTCCAAAGCGCCATCCGCGGCGATGCGTTCCTCGACGTAACCCAGATCGCCGCCCTCGACAATCCCGTAGAGCCGCTTCGCGCCGCCCACCACGATGCCGGACTGGCTGCGGATCACCACGTCGGTGGCCAGCTCCCAGGAGGACTGGGTGAGCGCCTGACCGTAGAACAGCTCGACAATGCCGGAGGAATGCGTGAGCAGCAGCTCCAGCACCTCATCGTCACCGTCGATGCCGACCCGCCAGAAACCGCTCTCGCGCAGATCCGGACCCGCGAACTCGCCCTTGGCATCCAGCTTCCAGGAGCGCGACTCCCAGGTCAGATAGTCGCCGCCGTCATGCGAGACGATGATCTGCTGACCGAAGCGGTAATCGCCGGTATCGGGTTCGTTGCCCTCACCCTCGCCACGCCACACCCCGACCAGGGGTAGCAGCGCGAGCATGGAGGAACTCAGATCCGGGCCCAGCCGCAGATTCGCGGTGTCCACGGGCAACGGAAGACCCGGGAGCGTCGGAACATTCATCGCTCCGGTCGACTTGGCACGCTCGGCCGCCTCGGCGACCGCCTGGTCACCGCTGCGCCTCGTGCCGTCGTCGTGGCGAACGATCGGCGTCGTCGAGGACGCCGATCCATTGGCCACTCCGTTTTCGATGTTCTCGTGGGCCGGTTCTGTCACGACTCGGTGAACAGCCGGTAGAGGACGTACAGACCGAACCAGGCGATCAGCACGGAGACGAGAACCAGCAGAATCTCGAAGGTAAGCACCACGTCTCGGAGTCTAATCCCACCACCGAGATCACGTGAAAACGACCCCGGGAAAATCTTGTGCGAATACGAGAACGGCCCCGGGATCATGAATCCCGGGGCCGTTCTTGATGTTTCGACTTACTTGGCGACGGTGACGTCCACGTTGTGGATGCCGTTGCCCTCCGGCGACACCTCGACGGTGCCGTTGCCGGACGCCGACAGCGCGCGGATGGTCCACGAGCCCGGCGCGGCGAAGAAGCGGAAGTCGCCGGTGCCCGAGGCCACGACCTCGGCGGTGAAGTCGCCGTTGCCGTCGAGCAGGCGCACGAACGCGCCGCCCACGGTGTTGCCGTCAGCGGACAGGACGCGGCCGGTGATGACCGTCTCCTTCTCCACGTCGACGCCGGCGGGGATGGCCTGTCCCTGGGTAGGTGCAGCACACATATTGATTACGCTCCCAACTCGATCGGTGCACCGACGAGGGAACCGTATTCGGTCCAGGACCCGTCGTAGTTCTTGACGTTCTGGTGGCCCAGCAGCTCCTGCAGCACGAACCAGGTGTGCGAGGAACGCTCGCCGATGCGGCAGTAGGCGATGGTCAGCTTGTCGCCGTCCAGACCGGCCTCCTTGTAGATCTCCGCCAGCTCGGCGTCGCTCTTGAAGGTGCCGTCCTCGTTCGCGGCCTTCGACCACGGCACGTTGATGGCGGTCGGGATGTGGCCCGGACGCTGCGACTGCTCCTGCGGCAGGTGGGCCGGGGCCAGGATCTTGCCGGAGAACTCGTCGGGCGAACGCACGTCGACCAGGTTCTTGGCGCCGATGGCGTCGATGACCTCGTCACGGAACGCGCGGATGGACAGGTCCTGCGCGGAAGCCTTGTACTCGGTGGCCGGACGGACATTCACGTCCTTGACCAGCGGGCGGCCGTCGAGCTCCCACTTCTTGCGGCCACCGTCGAGCAGCTTCACGTCCTGGTGGCCGTAGAGCTTGAAGTACCAGTAGGCGTACGCCGCGAACCAGTTGTTGTTGCCGCCGTAGAGCACCACGGTGTCGTCGTTGGCGATGCCACGCTCCGACAGCAGCGCGGAGAACTGCTCCTGGTTGACGAAGTCGCGGCGAACCTGGTCCTGCAGGTCCTTCTTCCAGTCGAGACGCACGGCGCCCTCGATGTGGCCCAGGTCGTAGGCCGAGGTGTCCTCGTCGACCTCGACGAGGACGACGCCCGGAGTGTTCAGGTTCTCTTCGACCCAGTCTGCGGAGACCAGGACATCGGAGCGAGCCATGTTGTTCCTTTCGATGCGGTGCCGTGGGAAGGCGTTGCGTTCGTTGGTTGAGGGTTATACAGAGGAGTTGGAGGTCGACGGCGTGCGGAACCGCGCGACGAGCGGATAGATCTTGCAGCCCAGGCAGATTCCGAACGCCGCGTTCAGGAAGGCCGCGAACAGGGCGAAACCGGTGAAGATCGCGCCCACCACGACACTGCCCGCCGCGAACCCGAGCACACCCAGCACCGCGAAGGCCAAGCCCACCAGCTGCGCGAACCGCAGCGGCGCAACCGGTTCCAACTCGGACGGCGCACCGATGCGCGGCAGCACCGCGGCGGCGTAGATCCGGCCGTACGGGCTACGACGCGGGCCGTAGGCGGCACCCAGCCCGAACACGATGGCCTGCAAGGCCAGCAGCACGGTGGCGGCGGGGACGGAGAAGACGGCGACGATCAGGACGAGGGCCAGCACCGCGGTGGTGATCCAGGCGGCGAAACGCGGGCCGCGGACATCGACCTGACCGGTGGGTAAGGCAGTGGGTGAGGGGTTCGACATGGGAGTACTCCTGCGCTGAAGGTGTATTGGCCAGATCGCCGGAGGATCGGAAACGATCTCTCGACAGCGGGGACAACTCCGGTCGGCGACAGAGGAATACGAAAGGCCGACCGGCTAGCGGCACAGGCAGCAACAACCACCGAGCCGGCACAGGTCTACCGTGCGGCGTCGGGTGAGCATCAGCTCGCGGTTGGATTGCACGAGAGGGAGTTTACCCAATTTTCGGGGGAAATTGGACCCGGGGTTCGTAATGCTGGTCACTCAGCGCCGTCGGAAACCGACAAAGAGGTCAATGACGTGCGCAGATCCGCCGCCTTCGGGACACCGGAGATCCGGAAGCGTTCCAATCCTCGAGAATCCAATACGAAAGTGGTCGGCAGCGAGAGCACATTCAGCTCCCGGGCCAGCTCCGGATTCGCGTCGATGTCGACCTCGAGATCCAGCGGTGCGGCAACGTCGGCTGCCTCGGCCAGCTCCGCCACCACCGACCCGACCACCCGGCGCACCGCCGCGCACGGGCCGCACCAGTCGGCGGAGAAATGCAGCACGGTCGGCCGCCCGGGCATCACCCCGGCCGCGGCCAGCAGCGCGGTCCGGGCCGACTCGGGCTCGGCCACCGCGCTCGCCCGCACCCGGCCCTCGTTGCGGCGCACCAGGATCCCCACCACGGTGGCCACCACCAGCACCCCCGCCCCGATGGCCAGCGCGATCACGACTGCAGCCGATCCAGATCGACGGTCACATTGCGCGCGGTGCCCTCCACCACGATCTGCCCGCCGATGGCCTCGACCTTGGTGGGCATGATGCCGAAGGGCATGTTCTTGATGTCGATGGTGTGGGTGAAGCGGGCCAGCACCGCGGCCCGATCCTGTTCGGGAATGACGGTCGGCTCGGTGTCGGCGTCGCCCTGCAGATCCCGCCCGGAGATGGCGGTCGCGGTGACCTGCACCTGATTGCCTTCGAGCTTCAGCTCGGCCAGTACGTGGACCTTCTTGGTGGTGATCTTCTCGCCGCCGTCGCCGCGCTGGTCGGGGATCTGTACCGACAGCGCCGGGTCGGTATCGGGGGTGACGGGCACGAAGCCCTCGAGGATGACCGCACCGGTGGTGGTCACGCCGGTGCCGCCGGAACCGCCGGAGCCGTCGGACTTGTCGGTGGGCGGGCCGAAGACCTGCAGGCCCTGAATATTGAACATGCGGCCCAGTTCGGCCGGTTCGATGCGGACTCGCGAGAGCACCTCGTCCACCGGCACCCGGCCCACATTGCCGTCGATGAGATTGCGCATCGACACGCGGGTGCCGCGCAGATTCGCCTCGACGGTGATCTGGCCCGGGATGTCCGGCCGCAACACGCGGGCGCGGACGTCCACGCTGCTGTACTTGCCGTCGAGCGCCTGGATGACGAACGGGTGTCCGATCGACTCGTGGAAGGTGATCTCCGGGTCGGCACTCAGGTCCGAGCCGGTTCGCAGCAGTCGCGACACCCGGTACTCGGAGTAGGCCGCAACTCCGAAATCGAGCAGCACGGCCAGCCCTGCCAAGCAGAGCAATCCGATGAGGAGCCTCCGGAAACGCATAGCCTGCACCCTAATAGGGAGGCGGGTTGTTATCGGTGGTCGCGGTACGACACGGGCAGGTCGCGGACCGGTGAAATGGAAATGAAGAGGGAGTAGACCGGACCAGTCGGTTGCCTCGGTGGCCGCGAATACGAGCCTGTCGGTCCCGACACGCTAATGTAGGCAGCGATTACCTGTGATGACCTGCATGGGGTAGTGGCCGACAGTGCGGTAGCCACACACATGCCAGATGGGATGGAGGGCCCCCATGGAGCTGCTCCTGCTGACCTCCGACCCCAACCCCGAGGCGGTGCTGCCGTCGCTGGCGTTGCTGCCACACCATGTGCGGCCCGCGCCGACCGAGGTGGCGTCCCTGCTTGAGGCAGGTTCCGCCGATGTCGCGCTGGTCGATGCCCGCACCGATCTGGCCGCCGCGCGCGGCCTGTGCCGGTTGCTGGGTAGCACCGGTTCCTCGGTGCCGGTGGTGGCGGTGCTGACCGAAGGCGGCCTGGTCGCGGTGAACGCGGACTGGGGGCTGGACGACATCCTGCTGCCCGGTACCGGACCCGCCGAACTGGACGCCCGGCTGCGCTTGCTGGTGGCCCGCAACGGCGGTGTCGCCAGCCCGGAGAACACCGGCAAGATCACGCTGGGTGAGCTGGTGATCGACGAGGGCACCTACACCGCCCGTCTGCGCGGTCGCCCACTCGACCTGACCTACAAGGAGTTCGAACTCCTCAAGTACCTCGCGCAGCACGCGGGCCGGGTCTTCACCCGCGCCCAGTTGCTGCAGGAGGTGTGGGGTTACGACTTCTTCGGTGGCACCCGCACCGTGGACGTGCACGTGCGACGCCTGCGCGCCAAGCTGGGCAGCGAGTACGAATCGCTGATCGGCACGGTCCGCAATGTCGGCTACAAGGCGGTCCGTCCGGCCCGTACCACGGGTAAGGGTGGTGAGGCGGTCAGCTTCCCGGACGCCGAAGGCGACGACTCCGAACTGACGACGGCGAACGGCACGATCTGATGACTTCCTGGACCGACCGGCTGCCCTCCGAGACAGCCGCGGCGGTGCGGGCGGTGCTGGCGCGGGCCGCGACGGCCGACGGGGTCGACGCGGTGTCGGAGCAGGCCGTGCTGTCGCTCGGAAACGATTCTCCCGCACGCCATCTGGTGGACATCCGGGACGGCGTGGTGACCGGGTACGCGAATCTCGTTCCCGCGCACGGGGAGCACCCGGCGATGGCGGAGGTCGCGGTCGATCCGCGGGCCCGTGGGAACGGCATCGGCGCTGGTCTGGTGGCTGCCGCACTGGCGGCCGGCGGCCCGGACGCCCGGATCTGGGCACACGGTGATCTGCCGCCCGCGCGGGCCGTCGCAGCCCGGTTGGGCCTGTCCGTTTCGCGTGAATTGTGGCAAATGCGGCGGGAATTGGCGAACTCCGAGCTACCGGAGTTGACCGTGCCGGACGGTCTGGAATTGCGCACCTACGCGGGGCCTTCCGACGATGCCGAACTGCTGCGCGTGAACAACGCCGCCTTCTCCTGGCATCCCGAACAGGGCGGCTGGACCGAGTCCGATATCGCCGCCCGCCGCGCCGAATCCTGGTTCGATCCCAAGGGTCTGTTCATCGCGATCGACCCCGCCGATCCGGACCGCATTCTCGGATTCCACTGGACGAAGGTGCATTCCGAGGAAACCCCGCCGATCGGCGAGGTCTACGTGGTCGGCATCGACCCGCAGGCGCAGGGCCGCGGCCTCGGTCGGCTGCTCACCCTGGCCGGTCTGCACTACCTGAAGGATCGCGGCCTCGACGCCGTCCTGCTCTACACCGAGGGTGACAACACCGCGGCCGTCCACACCTACACCCGGCTGGATTTCACTCGATTCCACATCGACGTCGCGTACTCCGGCGCGCCGTAAATTCCGCTCGGCAACAGTGCGGCTAATGTCACACGACGTGCGCCGCAATCTGGGCGGTGTGTTCATCTCCAGTTCACCTACCCAGGTCCAACTGTCAACCAGCCACCCCTACGTTGCAATTGGGCCGCGAACCGCTGCCCGGTGCGCTAGTTCGCAGCGAACAGCCGCCTTCGCGCCCGTCCGACCGTTGAGGGGTTGGACGTGCAACGTGATTCCCCCGGAGGAATTGGTGAATCTCAAGCGCAGCAGCGCCCTGCTCGGTGTGTTGGCCGCGGCCGGTGCCCTTACCCTGACCGCGTGCGGCTCTGACAACAACGGCACCAACGGTGCCGCCAAGATCGACGTCGCCTGTGGTGGCAAGACGTCGCTCAAGGCCAGTGGCTCCACCGCCCAGAAGAACGCGATGGACCGTTTCGTCGCCGCGTACCAGGCCAACTGCTCGGGTGCCAAGCTGGATTACACCGGCTCGGGCTCGGGTGCCGGCGTGAACGACTTCATCGGCAACCAGACCGATTTCGCGGGTTCCGACTCGGCGCTGGACCCCACCAAGGGTGAGACCGACAAGGCTGCCGCGCGTTGCGCCAGCCCGGCGTGGAACCTGCCCGCCGTCTTCGGCCCGATCGCGGTCGCCTACAACGTCCCCGGCATCGACAACCTGGTTCTCGACCCGCCGACCATCGCGAAGATCTTCTCCGGTGACATCACCACCTGGAACGACACCGCGATCAAGGCGCTGAACGCGAACAACGCCGACAAGCTGCCCTCGGACAAGATCGGCGTGATCTTCCGCTCCGACGAGTCGGGCACCACCGACAACTTCCAGAAGTACCTGACCGCCGCCGGCGGCTACACCAAGGGCGCCGGCAAGGCGTTCAACGGTGGCACCGGTGAGGGCGTCAAGGGCTCGGACGGCACCTCGGCCGCGGTCGCGAACACCAAGTTCACCATCACCTACACCGAGTGGTCCTTCGCCAAGGCGCAGAAGCTGTCCACCGTGCGCGTGCTGACCACCGCCACCTCGAACGACCCGAAGCCGGTCGACCTCACCACCGAGACCGCCGCCAAGGCCGTCGACGCGGCGAAGGTCAAGGGCGAGGGCAACGACCTGGTGCTGGACAACACCTCGATCTACAAGCCCGCCACCGGTGGCGCTTACCCGATCATGCTGGCCACCTACGAGATCGTCTGCTCGAAGTACGGCGACGCCGACACCGCCAAGGCTGTCAAGGCGTTCCTGACCTCGGCGGTCGGCAACGGTCAGACCGGTCTGGCGGACGCGGGCTACGTGCCGCTGCCGGACGCGTTCAAGACCAAGCTCACCACCGCGATCAACGCCATTTCCTGATCGCCTGATCGAAAAAACCACGATGACCGTGCACGACGAAGCTGCATCCTCGGGTCTGTCCGTTTCGACCGACCCGAGGGATGACCGTGCCCAAACGCCGGGGGATACTGCGCTGATGCCGACCGATCCCAGCACCAAACCGGCCGCGGGGCGCGGCGCACCCACCAAGTTCGGCGCGGAGTTCGCGTTCCGTTCGGCGGCCACGGCCGCCGGCGGGATCATCGTCGCCGCCATTGCTCTGATCGCATTGTTCCTGTTGATCAGGGCATGGCCCTCGATCATGGCGAACAAGTCGAACTTCTTCACCACCACCGAGTTCAACGTCAAGGACGACAACAACCTGCACTTCGGCATCAAGGACCTGTTCATGGTCACGGTGCTGAGCTCGTTGTTCGCGCTCGCGATCGCGGTGCCGATCGGTGTCGGTATCGCGCTGTTCCTGACGCAGTATTCGCCGAAGGTGCTGGCGCGGCCGTTCTCGGCCATCGTGGACCTGCTGGCGGCGGTGCCGTCGATCGTGTTCGGTCTGTGGGGATTCCTCGTCGTGGCTCCGAAGCTGAGCCCCTTCGAGGATTTCCTCAACCAGCACCTGAGCTGGTTCTTCCTCTTCTCCAACGGCAATGTCAGCATTGCCGGCGGCGGCAATATCTTCACCGCGGGTGTGATTCTCGCCGTGATGATTCTGCCGATCATCACCTCGGTCAGCCGTGAGGTCTTCGGTCTGACCCCGCGCACGCACATCGAGGCGGCGCAGGCGCTGGGCGCGACCAAGTGGGAAGTGGTGCGGTTGACCGTGCTGCCCTTCGGCCGCTCGGGTGTGATCGCCGGTTCCATGCTCGGCCTGGGCCGCGCGCTCGGTGAGACCATCGCGGTCCTGATCGTGCTGCGCACCTCGACGAGGGCGGGGAGCTGGACGCTGTTCGACGGCGGCTACACCTTCGCCTCCCGAATCGCGGCCTCCGCTTCGGAATTCAGCTCCAAGCTGCCGACCGGTGCCTATATCGCCGCCGGTTTCGTCTTGTTCGCTCTGACGTTCGTCGTCAACGCATTGGCTCGGCTCGCGGCGGGCGGGAAGGTGAACGGATGACCGCCACACTCGACAAGCCGATCAAGGCCCCGACCTTCCGGCATGTCAGCTTCGGCCGCCGGATCAAGAACAACATCGCCACCGGCGTGGTCTGGACCTGCTTCGGTGTCGCCCTGGTTCCGCTGCTCTGGGTTCTCTACATCGTGATCCAGAAGGGTGCCGTCGCGCTCACTCGTTCGGGCTGGTTCACCAAGTCGCAGAACGGCGTACTGCCCGACTCGCACGACGGCGGCGTCTATCACGCCATCTACGGCACGGTTGTTCAGGCGGGCATCGCGGCCGTGATCGCGGTGCCGCTGGGCATCATGGCCGCCGTCTTCCTGGTCGAGTACGGGCGTGGCTGGCTGGCCAAGACCACGACCTTCATGGTCGACATCCTGGCCGGTGTGCCCTCGATCGTGGCCGCGCTGTTCATCTTCGCCTTGTGGATCGCCACCCTCGGTTTCAAGCAGAGCGCCTTCGCCGTATCGCTGGCCCTGGTGCTGCTGATGCTGCCCGTGGTGGTCCGCTCCACGGAGGAGATGCTCAAGCTGGTGCCGGACGAATTGCGTGAGGCCTCTTACGCGCTCGGCATCCCGAAGTGGAAAACCATTGTGCGGATCGTCATTCCGACCGCCGCCCCGGGCATGATCTCCGGCATGCTGCTGGCCGTCGCCCGTGTCATGGGTGAGACCGCGCCGGTGCTGGTGCTGGTCGGCTACTCGAAGGCCATCAACTTCGATGTCTTCAACGGCAATATGGCCTCGCTTCCGCTGCTGATGTACCAGGAGCTGTCGAACCCGGAGGCCGCGGGCCGCGAGCGTATCTGGGGTGCGGCGCTGACCCTGATCCTGATCATCGCGCTGCTGTATGCCGCAGCCGCTCTGGTCAACAAGCTGCTGACGCGGAACCGATAGAAGGAAAGACTGATGGCCAAGCGAATTGACGTCAAAGACCTCAATATCTACTACGGCAAGTTCCACGCCGTCGCCAATGTCGGTCTGACGGTGCTGCCGCGCAGCGTGACCGCTTTCATCGGTCCGTCCGGCTGTGGCAAGTCGACCGTGCTGCGTGCGCTCAACCGCATGCACGAGGTGACCCCGGAGGCCCGCGTCGAGGGCGCGGTGCTGCTCGACGGTGAGGACATCTACGGCGCCCAGGTCGATCCGGTCGGCGTGCGCCGCACCATCGGCATGGTGTTCCAGCGGCCGAACCCGTTCCCCACCATGTCGATTCGCGACAATGTGGTGGCCGGGCTGCGGCTGCAGGGCATTCGCAACAAGGCCAAGCTGGACGAGGTGGCCGAGCAGTCGCTGCGCGGCGCCAACCTCTGGAACGAGGTCAAGGACCGGCTGGACAAGCCGGGCGGCGGCCTCTCCGGTGGTCAGCAGCAGCGTCTGTGCATCGCGCGTGCCATCGCGGTGTCGCCGGACGTGCTGCTCATGGACGAGCCGTGTTCGGCCCTGGACCCCATCTCCACGCTCGCGATCGAGGATCTGATCACCGAGCTGAAGAAGGAGTTCACCATCGTCATCGTCACCCACAACATGCAGCAGGCCGCGCGTGTGAGTGACCAGACCGCCTTCTTCAACCTGGAGGCGCAGGGCAAGCCCGGCAAGCTGATTGAAATCGACGAGACCGAGAAGATCTTCTCGAACCCGTCGCAGAAGCAGACCGAGGACTACATCTCGGGTCGCTTCGGATAAACAGACTCTCCGGCGTCTACGACCCCTGCCTTTTGGCAGGGGTCGTTTCATTTGTGCAGGTAGTAGTGCATAAGCGGCTGCTGTGTGGCGTCCGTCATATGGCTGCGCGGTGATTGTGTGCAACCGTTCGTCACAGTTAGTCTGACCTCAATGGTAAACCGATCGGTTTAGTAAGGAGGTGTCGGATGACTGTCTCAACGGCGAGCCTGGGATCCGGAACGACCGCGGCCGGATTGTCGCAGCGGGCGAAGGTGGCGGCGCTGGTCGCGATCTGTCTCGCGGAACTGCTTGTGGTCCTGGACAACACGCTGGTCAATGTGGCCCTGCCGTCCATGGCCGTAGAACTGCAAGCCGATATGAGCGGCCTGCAGTGGATCGTGGACGCGTTCACGCTGGCCTTCTCCGGCCTGCTGCTGGCCATGGGACACCTCGGCGACCGGTACGGGCGGCGGCTGTTCATGATCATCGGCCTGAGCGGTGTGGCGGTCATGTCCGCCGCAGGCGCGCTGTCGTCCGGACTCGGGCAGGTCATCGCGGCCCGCGCGGGCATGGGCGTCTTCGCGGCGGTGGTCTTCCCGGCCACGCTGGCCCTGCTCACCAATATCTTCACCGCTCGGCGTGAGCGGGCCGCGGCCATCGCGCTGTGGACCGCCATGGCGGGCATCGCCATCGCCATCGGCCCGACGGTGGGCGGCTGGCTGCTGCAGTACTTCTCCTGGCACTCGGTGTTCTGGATCAATGTTCCGGTGGCGCTGGTGGCCATCGCGGCGGTGCTGGTGACGGTGCCGGAATCCCGTGCGGCGCACGTGGATCGGCTCGACCGGGTAGGCATCGTGCTCTCGCTGGTCGGCGTGACCGCGCTGGTGTGGTCCATCATCGAGGCGCCCAAGCACGGTTGGCTCGCAACCGAAAGCCTTGCGGGCTACCTGCTTTCGATCATTCTGCTGGCCGCGTTCGTGGGCTGGGAACTGCGTACGCCCACGCCGGTGCTGAATATGCGGCTGTTCCGCAATCGCCGCTTCGCGTTGCCCTCGCTGGCGATCACGGTGTCCTACTTCGCGGCCTTCGGCTTCCTGTTCCTGATCACCCAGTACTTCCAGGGCGTGAAGGAGCTGTCCCCGCTCGAATTCGGCATCCACTCACTGCCTTTCGCGGTGGCGGTCGGCTTCGGTGCACCCATCGCCACCCTGCTGGCCCAGCGGGTGGGCACGACGGCCATGGTGGTTTCGGGGCTGCTGATCCTGGCGGTGGCCATGTACATCGCGGGTAGGACCACCGTCGACACCGCGTATGTGGGGCCGGTGGTGGTGTCCATGATCCTGATGGGGCTGGGATTCGCCATCGTTCAGGGTCCGGCGACCGAATCCATCATGGGCGCGGTGCCTTTGGAAGAGGCGGGCGCGGGCTCGGCGGTCAACGACACCACGCGTGAGGTGGGTGGCGCGCTCGGGGTGGCGGTGCTGGGTTCGGTGATGACGTCCATCTACACCAGTCATATCGCCGATCGGATCGGCGCGATTCCCGCGCAGATCATGAACGCGCAGCAGAAGGAATTGGCGAGCAATACGCCGATCAGCATTATCGGGGTAGTGAAGGCCCCGGTGAATCCGTTGCTCGCACAGGCGAAGACGGATCTGATCCACGCCATGAAGGTCGCGGCCATGCAGGGTTCCACAGTCGCGTCGTACATCGCGGTGGGTGCCCTGGTGGTATGCGCGGCCATCGTGGCCGCGACGCTTCCGTGGCGGGTGGAGAAGGGTGAATCGTTCCTGATGGGGTGGCGCGAGTCCGACGAGGACTGACGCCACCACCGAGGGGGAGAGCTAGATGCTCTCCTTCTCGGAATCCGGGTCGGGCGGCAGCACGCCGGTGACCAGGAAGACCACGCGGCGGCCGATCTCGACGGCGTGGTCGGCGAAGCGCTCGTAGTAGCGGCCCAGCAGCGCCACGTCGACGGCGGCGGCCACGCCGAACTGCCAGTCGCGGTCCATGATCAGCGTGAACAGGTGCTTGCGCAGGTCGTCCATCGCCTCGTCGTCGTCGGTGAGCTTGGCGGCCCGCTCGGGATCGCGGGACTCCAGCACCTCCTTGGCGGTGGCGCCCATCTTGACGGCGACGCGGCCCATTTCGGCGAAGTAGCTGTTGACGGCCTCCGGCACGGCGTGGGCCGGGAAGCGGCGGCGGGTCATCTTGGCGACGTGCAGCGCGAGCACGCCCATCCGGTTCACGTCGGCGACGATCTGGATGGCGCTGACCACCTGCCGCAAATCACCGGCGACCGGGGCCTGCAGGGCGAGCAGCGCGAACGCCTTCTCCTCGGCGAGGGTGATCATCTCGGCGATGCGGTCGTATTCGCTGATCACCTGCTCGGCGAGCTCGAGATCGGCACTGAGCAGGGACTGGGTGGCCCGCTCCATCGCCGATCCGGCGAGCCCGGCCATGCCGCCGAGCAGATCGGCGAGCTCGGCCATTTGTTCGTTGTAGATGACACGCATAGGTCAAGACATTAGTGCGCACCGCTGACCAAGTCACCAACTGCGGGTTAACCGTCGGTGCCGGTCGGTTCCAGCAAAGTCACCGCAGTTCCGCTGAGTGGGACCGGTTCTTACTTACACAGGTCGTCGGCGGCGTTGACGTGCTCCAGATCGGACGGAAGTGTGACCGGCGCCGCACTGGGCCCGCCGGAGTCCGTCGGCGTGTCGGGCAGGGCCTGACCGAAGGCGGTGGGTGCTTTCACCGTGCCCGCGAAGTCGGCGCCCGCGACCACCTCGACAATGCTGCCGAGTCCGGTCGCGGGTTCGAGCGTCGCGCCGGGGATGGCGCTGGCGACGGTGGCGGCCTCGGCTTCGTGTCCGGCGGAATAGCGGACCTTGGTCTTGGCGGAGGTGCCGTCGGCGTAGTTGCCGGTGCTGTAGATCTGGAAGCCCTGATTGGCCAGCTTGGTCGCGGTGGTCCCGGCGATGCCCGCCTGGCCGGACCCGTTGGACACCTGTAGCGACACCGTGCTCGGATCCACCGCCAGCAGTTTGGGTTTGGCGGTGGGCGCGGCGCTGGTGGTGGCCGGCGCCTCGGTCTTCTTCTCGCCGGGCAGCGGCTGATCGTCGATGACGGCCCGGAAGATGGCCTTGATATCGGATTCGCGCGGGATCTCGTTGCCGTACGAAGTGGTGCCGGCGGTCGGGACGGTCAGGAAGGTGATGGCCCCGGCCTGCATCTTCTGCATCGAACGGCCCAGTGTCAGTAGGTCTTTGGTGGTGACGTTGTCCATGAAGGAGTGCTGGGCGAAGGCGTTGATGAACCCGTTGAGCTTGCCCGGGTCGAAGAGCACCTTGCTCGACAGCGCGCTGCGCAGCAGTGAGGACAGGAACCGCTGCTGCCGGTTGATCCGGTCGTAGTCGCTGCGTTCCTCGCCGTAGACGTGCCGGGCGCGCACGTAATCCAGTGCGGTGGAACCGTTCACGGTCTGCTTGCCGGGTGTGGTGAGCACGGTGCCGAGGATCTCGTCGACGAGCGGCTTGGTGGTGCACACCTCGACGCCGCCGACCACGTCGACCATGGATTCGAAGCCGGAGAAGTCGATGCCGACGAAGTGGTTGATCTTCAGGCCGGAGAGTTTGGTGATCACCTTGGTCAGGCATTTCGGCCCGCCGAGGGCGTAGGTGGCATTGAGCTTGTCGCCCACGGCCCCAGGGTATTTCGAGCCGTTGTAGGCGGCCTTGTCGTTGTCCCAGCCTTCGCAGTCGGGCCGGGTGACGTCCAGGTCGCGGGGGAACGATACGGCGACCACGCGCGCCCGGTTGGCGGGGATGTTCACCAGCATGACGGTGTCGGAGCGGGCGCCCTCGGCGTCGTCGACGCTGCCGGCGCCGAGGCTGCCGTTGGCGCCCGCGCGGGTGTCGGTGCCGACGATGAGGAAGTTCTCGTCGCCGGTCTGCCCGTCGGCGTCGACCACGTCGGTGTTGTTGTCGTCGAGGGCCGAAACCTGCTGGAAGTTACTGTCTTTGGCCTTCAGGTAGCTCCAGCCGCCACCGGTGACAACGAGCGCGACGACGGCGATCACCGCGAGGCAGGCGCGCCCGGCGAGGGCGAGGCGGCGGTTGCGGCGTCGGCGGGCCGGTGAGATCCGTTTGGCCGGTTCGGTTCCCACCGGCGCGGGTAGCGCGGTGGTGGGGTAGTCGGCGGGCGAGGTGACCTTGCGGCTCAGCAGTGCTTTGGCGCGCTGGGCGGCCGGGGTCGGTTTGACGGGCGCGTCCGGGGGCGGGGTGGCCGCGGTGACCGCGGGCAGTTCCTCGGTGACGGGGTCGGTGCTCGGGTCGGCGGGGCGCACGGCCCGATTGCTGCCGGTGCCGGGCGCGTTGGCGACGCGGCGCAGATGGCTGGTGTCGCGTGCGGCGCGCGGGGTGCCGGTGGCCTGGGACTCGTTGGCGGCCACGGGGTTCGGTGGTGTGGGCGGCGCGGTGGACTCCGCGTCGACCCGGTCCACGAGGTCCTGTACCGAGATGGGTCGCTCCCAGGGGGCGCGACCTCCGGAGCGTGGCGTCCGCCCGTACCGATCGTCACCCACCAACGAACCTCACTTCGCTCTTGATACCGATCGCCATGATAACGATTTCGCCACGGTGAACCACTCGAACGTATGTCCACCACAGGTGGGGAAGCTTTGCGCAAGTGTGCCAGGGTGTCGGCGCTACGCCCGGGAGCTGCGCCGGGCGTCGTCCGGATCGAGAGCGGAAAGGGCGGGTATCAGCCGCCGCTGTGCATGACGTCGGCGGCGGTCGGCACGGTCGCGTCCTCGGGATCGTCGAGCCAGCCGTCGGGCAGTGCCACCTTGGTCTGCGGCGAACCCTGCCGCCCGCGCGGGCCGAGCGCGTCCTCCGGGAACGGCACCTCGGGATCGAGCTGCCCGACCAGATCGCCGATCTGGTTCAGGCTGGTGACGGTGGCGAACTTGCGGCGCAGCGCCGAACCCACCGGGAAGCCCATCAGATACCAGGCCATGTGCTTGCGGATATCGCGCATCGCCTTGTCCTCGCCGTCGTGCTCGACGAGCAGGGCGGCGTGCCGGTAGAGGATCTCGCCGACCTTGCCGAGGGTGGGGCCCGCCGGGATCGGCTCGCCGCGCAGGGCGGCGCTCAGTTCGCCGAACAGCCAGGGGCGGCCCAGGCAGCCGCGGCCGACGACTACGCCGTCGCAACCGGTTTCGGCCATCATGCGCAGGGCGTCGTCGGCGCTGAAGATATCGCCGTTGCCGAGCACCGGGATGCTGGTGACGGTTTCCTTGAGCCGGGCGATGGCGCTCCAGTCGGCCTGCCCGGAGTAGAGCTGCGCCGCGGTGCGGGCGTGCAGCGAAACCGCCGCCGCGCCTTCGGCTTCGGCGATGCGCCCGGTGTCGAGGTAGGTGTGGTGCTCGTCGTCGATGCCGATGCGGAACTTGAAGGTGACCGGGACATCGCCTGCGGCCGCGACCATTTCGCGCACGATGTCCCGGAACAGCCGCCGCTTGTAGGGCAGTGCCGACCCGCCGCCGAGGCGGGTCACCTTGCGTACCGGGCAGCCCAGGTTCATGTCGATGTGGTCGGCCCAGCCCTCGCCGACCACGATGCGCACGGCCTCGCCGAGGGTCTTGGGGTCGACGCCGTAGAGCTGCATGGACCGCGGCGATTCGTCGGGTCCGAAGGCCATCATGTTGAGCGTTTTCTCATTGCGCTCGACGATGGCCCGCGCGGTGATCATCTCGCACACATAAAGCGAAGTGTCGCTGCCGAATTCCCGGCACAGGGTCCGGAACGCGACATTGGTGATGCCCGCCATGGGCGCCAGCACCACGGGCGGGTCGAGCGGGTAGGGCCCGATCCGCAACTCGGTCTTGGGGGCGTCCAGCGAGGTAGTCACGCCGTCAAGTCTCTCATTCGCGAGGCTGGGCCCAGAGCCGCATACCCCGCGCAGTGCCCCCGGTCACACGGGTCACCACACGTGCAGCCCGCGTCGCCGCACCACGGCGACCGCGATCAGGCTGCCGAGCAGCCACACCGCGAGCCCGACGCCGAGGTGGATCGCGCCGCGTGCCTCGCCGGACATGGTGCGGCCGAGGTGATAGCCGAGGATGGCGCGCTGCTCGCCGTCGATCGGGCGCACGAAGTAGTACAGCCCGTAGGGCAGGACCAGATGCGTCAGCCAGGGCACGGTGCTGCGCCACTGCCACCTGGCGATCCAGCGTTGCCCGAGTGCGCGGGGCCGGACCGCGAGCAGTACGGACACGATATTGCCGACTCCGAGCCAGGCCAGGATGGGCAGCGCGACATCGGCGACCGAGACGCCGGTGCGCTGCATGGTCGGGTGCACGCTGGTCTTCATGGTGAGCGCGGCCGTGGCCAGCAGGGTCGGCAGTCCGACGATGATCAGCAGCGCGAGGTTCTTTACGAGCAGGATCCGGTGCACTCCGAGCCCGGCAGCCAGGCTGAGCCGGGTCCGGTCGGCGTCCACGCCGAGCACGTTGGTGGTGGTGACGTCGGCCAGCACGAAGGTCGCGAAGTAGACGCCGACGAGCACGCCCCAGCCGTGCCGGTGCAGGGTCAGCGGTGAGACGAGCAGAAACAGCCCGGACAGCACCACATTCGCGCCGACGCCTTCGAGCCACAGCGCGGGCGGCGTGAACGACCAGCGCACCTCGCCCGCGACCTGCCGCCACAGCGGTTGTCCCGCGCCGATCGGCCGGGGCGCGGGGTGGCGGCGTTCGGTGTGGAATTGGGTGCGGGCGCGTTCGCGTGCCGCGACCAGGGTGCCGCGCATCGGTTCACTCCAGCGAGTCGACAAAGGCGCCAATCCGAGCGGCCACGACGTCGGGTAGTCGTCGCGGAAGATGGTGGCCACCCCCGCTGAGCAGTTCGATTCGGGCACAGGGCAACTGCGTGCTCAGGGCGTGGGAGGTGGAGATCGGGACGACCTTATCGGCCGGATCGGCGAGGATCAAGGCCGGAATCCGGATCTCGGTGAGTCGGTCCGTCCACCGATCCAGCGTGTCGAACAGTTCGCGCTGTTCGGTCAGGAAACTGCGCCACACGTGGCCGTGCCGGTGGTGCACACCCGCCAGCAGGTCCAGGGCGGCGGGCGTGAAGAGCCGGGACGGGTTGTGGTCGCGGCCTTTTCGAGCCAGCCACGGCAGCACCGACCAGGCGGTCACCGCGAAGGCTTCGCCCGCGACGGGCGCGGCGAGCAGTTCGTCCCAGGCGGACAGGCAGCCGGGTCCGACGCTGGCGACCAGCACCAGCCCGCGCACCCGCTCCGGCGCCAGCAGCGCGACCGCCAGGGCCACGGCTCCGCCGTACGAATGTCCCACCAGCACGGCGTTTTCGATGCCGTCGCGGTCCAGCCGCGCGAGCAGCCAGCGCGCGTTGTCCTCGATGGACCCCGCCGGATCCGGATTGTCCCCGTACCCCGGCCGATCCACCGCCAGCGCCGTGACCGTGCCCGGCAGCCGGGCGCTGACCGTGTCCCAGTCGGACCGATCGCCCGGTTGCCCGTGCAGCAGCACCACATTCGCGGTACCGACCCGGGTCTCGAGGCTCATATCTCCATATTCGCTTCACCACTACCGGCAGGACTGGGGGTCTCCGGTGAGGTTCCTGTGAGTCGCTCGGCGGCAGAGACAAGGCCCCTGAGGATCGAAATCCTCAGGGGCCGTGGTTCTTGTCTGTGCGGCTAGCTTCCGGCCGAAGCCAGTTCCTTTTCGCGCTTGGCGGCCTCGCGGGCCAGCATCTTGTCGCGCTGCTCTTCGAACTTGATGACGTCCTTGCCCAGCTTCTCCAGGAAGAGGCCGAGGCGTTCGCGAGTCTCTTCGCCGCGGGCGGTGAAGTCGTCGCGCTCGAAGATGCGCCACTTCTTGAGGACCGGGTTCACCACCTCTTCGAGGTGCTGACGTAGGTCGTAGATGCCGTGCTTGGCCATCAGTACGCCGTTGCGGCGGAAGTTGGGCATTCCGGCGCCGGGCATCTGGAAGTTCTCCAGGATGAGGGTGATGGCCTCGAGGGTCTGGTCGGGCGAGAGATCCAGGGCCGCACTGCACATGTTGCGGTAGAAGATCATGTGCAGGTTCTCGTCGGCCGCGATGCGCTGCAGCATGCGGTCGGCGATGGGGTCGTCGCAGACCCGGCCGGTGTTGCGGTGGCTGACGCGGGTGGCGAGTTCCTGGAAGGTCACGTACGCGACCGAGAACAGGAAGCCGGCGTTGTCGAGGCTCTCCAACTGCTCTGTGGGAGACGCGAATCCGTTGGTCATGTGGATCATGCGGGCCTGCTCGAGGGCGACCGGGTCGACGCCGCGGGTGACGACCAGGTAGTCGCGCATCACGATGCCGTGCCGGTTCTCCTCGGCGGTCCAGCGGCCGACCCAGGTGCCCCAGGCGCCGTCCTGGGAGAAGTTCTCGGCGATCTCACGGTGGTAGGACGGCAGATTGTCCTCGGTGAGCAGGTTGGTGATCATGGCGGCCTTGGCGAGCTCGCTCAGCTTCGACTGTTCGGGGTTCCAGTCGACGCCGCCCATGGCCGCGAAGTTGCGTCCTTCGTCCCACGGCACGTAGTCGTGCGGGTGCCATTCCTTGGCCAGGGAGAGGTGGCGGTTGACGTTCTCCGCGGCAACCGGCTCCAACTCCCGCAGTAGCTCGAGTTGAGTCAGATCCTTTGCCATATACATGCCCTTCGTGTCGTGCGTCATGCTGTCGTACCCTCGCCGGCCTGCCGCCGCGGCCCATACCTTACGTGACCGTAGGGTGATGTGAAACTCACATGCGCAGCATTGCGGTGTTGGTGAGAGATGTCATAAGCGACGGCCCACAGCGACGGGTCTATCGCTGTGGGCCGCAGTTCGTTAGCCGCACATCACCTTCGATTGTGCGGTCACTTCTTGCCGAGCAAACCGCCCAGCACATTGCCGAGGACGTTGCCGGCGTTCTGGCCCATGGCCTTGCCCAGGATGTCGCCCAGGCCGCCACCCTTGTTTCCACCGGTGGCCCCACCGAGCAGGCTACCGAGAATGTCACCGATGCCGCCGCCACCGGATTCGGCGGCCGCACCGCCGCCGCCACCGCCGAGGGCCTTCTTACCCAGGTAGGCCAGCACGATCGGGGCGAGCATCGGCAGCAGCTTGCCCATCAGATCCTGGCTGATGGCACTGCCGCCGACATTGCCGAGAGCGCTGATCACCGTGTTCTTTTCGGCGCCGAAGGTCTGATCGACGATCTGACTGCCGCCTGCGGTATCCACCTGGTCGATGTCGACCCCGCCGTCGAGTAGAGCGTGCGGCTGGTTGGCGACTTCGTTCTCCAGATTCAGGCCGGTCTCGGGGTTGCCGGCCTGTGCCTGGAATCCGCCGAGTAGCACGGGGACGGCCGCGGTGATCGCCGTCTTGGCGGTCGCCTCGTCGACGCCGAGCTTCTCGGCGATCTGCGAGACGGGGACTTGAGAGAGCAGGTCATCAAAGGAAGTCATGAACTCCGCCTGTGGTGATGGATCCCGGGAAAAGCTCTACTCAGGTCACGGTAGGTGAAATCCGGACAGATTGCCACAGATTCGCGGATGTGGCGAGGGGCCCGGCGGTATGATTCCGGGCCCCTCGCGCAGAGTGCCCCCACCAGGGCTCGAACCTGGGACCTGCGGATTAAAAGTCCGTAGCTCTACCAACTGAGCTATAGGGGCTTGCGAGACGTCAGCTTAATGTGCGGACCCCGCAACTGTTAAATGAGTATCCGATTGTGCTCTGGCAGATGATGTTTGCGCAGGTCATGCGGGTTTAGCCGGGGCCGGGCGCGGCGTGGGGGCCGAGCCGGGGCCGGGGCAGGGATGACGCGATGTGCCGTTGGGGTGACGGGTCGTGCCGATCGGGATCGCTTGGGGAGTCGCGGGGGTGTGTTTGGGGGGACGATGTGGCGCTGTGAGGGTGCGGACCGGTCGGTGCGGCACCGCGAGTAGGTGGACCCGGGGGACGGCAGGGGTCGGCGCGGAGTGTGGGTGGGGTGCGGAGGTGGTGTGGTGCTGTCGCGCCCGCCGACGCCGGGGTGTCCACCGCCCGATCGATTCGACGGCTCCGGGTGAGCGGGCGCTGATTGCCGGTATCGCGGGGTCCGGCAATCGCCTTGCCACTCAGTTTGTTTCGCCGGGCCGGAGTGCGAATATCATCCAATGGTGATGCGTGGCAAGCTTTTTGGGGCAGGGGGTGCAGGCCGGCCGGGACCTTCGCGGATGCGGGGGTGTCGGCCGCTCGGTGATGCGGTGTCAGAGCGGATGTCGCATACGGCAGTGATCGAACTGCCGAACATCGATGGGATATGGGCGAATTCGTCGTTTCAGGCCAAACGTCCATACGATTGCTGGGAAATTGCGGTTTTAGATAGGGGGTGTGCTGGCTAACTGACTCTCCGGTACACCTCACGCTGGGTGCGCTTACCGGGTACGGTGACCGACTGGTGAATTCCCGAAGAACCGGGATTGCCCCGGCGGCACGGGATTCGGCTTATCGTTGATGTGCCCGAACGTGGTCGCGACCGGTCAGGCTGATCGCGGCTCCATCACATGAAGCTGCGGGGAGGCGGACCGATACGACGTGATCGCCCGGGTGCGCACCCCCTGCGGTGCACCCGGGCGGGAAAAACTATACCAGTTGGTGTGTTTCAAGTTTTTCGCGCTTTTTCGTACCAAAGGTTTGGTAATTCGGGGTGTAGCCCCATTTGAAGTATTTGAAAGACACGTAACTTTGCGTCGAGGCCGGGAAGCCGGTCGGCGACGGTTAGCTAGCTTCGGAGGCGTTTCGAGCATGGCACGGCAACAGGAGCGGGCCCGCCGGACACGCGCGGCGATCATCAGGTCCGCCGCCGTTGAGTTCGGGAAGAGCGGCTATGCCGCTGCATCGCTCAACCGCATATTGGAAGGCTCCCGGGCGACCAAGGGGGCCATGTACTTTCACTTCGACTCCAAGGAGGACCTGGCGCGCGCGGTTCTGGAAGCGGCGGTCGACCGCTATCGGGTATCCACCGAAAGGTGGCTCGCCAGAACCGATCTCGGTCCACTCGACGTGCTGCACGGCATGATCGACGAGATCGCGCTGCGGCTGGAGAACGACATCATCATCCAAGCCGAGTTCCGGCTCATCATCGAGCCGGAGTTCTATCGAGATATTCAAGCCGGCGGTGGTCGCATTCTGGGCCGTGCCATTCGGCAGCTCGCCGTGAAGGCCACGGAGCACAAGCAATTGCGCGCCGACGCCGACCCGGACCGCTTCACCCGGACCCTGGCGGCCGCGTTGGCGGGTCAGCGTTATATCGCCGATGTGCTGGCAGGTCCGGCGGATCTGCGTGCCCGGTTCGCCGAGGCGCTCGAGGTGATCGTGGATGCCACCGCGACTCCCGAGTGGATCGAGGAGTTCCGGCGCGTGGGCTGGCGGGTGTCCGCGAAGCTCGAAGATCTCAACTTGGGACTCTGACCAGCTGATTTGGGAATAACGCGGAGCCTGTCATAAGCTATCTCCGCTCCCAACGGAAGCCGTTGAGCAAACGGTCCGGAGAAATCCGGCGGGCCCCCTTCGTCTAGCGGCCTAGGACGCCGCCCTTTCAAGGCGGTAGCGCGGGTTCGAATCCCGTAGGGGGTACAACGGTGGAAACACCGTTGTAGGAGCACAGTAGCAAGGCCCTGTGGCGCAGTTGGTTAGCGCGCCGCCCTGTCACGGCGGAGGTCGCGGGTTCGAGTCCCGTCAGGGTCGCAAGACTTCTCGTAACCAGGAGAAGTGAGTACAAAGTTTGGCATTCGAATCGGGTGCCTTTCGGCCAGGTAGCTCAGTTGGTACGAGCGTCCGCCTGAAAAGCGGAAGGTCGCCGGTTCAATCCCGGCTCTGGCCACCAGTTCTGAGAGACCCCCTCCATCGGAGGGGGTCTTTCGGCGTTCCGGGGGTTCTTCGCGTGTTTTCGAGCTGCTGCTTCTGATCTTGGTGCCATGCTGGATTCATGGCTGACGATCAGTGGTACTACTGCCTCAAGCATCATCGGGCCGAGCAGGGAAAGCAGCATTGGTTCGCCGAACGCATGGGCCCGTATCCCGATAAGGCGACAGCCGAGCGGGCGTTGGATATTGTGCGAGAACGAAATAGGCGCTCGGACCAAGAAGACTCCTGACGCCTGGGTGATGGGGGTGAGCGCGCCTGCTCGGTGCGCTCACGAGGCACTCAGGTGGACCAGGTACGGTTTCGGTGCCAGAAAACGACCAAGCGGGAGGGTAAAGCCTTGAAGGTCACCGTGGTGGTGCCGACCTACAACGAGCGGGAGAACCTGCCGGTGGCGGTGGAGCGGCTGACCGCGCTACCGGTGGCCGACCTGCACGTGCTGGTGGTGGACGACAATTCGCCCGACGGCACCGGTGAGGTGGCCGACAAGCTGGCCGCCGACCTGCCGAACGTGGTGAGCGTCCTGCACCGCACCGAGAAGGACGGCCTGGGCCGCGCGTACATCGCGGGTATCACCAAGGCGCTGGACGAGGGCGCGGACGTCGTCATCCAGATGGACGCCGATCTGTCGCACCCGGCCGAGGTCATTCCGGCCATGCTGGAGAAGCTGGAGACGACGGACGCGGGCGTGGTGCTCGGATCCCGTTATGTCCCCGGTGGTTCCACCGCCGCGGAGTGGAAGTGGTACCGCAAGGCGCTCTCGGCGTGGGCCAACTTCTACGTGAATATGATTCTGCGCCTGGGCGTCAAGGACGCGACCGCCGGCTTCAAGGCGTGGAAGGCGGATACGCTGCGCGCCATCGATGTGGCCTCGATCAAGTCGAACGGTTACTCGTTCCAGGTCGAGATGAACTACCGGACGGTCAAGAAGGGCATCGCCATCGCCGAGGTGCCGATCCGCTTCGAGGAGCGCACCCTGGGCGCGTCCAAGATGAGCCTGAAGGTGCAGCTGGAGTCCGCGGCCATGCCGTGGAAGCTGCTGTTCGGGCGGGCCGTCTAACTTTTCGGCCAGTGGAGCAGGGTGTCGACGAACAGTTGACGGACCTGCTCTGCGTGCGCGTCCAGGTCGGCCGGGTCCCAGCCGCCGACATCGATCGGCGGTAGCACGGCCACGTCCACGTGGCCCTTGCGGATGACGGCCGAGTTGCGCCAGGCGATTTCACCGGCATTGCGGATCACCACCGGAATGACCGGCACCCCGGCCTGGATGGCGATGTGGAACGCACCCTTCTTGAAGGGGCCCACGCGCGGCGTGAGCGAGCGGGTGCCCTCCGGTGCGATGACCACCGACAGTCCGCCGCGCAGGGTTTCGACGACCGGTTCCAGGGCGGCCTTGGCGGCCACCGTGTTCGCGCGATCGATGAAGGTCACCTCGACGAATCGCATGAGGGGACCGAAGATCGGGTTCTTGGTGATCTCGCGCTTGGCGACACCGGTGAATCCGGTGCCGAGCACCTCGGCCAGCACCACGATGTCGAATTGGCTCTGGTGGTTGAAGATGAACACCGCCGGGCGCGGGGCGCGGGTGTGCTCGGCCCCGGTGACGCGGATCTTCACCCCGGTGCCGCGCAGGGTCGAGTCGGCGGCGTGGGTCATCATCGAATCCGCCATCTGGCGACGCTGTTTGGTGTGCGCCTTGGCGGCGACCCCGAACAGCGCCCCACCGAGCAGCCCGGTCAGCCCGGTCAGGGTGCGGATGTAGTCGGTGGCCCGGGGTGACTGCCGGGGCCGGAAATGCAGCACCGGCCAATCCTTTTCGGCGGCCTCCAGCACCACCCGCGGATCCGGGTTGACCGCGACCGGGTGTCCGACCGTCTGCAGCAGCGGCAGGTCCGCGGCACTGTCGGCGTAGGCCCAGCTCTGTGTCAGGTCGAGATCGTGGGCGATGGCGAAACGGCGGACCGCGTCGGCTTTGCCATTGCGCCACAGTGGCTTTCCCTCCACGTGCCCGGTGAGGACGCCGTCCTGCACGGCCATGGCGGTGGTCAATACATGCTGGATCGAGAGCTCGTCGGCGACCGGCCGCACCTGGTAGCGGGTGACCGAGCTGACCAGCACCAGGGTGTGCCCGGCGGCCTCGTGCTCGCGCACCAGCCGCCAGGCCTCGGGATAGATGTGCCCGTACACGCTGTGCGCGAAGATGTCCCGGCCGATCTCCTCGAGGTCGGCTTCGCTGACGCCGGCCCAGCCGTACATGACGTTCTGCAGGAAGCGCTCGTATTCGCCTTCGCTGCGGGCTCCGCGAATGCTGCCCAGCAGCCCGGCGGTGAGCGCGCCCTGGGTGCTGCTGCGCCGCAACAGCCGTCGCGGCCACGGCGGCGGGTTGAAGCCGTTGACCACGGTCCCGCCGAAGTCGAAGACGGCGGCGATGCGCGGCCCCTGCGGTCCGGAGCGCACCGCGGCGAGGGCCTCGTCGAGCTCCATCGCACCGACGGGCCGCTGGGTGACGCCGACGCCGGGCCGGAGCGGCAGCGTGGGACGGCCCGCCGCGACTCCCCGGACCCGGTGTGTCACAGCGCTTCCAGCCGATTGGAGGGGTCGAGGGTGGCGGCGCGGGAGATGCGCGCGCCGATGGCCCGCAGTTCGGCGGCGAAGCGGGCGCGGCGGGCGGCCAGGTCCGCGGGATCCTCGGTGGCGTTGAGCAGTCCGTGGTTGTCGGCGAGTTTGACCGCGCTGCCGAACAATTCGGAGGACACCGATTCCGGGCTGTGCAGCCGTTGTTGCAGCAGCATCTGTTTGCCGACGTGCAGGCATTCGTCGATGAGGGCCTTGCGGTCGACCTCGAGGACGGGGTCGCGGGCGGCGAGCCGTTCGGCCACCACCAATTGCGCGTCGAAGAACGAGCGCAGCACGCGGTGCGCCATCATGAATCCGGATTCGGCCAGCTTGGCCAGGATTTCGGAGCCGACGGTGCCGGCCGCGGTGCGGCGGTGCCATTCCGGGTCGACCAGCAGCATCTCGGTGGTGAGCTGAGCAGTGAACTCGGCGCGTTCGGGGAAGAAGAACTCGAATTTGAGCAGGTCCCGCAGCCGGTAGGCGGCCTCCCACCCGGTTCGCAGCTGATCGCCCTCGGGCGCTTCGACGGCACTGAGGATGGCCAGTTCGAGGATGGCGCGATTGACGAACCAGTGCACCGCGCTGTTGCGATAGAACGCGGCCTCCAGGTGCGCTCCGGCATTGATGGCGTACACCGGTTCCAGGCCGCCGCGATAGACGGTCACCACCTTCGCGATGGCCAGCTGCTCGAGCACCACCGCCAGTCGATGATCCTCACGCAGCGTGGCAATTTCGCCGTGCGGCAGGTGCCGGTTCTCGACGTAGCCGAGCACGGGCTCGATGGCGGTGCGCAGTTCGCGGCGGGTGAGGGCGCGTTCGTGCACGCCCAGCAGGACCAGGGTGGTGAGCGCGTTGACGGTGACCGGGGTGACGTCGTTGATGCCGACCGCGACCTCGAAGGCCAGCTGCTGCACGGCGCGATGCTCGAGTGCGGCCAGGTGCTCGAGTTCGGAGTTGTCGTCGTCGGCCGGAATCGGGTGTGCCGTCAGTGGATCCCCGTGCACGGCCAGCCGGTCGCGCGCCGAGAGCGGGGTCCCGAAGCGGATGTACACGTGCCCGGCGGAGTGCTGCTGGTTGCGCACGTAGCGGGCCAGCCAGGCCAGGCCCTCGGCCTGCTTGCTGCCGCCGGTCTGCTCGTCGGCGATGGCGCCGATCTCGTTGAGCCGCTCGTAGGTGATGGAGACGGGCACCAGCATGACGTCGTCGATGCGTTTCGAACGCAGTGCGGCGGCAAGGTAATTCAGCAGTCCGTAGCGGGGCGGGCGGAGCTTGCCGGTGCGGGTGCGGCCGCCCTCGAAGTACCACTCCAGGTTGAAGCGTTTGGCGAGCAGGTAGGCGAAGTACTCCTCGACGACGGCCTTGTACACCTCGTCGTCGCCGAAACTGCGGCGGATGAACACGGTTCCGGTGCGCCGCGCGATCGGCCCGATCGGCCAGAACTTGAGATTGGCCCCGCCGACCACGTGATTGGGCGGGAAGTCGTTGCGCGCCAGGATGTCCCCGAGCACGAAGGCGTCCACGTAGGAGCGGTGCGAGGGCAGGAACACCAAGGGGTAGCGCCGGTTGAGGGTGCGCAGCCGGTCCAGCCCGCTCAGGTCGGAGTCGACCTTCCAGGTGGAGGCGTGCACGGGCCGCATGGCCTGGGTGAACAGGTCCGACACCAGTCGCGACTGGGCGGCGACGAGTTCCCGCAGCCCCTTCTCCGCGCGCCGGTAGACCTCCCGCGACGCCAGGCCGGTCGCTTCGGCGATGGCGTCGAGCCGCCGCAGGAATTCCGGTGAATCGAGGATCTCCTCCACCACCAGCCGCGGCACCTTGTACCGGTCGCCGATGACCGCGCGTTCGGCGCGTTCCAGGGCGACGATGCCCGCGCGCACGATGGCCCGCCCGAAAGTGCCGGGGGCGGCGGCGGATCCGGGATTGTTGGCGCGCAGCTCGCTGAGCCGGGCGGGCTGTCCGGTCAGTACCAGGTGCCGGTCGGGGGCCTTACTGAGCAGCCGCCGCTGCATGAGCCGGTTCGGTTTGCGGGGGTTGGTGAGGGTGACCAGATCGCTGAAGGTGGTGCGCCGCACGCCGTCTCGCTCCGGTGGCAGCCACAGCACGCGGACCGGCACCACCAGCGGGTCGTCGCTGCGCCCGACCAGCCGGTCGGTGACGGCCACCGGGTCGAGGTCGATCTGGGTGACGGGTGCGGTGGTGCCGAACTCCTGGGTGATGCCGCCCTCGGCGAGCCAGTGTCCGACGAGTTCGCGTTCCACCGGTGAGGTGGCGTCGACGAGTGCGACCACGGAATGCGGAGCGGTGAGCGCGGCCTCGGGGAGCCGGCTGTCATGATCGAGCATCTTCGTTACCTCCGCATGAGCCGCTGATCTCCATTGAATCCCAAACGCGCGCGGCGGGATGGGAGGTCGCGTAATTAGCCGGTCGGGGCGGGGGTTTCAGGGCGGCCGGGGGCTGCGTGATCGAGGTCGCGATCGAGCCTTGCCCACATCTAGGAAGGTAATGCTAACCTCACTCAACAACTTAGGTAAGCATAACCTTGGAGGTCTGGTGTCGGTCGCTGACGAACGGGTACGGGTCGCGGGGGAGCAGCGGTGGGGCGAACACGTCACCGATCCGGTCGCGGCGGTCTCCGCGCTGGCGGCGGCGGATCGCTTCGGTGAGTACGTGGTCTACGAGCGGCCCGGAACCTGGGTGTTCGCGGCCGACCCGATCGGCGGGGTCGAGCTCGACGCCAACGAGCTGCGGGTGAGCTGGGACGGGCACACCACCGCGGGCCCGTGGACCGGCAGCCCCGCGCAGGCCGTCGACCGGGCGCTGGCCGGACTGCCGGTGGGCGACCGGAACGCCTACGGCTGGATCGGATTCGAGTTCTGCGCCTGGTCGCTGGGCGCGACCGAGCATGTGCATCCCCGGGCGACGCTGGCGCACTTGATGATTCCGCGCATCGAGGTGCGCATCGACGCGTCCGGTGTCCGGGTGTCGGGTGCCACGCCCGCCGAAACCGGCGATATCCACGCGTTGATCGCCGCCGCCCAGCAGACCGCTCCGGCGGTGGCGCATCCGGTGGACGTCACCGTGGATCCCACCGGATACCGGGATCGGGTCGCCACCGGCGTCGCCGAGATCGGGGCGGGCAAATACCAGAAGGTGATCCTGTCGCGGAAGGTGGAACTGCCCTTCGCGGTGAACATTCCGGCCACCTACCGGCTGGGGCGCATGCACAACACGCCCGCGCGCTCGTTCCTGCTGCGCCTCGGCGGACTCGAGGCCGCGGGCTTCAGCCCCGAACTGGTGGCGGCCGTGGACGACGACCGCGTGGTCACCACCGAGCCGCTGGCCGGGACCCGGGCCTTCGGGCGCGGCGACGAGGTCGATACGGCGGCGCGCGCCGAGCTGGTCAAGGACCCCAAAGAGATTGTCGAGCACGCCATTTCCGTGCAGACCTCGTTCTCGGAGATCGCCGCCGTCGCCGAGCCGGACACCACCGCGGTCTCCGACTTCATGGCGGTGCGCGAACGGGGCAGCGTGCAGCATCTGGCCTCGACGGTGCGCGGTCGCCTGGCGGCGGACCGCAGCCCGTGGGACGCGCTCGAGATGCTGTTCCCCTCCGTCACCGCCTCGGGCATCCCCAAGGCCGCCGGCGTGGACGCCGTCTTCCGCCTCGATCACGACCCGCGTGGGCTGTATTCCGGTGCGGTGGTCACGGTTTCGCCCGACGGCGCGCTGGAGGCGACGCTGGTGCTGCGCGCGGTCTATCAGACCGGCGCGGGCGCATGGCTGCGGGCCGGCGCGGGCGTGGTCGGCCAATCCCGGCCGGAGCGGGAATTCGAGGAGACCTGCGAAAAGCTGGGCAGCGTAGCGCCTTACGTGGTGCGCGCCTGAGAAACCCGGCGTGGGGTCAGACGCGGAATTCCACGCCGGTCAACCGCTCGGACAGCTCCCAGAGCTGCCGGGCGGTTTTCTCGTCGTGGGAGGCGGCGTTGGATCCGACCCGGGTCGGATTGCCGCGCCAGTTGAACCGGTCCGGGCCGTAGTAGCCGCCGGGCTCCACCTCGGCGGTGGCCGCGTACAGCGTGGGCAGCGCGCCCATCTCGGCGCTCTGCGCGATCAGGCGATTGCCGAGCCCGACAATCTGTTCCAGCACGTTCTGCGTCTCGCCGCTGATCTCGGTGGCCGCGTAGCCGGGGTGCGCCGCCACCGCGAGCTTGTCCGAGCCGGTGAGCGTCAGCCGCCGCTGGAGCTCATAGGTGAACAGCAGCATGGCCAGCTTGGATTGCGCGTACGCGCCGAAGCGGGAGTAGGCGCGCCGCTCCCAGTTCAGATCCTCGAGATCGATGCGCCCGATGAAGTGGGTGATGCTGGAGGTGTTCACGACACGGTGTGAAATCCGGTCCAGCAGTAGGCCGGTCAGGGCGAAATGCCCGAGGTAGTTGGTGCCGATCTGCAATTCGAAGCCGTCGGCGGTCGCGCGCTTGGGCACCGCCATCACGCCCGCGTTGTTGATGAGCACGTCGGCCCGTTCGACGGTGTCGGCGAAGGCGCGCACCGAGGTCAGATCGGCCAGATCCAGTGCCCGGATGTGCACGTCCCCGGGCATGGTGCGGGCCACCGCCTGCGCCTTGATCTCATTGCGGCAGGCCATGATCACCTGCGCCCCGGCGGCGGCGAGGGCCCGCGCGGTGGCCTCGCCCAGGCCGCTGGTGGCGCCGGTGACGATGACGATCCGGCCCGTCTGATCCGGAATGTTCGCTGTGTTCCACCCGCCCATAGATGAACTCTATGACGAGTGCGTCAGATACGCGCGGCGAGGGCCTTCTTGTCGATCTTGCCCACGGCCGTGACCGGCAGGAAGTCGGCCTGCCGCAGCACATCCGGCAGCTTGTAGGTGGCCAGGCCGCGCGCCGTCAGGAAGGTCTTGATCTCCGGCAGCGACGGTAGCTCGCCCGTGGTCACCAGAACGACGCCGACCTTCTCGCCCAGAGCGGGGTCGGCCAGGCCGACGGCGGCGGCGTGGCGGACGCCCGGATAGGCGAGCAGATGCTCCTCGAGTTCGTCGCAGGAGATGTTCTCACCGCCGCGATTGATGACGTCCTTGATGCGGCCCGACACGATCAGATGACCGCTGGGCAGGCGGCGGACCAGATCGCCGCTGCGGTAGAAGCCGTCGGGGGTGAAGGCGCGCGCATTGTGTTCGGGGGCACGGTAATAGCCGCGCAGCGTGTAAGGGCCGCGGGTGAGCAGCTCACCCTCCTCGCCGTCCGGGACGTTGTGGCCGTCCTCGTCGACCACCCGGACCTCGTCGGCGGGTGACAAGGGGCGGCCCTGGGTGGTGCAGACCAGATCGTCGGAGTCCGTGGCGCGGGTGTAGTTGAGCAGGCCCTCGGCCATGCCGAACACCTGCTGCAGCCGCACGCCCAACGCGGGCGTGACCTCGCGGGCGTTCACCTCCGCCAGCTTCGCGCCGCCGACCTGCAGCAGGCGCAGCGAGGACAGGTCCGCGTCCTCCCATTCGACTGCCGCGGACCACAGTTGGGCCAACGGCGGCACCACGGCGGTGACGGTGACTCGGTGGCGTTCGATGGCGGCGAAGGCGCTCTCCGGGCTGGGATCGGTCACGAAGGCCATCGCACCGCCGGTGGCCACGGTGCCCAGCACGCCGGGGCAGGCCAGCGGGAAGTTGTGGGCGACAGGGAGAGTCGCGAGATAGACGTCGTCCGGGCCGAGTTCGCAGACCTCGGCGCTGGCCTTCGCGTTGTAGGTGTAGTCGTCGTGGGTGCGGGCGATCAGCTTGGGCAGGCCGGTGGTGCCGCCGGAGACCAGCATGAGTGCGATATCGGTGGGATCGACCGGTGGCAGGGAATCGCCGTCGGCGGGAATCGAATTCAGGTCGGTGAACGGGCCTGGATCGCCCAGGATCAGCACGTGCCGCAGGGTGGGTACGCGTTCGCTCACCTCCGCGGCCAGGGTGCGGTAGTCGAAGTCGCCGAGGCGGTCGGCGGCCACGTACGCGACGGCGCCGGAAAGCCTTGCCAGATGCTCGATCTCGGCGCGCCGGTGGGCGGGGAGGGTGAGGACCGGAATGATCCCGGCCCGCAGCAGCCCGAACAACATCGGGATGAACTCGGCGACGTTCGGCAGCTGCACCACGACCCGGTCGCCCGGCCGGATGCCGAACGCGAGGAAGCCGTGGGCCATTCGGTCCGCCGCCCGATCGAGTTCGGCATAGGTGGTCGTGGTGTCACCGAGCAGTGCGGGCCGATCGGGCCATGCCCGGGCCGTGTCCCGCAGGAGTTCACCGAGCGGCCGGCCCGCCCAATAGCCCGCCGCCCGGTATTGCTCGGCGAGGTCGGCGGGGAACGGGACGAAGCCGTCGCGGTGGTCCGTGGCGGCGGTTGCATGCGATGTCACAGCTCTGACCTCTAGCTAGTAAGGGTGGCCTTGCAAAGGTTAGGCAACCCTATCTCAGTCGGCTACGCTGCTGTCCAAGCACATTCCTCGAACAAGGAGTACCAGCGGAAATGGAGTCACCCCAGAGGTCTTCGGCGAGCATCGCCCGGGACGAGATCCGCGCCGCCATCGCCGGTCACCTCACCCTCGACCCGTCCGCCATCGGCGACCACGACGACCTCATCCAGCTCGGCCTGGACTCCATCCGCACCATGAAACTGGCCGGCGCCTGGCGCAAACGCGGCCTGGCCGTCAACTTCGCCCAACTCGCCGCCGAACCCACCCTCGCCGCCTGGCACCGCCTCCTCGGCGGAGTGGACGAGCAGGCTCCGGCGACCGAGCCGACCGGCCACCGCGCGGACCGGGCTTACCTGGATGCCATGTCCGGGGCGAATCACGTGGCCACGCACGTTGATTCGGCACCCGCCGCCGCAATCGACAGCCTGGGCGCGGAGGCCGGTGGCGCGACTCGGGCCGGTGGCCACGACGACGGGAGCCCTTTCGCGCTGGCCCCGATGCAGCACGCGTACTGGGTGGGGCGGTCCGCGGGGCAGGAGCTGGGGGCGGTCGCGGCGCATCTGTATGTCGAATTCGACGGGGCCGGTGTGGATCCCGGGCGCCTGGGAGCTGCGGTCGAGGCGCTGGTGCGGCGGCATCCCATGCTGCGCACCCGGTTCCTGCCCGACGGCACCCAGCAGACGCTGGAGCGGCCGGGCCGCGAGGTGTGGAGCGTCACCGATCTGCGGGCGGCCGACCCGGAGTCCGTGGAGCGGACGCTGGAAGCATTGCGGGACAAGCGCATCCACCAGCTCATGGCGGTCGAGGACGGGCAGGTCATCGACATCGCGCTGACCCTGCTCCCGGACGGCCGCTCCCGGCTGCACCTGGATGTGGACATGCTCGCGGCCGACGCCATGAGCTACCGCATCTTGGTGGCGGATCTGGCCCGGCTCTACCACGGCGACCAACTGCCACCCCAGACCTACACCTTCCGGCAGTACCTCGCCGAACACGCCGGTCCCGCACCAGAACACGCGGCTGACCGCGAATGGTGGCAGGCGCGTCTTCCCGAGCTGCCCGGCGCACCCGAACTTCCGCGCTCGCACCAGGCGGCCCGTGCGCCGGCGAATCCGGCCCGGATGGTGGCACCGGACGCGAACGCGGTGCCTGGCGCGGGAGTGGTGCCGGGCGCGACCGGTGGGCGGACCGAGGTCGACGGCTCGGGCGCGGTTCGAGGCCCGGCGTCACCGGCCGCCGCATCCGTGGATGAACCAGGGTCGGCGAGTGATTGTGCGGCGCGGACCATCCGCCTGCATCGCTGGCTCACTCCGGAGGCCAAGGCGCGCATGTTCGCTGCCGCTCACGAGCGCGGGATCACGCCGGCCATGGCGCTGGCGTCGGTGTTCGCGGAGACGATCGGGGGGTGGTCGGCGCAGCGGCGGTTCCTGCTGAATCTGCCGTTGTTCCATCGGGAACCGGTGCATCCGCAGGTGGATGGGGTGGTCGGGGACTTCACCTCCTCGGTGCTGCTCGAGGTGGATGTCAGTGAGCCCGCCACGGTCACCGAGCGGGCCCGCGCACTGCAGCGGGAATTGCACGCCGCTGGAGCGCATTCCGGCTACAGCGGTCTCGAGGTGCTGCGCGATCTCGGCCGCCTGCGGGCGGAACCGGTGTTGGCGCCCATCGTCTACACCAGCGCCATCAACCTCGGCGAACTGTTCGCCGACCAGGTCACCGCGACATTCGGCGACCCGGTCTGGATCATTTCCCAAGGGCCGCAGGTGCTCCTGGACGCCCAGGTCACCGAGGTGCGCGGCGGCATCCTGCTGAACTGGGACGTCCGCTCCGACGCCTTCCCTGCCGACCTGGTCGAAACCATGTTCACCCGCTACATCGACGCCGTCCTGCGCCTGGCGGGTCTCGACGAGCTCGCCGTGGCTGACGTAGCGGCGAGCCCCACACCCGCACAGCATTTCGGTGGCGCGGGGTGGGATGCGGAAGCGGCGGTGCGGATTCCGGTGGAGCAGGCGGTCGTTCGTGCCCGGGTGAACGCCACCGACGGCGAGGTCACCGGGCGTGCCCTGCACAGTGGGCTGTTCGATTTCGCCGCCGCGAATTCCGGTGCGCCCGCCATCATCTGGGAGACGGGCGCGGTCGAACCCGTCGGAGGTGCTGCCTTCGAGACACGAGTATTCACCTACGGTGAGCTGGCCTCGGAGGCGCTGGCCGTGGCCGGTGCACTGCGGGCGGCCGGGGTGCGGCCGGGCGATGCGGTCGCGGTGCAGTTGCCGAAGGGGCCGGATCAGATCGTGGCTACCGCGGGCGTGCTGGCGGCGGGTGCCGTGTATGTGCCGATCGGGTTCGATCAGCCCGCTGCGCGGCGCGCGGAGATTCTGCGCACCGGCACGGTTGTAGCGGCCGTCACCGGCGGTGCTGAGGTTCCCGAGGTGCGGACCGTCGTGCTGAGCGATGCTCGGGTGTATCCGGAACCGTTGGCGGAGGCGGTGATTCCCGATCCGGAGGCCGTTGCCTACGTGCTGTTCACGTCGGGTTCCACCGGGAAGCCCAAGGGGGTCGAGGTGCCGCATCGGGCGGCCATAAACACCATCGACGATCTGAACGAGCGGTTCGGGATCGGCGCCACGGATCGGGCACTCGCCTTGTCGGCGTTGGAGTTCGATCTGTCGGTGTACGACATCTTCGGCATGTTGAGTGCCGGGGGCGCGGTCGTCGCGCTGGATGAGGGACAGCGCGGCGAACCGGGCCGCTGGGTGGAGATGATTCGGCGGCACCGGGTTTCGGTGTTGAACTGTGTGCCGAGCCTGCTGGATATGGTGTTGGAGGCCGCCGCCGGAACACCGCTGGACAGTCTGCGAATGGTCATTCTCGGTGGCGACTGGGTGGATGTGGCGCTGCCGGGGCGGCTCGCGGCGGTCACGCCGGAATGCCGGTTCGCCGGATTGGGTGGGGCCACCGAGACGGCCATCCACTCCACGATCTGCGAAGTCGTGAATGCCGAAGTGCCGCAGGAATGGTCGGCGGTTCCGTACGGGACGCCGCTGCGCAATGTGCGCTGCCGGGTGGTCGGGCCGTCGGGGCAGGACTGCCCGGACTGGGTGACCGGTGAGCTGTGGATCGGCGGGGCGGGGGTGGCCGCCGGGTATCGCGGCGACGCCGAGCGCAGCGCGGACCGGTTCGTCACCCACGAGGGCCTGCGCTGGTACCGCACCGGGGATCTCGCGCGCTACCTGCCGGACGGCTGCCTGGAATTCCTGGGCCGCGCCGATCATCAGGTCAAGATCCGCGGCTACCGGGTGGAACTCGGGGAGGTGGAGAGCGTGCTGCGCGGCCTGCCGGGCGTGCGGCACGCCATCGCGTCGGTGATCGGCACGACGGCGCCGAAACTCTCGGCCGTGGTGGTCGCCGAGGAGGGTGTCGAGCTCGAGGTGGCCGCGCTCACCGACGCCGCAGCGAATCTGTTGCCCGCCTACATGATTCCGAGCCGGGTAGAGCTACTGGCCGAACTGCCCTTCACCGGCAATGGCAAACCGGACCGGAAGGCCATCGCGACCCTGCTGGCCGCGGGCGAGCGAGGCGGCGAATTCCGGTCTCCCCGAACCGATGTCGAGCGCGCCGTGGCCGACATCGTGGCCACCGTCCTGGGCCGGGACCGGGTCGGCCTGAGCGACGACTTCTTCGCCCTGGGCGGCGATTCCGTGCTCGCGACCGCCGTCGTCGCCCGGGTGCGGGACTGGCTCGACGCTCCGGACACGGTGGTGGCGGACTTCTTCGCCGCCCGCACGGTCGAGGGCCTGAGCTCGCGGCTGCTGGACCGTGAGCGGCGCGCAGGCACTCCCGAACGCCTCGACGAGGTGGCTCGTCTCTACCTCGAGGTGGCCGCCATGTCCGACGACGAGATCCTCGCCCTGTCCTGAAAAGCACGATCCCCGCGCCCTTTTCGCCGGGCGCGGGGATCGCGAGCGTTGCTCAGTGGTCGGCGGGCAGGACGCAACCGCCGTCCAGAATGCCGAGATCGTGCAGCAGCTGGTAGCAGGCCGGGTCGTCGGGCAGCACCCAGTGGAAGCCCTCCAGGAAGAACGTCGCCACCAGGTTGATGGCGATCACCAGCCCGAGGAAGCCGATCGCCAGCATGCCGATGCCGCGATGCGGCCCGGTGGTCGGAATGGTCTCCGAGGCTGTTTCGTGCGAGAACGCCAGCACTACACCGATTGTCGTGATCGCGGCGATGAACAGGACGAACGCCCACACGTACAGGTGCAGGCCGAGTACCGCGCCGCCATAGCCCTTGTCGCCGGGCAGGATATGCAGCATGGTCTGCCGCCACGCGGTGAACCCGCCGCCGAAGCAGGCCACGATGGCCAGACCCCAGCCCATCATGTAGTCGCGTCGCACCATGGTTCCGGTCATGGCCTTGCGCACGATGTACGCGCCGCCGAGCGCGGCCAGCATCATGAAATAGCGCTGCAGCATGCACAGCGGACACGGGTAGTCCCAGGTGCCGAATTGGACGCCGAGGCCGCCGCAGACGACGCCGGTCCAGCCGACGATGAAGATCACCGCCAGCCAGTACTGGACCTGGCCGAGGACCCCGCCGCCGCGGGAGGTTCCGGTGGTCTCGGAATCGGTGGCGGTCACCATGTCAGCCCCAATCCGAGGCCGCTGGTGATGTGATACTTCAGCAGCCCGGCGCACAGCAGGGCCACGATCCACCAGGCCGCCAGCACGCGCTGTCGGGATCCCGGTTTCCAGATCAAGTACAGAACGCCGAGCAAACCCGCGAGTATCAGCGTGTCCATAGCGCCGGACGCTACCGGCTGTGCAGGTCAAAGGGGTTTAAGGCGAAGCGGACACGCCGCGCCCGGCCACCGGACCGAGTGCGGGCAAACAGCGAGACGGTGGCCGGTTCCCGCCGACACCGGACGGGCGTGCCCCCGCGCCCCTAGACTCGACCCCGTGAGCGGCTGGGACATCTCCGACATCCCCGATCAAGCGGGCCGGACGATCATCGTCACCGGCGCCAACAGCGGGCTGGGCGCGGTCACCGCGCGAGCGCTCGCGGGCGCCGGCGCGAAGGTGATCATGGCCTGCCGCAATGAGGTCAAGGCGCGCTCGGTGGCCGACGAGATCGGGCCGAACGCTCAGGTCCGTCGGCTGGATCTGGCCGATCTCGCCTCGGTGCGCGAGTTCGCCGACGGCATCGACGGCGCGGATGTGCTGATCAACAATGCGGGCGTGATGGCGGTGCCGCTCAAGCGCACCGCGGACGGCTTCGAAACCCAGTTCGGCACAAACCATCTCGGCCATTTCGCGCTGACCGGGTTGCTGCTGGACAAGATTCGCGACCGGGTGGTCACGCTGTCGAGCGGCATGCACGCCATCGGCCGCATCGATCTCGAGGACCCGAACTGGGAGCGGCGCTCGTATCAGCGCTGGGCCGCCTACGGGCAGTCCAAGCTGGCCAATCTCATGTTCGCGCGGGAACTGCAGCGCCGCTTGTCCGCCGCCGGATCGGCGAAGGTGTCGGTGGCCGCGCATCCCGGTTACGCCGCCACCGACCTGCAGGGGCACACCGAGTCGCTGTACGACACGCTCATGTCGATCGGCAATCGGATCTTCGCGCAGAGCGCCGAAATGGGTGCGCTGCCAAGCCTGTTCGCGGCGACCGCGGAGGTCGAGCCGGGTGGTTTCTACGGGCCGACGGGATTGCGCGGCATGCGTGGCTATCCCGGGCCGAGTACCTCCACCGCCGCCTCCAAGGACGAGGTGACCGCGCGGCGGTTGTGGGAGCTCTCCGAACAGTTGACGAAGATCAGCTACCCCTTCGTGCGCAAATAGCCGGGAGCCGGGAGACATGAACATTCCGATCGACCGGCGCGACCAATACGACAAGATCGAGCAGGGTCTGCTGCCCGGTGAGCAGATCCTGGCGGTCTACGACGCCATCGGCGTGGGCACCGGATTCCTCGGGCTCACCGATCGGCGGGTCATCATTCAGGACAACTCGTTCGTCGGGAAGAAGATCGCCATCACGAGCATCCCGTACGGGCGGATCGCGAGCGTCAGCATCCTGACCAACAAGTCGTTCGCGGGACAGTTCTTCTCCTCCGGGCACATTGCGATCAGCACCGGGCATCACACCTACGAGGTGGAGTTCCGCGGCGACGAGAAGACGCGCCACGTGCACGACGTGATCCTGCACTACATCCTGCGCTGAGCTACTCATTTCCCGTGGCGCTGAGCTGGGGTATCTCAGCATCCGGGACGCGATTCCCAGTGATCGTGGCGCACGCCACAGGCGCGAATCGGGATCTCTGGTACTGTCCGAGCCATGCAGCGTGTGTATTTCTGGTTTAGCCAGCCGGCCCCGAGTGGGTCGCGCGGCGCTGACCTGCGCTGACATCCTCCACCCCGAGCCGGACGAAAACAGACCGGCTCCAAGGGAATTCGAAGCGAGATTCCGCGGGTCGGCCTGAGAACAGGAACCCCCGATGACCAGCATCGATCTCGACAAACACGCCGATCTCGACGATCAGCGCACGCTCAGCGTCAGCCCGCTGAGCTCGCCGCGTGAGATTCGTGCCGCCCATCCCATCGACGACACCCTCGCCGACATCGTGCGCGCCGGCCGCAAGGCCACCGTCGATGTCCTCAACGGCGACGACGACCGCCTCATGGTGATCGTCGGACCGTGCTCCGTGCACGATCCCGAGGCCGCCATCGACTACGCCCGCCGCCTCGCCGCCAAGGCCGCCGAACTCGACGACCGCCTGCACATCGTCATGCGCGTCTACTTCGAGAAGCCGCGCACCACGCTGGGCTGGAAGGGTCTGATCAACGACCCGCACCTGGACGGCAGCTTCGACATCAACACCGGCCTGGACCTGGGCCGTCGCCTGCTGGTCGACATCACCGCGCTCGGCCTGCCGGTGGCGTGCGAGTTCCTGGATCCGATCACCCCGCAGTACATCGCGGACCTGGTCGCCTACGGCGCGATCGGCGCGCGCACCGCGGCCAGCCAGGTGCACCGGCAGCTGTCCTCGGCGCTGTCCATGCCGGTCGGCATCAAGAACGGCACCGACGGTGACGTGCAGGTCGCCGTCGACGGCGTGCGCGCCGCGGCCGCCTCGCACGTGTTCCCCGGCACCGATCTGGACGGGCGTTCCGCGCTCATCCGCACCGCCGGCAACCCGGACTGCCACGTCATCCTGCGCGGCGGCTCCAACGGCACCAACTACGACGCCGCCTCCTGCGCGGAAGCCCTACTGCGCCTGGAGAAGTCGTCGCTGGCGCAGCGCCTGGTGGTGGACGCCTCGCACGGCAACTCCAACAAGGACCACAACAAGCAGGTGGATGTCGTCACCGATATCGCCGACCGCATCGCGGCGGGCGAGCACACGGTGGTCGGCCTGATGATGGAATCCTTCATCGTCGCGGGCCGCCAGGACCTCACCCTCGGGCACTCGGAGGAGCTGACCTACGGCCAGTCCATCACCGACGCCTGCATCGACTGGGACACCACCGCCACCCAGCTCGAGCGGCTCGCCGACGCCGTCACCGCGCGCCGCAACGGCCGCGGCTAGGCCCGGAAATCCCCTGACCCGCACCCACTCGTAGCGAGTTCGTCTCGCGCTGAACGAGTCCGGCGTGCACACTGAGTTCGGCCCACACCCAGTCCGGCGGGTGTGGGCCGAACTTTTTCCCGGCCGCGGCCGCGGCACCGGTTTGGCTCAGACGCCCGGGGGCCAGTTCGGGCCGGGCGTCGAGGGATCCGCGCGCAGCCGTCCCGCCACCCAGATGTCGCGGCGGGTGCCGCGCTGCATGCCGCCGCCGCGGATCAGGCCCTCGAAGTGGAAGCCGCTGCGGCGGGCCACCGCGGCCGAGGCGTGATTGCCCGTGAAGGCACGCCATTCCACCCGTTCGAAGGCCAGTGCGGCCGGATCCAGCGCGGCGGCGGTGACCAGTTGGGCGGCGCGGGTCATCAGGCCGCGACCGCGGGCGGTGGGGGAGAGCCAGAAGCCGATCTCGGCCTGATTGTCGTCGCGGCGCGGATAGAGCGGACTCAGGCCGATCATGCCGACGACCGGGCCGCCGTCACCGGGACGCAGCGCCCAGGTGGGACTGCGGGTGGCCCAGCCCGGACCGACGATGTCGTAGATGAATTTCTCCGCGTCGGCCCGGTGATAGGGGACCGGCATGGTGGTCCACGCGCCGATGGAAGGTTCCTGGCACAGGGTGGTGATGGCGTCGATATCGGAGACGGCCGGCGGCGACAGCCAGACCGCGCCGTCGGAAAGGAATTCCGCGTCCATGCGGTCATGCTGTCACGGAAACGGGCGGGGGCGCACGGTCTTTCCCGCCGGCATTCGGGCCCCGATCGCACCGCCCGGTCGCAAGGGTGTCACCGGGCGGTCGTAGGATCGGGGGCGATGGTTGCCGCTCTTCTTGCCGACTTGTTCGAAACGCATCGGTCGCATCTGCTCTCGGTGGCCTACCGGCTCACCGGCAGCGTCAGCGACGCCGAGGATGCCGTGCAGGAGAGCTGGCTACGCCTGTCGGTGGCCCGCCAATCCGAGATCGAGGATCTGCGGGCCTGGCTCACCACGGTGGTCAGCCACATCTGCCTGGATCGGCTGCGCAGCGCCGCGGTCCGGCGGGAAAAGTATGTGGGGCAATGGCTCCCGGAGCCCATCGTCACCGCGCTCACGCCGTCGAGCACCCCGGATCCGCTCACGGCGGTGGTGCGCAAACAGGAATTCCGTTTCGCCGCAATGGTGGTGCTGGATACCCTCACCCCGCCGCAGCGTGTGGCCTTCGTCCTGCACGACGGCTTCGCGGTGCCGTTCGGCGAAATCGCCGATATCCTCGGCATTTCCGCCGACGCGGCACGGCAGTTGGCGACCCGGGCCCGCAAGGCCGTGGCGGCAGCGCCCGCACCGGTCACCGATGACGAGCACAGTGCCGCCGTGCAACGCCTGCTGTCCGCGCTGGCCGCCGGCAACGTGGATGCCATTGTGGCGGCACTACATCCGGATATCCGCACCGTAGGCGACGGTGGAGGCGTGGTGTCCACCGCCATCAATGTGGTTGCGGGCGTGGACAAGAACGCGCGCCTCTGGATGGGCCTGCGGCGCAGGTTCCGACTCTTCGACCCCGACTACGTCGGACCGGCCCGCGTACTCGAACCGGTCCTCGTCAACGGCCAATGGGGCATCCTCGCCCACGAATTCGCCTCCCACGAGGGCCAACCGGGCAGCCCGCCGCGCGTCTACGGCTTCACCGTCCGCGACGGCCGGGTCTGGGGCGTCTACGACGTCGTCAACCCGGCCAAGTTGAAGGGCATTCGAGTACCGCACTGAGTGATCCTTCGAGTACCGCACTGAGTGATCCGGGGGTATGGGGGGCGGAGCCCCCATAAACGCCCCTGGGGTTTCAGGGGCGAAGCCCCTGAGAGTCCCGAGAGTTGGTTTTACTTCTTGGGGTCGCCGAGGCAGAAGGTGGTCTTCGGTTCCGGGACGGTGCGGAAGGCGATCGTGGTGGCGGTGTCGCAGGCGAATTCGTCGGCCTGGCCGTCGATGCGCTTGAGCACCTTGAACGAGGCCTCGGGGGCCGTGCACGCCACGAACTTGTAGCCGGTGGTCTGGCTCTCGTTGTAGCAGGAGCCTTCCTTGAAGTTCGGGCTCAGGCACAGGAAAGCGACGGTCTTGTTGCCGCCGTCCTTCTCCTCGTAGGAGGTCTGCTGGTCCTGGCAGGTGGCGGTGGCGTCGAAGACCGCGGCCACCTTGTACACGGCCTTTTCGCTGGAGCAGTCGATCGGCGTCGTCTTGGAGTCGGACTGCGACCCCTCGATGACGTTGATGCAGTCACCCACCTTGGACTTGGCGGTATCGGACTTGCTGGAATCCTTCAGCATCGAACAGCCGGATACGGCCAGCACGGCCACGGCCACCGCCACGAGGGCGAGTACGAGGCGCACGAGAGTCCTCGTTCCTGCGAACTTCACTAGCGAAAACCTTTCTCACCGAACAGTTCACGGCTGTGAACGCGGTGAGAATACCTCGTCAGTGCAGCATGGACAGTCCGTGCATCGCCAGCAGCGACATGTTGATGAGGAGTACGGGCAGGGCGCCGAGGAACGTCAGGCTGAGTGTGTTCACTGTCTTGCCTCTCGATCGGAACTATTTTGGGCGCACGTCCAAAACTGTGCACTCGCTGTGTGTCGTTTCCCGTCGATGGCTCGTTACACAAAGCACGTCAACGGGTTTCGCGGATCAGCCCGCCGAGCCGGAGCCGGAACCCGAGCCCGATCCGGAGCTCGAACCGGACCCGGAACCGCTGTCCGCCGAGCCTGTCCCGATCGGGCCACTCGGCACGGTTGCGCCTTTCGATCCCGGCCGATTGACGTAGACGGTGACCGGCGTCGAGGCGTCCGCCTGCACCGTCACCACCCGCGCGCCCGGCGCGGAGGTGACCCGGCCCCCGTCGACCCGCACCGCATACCCGTCCGGGTAGTGCAGATCGGACACGTAGATCTCGGTGACCCCGGCATGCGGGGTGTAGCGGTAGGCGAAATCGCCGGTGTCCGGATCGAAGATCATCCGGCCGGGCGTGCCCGCGGTCGCCCGCGGATAGGTGCGCACCAACTGCTTGCCGATATCGCCGAGGAACGGATCCGGTTTCGGACCGCTCGGCCCGAAACTCGAGGCGTAATGCCAGTACTGCCAGCTCACGAAGCGGTTGTCGGCATTGACGAGGGTATTGCGCAGCACGCTCGCGTCCCCGTCACCGAATTCGGTGACCAGCGTAGGCAGGTGGGTGCGGGCGGTGAAGGCGTCGATATTGCCCCAGGTCTTGTCCTGCTGCGCCGGGCACAGGCCGCGCAGGAAGCCGGGCAGGCCCGAATAGATGGTCAGCTGGCTGGGAATGCAGTAGTCGTGCGGCGCGAACGCGATATCGGGCGCGCTGATCGGCGGATTCTTGCCCAGGTTGGTGGGCATGGTCTCGTTCCAGGTGACATTGGGTTCCCACAGCACCATCAGGTCGCCGTTGCGGCCCCGCACCGCGTCGGTCAGCTTCTGCATGGCCGCTTGATATTTGACATCGAAGCCGGGGCACCCGTTCGGATAGCAGGACAGGAAGGCCGATCCCGGCCACGGCTCGTTGAGCAACTCGATGCCGAGCGCGCCCGGGTGGCCGCTCACCCGCGCCGCGAGCGCGCCCAGCGCGTCGCCCAGGTAGTCGAGCACTCCGTAGGTGTTGTTCCAGACCTCGTCCCAGCCCTGATTCATGCTGGGCATCAGGTAGAACAGCGGGAAGCCCACATTGGGTTCACCGGCTCCGGGCCGGGCGTGAATGGCCCATTCCGGAAAGCCGTTGCCGCCCCACACCTTCGACAGGCCGTCCTGATGGTTGTCGAGCAGGGTGTGAATCCCGTACTGCGCCAGGGTGTCCACGACTCCGGCGATCCGGTCGAGGTAGGCGGTGTCGATGACGCCCTGGGCCGGCATCAGGCCGTCGAACGAGACGCCGAGGCGGACCGTGTTGAATCCGTGCCGTGCGAGCAGGGCCGCGTCGTCGGCGGTGAGGGTGAAACCGTCGCCGGGTTCGATGTAGGGCGGTTCCTTGTCGACATTGTTGACCCCGTGCAGCACCACGGTGCGGCCGCTGTCGTCCACGAACCGGGCCCCGTCGGTGTGGATCCGCTCGATGCCGCTGTCGGCCGTGGCGATCCCGGGCGTGGGCAGTGCCACGGTGAGCACCGCCGCGAGCGCCGCGCCCGCGAATCCTCCGCCGCGTTTCCATCGATTCCGGGCTGTGTTCCTGCGCATTGCCATCCCTGTTCAGTGCAATCAGATCAAGTGTCCAAATGGACGTCTGTCCAAGTTTGGGTGATCGTAGCCACAGAAACTCGGGTCTTGACCGTTTTCGTGGAATCCAATGCCCTCCTGACCGGCCGAAACCTCCGCTCTCAGCGAAAAGGATGCAGGTCACGTGGCCTTGTCGGTCGGTTCCTGGAGAATGGACCAGGCTCATTCGAGCCGAACAAGCCAGGAGGTGCTCGTGACCGACGGTCCACTCATCGTGCAGAGTGACAAGACCCTGCTGCTGGAGGTCGATCACGAGTCGGCCAATGCCGCTCGGCAGGCCATCGCGCCGTTCGCGGAGCTGGAACGCGCGCCCGAGCATGTGCACACCTACCGGGTGACCCCGCTGGCGCTGTGGAACGCGCGCGCGGCCGGGCACGACGCCGAGCAGGTGGTCGACGCCCTGGTCAACTTCAGCCGGTACGCGGTGCCGCAGCCGCTGCTGGTCGACATCGTCGAGACCATGGCCCGCTACGGACGGCTGCAGCTGATGAAGCATCCGGCGCACGGGCTGGTGCTGGTCAGCCTGGACCGCGCGGTGCTGGAAGAGATCATGCGGCACAAGAAGATTCAGCCCATGCTGGGCGCGCGCATCGACGACGACACGATCATCGTGCACCCGTCGGAGCGCGGGCGGATCAAACAGATGCTGCTGAAGGTGGGCTGGCCCGCCGAGGATCTCGCGGGCTATGTCGACGGCGAGGCGCATCAGATCGACCTGGACTTCGAGTCCAGCGAATGGCATCTGCGCGACTATCAGGAAATGGCCGTCGACTCCTTCTGGGCGGGCGGATCCGGCGTGGTGGTGCTGCCCTGTGGCGCGGGCAAGACCATGGTGGGCGCGGCGGCCATGGCCAAGGCGAAGGCGACCACGCTGATCCTGGTCACCAATACCGTGGCCGGGCGGCAGTGGCGGCGCGAACTGCTGGCCCGCACCTCGCTGACCGAGGACGAGATCGGCGAATACTCCGGGGAGCGCAAGGAGATTCGGCCGGTCACCATCGCGACCTATCAGGTGGTCACCCGCAAGACCAAGGGCGAGTACCGGCATCTGGAGTTGTTCGACAGCCGCGACTGGGGTCTGGTCGTCTACGACGAGGTGCACCTGCTGCCCGCGCCGGTCTTCCGGATGACCGCGGATCTGCAGTCGCGTCGCCGGTTGGGCCTGACCGCCACCCTGGTGCGTGAGGACGGCCGCGAGGGTGACGTGTTCTCGCTGATCGGCCCCAAGCGCTACGACGCGCCGTGGAAGGACATCGAGGCGCAGGGCTGGATCGCGCCCGCCGACTGCGTCGAGGTGCGGGTCACGCTGACCGATGCCGAGCGCATGGCCTACGCCACCGCCGAACCGGAGGAGCGCTACAAGCTGTGCTCCACCGCGCGCACCAAACTGCCGGTGGTGGAGGCGATTCTGGCCAAGCACAAGAATTCGCCGAGCCTGGTGATCGGGGCCTACCTCGATCAGCTGGATGAACTGGGTGAGCATCTCAATGCCCCGGTGATTCAGGGTTCCACCCGCACCAAGGAGCGTGAGGAGCTCTTCGACGCCTTCCGGCGCGGGGAGATTCCGGTGCTGGTGGTGTCGAAGGTCGCCAACTTCTCCATCGACCTACCCGAAGCGTCTGTGGCCGTACAGGTTTCGGGCACCTTCGGATCGCGGCAGGAGGAGGCGCAGCGGCTGGGGCGGCTGCTGCGGCCCAAACACGATGGCGGGCAAGCTCACTTCTATTCGGTGGTCGCGCGTGACACGCTGGACGCCGAATATGCTGCGCATCGGCAGCGTTTCCTTGCGGAGCAGGGGTATGCCTATCGCATCACCGATGCAGACGACCTGCTGGGGCCGACGATAGGATAAGTGGAGGAAGAGCCTCCATAAGGCGGGAGGGACGCACGTGCGGCGCTTCGAATTCACGGTGGACCGTGAGCATGCCCGAGCGGTCAACGAGGTCGTCGCATACCTGCGTCGGCTTCGGATCTGGGCATATACCGCGGCCATCGCCCTCGGGCTGGGTGTCGCGTTCCTGGTGTGGGTGAACCATCCGTGGTCGTGGCTGCTGGCGGTGGCATTCCTGCTGGCCGCGGTCACCGCCCTGTTCATCGGGTACTGGATGCCGCATCGCGGGCGGGTCGACAAGCTGTACGCGGCGGGCGACCTGGTGCCCGCGGTGGTGTCGGAGACGCACGGCAACGGGGCGACCCTGCTGGCGCTGGTCGACCTGGCCAAGCCCACCGCGCAGGGGCCGCGCTACGCGCTGGTGACGCGCACGGTCCGCTCGCTACCGGGCCATCGGGCCCGCGCGGGGGAGCGGGTGCCCGCGGTGACCGTGCGGGTGGATCGCGCGCCCGGCCCGGTCGGGGATCTGTGGCAGACGGTGAGCGCCATGCCCATCGCCTGGGGGACCCGGGATCTCAACATCATCGAGCGGGCCCGCGGGTTGATCACCGAGGTCGAGTGGAAACTGCTGACCGACAACCTCGATCTGGCCGACAAGGTGCGCGGGGCCGACGCCAAGCGGCTGCTGCTCGACCCGCAGCAGCTGCCGGAAGAGCTGCGCGGCTGAGCCTTTCGCGCCGACGGAATTCCAGGCGACAGGTCTCGCTCCGGGAAATAGAATGATCGGATGATTCCCGCCGCGAACTTGCTGGCGTTCCTCATCGCCTCCATAGTCATTGTCATAATCCCCGGTCCCGGTGTGCTTTTCGTCATCGGCCGGGCGCTCTCCTACGGGCGGCGCGCCGCGCTGCTCTCGGTCATCGGCCACTCCCTCGGGGTCCTGATCATCCTCGGACTGGTGGCCGCCGGGCTCGGCACCATCCTCGCCGCCTCGGCCATCGCGCTCTCGGTGGTGAAACTGGCCGGCGCGCTGTACCTGATCTACCTGGGCATCCAGGCCTTCCGGGAACGGCGTTCCCTGCGTGAGGCGTTCGAGGCCAAGCTCGAACCCGTCGACAACCGCCGCGCCATGCGGCAGGCCGTGCTGGTCGGGGTCACCAACCCCAAGGCGATCATCTTCTTCTCCGCCGTGCTGCCGCAGTTCGTGGCGCCCAAGGTGGGCGCGGTCCCGCTGCAGATGCTGCTGCTCGGGGCGATCTTCCTGGGCGTCGCGCTCATCTCCGACTCCGTCTACGCCCTGCTGGCCGGCACCGCGCGGGAATGGTTCGCGCGCTCGCCCAAGCGGCTGGAGGCGGTCGGCGGCGCGGGTGGTGTGATGATCATCGGGCTGGGCGCGAGCGTCGCCGTGTCGGGCAGCACCAACTGAGATACCCGCCGATTAGCATCGGCGAGACGGACATCGGCACCGACGACAAGGGGTGGTAGGAACGCATGAGGGCGAACTGGCGGTACATGGTGGTGGGGGCGGTACTGCTGGTGGGCGCGAATGCGGCTCCAGCGCAGGCGGATTCGGGTGATCCCTTCGCGGGCGCGCCGGGAGCGGGTGATCCCTACTATCCGATGGACGGCAATGGTGGCTACAACGCGAGCCATTACGACGTCACGATCTCCTACGACCCCCCGTCGCATCAGCTGACCGGGTCGACCCGCATCGACGCGACGGCCACGCAGGCGCTGCGGACGTTCAACCTGGATTACAGCGGGCCGCAGATCTCCAAGGTGACGGTCAACAACCTGCCTGCCTGGTTCGATCGCACCGACGAGCACGAACTGGTCGTGACACCCCTGATTCCGCTGCTGCCCGGGCTGCCGTTCACCGTGCAGGTCGACTACGCGGGCCCGGTGACCGGCACCGACGGTGAGGGCTGGGTGTTCTCGCCCAGCGGCGGGGCCTTCGTCGCGGGCGAACCGCATTCGGCCAGCAGCTGGTATCCGCTCAACGACATCCCCACGGACAAAGCGACTTTCACGCTGCACGCCACCGTGCCGCAGGAGTGGGAGGTGATGTCGGGCGGTGACAAGGTGTCCGACACCGTGTCGGGTGCGAATCGCACCGTCTCCTGGGAGATGCGGCAGCCGGTGATCGGCTATCTGACCACCATCGCCATCGACAAGTTCGAATTCCTGGAACAGCGGCGCGCCAATGGAACCCAGCTGTTGAGTGCGTTCGCGCCGGACGCGTTGAAGGCCAAGGACATCGAGTCGCGGCTGCCGGAGATCCTGGACTTCCAGGAGGAGCTCTACGGCCCCTACCCGTTCGATGTCGCGGGCGGCATCTTCGTCGACACCGATCTGAATTTCTCGCTGGAGACCCAGTCGCGGCCCATCTACGCGCCCTGGACCGACCTGGACACCGTGGTGCACGAGGTCACCCACCAGTGGTGGGGCGATTCCATGTCGGTCAAGCAGTGGTCGGATGTCTGCCTGAACGAATGCTTCGCCAGCTACACCGCCGACTACCTGTGGCCGGAACGCAAGGACGGCAAGGACGTCGACGCCATGTACCGTGACACGGTCGCGAAATACCATGACGATCCGAAGTTCTGGCAGATCGCGCTGCAGAATCCCGGCAAGGGCAGCGAATTCACCTCGGTGTACTACCGCGGGCCGCTGTTCCTGCACGCATTGCGCCGGACCATGGGTGACGACGCCTACTTCCCGGCCGTGCGCGACTTCGTGATGGCGCACAAGTACGGCAACGCCTCGATGCCGGAGTTCCGCCAGTTCATGCAGACACGCACACCGCACGACCTGACGGGATTCTTCGCCGCCTGGCTGGACCGGACCGACCGGCCTGCCGACGAATTCCTGTACCCGGGCTCGCTGCGCTCCTGACCTCAGGCCGGGAGCGGGCGGGTGCGGTCCGACAGCACCAGGGCCGCCATCGCGCCGAGGACGGTACCGGTGACCAACCGCTGGGCACGCAGCCAGAGCGGCCGTCTCGCCAGGAAGGTCGCGATCGCTCCCGCGCTGAGCACGATGAGCCCGTTCATGACGACGGCGATGCTGGTCTGCACGCCACCCAAGATCAGGCTCTGCAACCAGACCCGTCCGTGCGCGGGCACCACGAACTGCGGAATCAGTGCCATGTACAGCACGGCGATCTTCGGATTCAGCAGGTTGGTGACCAGCCCCATCGTGAACAGCCGCCGCGTCGAATCCGGGGGCAGCTCGATCGGGGCGAACGGCGAAACGCCGCCCGGCCGCAATATCTTCCACGCCAGATAAAGCAGATAGCCCGCCCCCGCCACCTTCAACGCCAGATACAGCGCGGGCACCATGGCGAACACCGCGGTGATCCCGACGGCGGCCGCCACCATGTAGGTCCCGAATCCCACCGCCACACCCGCCAGCGACACCAGCCCGGCCCGCCGCCCCTGAGAGATGGTCCGCGACACCAGATACATCATGTTCGGCCCCGGCGTCAGCACCAGCACCAGTTCCGCCGCCGCAACTCCCAGCACCGCAGTCGTTTCAATCACGCGCCCAATTCTCCGAGCCGCGACTGATTCCTGTCGCGGGCCACTTGCCACCTAGTGGACCGCCAACCACCTGGTGGACCGCCAGCCACCTGGTGGACCGCCACATCGAATGCCATCCCAGCACGCCGGAATAACGAGGTGAGGCGTTGCCGGAATGGCGAGGTGGGGCGCTGCCGGAATGGGGGATCGGGCGTCAGTTGCCCAGGGTTAGAACGGCTTTGCCGCGCAGGGTGCGGGATTCGATGGCTTCGAAGGCTTTCGGGGTTTCGGTCCAGTCCAGGGTGAGCCCGATGTCCGGGGTGAGGCGGCCGTCGGCCACCAGGTTGGCCAGAATGGCGAGATCTTCGCCGAGGGTGTCTTCCGGGACGGGGCTGATGAAGCCGACGATGTGGGCGTTCCAGCCCTGGGCGTAGAAGTCGGCGAGGCGGAGTTCGGCCGCGCCGCCGAGGTTTCCGTACCAGGCGAGGTGGCCGCCGGGGGCCAGGCGACGCACGGCCGGGGCGGTGAGGTCGCCGCCGATGCCATCGAGGACCAGGTGGAAGGGGCCCAGTGCCGGATCCTCGAGGGAGGTGACGGCGTGGTGGGCACCGAGCGAAAGCGCGTCGGGGATGCGTTCCGGGCGGCTGACCAGTGCGGTCACGGTGGCACCGGCCGCCACGGCCAACTGGACCGCGAACTGGCCCACTCCGCCGGTGGCTCCGGTGATCAGGACCTGGCGGCCCAGCAGTGCGCCACCCACCCGCACGGCCCGCAGCGCGGTGATGCCCGCGATGGGCAGTGCGGCGGCCTGCTCGAACGACACCGAATCCGGCAGCACCGCAACGCGTTTCACCGGCACCGGGATGCGCTCGGCCCAGCCTTCCCAGTCGAGGTAGCAAACCACGCGCGCACCGACCGCGGGCCCGGACCCGTCGGCGGCCGCCGCGACCACCACCCCGGCCACATCCTGTCCCGGCCGCCAGCCGTCGGGCCGCCGCCGGATCAGATTGAGCTCGTCGTGATTGATGGCGAAGGCCCGGACCTCGACGATCACTTCGTCCGGTCGCGGCTGCGGCTCGGGCAGATCGGTGGCGAGGCGCAGGCCCGCGGGACCGGAGGGGTCGGTGAGGTAGCCGAGCATGGGGTGTCCGTTCGTCTCGTGGTGCGACAACGGCTCACAACCGTACGGCCCGCCGGATCATTCCGCAGCGCGCGAGTATCCGCCGGGCAACTGTCAGCCGAGAGCCTCCACCGTGTGCCCGGCCCGCAGGCGGCGGACACCCTCGGCGATCGTCTCCTCCTTCTTGCAGAAGGTGAAGCGCACCAGGTGATTCCAGGCGGCCTTGTCATCGGCGAACACACTGACCGGGACGGCCGCGACCCCGAGCCGTGCTGGGAGTTCACGGCAGAAGTCGTAGGCGTCGCTCGCGCCGAGCGGCGTGATATCGGCGCACACGAAATAGGTGCCGTCGCTGCGCTTCACCCCGAATCCGGCCTCGGCCAGCGCGGCCGAGAGGCGAAGTCGCTTCTCCGCGAGGGTGTCCCGCAGCGCCGCCACCCACTGCTGCTCCTTGTTCAGGGCGTGCGCGATGGCGGGCTGGAAGGGGCCGCCGCCGACGAAGGTGAGGAACTGCTTGGCCGCCAATACCGCGTCCAGCAGCGGTGCGGGCGCGCACGCCCAGCCGATCTTCCAGCCGGTGACGCTGAACGTCTTTGCCGCACTGGAGATCACGATGGTGCGCTCGAACATGCCGGGCAGCGTCGACAGGCTGATGTGCTCGTGCCCGTCGAAGGCGAGATGCTCGTACGCCTCGTCGGACATGACGTAGAGGTCGTGCTCGATGGCGATTTCGGCGATGGCGGTGAGATCGGCCCGCGAGAGTACGGTGCCGGTCGGGTTGTGCGGCGAATTCACCAGCAGCAGGCGGGTTTTCGGGGTGATGGCCGCGCGCAGGCTGTCCAGATCGAGGGCGAACCCGTCGCCGTCGGCCACCAGCCGCGCGGTCCGGCGATTCGCCCCCGCGAGGGCGATGGCGGCCGCGTACGAGTCGTAGTAGGGCTCGATCAGCACCACGTCGTCGCCGGGTTCGACGAGTCCCAGCACGGTCGCCGCGATCGCCTCGGTGGCCCCGACCGTGACCAGCACCTGACTGTCCGGGTCGTAATGGGTGCCGTAGCGTCGCGCCCGATCCGCCGCGATGGCCTGCCGCAGCGCGGGCACGCCCCGCCCCGGCGGGTACTGGTTGAACCCGTCGGCGATGGCCTGCCGCGCCACCTCGAGCATGCCCGCCGGACCGTCACTGTCCGGGAACCCCTGACCGAGATTGACCGCACCGTGGCGGACGGCCAGTTCGGTCATCTCGGCGAAGATCGTCGAGGCGAACGGCTGCAGACGGGCGACGGTCGGAATGCGGGACGGCATGACCGGAGGATAGTGAATCGGGCGGCCCTGGTCTCGAACGGGCACGGCTGTCGCCCGTCGAGGACCTCGTCACGGGTTCGACTCCGGGCGATTCCTATTCGACCAGCGCGACCGAGGCGATGCGGTGCAATGTGAAGTGCCGGACCGCGCCCGTAACCGGATCCAGGGCGTCGAGCTGCCCGCCACCCACCTTGAGCGGTTCCACGACTCGCTGCGTGGCGACACCCGACGCGTCCACGTAACCGATGTGGACCGGGCGGCGGGTGCGGGCGGCGAGTTGCAGCAGATTCAGGGTGGCGACGGTGCTGGTGCGCGAGCCGTCCGACCGAACCGCCTGTCCGGGGCGGGCATTGGCGGCCCGCTCGCCCGAGCGCAGTTCGGCCACCAACGATTGCAGCTGCTCGGTGCTCGGCGGGTTGGGCCGCCAGGCCGAGCGCTGCTGGGGCCGGGCGGGCAGCCGGGCCCCGCGCGGACGCAGATCGACGATGGCGCCCGAGGAATCCTCGCCCGCCGGGCTGAATCCGGCCGCGCGCAGGCGTTCCAGCACTTCGCCCAGCGATGCCTGGGAGATCGCGACGGTCGGCGCGACCGCGCGCAACGCGAGTTCCCCGGCCACGGGTGCGGCCAGTACCTCGGCCAGCAGCGCCGGATCCTCGCTGCGCACGAAACTCTGCGCCATCCCCGCGCGCAGGCGGCCGTGGCGGCGGGCCACATCGTCGATGAGATACGACAGCGACTGCGGGACCGGCGTGCGGGAATGGGTGAGGAACAGATTGTGCAGTTCCGCGGCCGTGGCGCCCGCGTCCAGGGCGCGGCGCACCGACAGCTCGCTGACCCGGTACACCGTTGCGGCACCGGCCGATTCGATATCGGTGACCAGTTCGATCCGATCCCGCAGCTCCGGGGTGAGCGGGCCGGGCGCGATCACGGTCAGATCGGCCTGCACCAGCACATGATCCACCGGGGCCGGCAGCGCGATCGCCATCTCGGCCTCGGCGTCCTCCGGGCTGCCGTGCAGCAGGGCGCGGCCCGCCGAGGTCACCGCGCCGCGCGCGACCAGGCCCAGCGTCGCCGCTTCCGCGAGGGTGCTTTCCACCGCTTCGAGCCGGTAGTGCCGTCGCCGGCGGGGTTGCCGCCAGGCCAGGACCCGGCCCAGGTCGGTGGCGGAAACCTCGGTGCCGGGCGGGAATTCGGCGAGCAGTTCGAGCAGGGCGTGCCGATCGCGGACGGCGTGCACGGTGCGCAGTTCGGCCGACAGCGCGGCCAGCGGTTTGTCATTGGCGTCGCGCAGACCGATCATCCACGGGAACCGGTCCAGCTCCAGCCATGCCTGCGCGAGCACCACCCAGCGGCGTGGCGGTACCACCGCGAGCCAGGCGTCGGAGGTGGTGGTGGGGGTCCAGTAGTCGTCGGTGCCGTCGCCCTCGGGTGCGGGTTCGGGGGTGCCCTTGTCGAGCAGCCGTGCCGCGACGAGGATTTCGGCCAGCAGGCCCAGCCGGTTCTCGTCGATACCGGTCTGTTTGGCGACCCGGCGCAGCTCACGCACCCCGAGACCGCCCGAGCGCAGCACCGGGGCGGGCACCCGGGCCAGCACCTCCAGCACGGAGGCACTGTGCCGCAACAGTTCTCCCACCTCGCCCGCGGCCGTGGCATTGATATCGGCGGGGGCGTGCTTGGTGGTGCCGGGGCGCGGGGCAACGAGCGCGTGCGGATCGGTGACCGGCTCGTTGCGCAGCAATTGGCCGACCGCCACCGGCAATTCGACGGTCTCCTCGTCGATCCAGTTCAGTAATCGACGCGCCAGCAGTCGCTGCACCGGCCGGTCGTCCGGGGTGCCGGGCGCTGCGTCGCGGGTGCGGCCGCGCGGGCCGGTGGTGGCCAGCTTGTCCAGCAGCGCGCGTTCCTGCGGCGTGGATTCGGCCAGCGCGGCGGCGATTTCGGGTTCGGTGAGCGCGTCCGGCAGTTCGGTGGTGCTGCCCAGCGGCCAGGGCAGTGCCTCCTGGGCGGCGGGGCTCAGCCGCAGGCCGGTGTCCGGGCCCCAGACCAGGGCGCGGGTGCGCAGTTTCTGTAGCGCGGCATTGACGGTGGCCGCCGGGACGCGATCCGACAGCAGTTTGCGCAGTGTCTTGGCGGGCAGCGGCGCGCCGTGCCGGCCGTCCGCGGCACCCTGTACCACCAGGGTTTCGATGATCGCGAGATCGAGGGTGTCGAGCTCGTCCGCGGCCCGCAGCACCGAGGCGCGCTGTTCGGTGCGCGCGGCCAGCACCGCCATCGAGGCGGGCAGTGGGACGGCGAGATCGGGCCGCAGCTCCAGCAGCGTGACGAGGTCCTCGTCGGCGCGCTTGGAAAGCCATTCGGCCAGTGTGAGATCGGCGCGCGCGGCCGCCGACTTGGATTTGGTTTCGGTCACTTCACCCGATCCAGGGCACACAAGTGTGCGGCCGCCGCGGAGACCAGGCGGGCAACGATGCCTGGAGTCGATTGCGCGGCGGCCGCCCGGAAACGAGCGCCGTTAACCGCATGGTTGTCGGTCGAGCGTCGGATCAGCGGTTGACGACGGTGTGCGGGTGCACGTAGGGCAGCTGATCGGCCGGAAGCGGGAACTCGAGGTCCTCGCCGTACGGGGACAGTCCGCCGGAGCGGCTCGACGAGAGCTCGGTGACCGCGTGATCGCCATTGGCCATCTCCGGCCAGCCGTTGTCGACATAGGGTTTGTTCGATTTGTTCACCACGCCGCTCATTCTGGCATGACCCCCACAAGACCGCCCGCTCCGGCACCCGGAAGTTTGCTCCGGGCACGGCGTTCCGCCAGCTACCCGAAATCACGAATGCCCCGCGTCGTCATTGACGCGGGGCATTCATGGGGAGGGAACGTGGGGTTGCCTACTGGGGGAGCAGGCCCTTGTTCGCCTCGAAGAAGTTCACGATGGCCGGGTCGAGATTGTTGTTGGCCTTGGTGGCGTTGAGGAAGTCCAGGGCGGGCTGGGGGATGTTCACACCCTGCGACTGGGCGACCGCGATGGCGCGGTCCACAGCCTGGAAGACGTCCTGGTTGGCGTTGGTGCCGCCGCCGGGGCCGGCCTGCTGCGGGGCCCACTGCGGGGTCTCGGAGGCGGCGGGCGCGGGGGCGCTGCGCGGGGTGGAGCCGCTGGTCAGTCCGAGGCTCGAGGAGCAGGAGGGCCATGCGCCCCAGCCCTGCGTCGCGAGGACCTTCTCGGCGACCGCGATCTGCTGCTCACGGGTGGCCTGGTTGGCGGTGGGGGCGTATTCGCCGCCGCCGGAGGCGTTCCAGGTGCCGGGCGAGAACTGCAGCCCGCCCTGGAAACCGTTGCCGGTGTTGATGCCCCAGTTACCGCCGGCTTCGCACTGTGCGAGGCGATCCCAGTCGGAGTCGGGTGCCGCGCTGGCGTTACCTGCCATGGCCACTCCGGCGCCGCCGAGGGCGATGCCCGTCAGGGCAACCTTGGCGACGGTGCGGCCGGTGTTGGTCGGCTTGCGATGGCGTCCACTCATTTTCGGGTCTTTCCTCTCGTACGCGCCTTCGAGGATGACTACCGGGGTCGAACTGAGAGGTCGTCCGGCCCGGCGCACGTGATGTGCGCTGTCCTCGTCTTCGCCCCTGATTCCAGTTGGGGGTCCGTACCCGCGGGGCGAAGTTCGGTGCGGCGGGCCGGTGGCGCCGGGCTGACCCGGCTGGTGGTGAACATTACGGCGACTCCCGTGAAAAGTCTCCATTTGGTAACCGTCGTGTCTGTCCGGGTCGCTAACCGGCGCAAGGGGTTCCGGATGGCTTCTTCGCAGGTGGTCACGGCGAGTCTCCGCCGATAGGGGTCTGTCACCGCTTCGTGACCTTCTCGTTATGTGACGAAGATCACAGGCATGCTCGGGTAACGAACGGGGCAATCCCGGTGTCGGCCGGTCGCTCCCCGCGCGGGTTGTTCTAGCGCGCCCGGCGACCGGACAGGAGCGCGAACACGATCGCGAGCAAGAACCCGAGCGGCGCGCACATGGCGAGCAGGTACAGCCACAGCCCCGGCTTCGAATCGGTCAGCCCGGCCACGCCGAAGATTGCGACAACAGCCAGCAATCCAATCGTGAACAGGCCCAAGGCGATATAGAGCAGCCAGCCCGCCGAACCGCGCGGCGACTGCTTGGAAGAGGTGTCGGACACCTCCAGACCGTAAAACTCATGTGCTCGCGCTATTCACACCGGGGTAGACTCGGGGACTATCGCGTCCTGCATAGCTGTGTGGGGCGCGTTCTTTTCGCAAACGGAAAGGTTGCGGGTGTCACTACATCCGTGGCCACTACTTGTGCCCGGCGAGCCCGGGCTTGAATGACGAACGGGTGAGCGCAGTGCCGACCGGCAAGGTGAAGTGGTACGACGTCGAAAAGGGCTTCGGCTTCCTTTCCCAGGATGAGGGTGAGGACGTCTATGTTCGATCGTCGGCGCTGCCCGATGGTGTCGAGGCGCTCAAGCCGGGACAGCGAGTGGAATTCGGAATGGCCGCGGGACGCCGTGGCCCGCAGGCGCTTTCGCTGAAGCTCCTGGAAACCCCGCCCTCCCTGCGCGAGGAGCGCGGCGAGCGCGGTGGCCGGGGTGAGCGCGGAGACCGCCGCGGCGGGCGCAACGACGCTCCGATCAACCGCAAGGAACCCGAAGAGCTGCACGGCCTCATCGAGGACATGATCACGCTGCTGGAAACCAAGGTCCAGCCGGATCTGCGGCGCAACAAGTACCCGGATCGCAAGATGTCCCAGCGCATCGCCGAAGTGGTGCGCGGCGTGGCAAGGGAACTCGACCACTAGGTCGCGGCCGCGAGGATGAACGAAAGAACCCCGATGACTTCGGTCATCGGGGTTCTTTGATTCGAAAGGTGTTCGCGGCCGGACGTTCTACGCCATGGTGGCGACGGACCAGGCGGTGTGCGGAACCTGGCCTTCCTCGCCGGTCTGCGGGTCTCGCCACAGGATGGGCACATCGATCTCCACGCCGATCAGCGTCAGCTGCACCGAGGGTGCGGCGGGCTTGTTCAGGAACTTATGCCCATCTGCCGTCACGTACAACGCCGAAGGGATCGTGATGGCGGTCGTGCCCTGGGCGTAGTCGTCGTGCTCGATGGAAGTCGGGCGCAAGGGTTTGCCATTGGGCAACCGGTACACCACCGATCCCATCCAGGGCGCGTCCGAGATCTCCTTGGGGAACGACAACTGCAGCGGCAAGCCGGGTTTCACCGGCAACTCGGCGGGCACGCCAGTGCGGCAGCCTGTTCCGCCGGTGGCGCAGGCGATGTCGTCGGGCAGATCCAGCAGCTCGGCCGAGGGCAGAGTCCGGCAGTCCTGCATGCGCACATTGCAATCCCAGTACGGCGCGATCGTGATCGATTTGCCGTTCGCGTACGCGGTGATCTGGACTTCCGGCTTGTCGGCATGGCGTACGGCGACTGTGACCACGGCGGCCACGGCCGCCACGAAAACCAGCAGTGCCGCTCCTACCAGGGCGACGATCGTGCGGGTTCGGGTTTGGCTCACCGGGATGTCCTGTCCGTCATGTGGTGGATTCACCCGCGCCGTGCGCGGCGGGGATCTCCTGCTTGGCGTGCTGAGGTCGGTTACCGCCCAAACCGGGCAGTAGCGAATGCCCACGGTAGCTGACCACGGTCTGGATCAAGCCGAGCGCCATGATGACCGAGACCACGGCGAACCCCTTCCACCACATGGTCGGCATCCACAGGGTGGGCAGCAGCACGCCGAGCGCGCCGCCGAGCACCCACGCCAGCTGCAGCACGGTCTCGGAGCGGCCGAAGCCGGAGGCGACGGACTCGGGCGGCAGGTCGTCTTGGATCGCCGCGTCCAGCGACACCTTGGCCAGCGCGCTCGCGCCGGCCGCGATCAGGGTGGCGACGGCCGCACCCAGCAGGCTGTCCAGGACGGCCGCGGCGACCGCGCTGCCGACGCAGGCGATGGTGCAGAGCAACACGATCAATTGCGGGCGGCCGAGTTTCATGCGGGCGCCCGTGGCGTTGCCGGCGAAGTTGCCGATCGCCGCGGCCGCGCCCACGACGCCCAGCATGGCGATCTGCTGCACGCCGTGATGCCCGGTGGTCTTCACCACGAACGCGACATAGAAGGTGAGGAAGCCGGTCAGCACGCGCACCGTGCTGTTGCCCCACAGTCCCGTCACCACCGAACGGCCCAGCGGCTGACGGCGTTTGGTCGGCGGCACCGTGGCGGCCTGGCCCGGGTCCAGCACCTCCGTGTGCGCGTCGTCGCCGTGATAGCCGAAGGTGGCGGGCACCTCGCCCTCGGTGTTCTCCACCCATGACGGGATGCGCAGGCTCAGGAACGCGCCCGCGGCGGCAAGCGCGGCCGCGAAGAGCAGCGCGCCGGTCGAGCCGGTCACATTGGCGATGAGCGCGGCCACGCCGCCCGCGCACAGGGTGCCGCCGACCAGGCCGAACACGGTGAGCCGGGAGTTGGTGCGCACCAGGTCGATTCCCGGTGGCAGCACACGCGGGGTGACCGCGGACTTCAGCACCGAGAAGGACTTGCTGAGCACCATCATGCACAGCGCCAGCGGGTACAGCGCCCAGTTGTCGATATTGAAGATCAGCAGGCCCGCCACCAGCACGCGGATCGCGAACGATCCGGCGAGGGCGATCCGGCGGCCGTGCTGCAGGCGGTCCAGCATCGGGCCGATGACCGGTGCGATCACCGCGAACGGGGCGATCGTGATCACCAGGTACAGCGCCACTTTGGTGACGGATTCGGCGGTCGCGCTCGCGAAGAACAGGGTGTTGGCCAGGGCCACCGCGATCGCCGCGTCGGTCGCGAAGTTCGCCATGGTGGCGTAGACGAGCGCGGTGAGACCCGACTCCTCCGCGCCGTCGGCCTTGGCCGCGCGCTGGAAGGTCGCGAATCCGCTCTGCGTCAGCTCGATACTGCGCCGCGCCGCGACCCGGGTGACGGTCAGCTTGCGGGGCGGTTTGTGCAGGCCTGCGGTGTCATGGGCGTCCGTCCCGGATTCGGGCGAATGCGCTTGCGGATGTGCCCCTTCCGCGTGTCGCGGGTCGGTGTACGAGTCCCGATCGTGGTCGGGCCGGGTCGGATACTGCTCGCGGCGGGCGGGCGGCGCGGATTCCGGCTCGTAGCGGTGCCCGTGCCCGTGGTCCGGGGTGTGCCCGGACTCCGCGTCATAGCGCACCCGGCGCGTGGTGCCGAAGTCGTTGGGCTGCTGCCAGGTTGCCGGTTCGCTCGGCGCGTCCGTCGGTGAGCGGGTCTCGTACGGCCTGGTCGGCGGGTTGCCGGGGTCGGCGGCCTCGCCCTTGCCCTGGCGGCGACGCGCCCAGCGCGAGGTGCGCCCGGTCGAATCACCACCCTGGTCGCGCGCGGATTCGGCACCGCCGCGCTGGGATTCGCCGCCGCCGCGCGGGGCTTCGGCACGGCGGCGGGTGAGGAATTCCGGCACTTCGGGCTCGTTGGAGGCAGGGTCGGGTCGCCGGCCGGCGCGGTTCGCGGGCGGATAGCGGTCGTACCCCGGGTGCCTGTCGATCATGGGGGAGTCCTCGTCGCCCCAGCGACCAGGGTCGGCACCGGGGTCACGGGGAGGAGTCACGCCCCCAATTCTTGCAGTGCTGCGGGTCGGCGGCTGCACTACCGCCGGTGTGGGCCGCCACAACTTCCGTTCGGAACCGGTATCCGGGCCGGTCGGAACACGGGTGCGCGCACGTCAAGCCGGGACGAAACGAACTTCGTAGGAGGTCGGCCATTTCTTGCCGGTGAGCAGGAAGTGGTCGGTGCCGGGGAGATGGGTGATGCCGTTGAGGACATCGGAGTCGGGGGTGCGGGCGCTGGTCGGTAGGAGCCCGGAGGCGTCGATGCTGTCGAGCACCTCGCCGGTGTCGGGGTTGATGCGCAGGATGGTGCTCGAGGGCCAGGCATTGGCGTAGACGGAACCGTCCGGTGCGCAATCGAGTTCGTTGAGCTTCACGTCTTTGTGGCTGGTGAGCGCGGTCTTGCCGGTGATCGCGAAGGTCTGCGGGTCGCGGAAGGCGAGGGTCGCGCTGCCATTGCTCATGACCACGCGATTATCGCGGGTGCACAGCCCCCAGCCCTCGCCGTCGAAGTGGGTGCGTCGGATCTCGGTGAGCGTGGCCGGGTCTCGTGCGATGGCGATGCCGTCCTGGTAGGTGAGCTGCCAGAGCAGGTCGCCGACCTTGGTGATGCCCTCGCCGAACAGGGGCGCGGGCAGTTCAGCCCGGGCGAGTTCGGCCCCGGTGGTGAGGTCGGTGGCCCGCACCCAGGACTGTCCGGACAGCCCGGTGCTCTCGTATAGAACCGAGCCGTCTATTTCTAAGCCCTCGGTGAACGCGCCCGGATCGTGCGGCCGTGTGGCGACGACTTCCACGCGCAGCTTCGGCGTGTTGTCGCTGCTGGTGCAGGCCATAGCGGTGGCGGCCAGGGCCAGGGCCGTGGACAGGATGATCGTGGCGGCCGCTACCGGTGCACGCTGTTTGCGCTCCATACGGCAAAATGTAGGACGTGAGCGCGGTTGGAGTTTCGGAGTCCGGTGTGCGGCCCATCCTGGCGGAGGCGGTCGGGCTGGCGCGCCGCGCGCTCCTGGATCTGGAACCGATCGGAGTGGGCGCGCATCTGGGCGTGACCGCCGAGGACGAATCCTCGGCGACCCACCACTTCGCGGCCACCCTGCCCGGCTATCACGGCTGGCAGTGGGCGGTCGTGGTGGCGGCGCCGCCGGAGGCCACGGTTGTCACGGTGAGCGAGTCGGCGCTGCTGCCCGGCCCGGAGGCGCTCGTCGCCCCCGATTTCATTCCGTGGGAGCAGCGCATCCGCCCGGGCGATCTCGCGCCCGGCGATCTGCTGGCCCCGCCGCTCGGCGACCCGCGCCTGGTGCCCGGCTATGTGGCCACCGGCGACCCGGTCGTCGACGAGGTCGCGCTCGAGCTGGGTCTCGGTCGTACCCAGGCACTTTCCCGTGAGGGCCGGGAGGAGGCCGGTGATCGCTGGTTCTCCGAATACGGCCCCGACACCGACATGGCCCGCGCCGCACCGTCCACCTGCGGCCTGTGTGGCTTCTATGTGCCGCTGGCCGGTGCCCTGCGCGCCGCCTTCGGCGTCTGCGCGAATGCCATGGGCGCCGACGGTCACGTCGTGCACATCGCCTACGGCTGTGGCGCGCATTCGGATGTGGTGCTGCCCAGCGGCAACGGCTCCCCGCTCTACGAGGCGTACGACGACGCGGCCGTGGATCTGATCCCGATCGCCGAGCTCCGCCCGGAAATCGCCACCCCCGCTCCGGAATCCGCTGACGCGACTGCCGAGGCCACGGCCGAGGTCGCCGACACGGCCGAGGCTGCCGAGGTCGCAGCCGAGGTGGTTGAAGTGGCACCGGTGGTCGCGCCCGTGACGTCGGTGGACGATGACGCTGTCGCGCTGTTCGAGGTGCCGGATCCGGATGCGGTGTACGACGATGCCTGGGCCGTGACCGCGGTGCGGGTGGAGCCCGAGTCGGGGGCTTCGGAGGCGCGCTGAGGCGCGGTGGCGTAACCTGCCGCGGCGTCGTGAATTCGCGTGGCAGTGGCGATTTTCGGCGGATTCGTGTCGGAATTCTGTGAAATGACCGGATGCTTGGCCTTGGCGTGCCTGAAAACCGGTCGGCATGCCAAAAAACCGTGGTGCGGGAAGGGATGTAGGGCGTGATCGCGACCGATCTGGGGGATCCGTTCGGGACCGAGGCATTGCGGGCCGGGGTGGTGGCCGCGTGGCGCGGATCGCCCACCCGGCTGCGGGAAGATGCCGCGACCGAGGCCGACCTCGTGCGGGCGGGCTATCGGGACCGGCTGCTGACCGAACTGGCGCAGAACGCCTCCGACGCCGCGCTCAAGGCCGCGGTGCCCGGGCGGGTCGCGGTATGGCTGGACGGCCGGACCCTGCATATTGCGAATACCGGTGCACCGCTGGATGTTTCGGGTGTACACGCGCTGACGGCGCTGCGCGCCTCCGGCAAGACCCTGGACCCGTCCGAGGGTGCGTCCGTCGGCAAGTTCGGTGTCGGCTTCACCGCGGTGCTCACCGTCTCCGACGAGGTCCAGGTGCGCTCGACTGCCGGATCGGTGCGCTTCTCCCGGGCCGAGACGTGGGCGCTGCTGGGTGCGCAGGGCATCGAGATTCCCGAGACGCCGGACGGTTTCGAACCGCCCGCACTGCGGCTGGCCTGGTCGCTCGAGGAGCGCCCCGCGACCGGTTTCGACACCGAGATCGTGCTGCGGCTGCACGAGCATGTGGACACCGTCGCCCTGCTCGCCGAGATGCGTTCGGAGGCGGCCGATCTGCTGCTGGAACTGCCGGTGCTGCAGAGCATTCGCATCGGTGACGACGAGATCTCCAGTGCCACGCAGGAACTCGAACACGGATTGACCGAATTCCGGGTCACCGACTCGAATTCCGGTGAGCGCGTGTGGTGGCAGTTCCGCACCGAGCGGGCCCGCTGGCTGCTGCCGGTGCGCGACGGCCGGCCTGTCGCCACCCACCCGGACGTGCTGCGCGCCCCCACCCGCTCCGACGAGGAGCTGTCCATCCCGGCCCTGCTCATCGCCGACATCCCGATGCAGCCCGACCGTCGCCGGCTGCTCCCCGGTGCCCGCCTGACCGAACTGGCCACCGGCTACGCCGATTTCGCCCGCGCCCTGCCGCCCCGCGACCGCCTGGTCCTGGTCCCGCTCCCCGGCTTCGCCCGCAGCGAGGCCGACAGCGCCCTGCGTGAGGCCCTGATCGCCGAACTCCGCGACAACGAGTGGCTCCCGGTCCTGCTCGCCCGCCCGGACTCCGGCCCCGAAACCGTCTCCGCCCCGGTCGATTTCGATGCCGAGTTCGGATACGTGGACGCGAGCGGCAACGCCGATGACGCCGCCGCGGTGGTCGCGTCTCCGGACGAGTCGGCGGCCGAGGAACTCGCCGATCTCGCGTCGAGCGGCCCGGAGGAGGCTTCCGGCGCGGCCCGGGCCGCCGCCAAGGCCCGCCCCACGCGGCCCGAACAGGACACCCTGCCGCTGTGGGACCTGCCGGAGCAGGACGAATCGCCCTACGGCGCAGTCGAACCCCATGACGCGATCGGCCCGCACGACGTGGTCGCGACCTTCGGCGCGGACGACGGCGCGAAAGTGGATCTCGGCTCGGACGCGTTCGCGGAATCCACCCTGGGGATGGATGTGGATGAATCACCGAACACCGAATTCGGTGCGACGGTCACGCATCCCGACAGCGCGGTCTTCGATTCGCGCGGGCCCGTGGCCTCGCCGCGGCGGGCCTCTGTATTCACCGGCGCGACCACGGAACTGGCCGATCTGCTGGCGGATATGGTGGGGCCGCTGGTGATTCCGGAATTGTCCGGGCGGGCGTACGCCGATGCGCTGGCGGTGCTGGATGTGCATCGCATCGGGCTGGCGCGGATCGCGGAGCTGTCGGGCAGCCTGGAACGCGAACCGCAGTGGTGGTATTCGCTGTACGACGCGCTGGATTCGTTTGCGACCGACCCGCTGTCGGTGGAGGAACTGGGCGCGATCGCCGTGCCGTTGACCGACGGCCGGTTGGTGACCGGTCCGCGCACCACCGTGCTGGACAACCGGCTGGAGTCGGCGGTGCCGGTGCACTGGGCGCGGCTGGTACACCCGGAGGCCGCGCACGAGCTGCTGGGGCGGCTGGGCGCGCGGCCCGCCACACCGGAGGATCTGCTCAACGATCCCGGCTTGCAGGCCGCGCTGGAGGACGATCCGAGCGATCCCGACACCGTCGACGCGGTGCTGGGTCTGGCCGCGCACGCCCTGGTCGCCCCCGGCACGCTGCCGACCTGGCTGGGTCTGCTCGAATTGCCGGATGTCGCAGGCGAATCGACGCCCGCCGACGAACTGCTGCTGCCCGGCGCGCCGCTGGACCGGGTGCTGGTCGCGGATTCGCCGTTCACCACCGTGGACGCCGACGTGCTCGAGCGTTACGGCCCGGAAGCCTTGCGCGCCATCGGTGTCGGCTGGGGTTTCACCCTGGTGACCGAATCGGATCCGACCGGCCCGGACCATCACCTCGACGACGAGGAAACCTGGTGGGACGGCCTGACCGACGATCCGGCCGAACTGATCGCCGTGCGCGACCTGGACCTGGTGGACGACGGTGAATGGCCGGAAGCCTTGCGGCTGTTGCTGTCCGACGCCGCCACCCGCCCGCTGCTCGCCGACCGCGACGGCTACACCGCGTGGTGGCTGCGCCAGCACGCCCACATCGACGGCATCCCGCTGGGCCTGATGCGGCACCCCGACGACACTCTGTTCGCGGGCCTGCTCCCGCAGCTGCCGGGCTTCGACGCGAACGATCTGCGCGTGCTGCGCGGAGTGCTCGCCGATCCGGAGGTACTCACCACCGCGCTCGCCGAAGAACTCCTCGACGCCCTGGCGGATCCGGCCAGAATGCCTGCGCCCGAATCGATTTCGCAGACCTACGCACTGCTGGCCGAGGCGCTGGAATCCGGCCGCCTCGACGCCGGTGAGCTGGTGCTGCCGGGACAGGTGCGCGCCTTGTCCGGTGAGGTGATCCCCGCCGCCGACGCACTGGTGCTGGACCGCCCGTGGCTGGGCCCCGCGCTGCCGGTGGACCGGCTGGTGGTCGGTGACCTGGTGACCGCGAATTCCCTTGCGACACTGCTGGATCTGCCGCTGGCCTCGGAGGCCGTCACGGCCGAGGTGGCGAGCAGCGGCCGCCGGACCAGCTGGGCGGCCGAACCGCTGGGCGTGCTGTTGCGCATGCAGTTCGACTTCACCACGCCGTCGGGCGAACTGGAGGTGCACGACGAGCTGCGCGTACGGCTGACGGGTGCCTACGAGGCCACGGTTTCGGTGGCGTGGTGGCGGGAGGGCGACATCACCCACGTTCAAGCGCAGCCGCAGAACTTCTCGCGCCGTTGAGGATTCGCGCCTGCACCTGACAGGTGCGGTGAGATAGGTTCCGGCGCGGGCGTCTCGATTGCCCGCGCCGGAGGTGAATGAGGCCCGGGTCAGGCCGAGTGGGCTGCCACGGTGGTGGCGAGGATGTCCAATTGTTCCCGGACGGCGGCGCTGTCGTTGTCCACCAGCCACCGCAGCACGATGCCGTCGATGGTGTTGAGGATGAATCGGGACAGGGTGCCGACCGGAACGGTCCACTGGGTGCCGGTGGCCTCGCGCGCGTGCTCGCAGACATCGGCGACGGTGGAGTCGTTGAAGGTGTATTGCTCGCGTGCGATGGCGAGTTTCGCCGGTGTGGCTTCGCCTTCACGCAATGCGTAGGTGGTGGTTTCGTAGGTGAGTAGCTGGCGTTCCGGGGTGGCTTCGATGTTGAGCCACATGAGTTCCAGGCCAGCGCGCACCAATTGTTGAAGCGCTTCTTTTCCGGTTCCGACGTCCTGCCATACCGCTTCGTTGGCATCGACGGAATCACGCAATTCCATCGAGAGCGCCTTGACCAGCTCGGTCATCAGCTGATCTTTGTTTTCGAAACAGTAATGCACCACACCAAGGGAAACACCGGCTGCCTGGGCTACATCGCGCGTGGTAACTCCTGCCACGCCCTTCTTTTCGGCAAGGCCGATGGCCGCCTCGATAAGGTGGGCCCGTCGTTCTTCGACGCTCAATCGGGAGGACACTCCAGGGAGTTAAGCGTCCGCGACGCGTGCAGTCAATTCGCACGCTCCGCAAGTTCGTTTTCCGTTGCCGGTCTGGACCATCGGTCTGCCCGGCATTCCAGACATTCGTTACGCCAAGGCGGAGTTTGTAAAGACTCAGTCCAAGCCGAGCTGCGCGCCTTTGTCACCACGGCGTGCGCCCCGGCGCTGAATGGCGAAGATCGTGTAGGCGAGTAGCCCGACCACCAATCCCATCAGACATACCGGGCGCGCGGTCGCCCAGGCGTCATTCGCCCACACCGCGATCGTCGCGATCAGGAAACCGATCGTGCCCACGGCCAGCACGGGACGCGGGTCGGTGAAGCGCGGGGGAATCTCCGGCACAGGCGGCGTGGTCACCCCATCAGAGTAGTGGGCCGCACGCGAACAGCCGACTCGTACGCGAGCGGTCCCGTATCGTTTGCCTCTGTGACAACGCCTTCCGACATTCGAGCGCTCGCCGGTGAACTTTCGCTGGCGGTGGTGCGCTTGACTCGGCATCTGCGGGGCCGGCGGGCCGATGCCCAGATTTCGCTGACCCAGCTGTCCGCGCTCGCCACGCTGAATCGGGAAGGCGCCATGACGCCGGGCAGCCTGGCCGCCAAGGAGCGGGTGCAGCCGCCGTCCATGACCCGGGTCATCGCGTCCCTGTCGGAATTGGATCTGGTGGAACGCAATCCGCACCCGACCGACGGGCGGCAGATCATCGTGTCGCTCTCGGCGGCCGGGCGGGCGCTGATCCAGGACGAGAACCAGGCCCGCGAGGCGTGGATGACCGATCAGCTCTCCAGTCTGAGCGTCGACCAGGTGAAGGTGCTCACCGAGGCGGTCGGCATCATGAAGCAGATCGTCGACGAGTCGGAATAACTCAGTAGGCGAAACGCCGGTCGCTGTCGACGATTTCGCGCCCCAGGGGGAACAGCGAGACCGGGATCAGCTTGAGATTGGCCCAGGCGAACGGGATTCCGATGATGGTGATCGCGAGCGCGATGCTCGTCATCAGGTGACCCAGGGCCAGCCACCAACCGGCCACGATGATCCAGATGATATTGCCGAGCATGGAGCCCACGCCCGCGCTCGGCTTCTCCACGGCCTCGCGGCCGAAGGGCCACAGCACGAAGTTGGCGATCCGGAACGACGCGATGCCCCACGGGATGGTCACGATCAGCACGCAGCAGATCAGTCCGGCGATCACATAACCGATGGCCATCCAGAATCCGACGAGCACGAGCCACAGGACGTTGAGAATCAGCTGGATGGGTTTCACGCACTCCAGCATGCCAGCGCCGCGCCGCCGCCCACCACCGGGAAAACCCTGACTTCACCCCGGGGGTCCCTCACCCGTATCGGGTGAAATGGCGAAATTGCCCGTTTCGTGAAACGGCTCACTGTTAATCTCTCGCTATCTTGACTCGCCCAGCTCTAACTCTGTTTTCCCCTGTGTGAGAAATCGGGAGCGCATCTTGAGCAAGACAAAGCGACTATCGATCGGCGCGTTGGCGCTGGTTCTGGCGGCGGCCGGTGCACTAACCGCCTGTAGCAGCGACAAATCCTCCGACTCGGGATCGACGACGACCACGAAGAGCGGCGGTGGCAACGATTCCGGCACACCCCGCAACCCCTATCTCGCCGCGGATAAATACGCGGTAACCCATCTCGACCCCGCACAGAGCGACAACTTCGCTGATCCGGTGCCACGCGGCACCTTCCACATCGACCCCGCCCAGATGCCGCGGGTGCCGGGCGGTCCGGTGAACATCATGACCCTGGCCTCGCCGGTCGCCGACCACTGGTGGGTCGCCTCGACCGCGGGTCCACGCTATGTCGATTCGGCCGACGGCGGTTTGAAACAGCTTGCCGCACTGGATACCCCGGGTACCGCGCCGCTGCCCACCGAGTCCCTGGACAAGGTGCTCGACCAGCAGTTCTCCGATACCGGCCAGATCGAGTCGGCCATCGCCCAGGACTGGGGCGGGATGAACTGGCAGCGCCTCACCAATGGCGTCTACACCATGGTGGACAAGGACAATCACCTCTACTACGCCAACCAGAACGCCGACCTGCTCGTCTTCGGGCTGAAGAACAAGGACCGGCCCGAGGACGGCATCGAGGTCGTCGCCCAGCGCGACTTCAAGCCGGTGCTCAGCACCGCGATCACCTCGCTCGGCACCCCCGAGACGCTGGTCGGGGTGGACATGACCTACGACGGGCACGTGGTGGTGCTCGCCTCCCGCGATATCTTCGTGCTGAATCGGGACCTGACCGGCGACCCGCAGCAAATTCGCATCGGCGACGACGAGACCGTGTCGAACTCCATGTCCATCGATCCCGACGGCGGCATCTACTTCGCCTCCGACAAGGTCATGCGCAAGGTGGTGTGGAAGGACGGCAAGCTCTCGACCGATGAGGCCGATGGCGCCTGGTCCTCGCCCTACGATTTCGGACGGCAGCCGCCCGCAGTGAAGTTCGGTACCGGAACCGGCTCCACCCCGACCCTCATGGGCACCGACAAGGACAAGGACGAACTGGTCGTCATCACCGACGGTGCCGACCACATGAAACTGGTCGCCTTCTGGCGCAACAAGATTCCCGAGGGCTTCCAGCAGAAGCCGGACACCAAGTCGAACCGGATCGCCGATCAGATCGGGGTGACCGCCGGACTGCCCGATCCGCTGCCGGAGTTCATCCAGTCCGAGCAGTCCGTCGTAGTGAACGGCTATGGCGCGTTCGTCGTCCAGAACATCGGTGCGGGTGGAGAACCCGACCGCCTGGTCGACGTGCTGGCCAACGGGCCGGTCGCCGAGCCGCCGCACGGCATGCAGCGCTTCGAGTGGGATACCGCGGGCCACAAGTGGAATTCGGTGTGGGCGCGCGGCGACGTCGTCTCCACCTCCATGGTTCCGGCGGTGTCCACGACCTCGGGCATGGTGTTCGTGAACGGTTACAGCAAGGCCGACGGCTGGGAGGTCACCGGTCTGGACTGGAAGACCGGAGAAACGGTGCATCGCACCATCTTCGGCCAGTCCAACCTCGGCAACGGCGCCTATGCCATTGTCGAAGCCTTCCCCAACGGTGACCTGCTGTTCAACAGCGTCGGTGGCCCGTTCCGCGCCAAGATCTCCGGCAAATAATCAGAAGAACCAGCCGAGCTCCGCGTCCCGATCCGAGGCGAACGCCTCGTCGAAGGCGCGGAGCTTTGCTGTGTCTTTCGCCTGAATCCGGTTGGCGGCGGCGAAGACCCGGGCCTGGTACGCGCCGAAGTAGAGGCTGCCGAGTACATCGATGCCGAGTTCGATATCCGGCGTGCGGTCGGTGCGCTCGCATTCCGCGAGGCCGTCGCGCACCCGCAGTGCGAAACTGCCGCCCGCGTCGCGGAACGGATCGTCCACGGACAGCACCACATCCAGGTCCCGCTGGTAACTGCGGGCGGTGAGGGCGGCGGGGACGTCCATGACGCGGGTCCACAGGCCGTCGTGGCGGCCGGTCACCCGGATCAGACGCGGATCGGTGACCAGCCAGGGGAGGGGATCGTGGTCGCCGATCTCGGCTTCGATGGTGTGCACCAGATCCAGGCTCAACAGCACTCGCCACAGCGCGACATGCGCTTCGGGCGTGATGGCGCGAAATTCCCGGACGGTGGCGGTGTTCTTGTCATCCGAACCCCAGGAGCGGCGCAGGATCGCGTAGCCGTCCGCGTGCGCCAGGAAGAACAGGGGTGAGTTCTCCTCCTGCTGGATCGAGTCCGCGAAAACCCGCTGTTGCCAGCGGGCTTCGGGCCGGGCCTGCGCACCCGGGACCAGCCGCCGCCAGCGGTCGTAGATCTCGGGCAGCACGGTCTTGGCCTCGGCGAGTGAAATCACCTGTACGCCACCGGGATCCGGGGTGGTGGAGCGGAATTCGGCCTTGCGACCGGGAATCGAGACGTCATTGACCGCCACGGTCGGGCCGTAGCCGAAACGACCGTAGATGGTGCCTTCGCTGGCGTAGAAGATGGTGAGGGGTAGTCCCTCGGACTCGGTGCGCGCGTGCATCTCGGTGTAAAGGTCACGCAGGATGCCGCGTCGCCGATGCGTCGGTGCGACCACGACATTGGTGACACCGGATGCCTGCACGGTGCGCCCGCCGGGAACCGTGAGCGTCATGACGCGGTCGTTGGCGTGGCCGACGATGCGGTCGCCGTCCACGGCGACCAGGGCCCGATCGGTGGGAAAGACCTGAGAGCCGTATTCCAGATCGGCCGGGCCGACCCGCGAGCCGAAGCAGAGTTCCGAAAGCCTGATGATCTCCGGTCGCTCATCCGCCCGCGCCGAACGCACGGTCAAACCATTCGTCGATGCCATGCCTCGAACATCCCACGAATTTCGGGTGTCCGCACCCCGATTTTCTCCGGTGCCACCTGCCGCCCCCGCCGCGGTAGGTGACACCGGAGTTCGGGTCTCTTTCCCCCCTGCCCCCGTTCCCCCCTCGGATCCCCGTTCCCCCGAACGTCCCCCGGATCCCTGTTCCCCCCGATTTCCCCCCGGTGTTCCCCCGTCCCCCGGATCCCCCGATCCCCCCGCTCTCGGTTCCCCCGAACCGTTTACGAGTCCGTCAGTGCTCCGATGTTTTCCTGCCTTCCCGTATGTCCCTGCGGCCCATACTGTTTCGGCCCCCGTGTGTTCGTTTCCCGCTTACAGGAACAAGATTGCCGTGCCCGGCCATCAAGATCCTTAACAAGTCCTTGCAACGAAAAACCCCGCCCCACGAGGTGTGGGGCGGGGTCTCCGGAGTATCTCAGCCGAAAGCGGCTCAGCGACCGTTGATCTCGACGTAGTCGCGCTCACCGTAGCCGGTGTAGATCTGGCGCGGACGGCCGATCTTCAGCGGCTCGCGGTGCATTTCCCGCCAGTGCGCGATCCAGCCCGGCAGCCGGCCCATGGCGAACAGCACGGTGAACATGCGGGTCGGGAAGCCCATGGCGCGGTAGATGACGCCGGTGTAGAAGTCGACGTTCGGGTACAGGCGACGCTCGATGAAGTACTCATCGGTGAGTGCGGCCTCTTCGAGGGCCTTGGCGATGCCGAAGAGCTGATCGTCGCCGCCCAGCTTGGCCAGGATGTTGTCGGCGTGCTGCTTGGCGATGGTCGCCCGCGGGTCGTAGTTGCGGTAGACGCGGTGCCCGAAGCCCATCAGCTTCACGCCGTCTTCCTTGTTCTTGACCTTGCGGATGAACTCCTTGACGTCACCGCCGTTGGCCTTGATGTCGTCGAGCATCTCCAGCACGGCCTGGTTGGCGCCGCCGTGCAGCGGACCCCAGAGCGCGTTGATGCCACCGGACACCGAGGTGAACAGGTTGGCGTCGGACGAACCCACCAGGCGCACGGTCGAAGTCGAGCAGTTCTGCTCGTGATCGGCGTGCAGGATGAGCAGCATGTCCAGCGCGGCGGCGACCTCGGGGTCGACCTCGTACGGCTCGGCCGGGAAGCCGAACGTCATCCGCAGGAAGTTCTCCACCAGCGACAGCGAGTTGTCCGGGTAGAGGAACGGCTGACCGACCGACTTCTTGTAGGCGTAGGCCGCGATGGTCGGCAGCTTGGCCAGTAGTCGAATCGTGGAGAGCTCGACCTGCTCGGGATCGCGCGGGTCCAGCGAGTCCTGGTAGTAGGCCGACAGCGCGTTCACCGCGGAGGACAGCACCGGCATCGGGTGCGCGTTGCGCGGGAAGCCGTCGAAGAACCGCTTCAGGTCCTCGTGCAGCAGGGTGTGGCGACGGATCCGGTCGGTGAAGTCGTCGAGCTGGGCCTGCGACGGCAGCTCGCCGTAGATGAGCAGGTAGCTGACCTCGATGAAGGTCGAGCGGCCGGCCAGCTGCTCGATCGGGATCCCGCGGTAGCGCAGGATGCCCGCCTCACCGTCGATGTAGGTGATCGCCGACTTGGTCGAGGCGGTGTTCATGAAGCCGGGGTCGTAGGTGGTGTACCCGGTGCTGGCCAGCAGCTTGCCCAGGTCGATCCCGTCGTTGCCCTCGACGGCCTTGGCGACGGTCATCGGGTACTCGCCGCCCGGGTATTGGAGTACCGGCTTGGCGTCGTCGTCGACGTTGATGATGTTCTCAGCGGGCACGGAAGGATCCCTCTCAGGCTTGTAACCGTAGGCACCGGACGCGGTCGGCGCGCGATGCGCTTGACTCAACGCTAGCCGCTGTCCACAACGCCCGACTAATGAGGGTGGCTCTTTGCTACCTCACAGTCACATCGTTCGCAGGTGAGACTAGCGGCAGTCATGTGCTATGCGCATGAACACCGAAAAGCTCAGGCGAGCTGGACCTCCGAATGCGCACGTGCCACCCGGTATCGCACGAATGCCGGGAACGCCACGGCCGCGATCATCATGCCGATCACGACCAGGACGCCACCGCCCGCCGCCGCTGCAGCAGTACCCACGGCCGCCGCCGCGAAACCGTGCGCAACATCACCGATGCGCGGTCCACCCGCCACGACAACGATGAACACGCCCTGCAGCCGGCCACGCATCTCATCGGTCGCCACCGACTGCAACATGGTGGTACGCAAGGCCGCCGAGAACATGTCCACGGCACCGCCGAAAGCCAGGCAGGCCAGCGCGATCCAGAGCGCGAGCGTCACGGTCAGCCCGTGCCCGGCCAGGCCCACGGCCAGACCGAACCCGACCATGCCCGCACCCCACAGCACGATGCAGACCACCACGGCCAGACCCTGCCGACTCACCCGCGTCAGCCAGCCCGAGAACACGCCGCCGAACACCGCGCCCACCGACATGGCCGCGAACAGCAGGCCCAAAGCGGTTCCACCGGAAGCGGAATCACCGAAACTGTCCTGCGCGATCTGCGGGAACAGGGCACGCGGCATGCCGAACACCATGGCCACCACATCCACCGCGAAGGAGGCCAGCAGGATCTTCTGGGTGGCCAGATAGGCGAAACCGTCGAAGACCTCGCGCAGGCCCGCGCGCCGGGACTCGCCGTGCGGCGGGATGGGCGGCAGCTTCCAGATGGCCCACAGCGTGGCCAGCAGTGCGACGGAATCGATCAGATACAGCGTGGACAGGCCCGCGAACGGAATCAGCATGCCCGCCAGGACCGGTCCCGCGATCGCGCCGAACTGCATGACCGTCATGCTCAGCGAGTTGGCGGCCGGGAGCTGCTCGGGCGGCAGCAGGCGCGGGTAGATGGCGCTGCGCGCGGGCTGATTCATGGCGAAGAACGCCTGCTGCACCGAGAACAGGATCAGCACCAGCCACGGATTGTTCAGCCCGGCCGCGGCCTGCGCCCAGAAGGCGAGGGAGGTGATACCGGTGCCCGCGCTGGTGATGAGCAGCATCTTGCGGCGGTCCATGGCGTCGGCGAGCGCACCGCCCCAGAGGCCGAAGACGATGAGGGGGATCAGGCCGAAGAGTCCGGCCAGGCCGACATACGAAGAGCTGTGGGTGATGTCGTAGAGCTGTTTGGGAACGGCTACGACGGAAAGCTGCGCTCCGATGACGGTGACGACGCCGGTGGTCCACAACCGGCGGTAATCAGGATTCCGTAATGGAGTTATGTCGGCGAGCAGCTTCACCGACACGACATTAGCCAGGCGAAACAGTGCTTGGCTATCAGTTTTGGGCCGATCATCCCATCATTTGGAAGTGAAATATCTCATCAAGGCTGGAGCCGTTCGATTTTCATGGCCGACACGTCCGTGTTACCCGGTTCCAAGGTGACCTTGATGCGGTTGTGCATGCGGCTGCGGCGGCCCTGCCAGAACTCCACCGACTCCGGCTGGATCTGGAATCCGCCCCAGAACGGGGGCACCGGGATATCGGCCACCTCCGCGAAGCGGTCGGACGTCAGATCCATCTGCCGATCCAGATCCGCCCGTGAGGCAATGGGCCGCGACTGCTCCGAGGCCCACGCGCCGAGCCGCGAGCCGCGCGGCCGGGACTGCCAGTACACCTCGGTCGCCTCGACCGGCACCCGGTGCACCGGGCCGCGCACCGTCACCTGGCGGCCCATCGCCTGCCAGACGAAAGTGGCCGAGGCATAGGGGGTTTCGGTGAGCTGGCGGCCCTTGAACGATTCGTAATTAGTGTAAAAAGTCACACCCTCGGGAGAGAGCCCCTTGCACAGCACGGTTCGCGAGGACGGCTTCGGCCCGGACTCGGTGAGTTCGACGGTGCTCAGCACCATGGAATTGGGATCGGTCAGGCCCGCGCCGGTGGCGTCTTCGATCCAGTTGCGCAGCAACGGTTCCCAGCCGTCGGTCAGCCAGGTCTCGTCGAGGTCGGTTTCCCGGCCCGGATGATTGTCGCCCTGATCGACTCCGTACTCGACCCGCAAGGCCGCGATGTCAAGGTCCTCAGTGGCGAATTTCTCCTGGTCAACCATGGGGCAGACGTTACTCCGCGGTAATGCTCGCGTTAAGCTCGCAAATGATCGGCGTGGCTGCCCAAGGATCGGGCAGCCCGATTTGCAAGGAGAGTCACAACATGACTGCCAGCGCTGCGGTACCCACCAATGTCGTCCCGGACGGCTTCGTGAGCGGTCTGGAGGGCGTGGTCGCCTTCACCACCGACATCGCCGAACCCGACAAGGACGGCGGTGCACTCCGCTACCGCGGCGTCGACATCGAGGACCTCGTCGCGAATCGGGTCACCTTCGGTGATGTCTGGGCCCTGCTCGTGGACGGCGAATTCGGCCGCGGCCTACCGCCCGCCGAACCCTTCCCGTTGCCGATCCACACCGGCGACGTGCGCGTGGACGTGCAGGCCGGGCTGGCCATGCTGGCCCCGATCTGGGGCTACCAGCCGCTGCTCGACATCGACGACGACACCGCCCGCGAGAACCTCGCGCGCGCCTCGGTGATGGCGCTGTCCTACGTCGCCCAGTCGGCGCGCGGCATCTACCAGCCCGCCGTGCCGCAGGCCAAGATCGACGAGGCCACCACCATTACCGAGCGGTTCATGACCCGCTGGAAGGGTGACCCGGACCCGCGCCACGTCGAGGCCATCGACGCCTACTGGGTGTCGGCCGCCGAGCACGGCATGAACGCCTCCACCTTCACCGCCCGCGTCATCGCCTCCACCGGCGCGGACGTGGCGGCCTCGCTCTCCGGTGCCATCGGCGCGATGTCGGGCCCGCTGCACGGCGGCGCTCCCGCCCGCGTGCTGCCCATGATCGAAGCCGTCGAGAAGACCGGCGACGCACGGGGTCTGGTCAAGGGCATCCTGGACCGCAAGGAAAAGCTGATGGGCTTCGGGCACCGCGTCTACCGTGCCCAGGACCCGCGCGCCAAGGTGCTGCGCGAGACCGCCAAGCGCCTCGACGCCCCGCGCTACGAGGTCGCCGCCGCACTCGAGCAGGCCGCCCTGGCCGAGCTGCGTGAGCGTCGCCCCGATCGCGCCATCGAGACCAATGTCGAGTTCTGGGCCGCCGTGATCCTGGACTTCGCCGAGGTGCCGGCGCACATGATGCCCGCCATGTTCACCTGTGGCCGCACCGCCGGCTGGTGCGCGCACATCCTCGAGCAGAAGAAGCTGGGCAAGCTGGTCCGCCCGGCCGCCATCTACACCGGCCCGGCCCCGCGCCAGCCGGAGACGGTGTCGGGCTGGAACCTGGTCTCGCACAAGTAGATCGAGTGAAATAGCGATGGCCCCCAGCGGAAACCGCTGGGGGCCATCGTTTTTACGGGGTTTCAGGGGGAACCCCTGAGAGCGCCCGAGAGTTGGGCTAAGCCTTGACGACGGTGGTGTTCACGATCTTGTCGGCGAAGGTCTGCTTCTTGTCATCCCACAGCGGCCAGAGGAAGCCGATGTAGCAGGGCAGCGCATCGATGATGTGCAGCAGCTTGCGGCCGATCGCCAAACCGAAACCGACCGGCTGCCCGTCGCTTTCGCGAATCAGCTTGATACCGACGGTCTTCTTGCCGATGGTCTGACCGGTGGTGCCCTCCATGTACGCGAAGTACAGGAAGCCGCCGATGCCGATCACGACGGCCAGCAGCATCAGGATGTAGCCGAAGGCGTTCATCCCGCCGCCGGTGCAGTTGACGTCGTAGCTGGTGCTGGTGGTGCACTCCACCTTCGAGGTGCCCGCGGCGCCCGCGATGAACTCGAGGATCCAGGCGGGCACACCGATGATCAGGGTGTCGATCAGGTACGCGCCGACTCGCGCGCCCCAGCTCGCATACTGTGCCCCGTATCCCCCGAACGGAGCATAGGCGGGCTGCGGTGCGCCGAACGCGGGTTGCTGCGGGGCGCCGTAGGCCGGCTGCTGGGGAGCGCCGTAGGACGGCTGCGCGTCGTAGGCGGGCTTGGGGGCCTCGTACCCGGGCTGCGGGGCGCCGTACGCCGGCTGCTGCGGGGCGCCGTAACCAGGCTGCGGCGCACCGTAACCGGGCTGGGGAGCGCCGTAGGCGGGCTGCTGGGGAGCGCCGTAACCGGGCTGGGGAGCACCATAGCCGGGCTGATCGGCGGGCGGGTAGCCGTATCCGGGCTGCTGCGGCTGTTGCGGCTGCTGCGGATAGGGGTTGTTCGGGTATGTCATTCGATTCCTTGCAAAGGGTTGATTCGGTCGAGCAGGCTACAGTCTGGGGCAATTCGGCCGATGGCATGAACTCGAAGCCGCCTCCACCGTGAATCCTGCGGTCGAACAGTGGATTACAACAGCCCCAACAACCGTGGTGAACCGGTTGCCGGACCGCGACGGTTGAAACAAACCTGATTCAGGTCCTGGCCTATGAGATCGGATTCACATAACCTGCATCGGTGCTCGACGCAGGACTTTCCAGGCGCGGCCTCTTCGCCGCGGGTGCGGCGCTCGCCGCAGGCCTCGCCACCGCCGGATGCGGCGTGGCGAGCGGTAATTCGTCCGATCGCATCCTGGAACCGCCCCGTGGCGGGGCCGATGCGGCCACCGCGCCCGCACGCTTACCCTTCTCGGCCGCCAATCCCGACGCGGTCGCGGCCAAGCACGCCGGGCAGCAGCCGCAGGCGTGGGGCACCGATATCGACGGCATCATCTCCGGATTCAATGCCACCGGTAAGCAGTTCGCGGTCACCTTCGACGCCTGCGGCGGACCCGGCAACAACGACATCGACGAGAACCTGCTGGCTTTCCTGCAGGCGCAGCAGATCCCGGCCACCCTGTTCCTCAACAAGCGCTGGATCGATGCCAATCCGGCGCGTGCCACCCAGTTGGCGAGCAACTCGCTCTTCGAGATCGGCAATCACGGGACCGCGCACTGCCCGCTGTCGGTGACCGGCCGCGCCGCCTACGAGATCAAGGGCACCGCGTCCGCGCAGGCCGCGGTGGACGAGGTCTGGGGCAATCATCAGCGCATCGCCGCGCTCGTCGGTCACAGCCCGCGGTTCTTCCGGGCCGGCACCGCCCATTACGACGATGTGGCCGTGGCCATCGTCAAGGAGTTGGGCGAAACCCCGGTCGGTTATTCGGTCAACGCCGACTTCGGTGCGACCGCGACCTCGGCCCAGGTGCAGCAGAACATGACCGCCGCCAAGTCGGGCGGTATTTCGCTGGCCCACATGCACCGCCCCAAATCCGGCACCGGGGCAGGCATGCTCGCCGCCCTGCCCGTGCTGAAGGCCAATGGCTTCCAGTTCGTTCACCTGCCCTAGCGCGGTCACGCCTCCCGGGAGGCGGCCCAATCGACGGCCACGGATTCGCCGCGGTCGACGGTGAAGAAGGCCACCTCCAGGTGGCGGCCCAGGTCGATCAACTCCATGGCGGACAACGGGACCGGCTGCACCACCCGCACCCGCCACGGGGTCGGCTCGTCCCAGGCGCGCAGTTCCAGATCCAGCCGCAGCACCGGATCGTCGCGCCCGGTGTAGTCGGCGGCCACCGGCGTGGCGGCCAGCACGGTCGCGCGGGCGCGTCGCCCATCGGCCAGGATCTTGGCGATATTGGTGCGCGAAGTCTCCTCGGGCGCGGGCAGATACAACACCACCCGATCATGATCACCGGGATCCACCCGGCAGCACACGATGTCCCCCGGCTGCATCCATTCCCGATCCGCCGCGTTCACCCGCTGCCGCACCCGCGTCTCGTACGCATGCCGATCCTCGAGCTGAACCCGCACCCAGAACTGCTGCCCGGGCTCGACCGCATCCAATTCGCGGCTCTCCGCCCGCCTTTCGGCCGCGGCCCGGGCATCGACCCGCTTCTCGGCCCGAGTCCGAATATCGGCACGGGCGTCCAGGGCGGGCGTCGAATCGGGCTGGGCGGGTGGGGGTTTCGCGGAGCTGCGGACGCTGAGAATGGTGGCGGTGCCCTCGGTGCCGTGCATGAGGAGTTCGCGGCGGGCGGCGTCGTCGAGGGTGGGGCCGCGCCGGGTGAGGCCGCGGGAACCGAATTGGGAGGACAGGCGGGCGAGCAGGCCGAGGGGCGGGCGGGGCAAGGGGTCTTGGCGGCGATGCGACGGTCCGGGCGGCGGGGGCATGCTGGGGGCGGAAGCGGGCGGCAGGTCGGGGGTGGTGCTCGGTCGCTCGTGTGCGGCCATGTCCATGGCGGTAAACCGTAATGGGTGTGTGGTTCGTGCCACAGCGATACGCGCCGTTTCCGGCGGGGCGAAACAAGGGACGCCAAACGTGGGGGTCGGAAGGTTTTTCAGGGCCGGACCCCCTCGCGTACACGGGTGATAGCACCTTTACCCTTGTCGCCATGACCTCTGCTTTCCCGACCATCCCCGACGATCTCAAGCCCGCCGATGGACGGTTCGGGTGCGGCCCTTCCAAGGTCCGCCCCGAGCAGCTGCAGTCCCTGGTGGATACCGGCGCATCGGTGTTCGGCACCTCGCACCGCCAGAAGCCGGTCAAGGACGTGGTGGCGCGGGTGCGCTCCGGTCTGCGCGAATTGTTCTCCCTGCCCGACGGTTACGAGGTCGTGCTGGGCAATGGTGGCACCACCGCGTTCTGGGATGCCGCCGCCTTCGGTCTGATTCGCGAGAAGTCGCTGCACCTGAGCAACGGTGAGTTCTCCTCGAAGTTCGCCTCGGTCGCCAAGGGTAACCCGTTCATCGGTGACCCGATCGTGGTCAAGTCGGAGCCGGGCGACGCCCCCGAGCCGACCTCGGACCCCTCGGTCGACCTGATCGGCTGGGCCCACAACGAGACCTCCACCGGTGTCGCCATTCCGGTGTCGCGTCCGGCGAACTCGGACCACGCCCTGGTCGCCATCGACGCCACCTCCGGCGCGGGCGGCCTGCCGGTGAACATCGCCGACACCGACGTGTACTACTTCGCCCCGCAGAAGTGCTTCGCCGCCGACGGTGGTCTGTGGATCGCGCTGATGAGCCCCAAGGCCCTGGAGCGCGTCGAGGAAATCAAGAACTCGGGTCGCTGGACGCCGGAGTTCCTGTCGCTGCCGATCGCGGTCGACAACTCCACCAAGGACCAGACCTACAACACCCCGGCGCTTGCCACCCTGTTGCTGTTCGCCAACCAGATCGAATGGCTCAATGGCAACGGCGGTTTGGACTGGGCCGTGAAGCGCACCGCCGATTCTTCCTCGCGCCTGTACTCGTGGGCCGAGACCAGCGAGTTCGCGACGCCGTTCGTGCAGAACCCGGCGCTGCGCTCGCAGGTTGTCGGCACCATCGACTTCGCCGACACCGTGGACGCCGCGGCCGTCGCGAAGGTGCTGCGCGCCAATGGAATCGTGGACACCGAGCCGTACCGGAAGCTGGGACGTAACCAGCTGCGCATCGGCATGTTCCCGGCCATCGACCCCGAGGATGTCTCGCAGCTCACCCGCTGCATCGACTGGGTCGTCGAAAAGCTTGGCTGATCAGTAAAAACAGCACCGGTTCACGGTTTCTTCACGATCAACGAGGGACCGTGAAATCGGTTTCGCCACTGAGGCGAATCGCTCACACTAATGCGGCGCGGAAGTCTGGGAACAGATTTCCGCGCCGCGTGTCTTGCCCCATGATTAACAGAAGTGCACTACTGTTCCAGAACGTGGGCGGTGTCGCGAGCCTAGCTATAGCTGTGAGGGACGCAGCGAACAGGAGGTAACGGTGCGTGAACTTCGAGTGATCGGATTGACGCCCGATTCCACGCACATCGTGTGCATCGATACCGAGAGCGGCCAGAAGTACCGGCTCGCCGCCGATGACAAACTGCGCGCCGCTGCCCGCGGAGATCTTGCCCGATTCGGCCAAATCGAGATCGAGACGGAAGCGACGATGCGCCCACGCGATATCCAGGCTCGTATCCGCGCCGGTGCCTCGGTGGAGCAGGTCACCGAAGAGTCCGGCATGCCGCTCTCGCGCGTCGAGCGTTTCGCGTATCCCGTTCTGCTGGAACGCGCCCGGGCCGCCGAGCTGGCGCAGAAGGCGCACCCCGTCCGCAATGACGGTCCCGCCGTGGAGACCCTGATCGAGATCGTGTCGGCCGCCTTCGCCGAGCGCGGCCACAATATCGAGGTCGCGGAATGGGACGCCTGGAAGGACGAGAAGGGCTACTGGGTGGCCCAATTGCAGTGGCAGGCGGGCCGTTCCGTGATCGCCGCGCACTGGCGCTACCAGCCGGACGCGCACGGCGGCTCGGTGGTTCCGCTCGATGACCCCGCCTCGGATCTGATCGACCCGGATTTCGGGCGCGCACTGCGCGGCCTGGCGACCATCCTGCCGGATCAGAACGACGTCGCCGTGGAAGAGGCCCCGGTGGCCCCCGCGCCCGCACCGCGTGAGGAGCGCGCGGCCGACTACGATTCCGCGCCCGCCCGGGTCGCCAAGCAGGCGAACTCGGAGGACTACTTCGAGCAGCGCGCCGCCGTCGGCGACGGCACCGTACCGGTGGTGACGGCGACCGCGACCGCGGCTCCCGCGCAGACCCCGGCGCCGGCTCCGGCCGCGAAAGAGCAGCCCGCTCCGGCGGTTCCGGCCACCCCCGCGCCGGCCGCCCCGACGGCTCCCGCGACCCCGCAGGCACCGGCCGCCGAGGCGCCCGAGGTCGCCGCGGAACCGGCTCCGGCGCCCGCCGCGAAGCCGAACGCGCAGAAGGCGAATCGCGCCAAGCGTGGTGGCAAGGCCCCGATGCCGTCCTGGGAGGACGTGCTCCTAGGGGTTCGCAGCTCCGGCCACTGAGCCATTCGCGATCTTTCGGTTGCTGGGCCATTCGCGATCTTCGGTTGCTAGCGGATTGCCGCTAGCATTCCGTTCTTCGGCGCGCCGGGAAACTACGTCGGCAACAGCGACATTCGGCCGCTCGCCGGGGTAGATTCAATTCCGTTGGCGGTCATTGCCGGGCCGATGCGCGTCGACGCCGACGTTCGGCCGCCTAGTATTGCTCAAAGTTAGCTAGCTTGTGTGCAATGACTAGAGGGAGGTGACGTCGATGCCATCAACGGTCTCATCCCTGTGGTACGTCGACGCCCCCGATCCGGTGGCGGTGCTGCGCGAACACCCGGGCCCCGACCCGGACGCCGCTTTCGCGCTCGCCAAACAACTCAACCCCGACCGCGATGTGGTGCCCGCCGCGTCCGGCACCATGAAGGTGTGGGCCGGGCCCGACCCCGAATCCGTCTACATCGGTTGCTATCCCGGCGTCACCGTCGTGTGCTCCACCCAGGCCGCCCTGCCGCGCCCGACCAAACTGCCGGAGCTGCTGGTACGTCCGCTCGCCTCCGAGGCCACCTACCTCATCTCCTACGACCTGTCGCTGGGCTGGGGCGCGTTCGCCTATTGGGAGCGTGGCGAATTCCGCCGCTCCTTCAGTGCGACGCGGGTCAATATCCTCGAGGACGAGGGCATGCCGCGGGTGTGGGAGCGGCCGCACTGGGCGGGCGAATACCCCATCGAACTCGCGCCGGGGGAAATGCCCGATCCGCAACTGCTGCCGTTCGATCCGCCCGATTTCGCCGATGCCGCCAATCAGGAATGGCTCGGATTCCGCTACCGCGGCAAGGTTTCCGGGGATGCGCTGACCGCCGAGGAGATAGAGGTGTGCGGGTTCTCGCTGTTCCCCAAGGGCGAAGCGCCCAAGCTGCTGGAACCCGAGGTCGCGCCGCCCGCCGAACCCGACGGCAAGCGCGGCCTGCTGCGCTGGCTACGCGGACGTGACCGAGTTTCCTGACCGGACGGCTCAGACGGTATCGACGCCGGGGAGCAACGCGAGCAGCAGGGCGAGCCAAGCCAGCACCACACCGATGCCCAGACCCGCGATCACCCAGCGGGTCACCGGCGCGAACCGCCAGCGCCACGCGGTCGGCGCGGCACCGCCCACCGCGATCAGATTGACCACCACCGACAGCGCCGGATGCACCTGGGCCAGCGCCGCTCCGAAGGCGTAGACGCCCGCCGTGGTCAGCGCGGCCACCAACACCACGGTGGCGATCCCGGTGCCCCACGGGGTCGGTTCGGAATAGCCGTAGCCATAGGGTCCGTCGGGTGGATGGCTCACTGGGTCCGCACTCTCTCGTAGAAGGCCATGGCGGCCGCGGTCGCCACATTAAGCGAATCGGTGCCCGGCGTCATCGGGATGCGGGCACGAATGTCGCTGGCCCGCATGGTCTCCTCGGTGAGGCCGGGGCCCTCCGCGCCGAGCAGCAGGGCGACCCGGTCGCCGGTCATGGCGGTGGCCAGGGTGTCGGCCTTCGGGTTCGGGGTCAGTGCGATGATCTGGAAACCCTTGTCGCGCAGCAGGTCCAGGCCGTCCGGGAAGGGCGGCAGCTGGGCGAAGGGGACGCGCAGCACGTGCCCCATGGAGACGCGCACCGCGCGCCGGTACAGCGGATCCGAGCAGCGGTCGCCGAACAGCACGGCGTCCGCGCCCAATCCGGCGGCATTGCGGAAGATCGAGCCGATGTTCTCGTGATCGTTGACACCCTCCAGCACGGCCACCGTGCGCGCCTGCGCCAGCACCTCGTCCACGGTGAGTTCCCGCGGCCGATATGCGCCCGCCAGCACGCCCCGATTCAAATGAAATCCCACCACCTGCGCCATCACCTCGGCACTCGCCTGGTAATACGGAATATCGACTCCGCCGAGCTCTGCTTCGAGCGCTTCATATCGGCGTTCGACACCCAGCAGCGCGAACGGCGGGAACCGTGAAGCCAGCATTCGTTGCACGACAACGACACCCTCGGCGATCACCAAACCTTTGCCGCCGGGCAGGTCGGGACGCCGATCGGCATTGTTGAGATCACGGAAATCGGCGACCCGCGGATCGGCGGGATCATCGATATGGATTACTTCGGCCATCGACCCAATTCTGCCTCCGCTGCGGTCGGGCGTTTCTTCGGGGCTTAAGGTGATCGAGACCCCGATCCCGATCGAACTGAAGAGGACAGCCCATGAGCAGCAAGCCGGAAATCGAGTTCCAGGACGGCCCCGCCCCCGTCGAGCTCGTGATCAAGGACCTCGAAGTGGGCACCGGTGCGGAAGCCAAGCCGGGCGACAACGTGACCGTCCACTACGTGGGCGTCGAATACGACACCGGCGAGCAGTTCGACGCCTCCTGGGACCGCGGCGAGTCGATCACCTTCCCGCTGCGCGGCCTGATCCAGGGCTGGCAGGACGGCATTCCGGGCATGAAGGTCGGCGGCCGCCGCCAGCTCACCATCCCGCCGAAGCTGGCCTACGGCGAGTCGGGCGGCCACCAGCTCTCCGGCAAGACCCTGGTCTTCGTCATCGACCTGGTCGACGTCCTGAACTGACGCACCGCGTCTGAACAGACAAACATGCCCGCCCGCACTGAAAAGTGCGGGCGGGCATGGTGTTTCGTAGGGCTCAGACCTTTACCACGATGCTGCTGATGATCTTGTCGGCGAAGGTTTGGCGCTTGGCGTCCCAGAGCGGCCAGAGCCAGCCGAGGTAGCAGGCCAGGCTGTCGACGATGTGGCAGAGCTGGCGGACGAAGGCCATGCCGAAGCCGAGGGGCTGGCCGTCGGCCTCGCGGATCAGCCTGATGCCCAACATCTTCTTGCCGGGTGTCTGGCCGGTGGTGCCCTCCATATAGATGAGGTACAGGCTGCCGATGAAGGCGATGGCCGCGCCGATGAGGATGAGGACGAGCCCGCCCGCCGACAGCCCGCCCGAGCACGAGGTGCTGTAGGAGGTGTCGGTGGAGTCGGTGACGCAGTCCGAGTTCTTGAATCCGATGGCGAAGCCGATGCCGTAGAAGATGGCCGCGGGCACGCCCACGATCAGCCGGTCGATGATCAACGCGCCGACCCGCGCACCCCAACTGGCGTACGGCTGTGGGGGAAAGGCGTTGTAGCCGGGCGGATACCCGCCGGGCTGACCGGGATACCCGCCGGGCTGGCCCGGATATCCGCCGGGCGGCTGCTGGCCGAATCCCGGTGGCTGCTGGCCGTAGCCGGGCTGTTGCGGCTGTTGCGAGTAGGGATCGTTGCCGTATGTCATCGGATCCTCCCCAGGGGGATGCGGGGGTATTGCCCCCCGCATTGTCTCCCGAATTACGAACCTACGACGGCATTCATGATGGTTCCGCCGCTGGTGGCGACCGCACCGCCCATCATGGCGTTGGCGATCATCTTGGGCGAGGCCGAGCCGCCGCCCCACTTCTCCCAGGCGAAGCGCCCGCCGCCGTACGTGATCGCCGCGACTCCGGACATCTGGGTGAACCAGGTGAAGTAGTGGAACATCTTCATCATCTTGTCGGCCATGGGCGGGGTTTCCGAGGTGGGATTGCCCATCTGGGCCAGAACAGTGCCGTACATGTCGTGCGCGGCCATCAGCATGCTCACGATCGTTTCCTCTCCGGTACCGGGGCGCTGGGTGAAGCCAGGGAGCGGTTAGAGCGGACGAGATTCTGAAACGGGTCGATTAGAGCAATTCGGGCACAGTTTAACCCGGTGAACCGCCGATTGTTGCCAATTGTTTGCGAACGTTATTCGCGAATGATGTCGACGGGGTCGCTCAGGGCTGCTGAAATGGCCACTTGCTGCGGCACTCCGAGCTGGGGGAGTGCGCCGAGTGCCTGATTTGTCTGATTGCCCAGGACTTTCGTGACCGACTGCAACTGCGTCACGCCGCCGGTGAGCGCCTGGAGGGCCGCTGTCAGCTGGGTGCCCGCCTGGTCGGCGATGGTCGGAATCTGTTTTGCCAGTCCCGCACCCTGATTCAATTGCGCGCTCGCGTCGTTCAGCTTGCCCGCGGCATCGCGCAGCAGCTGCCCCACCTTGGTATCCGGAGTGACCTGCGTGCCGGTCAGATTCGCGAAGCCGCTCAACTGGGCATCGGCCTGATTGGCGATGTTCTGCAAGGCCTGCAACTGGATGATCACATTTGCCAGCTGGGGATCATTCGCGAACGGCAGCGCCTGCAACAGCGGCACCACGAGATTCAGCCCGCCCGACAACGCACCGGCCGACTGGGCGACCTGCCCCATGGTGACACCGGTCGAATCCAACGCCGTGGCAAGCTGATTCGCCTGCGTGGTCGCGGCCGACAGAGTGCCGTTGAGGGCGTCGATGCCGGAGGTCAGCTGCCCCGCACCGGCTTTCGCCTGATTCAGGAAATCCATCATCTGATCTGCCCCGCCCGAGAACTGCGACGCACCGTCGGCGGCCGCCTGCACACCCGCGCTCAACAGCTGCGAGGTCCCCGCGATCTGCGAGACCTGCAGACGCGCGGTGTTCATGGTCGAGAACAGGGTGTCCAGCCCGGCCGCGCTGATCTTCTTGGTCACCTCGTTGACCGCGTCGTTGACCAGATTCGCATCCGCCCGGCGGTGCGTGGCCACCGTGACCTGCGCCTTCTTCGGCTGCGCGGTGGCCAGCGACTTGATGTCGGCGGTCAGATCCGCGGGCAGGGTCACCACCGCGGCGTAATCCTTGGTGTCGGCCTCGGTCACCACGTCCCAGTGCCGGTTCGTGCTGTCCTGCAGCTCCTTCGCGATGCGCGCGCCCAGCGGCCCGCTGTCATGGCTGACGAGCGCGACCGCGGTCGGCGACGAGCGCAGCCGCAGGACGCTGGTGGTGCCCGCGGTGACCGCGGCGGCGAGCAGCAGGACGATCAGGACCCAGCGGGTGCGTTTTCCGAACACCATTCAGACCGTAGAGGTCTCCCATGGCGCTACCTCTGATGGTTGTCTGAGAGTTCGGTAAAGACCGGCCGGTCCGGCAATTCCAGCACCAACCGCGCGCCACCCAGCCTACTGTCCTCGAAATAGGCTCGGCCACCGTGCAATTGGGCCTGCTGCGCCACCAGCGCCAAACCCAGCCCGGAGCCGCCCTTGGCGGCCTGACTGCCGCGGAAGAATCGCTCGAACACCGCGGATCGCTCGTCGAAGGGCAGCCCGCGGCCGTTGTCGTCGACCGCGATCACGATGAACCCGCCCGGCCGGCGATGCGCGGAGACGACCGCCTCTGTCGCCCCGCCGTGCTTGGCCGAATTGGTGAGCGCATTGTCGACCGCCAGCCGCAGCCCGGTGGGCAGTCCCCGGGTGATCAGTTCGGCGTCGGTGTCGATGTACACCTTCAACTGCGGGAAGTGCCGCATGGCGTCGTGTGCGGCGGTATCGCAGAGTTCGGCCACATCGGTGACCACATGGTCGCGCTGATTGGTGAGGTCACCGGCGGCGAGCCGTTCCAGCGCGGCGAGGGTGGTCTCCACCCGATTCTGGCCGCGCTGCAGGTCGGTCAGGATCTCGCGGCGCTGCTCCTCGTTCAGATCCAGCGTGCTCAATACCTCGAGGTCGGTGCGCATGGCGGTGAGCGGAGTGCGCAGTTCGTGCGCGGAGACGGCGGCGAAGTCGCGGGCGGTCTCGAGCGCGGCGGCGGTCTCGGCCTGCGCCCGGTCTACGTGCTCGAGCATGGTGTTGACCGCTTCGGCCAATTTATCGGCCTCTTTCACGCCGGAACCGTCCATGGCCAGCGGGGTGCCCGGTTCGCCGCCGGGACCGCGCTCATCCAGCGCCCGGGTGAGTTTCACGATCGGCCGCACCGCGCGCCCGCCGAACAGCCAGCCCAGTCCGGCCGAGGCGGTCACCGCCAGCGCCGCGGCCAGGTACACCCACTGCCGCTGCTCATGGATGGTCTGCTCGGTCTGATTGGTCGGAATGCCCAGGGAGACAACACGTCCCGCCGGTTGCGCCTCGGTGGTGGTCAGCACCCGATAGGTGCTGCCGCCGACATCGACGGTGGCCCGGCCGACCGGCAACGGCGGCAACTGCACGGCCGTGCTGGCCAGGGAACCGTCCGCGAAGCGCACGGTCAGCGCCATTTCCTTGTTGGGCGCCAGCAATTCGACCACATTGACCGCGAAGACCGGCTGGATGAGCACCAGCCGCGACACCATCGTCAACTGCTCATCGGCCTGCGCCATATTGCTGCGGCCGATCGCGTAGATGGTGATCCAGCTCAGAATCGCGACGATGATGGTCGCGCCCAGCGCCGCCGCGGCGGCGACACGCAACCGCAGGGTGTAGGACCAGCGGCGGCCGGCGACCCGCTCGCCTCGCTTGAAAGCGCCTGCCGCCCACCTCATTCGGGATCCCAGCATTCGGGAGCCCACGTCATTTGGGTGCGCGGAGCACGAACCCCACGCCGCGGATGGTGTGCAGCAGTCGCGGACTGCCGTCGATCTCCAGCTTGCGGCGCAGATAGCCGACGAAGACGTCGACCACATTGGTGTCGGCGGCGAAGTCGTAGCCCCACACCAGTTCCAGCAGCCGCTCCCGGCTCAGCACCACCCCGGCGCTGCGGGCCAGCGTGGACAGCAGTTCGAATTCCCTTTTGGTGAGCTCGATCTCGACGCCGTTCAACAGGGCGCGATACCCGGCGACGTCGACCTCCAAGGGCCCCACCGTGATCGCGCCCGGAATGGCGGAGGCGGGCACATCGGTGCGCCGCCGCAGCAACGCCTTGATCCGCGCCACCAGTTCGGCGAGGACGAACGGCTTCACCAGGTAGTCGTCGGCCCCGGATTCCAGGCCGGCGATCCGGTCGTCGACCGAACTGCGCGCCGACAGCACGCAGATCGGGACTTCGTTGCCCATCGCCCGCAGCGCGGTGACCACGCCCGCGCCGTCCAGCACGGGCATGTTCATATCGAGAACGACCGCATCCGGGGCGGATTCGTTGACGCTGCGCAGCGCCGCCGCCCCGTCCCGGGCGATCACCACCCGGAAGCCCGAGAGCCGGAGCCCGCGCTCGACCGATGCGAGGACGTCCTCGTCGTCATCGACAACCAGGACTGTAGGTACCTCGCTGCGTTCGGCCACGGTCTCCATTCTGGCAGCCGTGACCTCAGTAGTTGTTGCAGACGTCGGCGACCTGCTGGATCGTGGCGGCGATCCCACCGGCACGCGGGTCGGAAGCGGCCTGGTTGGCGGCGTCCGGGTTGTCCGCGAGGTACTGGTCGACCTCGGCCTTGCGCTGCTCCGGACTCTGATCGAACTTGGCCTTCAATTCGGCCTTGGTGTCCGGGTTCTGATCCAGCATGGAAGCCAGCGCCGGGGCCTTGGCGTGCAGGGCGGCATCCACCTGGGCGAAGCTGCAGGTCGAATTCAGCAGCGGCGCAACCAGATCCGCGGGGGAGGCGGACGCGGTGGCGGGGGCGAGAGCGAGGGCCACGGCGGCGACCGCACCGGCTCCGAAGAACACTCCGGCACGGCGATTACGAACGAAGCTCATCATCAGCCTTTCTGTACCCGGCGACTGCCGAGTTTCGGCTGCGGACCTGACGATCCGCGCCCGCCCGACGTTAAACCACCCGGTTGGGACGACGATGAGCGCTCTATGAAAGAACTCTGAGGGCTGTTCTCAGGAGGTCGGAGCGGTCGGATCCGCCGCGGTCGTATCGGCTTCGGCGGGATCGATCCGGCGGATCGGCATGGTCAGGGCGGCGGCGGCATCGGCGGCGGCGATGCTCTCCTTGTCCTCCATCAGGGTGACCGCGTCGCGGATCTGCTTTTCCAGGGTGGGCAGCATGGCGGCGTCGTCGATGGTGGGCGGGACCTCGTAGGAGTCGCCCGCGGCGATCTGGCGCATGGTGCGGCGCAGGATCTTTCCCGAGCGGGTCTTGGGCAGGGCGGTCACCGCGACCACGTCGTAGAGGGTGGCGATGGCGCCGACCCGTTCGCGGACCCGGTCGATGATCTCCGCACGCAACCGTTCGGGCTCCATGTCGACGCCGGTCTTCAACACCACGTAGCCGATCGGGCGCTGGCCCTTCAGCTCGTCGGGGATGCCGACCACCGCGGTCTCGGCGACGGCCGGATGCCCGGAGATGGCCGCCTCGATGCCGCCGGCCGAGAGCCGGTGACCCGCCATATTGATGACGTCGTCGCTGCGGCCGAGGACGAACAGGTAGCCGTCCTCGTCGAAGAAGCCGGAGTCGCCGGTCAGATAGTGGCCGGGATAGGCGGAGAGATAGGAGCGCTCGTAGCGGGCGTCGTCGCGCCACAGGGTGGTCAGTGTGCCGGGCGGCAGCGGCAGCCCGATGACGATGTTTCCTTCTGTATTAGGGGCGACCGCATTGCCTTCGGAATCCAGCACCCGCAACCGGTAACCGGGCACCGGCACGGACGCGGAACCGGCCTTGATCGGAAGCTGCTGCAGCCCGAGCGGATTGGCGCAGATGGGCCAGCCGGTCTCGGTCTGCCACCAGTGATCCACCACCGGGCAGTCCGGATAGTCCGCGAGCAGGGTCTCCACCGACCATTCGTAGGTGGCCGGATCCAGCCGCTCGCCCGCGCAGAACAGGGCCCGCAGCGAGGACAGGTCGTGCCGGTGCGCGGTGGCCGCATCCGGATCGGCGCGCCGGATGGCCCGCAAGGCGGTCGGCGCGGTGAACATCACGTCCACCTTGTACTCGTCGACCAGCCGCCAGAAGGTGCCCGCGTCCGGTGTCCCGATCGGCTTGCCCTCATAAAGAATGGTGGTCGCGCCGACCAGTAGCGGTGCGTACACGATGTACGAATGCCCCACCACCCAGCCGATATCGGAGGTGGTGAGCATGGTCTGCCCCGGGGCGACCTCGTAGATATTGCGCATGGACCAGGCCATCGCGACCGCGTGCCCGCCGTTGTCGCGCACCACGCCCTTGGGTTTCCCGGTGGTCCCCGACGTATAGAGGATGTAGAGCGGATCGGTGGCGGCCAGCGAGACCGGCTCGGCCGGTTCGGCCCCGACCTGCGCCTCGTCCCAATCCAGCCAGCGGGCGGCGATGCTCTCGCTGGAGGCGGGCAGATATTCGGTGGCGGCCTGCTCGGCGGGAAAACGAATGGTGGGGAAGCCGTCTCGCTGCTTGACCAGCACCGTTCTCGGGGCGGTGGTCTGCGCGAGATCGAGGGCGGCCAGCACGATGGGCGGGTATTCGATGCGGCGGCCGGGTTCCAGCCCGCCCGACGCCGTGATAATCAGCACAGGTTCGGCGTCGTCGATGCGGGCCGCGAGTTCGTGGGCGGCGAAGCCGCCGAAAACCACCGAGTGCACAGCCCCGATGCGGGCGCAGGCGAGCATCGCGACCACGGCTTCGGGAATCATCGGCATATAGATGACAACGCGGTCACCGGTCTTGACGCCCAGTCGCAGCATGGAACCGGCAAATCGGGCGACTTCGTCGAGCAGTTCCCGATATGTGTAGATCCGCCTGGACCCGGTCATAGCCGAGTCGTATATTAGGGCCGGTTGTTCGGCGCGACCCCCCTCCTGACCGCCGGAAGTGCCGTCCGGAGTTGTGATCTCGCGCACATGGCGATCCAGGGCGTTGTAGGAGGTGTTGAGGCGAGCGTCGGGAAACCACCGCGCCGTCGGACGGGCCGCGGTATCGAGAATCTGGGTGGGAGGCACATCCCAGCTGATGGCATCGGCCGCGGTGCGCCAGAACTCCGAGGGATCGACCAGGCTCAGCTGATACGCCGGTCGGTACTCGTGCTTCGCGTTCAACCCGGTGACTCCCTAGCTCCGCCTGTTGTCCTTGAGATGCGCTGAGATGCCCGCCTCGATAGATCGACCTGATTGTGGCAGACTTCACGCGACGTCCGGGCGGACGCCGCGACCTTTGATTTTGCCTGCAAATGGCTGGTCAGCGAGCGGTGGTTGCCAAGAGGTCACACAAGAAGTTATTGATCCGTTAGAATCGCATGTCACATATTTCGGCCGTCATGGACGCAATTTCTCGGCCAGCCGCCGTTCTCGGTCAGCTCCGTCTGACGGGCCAAGCGTGCGATCGCGGAGGCTCGCTGATGGCGCGTGGCTGGGGCCAGTTTGGAAAGTGAGTGGGAGATGCGTGACGCCGCTAGGTCCGGCAGCAATAAGCGCTGGGCGCTGAGCAACTGGGACCTGCGATGGAAGGTTACGGCGGTCCTCGCCGTGCCGCTGTTGGTCGCCGTTGTACTGGGAGCGTCCAGGATCTCGGCGGAGTTCGCCGACTCCAGCCGACTCTCCACGGCGACCGACCACGTCGGGGTGATCCCGGCGATCACCGGTCTCAGTGCTGACGCGGCGCAGGTCGCGGGTGGACAGATGGTCATGCTGGGCCCGACCCAGTCGCTGACCTCCGACCCCGAGCTCGCGCAGTTGGACACCGCCATCTCCTTCGCCGAGAAGGCCTCCTCACGGCTGAGTGACCTGCCCAGTGCCCGTCAGGCGCTGGACGAGATGATTCTGGGCGCCAAGAAGATCCGGGCGCAGGGCCTGGCCCCCTCCTCCTCGATTCCGGACACCGTCGCGGCGGTCGAACGCATTCGTGGCAACAGCGTCAAGACCGTGGAAAACATCGTCTCGACCGTCGCCGACAAGTCCGTGGACCAGTCCAAGCTGCGCCTGGTCGACTCGCTGAACTCGCGCTGGATGCTGTTCAACGAGGTCGCCGGCATGGCCGAGGCCCTACGCAACAACCCGAAGGATGGCCTCAAGGACATCCAGATCGGCGTCAATACCGAGCGGCAGATGCTCGCCGTGCTCGCGCATCGCTTCCAGGACGGCGACCAGATCATCGCCGACCTGCAGCGCGGTGCCGACACCCGCGTGCAGCTGGTCAACGGCCCGCAGGCGCAGGCCGGTCAGCTGCCGGTGGCGGAGTTGAAGGATTCGCTGGTCGCGAGCATCAACAGCTATCAGACCATCGCCACCAACGCGACCAAGGACATCGTGTCGCGAGTGGACGAGCTGGCCTCGACCGCGCGATCGGACGCCATCCGCTACTCGATCATTGTCATCGCCACCATCCTCGGCGCCATGGCGCTGGCCGTGTTGATCGCGCGCGCGATGATCGTGCCGCTGCGCCGTCTGCGCCTGGCCGCCCTGCGCGTCGCCGAGTACGACCTCGGTCAGGAAGTCTCCGCGCTGCGTGAGGGCGCCGACCCCGAAGATGTGCCGCTGGAACCGATGCCGGTGCACACCGACGAGGAAATCGGTCAGCTCGCGCGCGCCGTCGACGATATCCACGGTCAGGCGCTGCGCCTCGCCGCCGACCAGGCCGCCATGCGTACCCAGGTCAACGACATGTTCGAGACCCTGGCCCGGCGCTCCAAGTCCCTTGTCGACCATCAGCTCTCGCTCATCGAGGCGATGGAGTACGACGAGAAGGACCCGCGCCTGCTCGAGAACCTCTTCCGCCTCGATCACCTGGCCGCCCGTATGCGGCGTAATGGTGACAACCTGCTCATTCTGGCCGGTACGAAACAGCGCCGGACCAAGTCCGCGCCGGTCGAGATCGCCGACGTGCTGCGTGCCGCCATCTCCGAGGTGGAGGACTACGAACGCGTCAAACTGGGTGCGACCCCGCGCGGTTCGCTCGTCGAGCCCGCCGCCTCCGACCTCGCGCACCTGTTCGCCGAGCTCCTGGACAACGCGCTGCGCGCCTCTCCGCCGGAGACCGACGTCAAGTTCACCTTCGCCCAGGCCCACGATCAGGGTCTGCTGATCGAGGTCGCCGACCGCGGTATCGGTATGCCCCCGGCCGAAATGGCCGAGATCAACCGGCGACTGGAGGCCGTGGCCGAGGTCGGCCCGGACACCGCACGCCACATGGGTCTGTTCGTGGTCGGCCGCCTGGCCGAGCGCCACGGCCTGACCGTGCGCCTGCGCCCCACCTTCGACACCGCCCGCGACCCGGGTGTGACCGTCACCGTGCACGTGCCCAAGCCGCTGATCGTGTCGGCGGGCGGGCCCATCTCGGTGCCGCCGCAGCCGCAGGACGCGCCGCAGCGCCCGCAGCCGGCTCCGGCCGCGCAGGGCGCGGGCAACCAGTCCGGTGCCGCGGCTTCCATGCAGATGCGCGCGGTCACCCGCACGGCGACCGGCAATGTCATGGTCACCGTGGATCCCGGTGTGAGCGGCCCGATTCCGGCGGGTACGGCGGCTCCGGCCGGCCCGGCCCCGGCCGCGGCCAGCGCCTCGACCGGACTGCCGACCCGCCAGCCGGGCGCGCAGGTGCCGGGCGGTCTGCCCACGCGCCAGCCGGGTGTGAACGGACCCACCGTCAAGCACACCGTGTCCGCCCCGGGCGGCGCGAGACCCGGTGGCCTACCCCAGCGTGATCCGGGTGCGCACGGTCCGGCCGGACCTGCCGCCCAGCCGGGTGCGAATCTGCCGCAGCGCGGTCCGGGCGAGGGTCCGGCAGCGCCGCGAGGCGGCCTCGCCGCCAATATGCTCAAGCGTCAGGGTGCTCCGGGCGGCATGCCGCCGCGGCCGGGCGCCCCGGGGGAGCCGGGACCCGCGCAGCGCGGACCGGGCCAGGGGAATCTGCCGCAGCCGGGTCAGTCCGGTGCGATGCCGCAACGCAATCCGTCCGTCGGCCTGCCGCCGCGCGATGGTGCTCCGGGTGGTCTGCCGCAGCGTGATTCGGCCTCGGGTGGTCTGCCCACCCGCCAGCCGGGTGCCAATGGTGCGCCGGGCCGGGAGTCCGGTTTGGGTCAGCCGCAGCGTCCGGCCGCCCCCGGCGGCCCGGGTGGTCTGCCGCAGCGTGATCCGGGTGCCAATGGCGCTCCGGGCCGGGAGTCCGGTCTGGGTCAGCCGCAGCGTGGCGCGGATTCGGGTCCGACCCGTCGCGACCCCGCCGCCGGTGGCCTGCCCCAGCGCGATGCCGCCCCGGGTGGTCTGCCCCCGCGTGATGCTGCCCCGGGTGGTCTGCCGCAGCGTGATGCCGCTCCGGGTGGTCTGCCGCAGCGTGATTCGGCCTCGGGTGGTTTGCCCCGCCGCGAGCCGGGTGCCAATGGTGCGCCGGGTCGGGAGTCCGGTTTGGGTCAGCCGCAGCGTCCGGCCGCCCCTGGCGGCCTGCCGCAGCGTGGAGTTCCCGGGCCGCGAGATGGGTCCAACGGTCTCGCCGCACAGCAGGATTCGGACAAGCCGGGTCTGCCGCAGCGTGACGCCATTCCGCCCCGCGATGGTGGTCTGCCGCAGCGCGACGGTGGCTTGCCCCAGCGTGAGGGGATTCCCCCGCGCGACGGTGGTCTCCCGCAGCGTGGTGCCGCCGCCAACGGTGGTCTGCCGCAGCGCAGCGCTCCGGGCTCGGATCCGTTGTCGGGCGGCCTGACTCAGCGTGATCCGCTGTCCGGTGGACGGGATCCGCTGTCCGGTGGCTTGCCGCCGCGCGGACCGGGTGGCTTGCCGCAGCGTGATAACGGCCTGCCGTCGCGTGACTCGGGTAATGGTGCGCCGCAACGGGAATCCCTCGGTGGTCTCCCGCAGCGTGCGCCCAAGCCGGATCCGTTGTCGGATCCGTTGCCGCAGCGGGATCCGCTGGGCGGCCCCCTGCCGCAGCGCGGCCTCAACGGTCTCCCGCAGCGGGATCCGGGTTCGGTGCTGCCGCAGCGTCCGAATCCGATTCCGGGAGTCGGCCTGCCGCAGAACGGTTCCGACGGTGTCAAGGAGCCCGGACGCCACAGCTTCCGTTCCAATCCGCAGAAGGCGGCCTCGTTCTTCCAGACCCGGCTGCAGCCGGCGGAGGACGGCGCCGACCCGATCATGGGCGGCACGCCGATTTTCGCGGAGATGATGTCGGCGTGGCTCTCGGACCCGAATGCCGATCGTTCCCAGGTGGCCTCGTCCTTCGAGTCACCGGGTGATGAGGGCTGGCAGGCGGCTCAGCGGGCCATCGAGGTCACCCCGGACAAGCGGACGGCTGCCGGTCTGCCGCAACGTGATCCCGGTAACCGACTTGTGCCCGGCGGTGTCAACGGAAACGCTGACAAGGCGGCCCACCGAGACCCAGAATCCATCAGGTCAAGTCTGAGTCGTCATCAGCAGGGCGTCCGGGATGGCCGCGCGATGAAAGCTATGAACCTAACCGGAGATAAAGGAGACCGATGAACCCCGATCTAGGTGGTACGAAGCGTCAGCTGGATTGGCTGGTTTCGAATTTCGCCAATGAGGTTCCCGGCGTTGCGCATGCGGTCCTGGTATCCGCTGACGGCCTGCTGATGGCCGCGAGTGCGCAGCTGCCCGTGGACCGCGCCGAACAGCTGTCCGCGGTGACCGCGGGGCTCGCGAGCCTCTCGGTGGGTGTGTCGAACTTGTTCGAGGGCGGCACCGTGTTGCAGTCGGTGGTCGAGATGGAACACGGCTACCTGCTGCTCATGGCTGTCGGCGATGGCTCTTACCTGGCGGTGCTCACGAACACCTCGTGCGACATCGGCCAGGTGGGCTACGAGATGGCGTTGTTGGTCGAGCGAGTGGGCCAGACAGTCCAGGCCACACCTCGCGTCACGATGGGTTCCTGATGGCGGGATGGACATAGACAACGAACGCGTTGGGAGCGCCGAACCGAGCCTGGTTCGCCCATATTCACTGACGGCCGGTCGCACCCGGCCGAAGGTGGAGCTCGCCCTGGAGGCGCTCGTCGCATCGCATCCGGTCGCCCTCGAGCGGCAGTTCGAACTCACCAATATCGAGACGTCAATCGTGGAGTTGTGCAGAGAATCGCCGTCGGTTGCCGAAGTAGCCGCGCGCCTGGGCATTCCGCTCGGTGTGGCGCGGGTGCTGGTCGCCGACCTCATCGATGCCGGACACGTGCGGGTATCGGCGACATTGAAAGACGATTCCAGCGACGATGAACGTCGCGAGCTGATCGAAAGGGTTCTCAGTGGACTCCGGCGTATTTGATTCGACGACACAGGTCGACACGCGCACCAGCAAGCCCACGTCGGCCAAGATCGTCGTGGCCGGTGGTTTCGGTGTCGGCAAGACCACCCTGGTCGGTGCTGTGTCGGAGATCGTTCCGCTGCGCACCGAAGCTTTGGTGACCAATGCGAGTGTCGGCGTGGACTCCCTGACCGGGGTTCCGTCGAAGGCCACCACCACGGTGGCCATGGACTTCGGCCGTATCAGCCTGGCCGATGACCTGGTGTTGTATCTGTTCGGTACGCCCGGCCAGTACCGCTTCTGGTTCATGTGGGACGACTTGATCAAGGGTGCCATCGGCGCGGTGGTGCTGGTCGACACCCGCCGGTTGGAGGACAGTTTCGCGGCCGTCGACTACTTCGAGGCGCGCAACCTACCCTTCCTGGTGGCCATCAACGAATTCGATGATGCGCCACGGTATCCGGTCGAGGACATCCGCCAGGCCCTGGCGGTGCCCGCGGACGTGCCGATCCTCTCGATCGACGCCCGTCGCCGGGAACCGGTGAAGCAGGCCCTGGTCGCGGTCACCGAGTACGCCCTGCGCAAGGTCGTGCAGGGGTACTGAACACACCCGGCCCCCGACGTCGGCGATGGCGACGTCGAGGCCGGTTAAGCTCGCGCCCGTGAAGATCTCGGCGCGGGAGCTGCTCGGCGAACTGCTCGATCCTGGTTCCTTCGTGAGCTGGGATCGGCCACCGGTCGTCGTCGCGGCATCGCCCGAGTATCGAGCGGACATGCTGGCTGCCGTGGCGACTGCGGGTACCGATGAAGCGGTGCTCACCGGGGAGGGGTTGCTGCGCGGACGGCGGGTTGCCGTGATCGCGTGCGAGTTCGCCTTTCTCGCGGGTTCGATCGGGGTGGCCGCGGCCGAACGCATCGTGTCGGCGGTGGAGCGCGCCACCGAGCTGGGTCTGCCGCTGCTCGCCTCACCGACCTCCGGTGGTACCCGAATGCAGGAGGGCACAGTCGCTTTCGTGCAGATGGTGAAGGTGGCGGGGGCCATCGCGGTGCACAAGGCGGCGGGGCATCCGTATCTGGTGTACCTGCGCGATCCCACTATGGGCGGGGTGTTCGCCTCGTGGGGATCGTTGGGGCACATGACTTTTGCCGAGCCGGGCGCGCTGGTCGGGTTTCTCGGGCCGCGGGTGTACAAGGCCCTGTACGGCAAGAAGTTCCCCGAGGGTGTGCAGACGGCCGAAAACCTTTATCGCAGTGGGGTTATCGACGGTGTCGTGTCGGTGCCGATCTTCCGCCGGATCGCGCATCGGGTACTCACGGTGTGTTGCGACGGTCCGTCGCCCCTGCCCGAGAACACCGGCGGCCCAACGCCACCCGGGCGCGGATCGTTCCTGGCGGGTCCGCAGGAGCGCAGTGGTCCGGCCGTGCTGGACACCGTCGAGGTGCATGCCTGGCAGACGGTGCTGATCTCCCGGCGCGCCGATCGGCCCGGCATTCGCGAACTGTTGCGGCACGTCACGGATCGGGTTCCGTTGTCCGGCACCGGTCAAGGCGAGGCCGATCGCACGGTCGTGCACGCGCTGGCCCGCTTCCGGGGCCAGCCCTGCGTGGTCTTCGGTCATGATCGTGCCGGGCAGTCGCCGGAGCACACCATGGGCCCGGCGGCGTTGCGGGAGGCCCGCCGCAGCATGCATCTGGCCGCCGAGCTGCGAGTTCCGCTGGTGCTGGTGATCGACACCGCGGGCGCGTCGCTGTCGCGGGAGGCGGAGGAGCGCGGTCTGGCTCCCGAGATCGCCCGGTGCATCGCCGATCTCGTCACCCTGGACACGCCGACGGTGTCGGTGCTGCTGGGGCAGGGCAGTGGCGGTGGCGCGCTGGCGCTGCTGCCCGCCGATCGAGTGCTGGCGGCGGCCAATGGCTGGCTGGCCCCGCTGCCGCCGGAGGGCGCCAGCGCCATCGTGTACCGCGATACCGGTCATGCCCCGAGATTGGCTGCCGCGCAGCGTATCCGGGCGGTGGACCTGGAGGCCGACGGCATTGTCGACCGGATCGTGCACGAATACCCGGACGCGGCCGAGGAGCCGGTGGACTTCGCGCAGCGCATGGTCGGCGCGATCGCGGAGGAGTTGGCGGCCCTGGCCGCGCTGCCCCTGGAGAATTTGGTGAGCCAGCGTCATCGCCGCTACCGCCGACTGGGTTTGCCGGAGTGATCGAGCCAGGCTCCGGGACGTAATTCGGGCCACATCCGGCACCGTCAGGCCAACGCTAGAAATTAGCTGTGGCTGGATGGCTGCTACGGTCGGAGTGGTGACTTATCGGTTCGAGACCAGCCAGATCCCGGCAATTGTGCTCAGCGACGGTCAGGTCATGCCGAAGCTGGGCTTCGGTGTGTACAAGGTCGTCGGTGACGAGGCGGTCGGCACCATTTCGACGGCCCTGGAGCTCGGTTACCGCAGCATCGACACCGCCTCGTTCTACGGCAACGAGGAAGAGGTGGGCCGCGCGATCCGCGAGTCCGGTCTGCCGCGCGACCAGGTCTTCGTCACCACCAAACTCTGGAACGCCGATCACGGCTACGACGCCACGCTGCGCGCCTTCGACGAGAGCAACAAGCGGCTCGGCCTCGACACCCTCGACCTGTTCCTGATTCATTGGCCGGTGCCGTCGGCGGATCTGTACGTCGACACCTTCCGGGCGCTGCAGGCGCTCAAGCGGCAGGGCCGGGTGGTCTCGATCGGCGTCTCCAACTTCACCCGCGCGCACCTGGAACGCGTGATCGGCGAGACCGGCGAGGTTCCGGCGATCAATCAGGTTGAGCTGCACCCGTATTACGCGCAGTCGGAGTTGCGGGCGTTCCATGCCGCGCACGGCATCGTGACCGAGGCGTGGAGTCCGCTGGGACGTGGCGCGGAGTTCAATGATTCGGTCATCATCGGCCTGGCCGACAAGCTCGGCCGCACGCCCGCGCAGATCATCCTGCGCTGGCACATGCAGCTGGGGAATGTGGCCATCCCCAAGTCCATGACGCCCGCGCGGATGGCCGAGAACCTGGCGGTCTTCGACTTCGAGCTGACCGGGCGCGAGATGACGCAGATCGCCGGCATCGACAAGGGCGGGCGGCAGGGTGCCGACCCCGACGTGATGGATATGGACGCGCCCGCCTGAGCTCAGACCGCCGCGTGCGTGGGTAGGCCCAGGTAGGAAGTCAATTCGACGGCGGCAGCGCGACCTGCGCGGTTCGCACCGATGGTGCTCGCGGAGGGGCCGTAGCCGACCAGATGAATGCGGGGGTCGGCGTCGACCTGCGTCGCCAGGTGGCCGGCCATCTTGATGCCGCCGCCCGACCCGCGTAGTCGTAGCGGCGCCAGGTGGTCGAGGGAGCTGCGGAAGCCGGTGGCCCACAGGATGACGTCGGCGCGCTGGAAAGTGCCGTCGGCCCAGCGGATTCCGTCGGGTTCGATCCGGTCGAACATGGGGCGACGGTCGAGCACGCCCCGCGCCTGCATGGCCTTGACCCGCGGATCCTCCCGGAGGCCGGTCACCGAAACCACCGAACCGGGTGGAAGTCCTTGCCGCACACGGTCTTCCACCATGGCAACGGCCGCGCGGCCCTCCTCGGCCGCGAATGCTCCACGGCGGAAGACGGGTTCGCGACGGGTCACCCAGGTGGTCGTCGTGACCTGCGAAATCTCATCGAGCAGTTGGACGGCCGTGATTCCACCGCCCACCACGACCACGTGTTTTCCGTCGAATTCCATTGCGGTGCGGTAATCGTGGGCGTGCAGTTGGCGGCCCGCGAAGGTCTCCGCGCCCCGGTAGTAAGGAATGAACGGCTTGTCCCAGGTGCCGGTCGCGTTCACCAGGCCGCGCACCTTGACCGTCTCGCCGGGGCGGATCTCCGCGTGCAGCAGCCCGTCCACTTCCTCGTTCGGGCAACTGGCGGCGGTGGCGCGGTCGCACACGACGGTGACCGACACCGGCCGGTGCACCCGCAGATCGAAGCGCTCCTCGTACAGCGCGAAGTAGTGCGGTACGGCCGTGGCCGCCTGTGCGTTCTCCGCGCCCGCGGGCAGCGTCTCCTCGAAGGGCATGCCGGGAAGATCGTGCACCCGGTTGACGTTGCTCAATGTCAGTGAAGGCCACCGGAACTGCCACGCTCCACCCGGTGCGGGTGAGTGGTCCACGATGAGAAAATCGTGCTCCGCCCGCAAACCGAGGCGGTGCAGGTGGTAGCCGACCGACAGTCCGGCCTGCCCGGCACCGATTACGAGGATGTCGACATCGGGTGTTGCGGTCACCGACCCGACGGTACGCCCACTTAGAGTGAACGCTGATCATGGCTAGGTAGCGCAGGTGAGTTGCACAGTGCAGGTAAGTGGCACAGTGGGGAAGGGACAGATGCTGGGAATCAGCCGCGATGGCGAGGTCGTCACCATCGAACTGCAGCGTCCGGAACGCCGGAACGCCCTGAACGAGGAGCTCATCGGGGAGCTGCGTGCGGCCCTCGAGGAGGCCGCCACATCGGCGCGGGTGATCGTGCTGACCGGTCAGGGGCCGTTGTTCAGTGCGGGCGCGGATCTGGACGGCGTGTATTCGGACAATTTCTTGAACGGCCTGCTCGACATGCTGCGCACCATCGAGACGATCCCGGTGCCGGTGATCGCCGCGATCAACGGTGGCGCGTTCGGCGCGGGCGTGCAACTAGCCCTGGCGTCGGACCTACGGGTCATGACGCCGGATTCGTTCGTCGCGGTTCCGGCCGCGAAACTCGGTATCTCCGTTGACCGTTGGACCGTGCGGCGGCTGTCGAACCTGATCGGTGCGGGTCCGGCCCGCACCATTCTGCTGGGCGCGGAGCGGGTCTCGGCCACCGACGCCTACCACTTCGGATTCGCCAACAAGCTCGGCACGCTGGCGGACGCGCAGGCCTGGGCCAAGCAGATCGCCGAGCTCGCGCCGCTGTCGCTGCGGCATCTGAAGCTCGTCTTCAATGACGACGACACCCGCGGCCCCGACACCCGCGAGCAGACCGCGGCCCTGGACGCGGCGTGGCGCAGCGACGACGCGCAGGAGGCGCGCGCGGCTCGCCGGCAGAAGCGGGCCGCGAAGTTCGAGGGCCGATGAACGGGGAGCGCGTGGCCGCGAAAACGCGGAAACTGGTGGGTATGGCAGCGGGTGCTTTCGGTATTTCCTGGTTGGTCCGGGCGGCGTGGGGGATTCCCTCCGCCATGGGCGCGTCCATTTCGGCCATCGCGCCGACGGCGCGCGGCGCGACCACCTATCGCGATCGGCAGTTCCACAACACCGAGCCGAGCAGTCAGATCACCGGTTCGCCGGTGGAGCTGATGTATCAGCTGGTCACCCAGCGCAACAACGGCCGCCCGGCGGGCGAGATCCCGCTGGTGACACCGGAGTTGCCCGCGCAGGCCGGGGATCTGGCGGTCACCTGGTACGGGCACGCCACCTGCCTGGTGGAGGTGGACGGATATCGGGTGCTGGCCGATCCGGTGTGGAGCGAACGGGTCTCGCCGTCGCAACTGGTGGGCCCGGCCCGGCTGCATCCGGTGCCGTCGCCGTTGTCGGCGCTGCCGAAGCTGGACGCGGTGCTCATCTCGCACGACCACTACGACCATCTCGATCGTGACACCGTGGTCGGTCTGGTGGACAGTCAGGATTGCGTGTTCATCGTGCCGATCGGCATCGGCGCGCACCTGCGGCACTGGGAGGTGCCCGAGCAGCGCATCGTCGAATTGGATTGGGCCGCTTCGGTTTCGCTGTCCGAACTGGAGCGCGATCATGGTGACGGCACCGATCTGACGATCACCTGCACGGAGGCGCGGCACTTCTCCGGGCGTGGGCTGGTGCGCAACACCACGCTGTGGGCGTCGTGGTCCATCGCCGGTCCGACCCGCCGCGTCTATTTCGGCGGCGACACCGGCTACACCAAGGCGTTCGCGGAGGCGGGCGCGCGGCTGGGCCCGTTCGACCTGACCCTGCTGCCCATCGGGGCCTACGACCGGCACTGGCCGGACGTGCACATGAACCCCGAAGAGGCGGTGCGCGCCCATGCCGATCTGTGTGTCGGCGATCCGGGTTACGGGCTGTTGGTGCCGATTCACTGGGCCACCTTCAATCTGGCCTTCCATGGCTGGTCGGAGCCGGTACGCCGACTCGTGGACGCGGCCAACGCGGCCGGGACACGCATCGCCGTGCCGAAGCCGGGACAGCGGATAGATCCCATTGGACTCCCACCACGGGATACCTGGTGGGAAGATGTTCGCCAATAACGGACCGAGATTGAAGGAGCAGAGCTGTGAGTCTCATGGACACGCTCAAGGGCTTGGTCGGCAAGGGCAAGGAAGTGGCGGCCCAGAACGCCGAGAAGATTGAGCAGGCGGTCGACAAGGCCGGCCAGGTGATCGACGAGAAGACCGGGGGGAAGTTCTCCTCCCAGATCGACAAGGGCGCGGAAGCGGTCAAGAACGCCATTCCGACCGACGCGGCCGCCGAGGCTCCTGCCGAGTCCGCACCCGCCGAGGCGGCGGCCGAACCCGCCCCGGAGCCGGCAGCGGCCCCGGAACCCGCTCCCGAAGGCGACAAGCCTGCGGAGTAGTAGCACCGGGCTTTCCACGGGCCGTTCGGGAGTGGCGGATCTCCGCCGCTGACCCGAACGGCCCGTTGGCTTCTAAACTGCTGGGATGGGTTCCCGGCGCGATTTCGGGGGTATCGAGGTTGGGCTGACCAACCTCGACAAGGTGCTGTACCCGGCCACCGGGACCACCAAAGGCGAAGTCATCGACTATTTCACGGCCGTCGCCCCGGCCCTGCTGCCGCATATCGCCGAGCGGCCGGTGACCCGCAAGCGGTGGCCGAACGGGGTGGACGAGCAGTCGTTCTTCGAGAAGAACCTGGCCGAGCACGCGCCGAAGTGGTTGGAGCGCAGAACGGTTCAGCATTCCGACCGGCCGGTCACGTACCCGATCATCGACAGCCTGGCCGGGATGGCGTGGCTGGGGCAGCAGGCGGCGCTGGAACTGCATGTGCCGCAATGGCGTTTCGCCGGTCCCGAGGTCGGGGACATCACCCGGCTGGTGTTCGATCTGGATCCCGGGCCCGGGGCCGGGCTGGCCCAGTGCGCGGAGGTGGCGCTGATCCTGCGGGACGTGGTGCACGAGGTGGGGCTGTCGGCCTTCCCGGTCACGAGCGGTTCCAAGGGGATTCACGTCTATGTGCCGTTGGATCGGCGGCTCGGGCCGAACGGGGCGTCGGCGGTCGCCAAACAGGTCGCCACCAATCTGCAGCAGCTGCGGCCGGAACTGGTGACCGCGACCATGGCCAAGTCGGCGCGTGACGGGAAGGTGTTCCTGGACTGGAGTCAGAACAATCCGGCCAAGACCACCATCGCGCCGTATTCGCTGCGCGGGCGCGCCGAGCCGTGGGTGGCCGCGCCGCGCGCCTGGGAGGAGATCGAGAAGCCGAAGAAGCTGCGGCACTTGCGCTTCGACGAGGTGCTGCGCCGCTGGCAGCGCGACGGCGATCTGCTCGTGGGACTGGATGAGCCACTGCCGCAACCGGACTCGCTCGACACCTACCGCTCCCTGCGCGACCCGCACCGTACCCCCGAACCGGTGCCGCCGGGCCCGCCCACCGCCGGGCCGGGGGATCGGTTCGTGGTGCAGGAGCATCACGCGCGGCGGCTGCACTGGGATGTGCGGCTGGAACGTGATGGGGTGCTGGTCTCCTGGGCCGTGCCCAAGGGCCCGCCGGTCGATACCGGCGAGAACCGGCTGGCCGTGCACACCGAGGACCATCCGATGGAGTACCTCACCTTCCACGGTTCGATCCCCAAGGGTGAGTACGGCGGTGGCGAGATGACCATCTGGGATACCGGCACCTACGAGACCGAGAAGTGGCGCGACGACGAGGTCATCGTGCGGTTGCACGGGCAGCGGCTCGACGGGCGGTACGCGCTGATCCAGACCAATGGCAATCAGTGGCTCATGCATCTGATGAAGGATCAGTCGCGGCCGGAAGGCAATGGGGCGAAACCGGTTTCGGTACCGCGCACCGCCGCACCGATGCCGCGCGGGCTCACGCCGATGCTGGCCACCGCGGGTGACGTGACGACCCTCGACGCCGAGGGCTGGGCCTTCGAAACCAAATGGGACGGGTTCCGGCTGATCGCCGAGATCGACGACGGCGCCGTGACCCTGCGCAGCCGCGCCGGGCTCGTGGTCACCGGAAAATACCCGGGCGTGGCGGTGCTGGGTGACGAATTGGCCGGGCACAGTGCGGTTCTCGACGGTGAGGCCGTCGTCTTCGACGATCACGGCGGCGCGAATCTCGGTCTGCTGCGCGAGGATTCGAAGCGGGCGGTGTTCCTGGCCTTCGATCTGCTGTACCTGGACGGCACCTCGCTGATCCGCAAACGTTACGACGACCGGCGACGGGTGCTGGAAGCCCTGGCGGCGCAGGCTCGTTCGCTGATCGTGCCGAAACAGCTGGCGGGTTCGGGCGCGGAAGCCCTGCGCTACAGCCAGGAACACGGCATGGAGGGCGTGGTCGCCAAGCGCCGGGATTCGATCTACCTACCGGGGCGGCGCGGGCAGTCCTGGGTCAAGACCCGCAACTGGCGGACGCTGTCGGTGGTGGTCGGCGGGTATCGGCTTTCGGAGGTGCGGCAGTTCGCCTCGCTGCTGGTCGGGGTGCCGCACGAGGGGGAGCTGTACTACCTGGGCCGGGTGGGGACCGGCTTCAGCGAACAGGAGATGAGCGAGCTGGCGGCTCGCCTGCGCCGCCTGGAGCGCAAGACCAGCCCGTTCGGCAATGAGCTCACCGCCGACGAGCGCAAGGACGCGATCTGGGTGCGCCCCGAGCTCACCGGCACGGTTCGTTTCATGAACTGGACCGAGACCGGACGCCTGTGGCATCCGGCCTGGATCCCCAGCACCGATTAACTCGTCTTCTTCAGCAGCGGCACGATGGTGTCGATATCGGTGACGAGGGCGTGCCCCTGGAATTCGAAATCGTCCCAGGCGCGCTGCTTTCCGGGTTCGTCACGCCCGCCGACCCCGTCCTTGATCACGACCGGCAGGAAGCCGAGATCGGTGGAATGCGTGACGGTCGGCGCGATGCCGATCTCGAGCGCCACCCCGACGATGGCGTACGCGCCGATGCCGAGATCACGCAGTGTCGAGGCCAGGGGAGTGCCCTCGAAGGCGGACATCGAGGTCTTGTCGAAGACCACCTCGCCCTCCTGCGGCTGCAACTCCGGGACCAGATGGAATCCGGGTGTGTCGCGTTGCAGGATGGGCACGACCGCATCGACGGAGTCGGCCCCCTGCCAGGTCATGGCCATGCGGAGCGCGAAGCCGCCCATGAGTCGCTTGGGCAGGAAGAAGTGCCGCAGGAAGATCACCGGATAGCCGCCGCGTCGGGCCGCGTCGACCACCTTCGCGACCCGTTCGGTGATCTGCGGCCCGTCGTCCAGTTGCCCGAGCACCCCGACCTGCATGTCGTACACGATCAGCGCCATTTTCTCCGGTGCGCACACATCCTCGAGTGTCTCCGGAATCTCGAGCCCGTTCCCGTGCCGCATAAGCCCTCCGCAATCGTCCTCTGCCCCACCCTCTTTCGCCCCACCGTACGCGCGCCCCAGGATCAGGCGGCGCGGGTCCTGGCTGCGCCGGGGTCGGCGACGAGCCCGAATTCGATGAGGCTGGCGGCGGTGTCGAGGAGGGTTTCGGCGACCGGGCGCTGGTGCCAGCCCAGGTCGCGTTCGGCCTTGGCGGCGCTGAGGTTCGCACCCCGGCCGAGGAAGCGGGCCGCGAGGCGGGCATCGGGATTGAAGCGGGCGACCAGGCGGATGAGCCAGTCGGGCAGGACCCGGGTGGAGACGCGGTAGCGCTGCGCGAGGATCTCCGCCATGGCGGGGAAGCTCACCTCGGGTCCGGCGCAGATGTAGCGGCTGCCGGCGGCCTCGGGGACCTCCATGGCCAGTCGGTGGGCGACGGCCAGATCGCGGACGTCGACGGTGGCGAAGTTGAGCCGGGGCACGCCGGGCATGTCACCGGCCAGCACGGTGCGAATGCCCCCGACCGAGGTGCCCGCCTCGGCGCGCAGGACCGGGCCGATGATCATGCCCGGATTGATGACGGCCAGTTCGGTTTCCGGGTGTTCGGCCGCGAAATCCCAGGCGGCGCGCTCGGCCAGGGTCTTGCTCTTCTGATAGGCGTCGCACTGCGCGGTGTCGGACCAGTCGGCCTCGGTGAGCAGGTGGCCCTCGTTCCCGACCTCGACCGCCGCGATGGAGGAGGTGACCACGACCCGGGCGACCCCGTGCGCCGCCGCCGCGCGCAGTACCCGCAGCGTGCCGTCCACGGCCGGGCGGACCAGTTCGTCCTCGTGCTCGGGTTCGGCGGAGGGGAAGGGGGAGGCGGTGTGCAGCACGTAACGGCAGCCGGCGACGGCGTCGGCCCAGCCCGCGTCCGACCCGAGATCGGCCTCGACCAATTCCAGGCCGGGTAGCACCGCGGCTACGTCGGCAGCGCGCGCGGCCGAGCGCACGGTGCCGCGCACCCGGTAGCCCTGGCTCAGTAGTTCTTGAATGACATGGCCTGCGACGAAGCCGGAAGCGCCGGTGACGAGAACGAGATCGGACATGGGCCGTACCCCAATCTGAGCAGTGTTTAGAATCTGAACAATGTATAGATTGCGAGGCCGTGAGCCGTCAACCCCTTACGCTCGACCCATGCCGCCGACCAAGGACCGCTATCACCACGGAGACCTCCGCGAGGAACTACTGCGCGCCTCCCTGCAGCTGATCGAGTCCGAGGGCCTGGCGGCTGTCAGCCTGCGCAAGGTCGCCCGCGAGGCCGGTGTCAGCCCCGGTGCGCCCTACCACCACTTCGCCGACCGGGCCGCCCTGATGTCCGCCCTCGCCGCCCGCGGCTTCGAAATCCTGGGCGCGGCAATGACTTCCGCTTGCGAGGCCACCACCGATCCGCGCGCCGCCCTGATCGCCATGGCCACCGGCTACGTCGACTTCGCCCGCGACCACGCCGCCTACTTCCGAATCATGTTCCGCCCCGAGCTTTCCCAGCCCGAGAAGCATCCGGACACCGAGGCCGCGGGCGACGCCGCCTTCGCCGTCCTGGAATCCGCCGTCGCCGATGCGGTCGCCTCCGGCTTCCTCCCCGCCGCCGACGCCGAAACCATGGCCCTCGCCTGGTGGTCGCTCGCCCACGGCATGGCCGCCCTCACCGTCGACGGCAAATTCGCCCTCCGCGCCACCCAATCCGGCACCACCCCGGCCGCCCTCACCGCCCGCATCACCGGCATCTTCGCCGACCTCATCGACCGCGGTGCCGGGGACCGCGGCGGGTCCGGAGTTGGGTAGTGTTCGAAAGATCCAACGTGGCAGGAGGATTCGAAATGTCCGCAGTGCACGGTGAATCGGTCGAGATCACGACACCCGACGGTGTCGCCGACGCCTATGTGACCCGCCCCGACGACGGCGCGCCCCATCCGGGCGTGCTGGTGATCCAGGACGGTTTCGGTTTGCGGCCCAGCCTGCGCGCGCTGGCCGATCGCATTGCCGCCCACGGCTACACGGTGCTGTTGCCCAACGCCTTCTACCGGCACGGTCCCGCCCCCGTGGTCGAACTGCCGGAATTCATCGACCCGTCGGAGCGCCCGGAGATCTTCCAGCAGGTCTTCCCGATGATCCGCGAACTCACCACCGACCGCCTGCGCGCCGATGCCGGCGCCTACCTCGGCTGGTTGGCGGCCTCGCCCTTCGTCACTCCCGGCAAGGTCGGCGTCACCGGTTACTGCATGGGCGCCCGCCTCGCGGTCGTGACCGCCGGTCTGTTCCCCGACCGCGTCGGCGCGGTGGCCGGGTTCCACGGCGGTCCCCTCGTCACCGACGCCCCCGACAGCCCCCACCGCCTGGCCGAGAACATCACCGCGGAACTGTATTTCGCGCACGCGGGCGAAGACCAGCACATGACTCCCGAGCACATCGCCGACTTCGACAAGGCCCTCACGGCGGCCGGTGTCAGCTTCCGCACCGAGACCTACGCGGGCGCTCAGCACGGCTACACCCAGGCCGACACCTCCGCCCATGATCCCGAATCGGCCGAACGCCACTACCGCGAGCTCTTCGCCCTCTTCGATCGCGCCCTGCGCGGCTGACGTCCGGCTACGCCTGCTCTACGCAGTCGGCCGCCTGCTGGACAAGCTCCAGCAAGGCGGCCGAAATCAACGGTGCGGCCGCGATTGTATGGGCCGCGGTCAGGCTGTGCGGCGCACCATTCGAGTCGGTGACGACCGCCCCGCTCTCGCGTGCGATCAATACCCCCGCGGCGGTATCCCAAGGCTTGTTCGTCAACAGCACACATGCGTCGATGCGTCCTTCGGCGACCCACACCAGATCCAGTGCTGCCGAGCCGAACATACGAACCCGCTCGACCTGATCGGCCAACCCGGCTGTCACCGCAAGCCTTACCCGATTCTTCGCCGCAGCCTCGGCTCCGACACCGTAATCGCCGATGGAAACGATTGCCCGAGACAGAGCACCGGTGCCACGGTGGCGTATCGGACGACCGTTGACGAAGGCCCCGCCGCCTTCGGCCGCGTAATACTCGAGCGCAAGAAACGGTGCCCCGACCACGCCGATAACCGGAGTTCCATCGCGCACCAGTGCAAGGGATACCGCGCAAAACGGTAGGCCGTGAATGAAGTTCGACGTCCCGTCGATGGGATCGAGTACCCAGCACAAGTCCGGCACGCGGTCTTCGAGACCACCGGGCTGAGCTTCCTCACCCAGAAATCCGATCTCCGGCGTCTCGTCGGCGAGATGAGTGCGCACTGTCGCCTGAATCAGGATGTCGAGTTCGGTGACGAAATCACGATCGCCCTTGGCCTGCACAGCCCCCGGTTCCGACGTACTCAACAGCTTGCAGCCGAGCGCTACTGCGGAACGGGCGACATCCAGGAGAACCGCATGCTCCATTATTCGTTGGACTCCTCACGGGCATCCGCCCACATGGACTCGAAAACATCCGCGAAGGTGTCGAAAATCCCCGGCACGCCGGACTTGCGTGCCACGAATGCCGGGGAATCGATCCCCCTCGCGGTCGGCAGATACGGTTGCATCACACAGACATTCGTGTTGACGATGGTGATGTTGTATCGGAGCGGCGCGTCGTAGGTACGCAAGGCAATCGAACCCGTTGCCCTGTCGGGAACTCGCAACCGCAGCCGACGGAGGGTCCGCATATTCAGATCCGTCAGACTGGTGAGAACTCCGGGCGGATGCCCCTCCTCGCGTTCCCGAAGCCGGATGTGGGTGCCGCTCGGTTCCAGGAACAGGCATCTGAGGTGTGCCCCGGATTCCACCAGTCCGAGTATGTCGGCGTCAGAACACTGCTGACACAGTAGGTTCAGTGACAGCCCCACCATGTCGATTCGACGTGCCTCCTTGAACAGCTCCTGTGGCGGCAGCGCGCGCAGGAATTCCATCCGATTGGGAAACACGGCCTCGATGTCCGCGACATCGGATCGGCAGTCGACCTTCGCAGCCGACTGCGGCCGCGGAATCGGCGGTGCCAGAGCGCTGACAGGGCCCGAATACTCTTCGAAGAGTTCGTCTATCGACCAGTCCGGGAACATCGCGTGCAAGATTCGACGGTGGTGCGGATAGGGAAGAGTGGTCAACTCTCCCGCCAACCATCGGTAGAACTGCGCCTTCTTCGGGCCGCACCCCACCAACTCGGGGTCGAGCCGCTTCGCAAACCGGTCGTATTCCCGATTGAACACGGTGACAGTCTGCAGATGACGTTGTTGCAGTAAAGCTTTCAGAACCGTACCCACAGAGCCGCCTCGGGATGAAGTACCGGTGATCTGCGGAAATCCTACCCTCGCGAGGAGACATGGAAGAGACATTCCTGTCGAGCAAGAAGCCTCAGCGGGGCCGCGCCGAGACCGCTGCGCCAGCGACGCTGTTTTCATGGCATCGAAACCGATCGCGCTGGGCTATCTTCGCCGGGACGTCAGCGGGCCCCGCCAGGAATGGGATGCGTGTCGAATCCGTGGTCTGGCAGTCCGTCTCGGGTACTCGATGACGAGACTCGTGATGTTCACGGACGTCATGGCGAATCCGATCGATGGATTGATCGCGATCGCCACCAGAAGTCGCGCCGAGGCGGTGATCATCCCCTCGCTCGACCATGTCGGCGGCAGCGCTCCCGCCGCGCTGGTGGCAGTGGCAGACCTGATCACTGTCGATCCGCATGAAACCTTCGCGCGCTGGATCATTCCGCCGGACGCGCCCTGCGAGATGAGGATCCGTTGACAGCGATGCCGGCGTCGTTGCGTCCACCGAGAACGGATCTCGACGTGGGCGTCCGGTGCTACCTCGGATTACGGCGATTCGCCTGCGAGACCGGCATTCCGTACGAGCGGTTACAACGCTGGCGGCTGAACGGCCCGGTGTGGGTCCCCGACCCTGTCGTCACCGTCGGCCGATGGCCGGGATGGCCGCTCCCGATGATCGAGCACTGGCGGCCCGATCTGATCGCGGGCTGCGGACCCGTGCCGTTCCGGTGGCCGGAGCCCACGATTGTTCACGTCGACACCACGGCGATGTGTCGCGACCATGCCGTCAGCCCGGCCGGTCTCTGGCTGCGGATCCGGCAGGGGCAAATTCCCGAACCCGTGGTCTGGGTTGATGGCAAGCCGGGATGGGCTGTTCGGTGAGGTCACCTGTGGTCGGCGTGTCCGGACTCTGTGGAGATGTTGAGAGGTAGCGGTGGGGAGGGGTAGGGACACGGCAGACTGGTAGGCGTGACCGATTCGTACCGGATTCGCGGCGGCGTGGCCGACCAGGCCGGCGTGGCCCGCGCCGGGAGAAGTTCCGAGGGGGCGCTACCTACGGGGGCGTTGCGGCCGATCGAGCTGGCGGCGGGAGCCGTGCTCGGCGGGGCGACCGTGGGGCTGGTGACGCTCGGGTCGTTGGTGCCGTTCGCGGCGGCGCTGCAACTGGTGGCCGCGGTGCCGATGGGACTGCTCGCGCATCGGCACCGGTTCCGGGCGCAGCTGGCGACCACCATCGCGGGGACGCTGGTGACGTTCGTGGCGGCGGGTCTGCTGCCCGCCGAGAACCTGGTCGGGGTCGCGGTGATCGGCGGGATCATCGGGACGGTCAAGCGGCGGCGTGGCGGTCTACCCGCCGTGGTGGGACTCTCGACGCTGGCCGGGACCGTGATGGCGGCCCTGACCGTCGGAATGCTGCTGGCGCTCGCGCAGTCACGGCACCTGATGTTCGACAACATCCGCAATCTCGCCAAGGGTGTGGAAAACCTTGCGGCGCGGCAATCCGCGCTGGAACCGATCGGCCGGTTCGCGGCGAGCAGCACCGACACCGTGCTGCATTGGTGGTGGGCCTTCGTAGGCGGCGGCATCATCGCGGCCATGCTGGTCAGCGGGGTGTTCTCGTGGTTCGTGCTGGGTTCGGTGCTGGATCGGCTGGCCTGGCTGCCCGGGCGTGACGACCTGCTGGACGCGCCCGCCGACGACCGGCCGGTGGCGCCACTGCCGGTCACCTTGCGGCAGGCCGGTTTTCGCTATCCCGAGGCGCGCACCGACGCCTTGCAGGGCATCGACCTGACCATCGAGGTCGGGGAATTCGTGGCGATCGTGGGCCACAACGGTTCCGGGAAGTCCACGCTCACCAGGCTGCTCGCGGGCCGACCGCCCACCTACGGCACGGTCACCCGGCCGGGCGCGGCGGGACTGGGCGTACGCGGCGGGACGGCGATGGTGTTGCAGCGGCCGGAAAGTCAGACCCTCGGCGTGCTCGTCGCCGACGACGTGGTGTGGGGGCTGCCGACCGCGGACGCCGCCAATGTGGATATCGACGGCCTGCTGGCCGAGGTCGGGCTGGCCGGGATGGGCGGGCGCGAAACCTCCACCCTGTCCGGCGGCCAACAGCAACGACTCGCGGTGGCGGCCGCACTGGCCCGCCGCCCCACGCTGCTGCTCGCCGACGAGGCCACCTCCATGATCGATCCCGAGGGCCGCCGCGACCTGGTGGCCCTGCTGGCCGACCTGCCGCGCCGGCATCCGATGGCCGTCGTCCTGGTGACCCATCACGAGGCCGACGCGGCCGCCGCCGATCGCGTGATCCACCTCCAGCACGGCCGCACCGTCGACCACCTGCCCGCCTGGCCGCGCCCCGTGCGCGATCCGCGGCGTCGGCCCATGGGCGACCCGGTACTCGAATTACAAGGCGTCTCACACACTTACAACCGCGGCACCCCGTGGGAAGCGCCCGCCCTGCACGGCATCGACCTGACCGTGCGGCGAGGCGAGGCGCTGCTCATCGTGGGCGGCAACGGTTCCGGCAAATCCACGCTGGCCTGGATCATGGCCGGGCTGACCGTCCCGTCCGCGGGCACCTGCGAGCTGCGGGACTTCACCCGAACCCGCCCCGTGCACAAGCGAATCGGGGCCGTGCAGTTGGCCTTCCAGCATTCCCGGCTGCAGTTGCAACGGCAGAGCGTGGGCGAGGAGATCGAGGACTGGGGCGGGAGCGGCACCTACGCGGTCGCCAAGGCCCTCGATGCCGTGGGCCTGGACCGGGCCCTGGCCTCCCGGTCGGTGGAGAAACTCAGTGGCGGCCAGGCCAAGCGGGTGGTGCTGGCGGCGATCGTGGCCGGGCACCCGCAGGTGGTGGTGCTCGACGAGCCGCTGGCCGGACTCGATCCGGAGGGGCGGGCCGGAGTGGTGGAATTGCTTGCCCGGCTGCGGGATTCGGGTCTGACCCTGATCGTCATCTCGCACGACGTGGCCGACATGTCTGCGGTGTGCGACCGCACCGTGCACCTGCGCGACGGGCGACTGGTCGAAAACGACTCCTCGGCAACGGAATACAGCCCGACCCACGATATCCGCGGAGGCGTTCGATGAGCAGTGTGGTCCTGCGCGAGGTACCCACCGACAGCCCGGTGCATCGACTCTGGGCCGGTACCAAGATGATCGGCGTCTTCGTCTTCAGTCTGCTGCTGATGTTCATCCCGTCCTGGTGGCTGCTGGGCTTGGCCACCCTGTTCCTGGTCGCGGTGTTCGTGCTGGCGCGGCTGCCGCTGGGCACCCTGCCGCGCTTCCCGTGGTGGCTGTGGGTCGGCATCGCCATCGGCGCGGCCATCAACGCACCGGTCGGTCTGTCGGCGCTGGTGCGCTACGCGCAGGTGGTGCTGTTCGGATTCCTGTTGCTCGGCTCGTCGTTCCTGGTCGCCTGGACCACGCCGATGGGCGCGGTCGCCCCGGCACTGGCCAAACTCGGTGCGCCGCTGAAGCGGATCGGCTGGACCCGCCACGGCGTCCGGCACGCGATCCCGGTGGACGAGTGGGCGGTGGTGGTGGCGTTGACGCTGCGCGGGCTGCCGCTGCTGCTGGAGGAGATGCGGATCCTGCGCGCGGCCCGCCGGTTGCGACCCAAGGATTCGCTGGTGCAGCGCGCGGTCGAGAATCCACTGGTCGACATTCTGACCGCGAGCATGGCGGTGTCCTCGCGGCGCGCGGCCGAACTGGGTGAGGCCATCACCACCCGCGGCGGCACCGGCGAATTGACCGCCCGCCCGGGCGCTCCCGGCCGCGGCGACCTGGTCGCGCTGTTGGTGTTGAGCTTGATGTGCGCCCTGGGTGTGGGTGTCGAACTGCTGTTTTAACGGCGCTCGAGCCGAAAATTATTCGGTTTGTCGGTACTACGCGCTACGGTGATGGGCAGTAGAACGCGTTGCTGAACGCGACAGGGGCTCGCTGGTTCACAAAGGGGGGAATTCTTTCGGCCGAGCCCTGTGTTGCCACGAAAACCTGATGAAGATTGGAAGACCCATGATGCTGCGCAAGTTCACCGCAGTCGCCGCGCCGATTGTCACCGCGGTCGCCATCGCCGGAGCCGGTGTGGCTCACGCGGATTCGACCGTTCCGGACATCGGCTACCAGAGCCAGCTGGTCGGTAACACCGTCGTCACCACCCTCACCAACGGCAGCTTCGAGCTGGCCGGCGGGGATGTGAACATCAAGGACGCCACCGGCGCCACCGTGCTCAGCCTGCCGCTCGCCTTCGAGCAGGACGGCCTCAGCTACCCGCTGCCGAGCAATGTCAGCGCGGACGGCGCGACGCTGAGCATGACGGCGGTCAAGGATGTCGCCGCGGCCACGCCGGTGCTGCATCCGGTGGCCTCGCTGAATGAGAACCAGCTCGCCATGCAGGCGTTCAACAGTCAGTTCGGCATGGCCACCGTGATCGGCAGCTTCGTCGGCCTGGCGGTCGGCGCGGCCATCGGCGCCATCGGATTCCTGGGCGGCGCTTTCGGTTTGGCGACGGTACCGCTCGCCGCCGGTCTGGGCGCGGTCATCGGCACCCTGGCCGTGGGCGGCCCGGCGCTGCTCATCGCCGGTGTCGACCTGATCAGCACGCTGACCGCCGCGCCCGGCACCACCAAGTGGGCCCAGCCGGGCGACCACTGATCCCAGAGGCGTCGGGTGCACCGTGCTGAGTCATCGCACGGTGCACCCGGCAACCACCGGGACGCCCGCGAAGCGGTCGGACAAGTAGTTCATCGCACCCCACGCTTCCACGATGGCGGCCGGATTGTGGCCGGGGATGGCGGAGTGCACGGCGGTCAGGTTCGCGCCCAGCGCGCAGTAGCGGTCGACCAGGGCGCTGAACCCGGCCGACGGGATCACGTCGTCATTGTTGCTGTGGTACAGGTAAAGCGGCACGTCCGGGGCCCAGCCGCCCAGCTCCTGATGGTTGGTGGCCGCGAGGAATTCCGGGCTGCCGAGGATGTCTCCGACCGCGGAGTAATCGTCGACGTGACCGTACAGATGCCGTGACACCAGATCGCCACCGCAGGCCGTGGCCTCCGACGCCTGCAAGGCGTGGCCGCTGTCGTTGAGATCATCCGCCAGACCGGTCCCGGAATCATTGCGGGCCAAGGCGAGCAATATCAGCACTGCCAGCCCGGCCTGATAGCTGCCGTCCACGCCGCGCGCGATGGCGGGGATATTCGTCGGCACGCCGCCGGAGGTCACGCCCGCGAACCGGAGTTCGGGCGCATAGCTCGCGCGCAACTGCATGGCCCATAGCGTGGCGAACGCCCCGCCCGAGTAGCCCCACGCCCCGAGCGGGCTGGCCTCGGTGATACCCAGCGGCGCAAAGGATTTGGCGGCGCGCACGCCGTCCAGGACGGCCCGGCCGGAGTTCACGCCGTCGAAGAAGCGGGACTGCGGGCCTTCGTAGTCGGAGACCACCACGGCCCAGCCGCGGCGCAGCGCTTCGGCCAGGAAGGGCACGTCGAGCAGGGTGGTCGCGATCGAGAAGTCGCGGCCCCCGCCCAGCGCGAACGATGGCGCGCACCGGGTTCCGAGGCTGTCCTCGGCGATCTGATACGACAGCAGCGGCCGATCCCCGGGTCCGGTCCACGGGGTCAGCGGGGACATCACGGTCGCCATATCGGCGGCCGCGGCCCCGGCGGAGTCGGTGGTGCGGTACTGCACCTGCCAGCCCGCCACCGGGAGTGGGAGCCCGAAGACGGCGATCGACCGGGAGCCCAGGATCGCGCCATTGTCGAACTCCCCCAACGAGATCGGGGCAGCGTAGAACGGATCGTCATCGGGGTACGGGATGTCGGCGCGGGTGCCGGGTATGGCGACCGCCGCCGCCAGCACAGCGACCGCTCCGATCAAACCGACGCGCCACCAGTGCCGAATTCCCTTCGCGCACTCCGTATTCGCCCGCGTGTGTGCCCCGAACCATGCGCCATCCCGCCGCATAACGCCCTCCAGCGTCGAATAACCCGACGCTCCAGACCACGGACTCGCACATCGCGCCGATAAGAACGTCGGCGCATCGGAGCATCAAAATTACTGCCCGGTCCGGTCATCGGTCAACGACGTCCCGCGCGTCGTAACTACGGCGTTGCGCGGTTTCTAGTACGAAAGAATATATCCAGCTACAGGTCCAGAGTTTTACAACTGGCTCTACCGATTGCATACCAGTTGCCCGCATGCTCGGTGCATGCTGCTGCGCCGCCTTGTCGCCCTCTACGTCGGACTCTGGCTGTACGGGTTCTCCATGGCCGTCATGATTCGCGCCGCGCTCGGCTTGGATCCGTGGGACGTTTTTCACCAGGGCGTGGCCGGGCAAGTGCCGTTGAGCTTCGGCACGATCGTGGCCATCACCGGCGCGGTAGTGCTGCTGGCCTGGATTCCCTTGCGGCAGTGGCCCGGTCTGGGCACGGTCAGCAATGTCGTGGTCATCGGCGTCTCGGTGGACGCCGGCCTGTGGCTGCTGCCGGAGTTGCAGGGCCTGCCGTTGCGGATCGGAGCCATGGGCGCCGCCGTGATCCTCAACGCGATCGCGACGGTGCTCTACATCGGCGCGGGCATGGGACCGGGACCGCGAGATGGCTTGATGACTGGCCTGGTTCGGCGCACCGGCAAACCGGTCTGGCTCATTCGCACCGGACTCGAGGCAACGGTGCTTTCCGTCGGCTGGATTCTCGGCGGCAGCGTAGGCGTGGGCACGCTGGTGTACGCGTTCGGGATCGGGCCACTGATCCAGCTCATGATCCCGTTCGTCGACCGGTATCTGCCGGGATTCCACGAGGAGAAGGCGGACGAATCCCAGCCTGCTTCCGAGTCGATGGCAGCCTGAAGAGTTCGAGATCGACGGGCTGCCGCTATTGGCGAGTTCCTGGGCTCGGCTCGGTGAAGGTGTAGTCCGGGAGGTGGAGTTTGCGGGTGCGGCGGCGGTAGCTGCGGGTGGTGCCGGGCCAGTTGTTGGTGATGCGGCCGGACGGGGTGCGGTACCAGCTGGTGCAGAAGTTCCAGGGGGTGCGGGAAAGGCGTTGCTGGAGGGCCTCGTTGAAGGCTTGTTCGGTTTCGGGGCGGACCTCGAGGGCGCTGCCGGGGCGTTCGGCGAGGAGTTGGACGGCGTGGCGGATGTAGCGGGCCTGGGATTCGATCATGTAGATGATGGAGCCGACGCCGAGGTTGGTGTTGGGGCCGTAGACCATGAACATATTGGGGAATTCGGGGACGGTCAGGCCCAGGTAGGCGTGCGCGCCGCCGTCCCACACCGCGCCGAGCGCACGGCCGCCGCGGCCACGGATCTGCATGGGCCACAGGAATTCCGTGCCCTTGAAGCCGGTGCCGTAGATGATGACGTCGGCCTCGTGCAGGACGCCGTCGGCGGTGCGGACGCCCTCAGGGACGATCTCGCTGATCGACGTGGTCTCGACCGTCACATTCGGTTCGCACAGCGCGGGGTAGTAGTCGTTGGAGAACAGTCCGCGTTTGCAGCCGATCGGATAGTCGGGGGTGAGTTTGGCGCGCAGCACCGGATCGGTGACCTGCTCCTCGAGATGGTTTTCGGCGATGCGCGCGACCGCGCGCACGATGCCGGGGAACTCGACCAGTCCGAGCGCCACGAATTCGGCGATGGCCCACCACGAGAAGCGTTCGGCCACCGGCATTCCCGGAATCGCGACCAGGACGCGCTGGTGCACCGGCTTGTAGTCGGTGTCGAATTTGGGCAGCACCCAGGCGGCGGTGCGCTGGAAAACCGTCAGTTCCGCGGCCCGCGGCTGGATTTCGGGAATGTACTGGATGGCGCTGGCCCCGGTGCCGATGCAGGCCACCCGCCGGCCGTCGAGTTTCACCTCGTGATCCCAGCGCGCGGAGTGGAAGGACTCCCCGGCGAAGCGTTCGATGCCGGGAATCGGTGGCATGGCCGGTCGTGACAGCTGCCCGACCGCCGATATCAGCACATCGGCGGTGCGTTCCACGCCGTCGGCGGTGCGGACGGTCCACTGTCGAGTGGTCTCGTCGTAGTCGGCGTCGGTCACCTCGGCCCCGAACACGATGGACTCGGACAGCTCGTGCCGGGCCGCCACCGCGCGCATGTAGTCCCAGATGTCCTCGCGGGTCGAATATCTCTGCCGCCACCGGGGTTTGGGTTCGTGGGCGAACGAGTACAGCGGTGACGGCACATCGCAGGCTGCCCCGGGATAGCTGTTCTCCCGCCACACCCCACCCAGGTCGGCCGCCTTCTCCAGGATGGTGAACTCCCGGAAACCGTTGCGCTGCAGTTCGATCGCCATGCCGAGCCCGCCGAATCCGGCGCCTATGATGATGACCGACGGCATTGTGGTGCTCCTCACATAGCAGACTCCTCTCACTGTAGGAGCGAGGCCCGGATTTGGTGGGCGACCTGATCGAGAATTTCGGCCATAATCGGGGGATGGGCACCGTGCAGGAGGCGAGCATCCGGGATTGGGATTTCCCCCGTGGCGTGGCGAGCGCCGCGCTCATGGTGGGCTTCGCCCGTGAGCACGGCGTGCAGACCGCGCGCATGCTGCACGGCAGCGGCCTCACCGACAAGCAGCTCGCGGATCCGGACGCGCAGATCGACGCGCACACCGAGCTGGCCATCATCCGGAATCTGGTGCGGGAGCTGGGGGTGCGGCCGAACCTGGGGCTCGAGGTGGGGCGGCGGTATCGCATCTCCACCTTCGGCATCTTCGGATTCGCCTGTGTCAGCAGCCCCACCCTCGGCGAGGCCATCGCCTTCGCGCTGCGCTTCCTGGAGCTGAGTTTCACCTTCTGTATTCCGGCGGCCCGCTGGCAGCCCGGCGAATTCGTGGTCCACGACGAGCGGGTGCCCGCGGATGTGCGGCGCTTCCTGGTGGAGCGGGATGTGACGGCCATGCATCAGGTGCTGTCGGATCTGCTCGGCCGCCGGGTCGAACTGCTCCGCGCCGACTTCGACTTCCCCGCCCCGGCGAACCTGGATCTCTACACCGAAATCTACGGCCTGCCGCCACATTTCGAGCAGCCGCACACCATGTTCACCTTCGATCCGGCGCTGCTGGAGCAGCCGCTGCCGCAGGCCAACGACCACACCTGGGCCATGTGCCTGGCCCAGTGCCGGGATCTGGTCTCCCGCCGCCGCGCCCGCACCGGGATCGCGGCGGAGGTGCGCGGGCGGCTGGTCCCGCGCGGGGGCGTGGACGGGTTCGCGGTGCCGCCCGGAATCGACACGGTGGCAAGGGATCTCAATATGAGCACCCGTACCCTGCGCCGGCACCTGGACGCGGCGGGCACCAGCTACCGGCAGTTGCTGGACGAGGTGCGCCGCGCACTCGCGGAGGAAATGCTCACGGCCACACCGCTATCGGTCAGTGATGTGGCGATCCGGTTGGGCTACGCGGAAGCGTCCACCTTCATTCACGCCTTCAAGCGATGGACCGGCACCACGCCATCGGTGTACCGGCGCGGTGCCGCGCTCACTCCGCCGGTTCGCTGAGTTTGCCGCCCATGGCGATCGGGCGGAACATCGACAGCAGCCCGGTGTCGGTGATCGAGTGGAACACCAGCGACGGGTCCGGCGCGAAGTCGATCGGCACGTGTCCCGGTGCGCGCGTTTCCCATTCGCAGCCGATGGTGGAGGAGACGCTGGGCGCGACGATCAGCGGTTTGCCCGCGAACAGCGTCATCAACCCGGCGTGCACATGGCCGGTGAGCACGGCCGCGATGCGCGCATCGCCGGCCACGATCTCGGCCAGGCGTTCCGGATTGGTCAGCCGGATCGGGTCCACGACGGTGGACTGCACCGGCACCGGCGGGTGGTGCATGGCGATCAGGACGGTGTCGTCGGCGGCGGTCTGCGCGAGCGCGTCCTCGAGAAAGGCGTAGGTCTCGTCGTCGAGGCGGCCCTCGGGCTTGCCGGGAATGCTGGAATCCAGCAGCACGACGGTCACGCCGTCGCCGCGGTGCACAGTGTTGATGGGCGCGTAGCCTGGGTCCTGGTCGAAAAGGATCTGCCGCATATTGCCGCGGTCGTCGTGATTGCCGGGCAGTACGAGTACCGGAATCTCGGAGGTGAAAGCGAGGCGGGCCTGCCGGTATTCGTCGAGTTCACCCTCGTCGGTGATATCGCCGGTGACCAGGATGAAATCCGGTCGCTGCGGCAGCTCGGCGAGAAATCCCATCACCCGTTCGGCGCGTTCGACATTGCGGGCGCCCATATTGAAATGGGTGTCACTGAGCTGAGCCAGCAGAACCATCGGCGTTCGCTTTCTGTGAAGGGCCGCAACGTTGCGCCCGGCTGTGCCGCCGCACCGCGGTCACCTCATTGAGGCTAAATGACCTGCCCCGATGTGGATCGGTGAGACCCGCCACGCAATATAGCGAACGGGCATCAATGTGTGGCCGGCAATGACCGGTCCATGAGTTCGCTTGCGCTGCTCAATAGTTGCTGCGGCTTGTCGGTGAGTGTCACCGCACCCGGTTGCCAGAAGTCCGCTCCGGGTTCCGCCTCGAGCTCCAGTACACCATTCGGACGCCAGGGTGCGTCGAGGGTCAAACGCCACGAATGCAGATGGGTGCGCGGAAATTCGCCGGAGCGATCGAAGAGCGGATCGCCGACGATGGGGTAGCCGATCCAGGCCAGGTGCACGCGAATCTGATGCCGCCGCCCGGTGATCGGGCGCAGCGCCAGCACGGTGTGCGACCCGGTACGGGCGACGGTGACGAATTCGGTGACCGACGGATAGTTCTTGCCCGCGAGCACATCCGAGGCATCGACCAGCCAGGTGTCACCGGCGCGCTGAATCGTCTCCCGGGGCGCGGCGATCCGCACCCGGTTCTTGCGACCGACACTCAACGGCAGGTCGATGACACCACTGTCGGGCAGGTCGACGCCCGAAACGACCGCCAGGTACGCCTTGCGCACCGTGCGCTTGTTGAACTGCCGGGTGAGCGGCCCGTGCGCGGACAGCTCCCGGGCCAACAGCACCAGCCCCGAGGTCACCTTGTCGATGCGGTGCACCGGGTACAGCGTCTCGCCCTGTGCCGCCGCCATTTCCACGATGTCGGTGTCGTGGCGTTCCCCGGTCACCGAGATGCCGGCGGGCTTGTTCAGGGCCAGCACCGCCTCGTCCTCGAGGATCAGGCACTGTTCGCGCAGTTCGGGCCACTGGATCACGGGCCCAGCCTAGTGAGGGGTCAGGCGGTCGCCTGCTCCAGCTCGGCCAGACCCGCTTCCAGGTAGTCGATCATGCGATCCAGATCCGGCACGGTGCGACGGCAGCCCACCAAGCCGAAATCGAGGTTGTCGCCATTGGTGGTCAGCGTGATGTTCATGGCCTGCGATTCGAAGGGAATCGAGAGCGGATAGTTGGCGTCCAGCCGCGCGCCCTGCATGTAGACCGGTTTCCGGGGTCCCGGCACATTCGAGATCACCAGGTTGAAAGGCATGCGCGGCAGTGCTTCGAAGCCCGGTAGTAGTGACACCCCGAGCGGCGTCATCAGGGCGGCCGACAGCAGCATGGCCTCGAGTTTCGGCAGCTGCGTGAACACCTGCTTGGCGTCGCGCATGGAGGTGCTGATGGCGTTGAGCCGCTCCACCGGATCGGCGAGGTGGGTGCCGAGGTTGGCCAGGCAGGCCGCGACCATATTGCCTTCGGAGGTGTCGGCTTCGGCATTGCTGCGAATGTTGACCGGCACCATGGCGATCAGCGGTTCGTCGGGCAGCGCGTCGCGCTCGAGCAGGTAGCTGCGCAGCGCCGCCGAGCTCATGGCCAGCACCACATCGTTGACCGTGGCCCCGGTGGCGGTCCGCACGGTATTGATCCGCTCCAGCGGCCACGACCGCACCGCGATGCGCCGGGCGCCGCCGATGGAGGTGTTGAAGATGGTGCGCGGCGCGGTCATCGGCATGGTCAGCCGGCCTTCGATCGCACCCCGCAGCGGCGCGGCGATCGATCCGGTGGCACGCAGGATCCGCGGTACCGACTTGCGTACCTGCGCCCACGGGCTCTCGGGTTCGACGCTGTCGTCGCGCGGCACCGGCGGGGTGCCCCACGGCACCGACAGGTTGGTGTCGAGCGGATCGTCGGTGAGGGTGCGCTGCAGCAGCCGCATCGCGGAGACGCCGTCGATGAGGGCGTGATGCATCTTCATGTAGATGGCGAAGCGGCCGTCGGACAGGCCCTCGATGAGCCGGCCCTCCCACAGCGGCCGGTGCCGATCCAGCAGGATGCCGTGCAGGCGCTCGGTGAGATCCAGCAGATCGTCCATCCCGCCGGGCGCGGGCAGGGCGGAGCGGCGCAGGTGGTAGCCCAGATCCACGGTCTCCGCATGCGACCAGGCCAGGCTGGAGAAACCGCCCAGCAATCGGCTGGGCCGCCGCCGGAAACGAGTGCGCACCTCGGTCTTCGCGGACATGGCCGCGAAGAGTTCATGGGTGTAGTCGGGGCCCGCGTCGGCGGGCGGCTCGAACAGCTGCAGGCCGCCCACGTGCATGGGGTGTTCGCGGGATTCGATGGCCAGGAAGATGGCGTCGAGCGGATTGAGAAGATCCATGGGAGTCGCCTAAACCGGGTGGGCAGGGTTGAACCGGACGGCAAGAGATCTGCCCGAAGTTGATGACGGGTGCGGCGACACTGCCCCCCGCTGCGTGAACGTGAATCAAGTTATCACTCTATGCGATTCGCCCGCAGCGAATGAGCGAGAGCAAACCCCCAGCAGGCTTGCTGTCCGGCTGCCGACTAGGAGGCCCGGCGGGCCTGTTCCCGCTCGGCCCCGGTGCGCGAGGCGAAGCTCATGGCGACGGTGGTGCGGCGGCCGTTCACGAAGGGATGCACCCGGTGCAGCGTGGTGTCGGCGCGCATCAGGTACAGGTCGCCCGGATGCAGCTCCCAGGAGTGAATCGGGTTGCGGGTCAACGTCCGGTACACGTCGTCGTGGTCCCAGTCGCGGTGGGTGTGGGCGACCGTCTGCACGAAGCCCCCGTCGGCCAGCGGCGGGCACTCCACCACCAGGACGAGGGCGAAAGCGTAGTCGTCCCAGTGCCATTGGCCGGCGACATCGTCGTGATGCAGGCGGCTGACCCGGTAGCGGCGGTCGTCGGTGCGGGCCAGCACGGGCTCGGCGGCGATCAGGGAGAGGTTGTGCCGCAAGGGTTCACAGTCGTAGAGCGCCGGGATGCAGGCGGCGTGCGCGGCGACCTCCGGCTCGGCCAGCTCCACCTGCTGCCGTGCCGCGCCCTCGCCCTCCGGGAGCAGTTCACCCCACTGCCGATGGTGGTCGAGCAGGCCCAGCGCCTCGGCGGCCAGCACCCGTTTGACGCGATGCGGCAGCAGGAAGCTCAGTCGTGCTATTCCGGTCTCCGCCAACCGGTTCCGTGCGTGCGCCAGGGCGGAGGGCTCCACCGCGCGCAGATGTTTGTGGGCCGACTCGATCGTGCTGTGAACCTGCACCGCGCACGTCCCTTCGAAAAGACCGCCCCCCACCCGGGAGGGCCCGCCTCTGATTGTAATTCGTTGCCCGGCAACGACTATGGAATCGGATTGCCGGTTGATCACGATCTGAAACGTGGGCGGCCGCACGGAATCGCCGAATCGACGCGTAATTGCCCTACCGGACCGGGCCACGCGGTAACTTGATATTCGCTATGGCGGATTACGGGCATGAGCTGAGGTTCGGGATCTTCGTTCCGCCCGAGGCGGCGCGCGGGCGTTCGCTGCTGCGCCTGGTGCGCCAGGCCGATGAATCCGGGCTGGAAGTGCTGGCGGTGCAGGACCATCCGTATCAGCCCGCCTTCCTGGACACCTGGACCCTGCTGTCCTTTCTGGCCGGTGTCACCCGCAATCTGACCCTCATGCCCGCGGTGGCGAACCTGCCGCTGCGCCCGCCCGCCGTGCTGGCCCGCAGTGCCGCCAGCCTCGACCTGCTCAGCGGCGGCCGGGTCGAACTCGGCCTGGGTGCGGGCGCGTTCTGGGACGCCATCGAGGCCATGGGCGGCACCCGCCGCACACCCGGCCAGGCGCTCACCGCACTGCGCGAGGCCGTCGGCGTGCTGCGCGCCCTCTGGGGCGAGGGTGAACGCACCCATCTGCCCGGCGACTTCTACCCCCTGCGCGGTGCGAAACCCGGTCCGCCCCCGGCACATCCGATTCCGATCTGGCTGGGCGTCTACGGCCCCCGCGCCCTGCGCATGACCGGCGAACTCGCCGACGGCTGGCTCGGCAGCGTCAGCTACGCCCCACCGGAGAACCTGTCCGCCCTGATGTCGGCCATCGATGCCGGCGCCCGCGAATCCGGCCGCATCCCCGCCCTGATCCGCCGCGCCTACGTCATCGACCCGACCATGACCCCACCCCAGCTCACGGATCTGGCCCTGTCCCAGGGCATCAGCGAATTCCTGCTACCCGTCGACCCGGACGGTGAGGGGCCGGTTCATCACTTCGTCTCGGAGACCGTTCCAGCGGTCCGGTCTGCGGTGGCGGCTGCTCGCGCCGGGCACTGACGCTGCCCCTGAGAGTTATCGAGCCCCGAAGAAGCGGTTGTGCATGATCTGGCGCAGCGGTGAGAGGATGCCGTCGAAGCTGACCCGGTCCGCGCGCACGGTATGCATGCTGATGTCCCCGCGCTTGGGATCCTCGCAGATCACCCGCAGTTTCTTGGTGCTCCCGTGCCCGCTGCCCAGGGTCAGCGTGACCGACCCGTCGGAGCCCACGGTGCCCCACGGACCGCTCAGGTCGGCGGCCGCGATCTGACATTTGTTGTCCGGTTTCTCCCCGGAGACCCGAGCGCTGATCTCGGAGCGGCCGTGAATCACGGCCTTGGGTTCGTCGGTGGCGGTGGCGGCGCCTGCGGCGAGCAGGGTGCCGAACGCGCCGACCACGGCGACGGTGGCAATCCTGGTGCGCAGTGATCGAGACATGGTTCTGATAGTGAATCGCGACTTATGAGGTTTTCGTGACGTCGTCGGATGAACTGAAGTTGAATAACGCGTCAAAATTGTTTGCGGCCGGTCTGTTTCACCGGACGTCGAGCGATCCCCCACGGTCGAAAACCCTAGCGGATCCGCCACCGCATGCAATCTTCCATTTCGATCCCGCTACTGGTGATGCGGAGTGTTTTCCGCGAAGATCGATTTGCTGTAGGTACGCTGTGCGCCGTTCTATGTGCCCCGATTGGTAGAGCTGGACGGAACCCCTCCCGAGGAGGATGTGGTGACAGCAGTTGCTCCAAAGCCCGAACGCGATCTCGAGTGGGCCCGGCCGTTCCCGGCGCGAAGTGGCCCCAAGGGCTCGTTCATCTACAAGGCGATCACCACGACCGACCCCAAGATGCTCGGGATGATGTACCTGACCACGGCCATCACCTTCTTCCTGATCGGTGGCATCATGGCGCTGCTGATGCGCGCCGAGCTGGCCCGGCCGGGCATGCAGTTCCTCTCCACCGAGCAGTTCAACCAGCTCTTCACCATGCACGGCACGATCATGCTGCTGTTCTATGCCACGGCGATCGTGTTCGGTTTCGCGAATGTGGTGCTGCCGTTGCAGATCGGCGCCCCCGATGTCGCCTTCCCGCGCTTGAACGCCCTGAGCTACTGGCTGTACCTGTTCGGCGCGAGCATGGCCACCGGCGGCTTCCTCACCCCGGGCGGCGCGGCCGACTTCGGCTGGACCGCCTACACGCCGCTGTCGGACATCGTGCACTCGCCGGGCGTCGGCGGTGACCTGTGGATCCTGGGCCTGGCGGTCTCCGGTCTGGGCACCATTCTCGGTGGCGTCAACATGATCACCACCGTGGTCTGCCTGCGCTGCCCGGGCATGACGCTGTTCCGCATGCCGGTGTTCACCTGGACCATCCTGGTGACGAGTTTCCTCATCCTGGTGGCCTTCCCGATCCTGACCGCCGCGCTGTTCGCGCTGGCCTACGACCGGCACCTGGGCGGGCACATCTACGACCCCGCCAATGGCGGCAGCATCCTCTACCAGCATTTGTTCTGGTATTTCGGGCATCCCGAGGTGTACATCATCGCGTTGCCGTTCTTCGGCATCGTCTCGGAGGTGTTCCCGGTCTTCAGCCGCAAGCCGATCTTCGGTTACACCACGCTGGTGTACGCGACCTTCGCCATCGCGGCGCTGTCCATCGCGGTGTGGGCGCACCATATGTATGCCACGGGAGCCGTTCTGCTGCCGTACTTCTCGTTCATGACCTTCCTCATTGCGGTTCCGACCGGTGTGAAGTTCTTCAACTGGATCGGCACCATGTGGCGGGGGCAATTGACCTTCGAGACGCCGATGCTGTTCGCGGTCGGCTTCATCGTGACGTTCCTCTTCGGTGGTCTGTCGGGTGTCATCCTGGCCTCCCCGCCGATCGACTTCCACGTCTCCGACTCGTATTTCGTTGTCGCGCACTTCCATTACGTGCTGTTCGGCACCATCGCCTTCGCGACCTTCTCGGGCATCTACTTCTGGTTCCCGAAGATGACCGGTCGCATGCTCGACGAGCGCCTGGGCAAGTGGCACTTCTGGACCACGTTCATCGGCTTCCACACCACGTTCCTGGTGCAGCACTGGCTGGGCAACAAGGGCATGCCGCGTCGGTACGCCGATTACCTGCCGGAGGACGGATTCACCACGCTGAACACCGTTTCCACGATCGGTTCGTTCATTCTGGGTGCGTCGATGCTGCCGTTCGTGTGGAACGTCTTCAAGTCCTACCGCTACGGCGAGGTCGTGACCGTGGACGACCCGTGGGGTTATGGCAACTCGCTGGAGTGGGCGACGTCCTGCCCGCCGCCGCGGCACAACTTCTACGAGCTGCCCCGGATCCGTTCGGAGCGTCCGGCTTTCGAGCTGCACTACCCGCACATGGTGGATCGCATGCGCGCCGAGGCGCATGTGGGCTGGGGCTCGAAGCATCACGCGGTGGTGGAGCACGAGAAGGCCAGCACCTAGTTCATCCCGCACTCCGCGCGGCGGTCGTCTTCGGACGGCCGCCGCTTCTTTTTGGGCTTGACACAATTAATGGAACGGAGCTAATTTTAGGACCGTAACAAGTTGAGTCGAAAGGTCGTAGCAGTGCACAAGATTCAGTTCTCCGGTAGCCGCCCCGTCATCGCCGAGGTGGCCGAGCCGATCCCCGGCCCGGGGCAACTGCTGGTGCGCACCGAGCTGGTGGGGGTGCACGTCGGCCTGCTGCGCATGCTGCAGCGCGGTGACGGCGGGCCCGATGGCGGCGAGATCGTCGGCAGCGTGGTGGCGGCCGGACCGGACCTGCCCGACTGGGTCGGGAAGCGGGTCGGGGGTGTGGTCTTCGAGGGTGCGTATGGCGAATACGCCCTCGCCATGCCGCAATTGGTGTCCGAGATCCCGGCCGGTGTGTCTGCCGCCGATGCGCTGACCCTGGTGCGCGGTGGTGTCATCGCGCTCGGTCTACTGCGGACCGCGTGCTTTACCGCCGGTGAATCGGTCCTGGTGACCGGTGCGGCCAGTGGAGTCGGCCATCTTGCCGTGCAGCTGGCAGCGACCCTGGGCGCGTCCCGCGTGATCGCGGCCGTCAGCACCGGCGACAAGGCCGATTTCCTCCGCGAGTGCGGCGCGGACGGGGTCGTCACCTACGACGAGACCTGGACCGAGAAGGTGGATATCGTGCTCGACGGCGTCGGCGCGGACATGGTGCAGCGCGGTGTGGAAACCCTTGCCCCGCATGGCCGTCTGATCGCATTCAGCGCGTACGGCGGCAGCGTGGACGCCAATACCCTGCTCGGCGAACTCAAGACGGTCACCGGCTTCTCGATAGGCCTGCTCAGTCGCACCCGTACCGACCTGCTCGACGCCTGGCGCGCCGAGCTGTGGGAGCTGCTGGCGGCGGGCCGGATTCGACCGCGCCACACCGTCTTTCCGCCGGCGGAGATGGCGGCCGCGATCGATCTCGTCGCCACCCGCCGCAATCTGGGTCGGGTCGCGGTCCGTCTGGCCGGATAGTTACCGCGCGGTTGGGGCAAATGACCGATACCGCCGCGCGGATGCGCCGACTACGGTTCGATACCGGAAGCCGGTCTCACCGTCCGGCTTCCGTGCCCGGACTCCCTCTCCGGGCTTGCCGGCCACTGCCCGGCCCGGCAACGGAATCGGCCCGATGCGGATCTCCTGTCCGCATCGGGTCGCCTCGAGCACCTGACCACATAACGCCTGGTCATTCGTCCATTTGCGGCACGCTCGGAATAGCAGTGGACTTGCTGTCTCGGTGCTGTACTGTCCGCATTCGGAGCGCGAAACCGCCGCGTTCCGGCGCAATCCGCAGGTCTCGACTTCGGGAGGGACAATGCTCGCCGATTCTCCGGATGTTTGCGATACCGCACCGGGCTTCGCTGGCCGCACCGCCGAGTCCGCCGTCGGCGACTCCGCCGACTGGCAGCGGCAGCTACGGAAATGGAACGACACCAGCTCGGCCGTCGCGCTGACGCTGCCCCAGCTGCTCACCCGGGCCGCCTCCTACGATCCGGAGGCCGCGGCCGTGGTGTGCGGTGGCGTCGCCCTCACCTACCGGGAGCTGGCCGAGCGGGCGAACCGGCTGGCGCGCAGCCTCATCGGCGCGGGCATCGGCCCCGAGGACGTGGTCGCGGTCGCCCTGCCCCGCTCGCCGGAGTGGGTGGTGGCGGTCTGCGCGGTCGCGCACGCCGGGGCCGCCTTCCTGACCGTCGACCCGGACGCGGCACCCGTCCGCATCGCCCCGATCCTGGCCGATTCCGGTGCGGTCGCCGGGATTACCACCGAGCTGCGGCGGGACCCGCTGCCCGCCTTGGCCTCCGGCGCCTGGCTGCTGATGGATCCCATCACGCGGCCGGACCGGTCCGACGAGCCCGAACTGCTCGACGCGCGAGCGCGTGTGCTGGTGGCCGAGGGCGCGACCGCACCGTTGCGCCGGACCAGCGGCGAGAGCGCGCCCGGCGCGGCCGGTGTCTGGTCGGCGCCGCTGGCGGCCCCGGTCACCGACGCCGAACGGGTGCGGCCGCTGCGGCTGGAGCATCCCGCCTACGTCGTCTATCCGCCCGAGTCGAGCGGAATCATGCGGGGCGCGACCATCACTCACGCCGGACTGGCCAACCTGGTGGTGACCCAGGCGCAGCGCTGCGACTCCGATCCGGATGCCCGGGTGCTGGCCGCCGCCGCCCCCGGCCGTGACACCGCGGTCTGGGAGCTGTTGCTGGCCTTGGCCTCCGGGGCGACGCTGGTGGTGGCCCCGCCCGGCCCCTATGCGGGCGCGGATCTGTACGAGCTGATGACCGACGCCGCCGTCACCCACGCCGTGCTGACGCCGCATATCCTCGCCACCCTGCCGAGCGCCGAGCCGCTGCCGCAACTGCGGCTGCTGGCCACCACGGGCGCGGCCTGCCCGGCCAAACTCACCGGAATCTGGTCGTCCGGCCGCTCTTTCGTGAGCGGTTACGGCTGGCCGGAGGCGGGCCTGTGCGCCACCATGAGCCGCCCGCTCGACGCGGTCGCCCCGCACGCGGCCGTCTCCATCGGCGGACCGGTGGTGGGGACCCGCTGCTACGTGCTGGACGAGAAGATGAACCCGCTACCCCCGGGCGTACTGGGCGAAATCTATGTGGCCGGTGCGGGTTTGGCGCGCGGTTACCGGCATCGGCCGGGCCTCACCGGGGCCCGCTTCCTGGCCGACCCGTACGGCAATCCGGGCGACCGCATGTTCCGCACCGGCGAGTTGGGCTGCTGGCGCGGCGACGGGGAACTCGACCATCACGGACGGCTCGGGTCGGCGCCGATCGGGCAGCCGGCGGCACCTCGATTCTCACGGGCGGGATCGCCGGGCGCGTTGTAATGTTTTGGTCCGGAGGGCCGCGTAAGCGGCAGGGACGGGCCATAACATGGGGACGTGGGGGAGTACTCGGTGAGCACACCAGACGAGTCGTCGAAACGCGCCCGCCTCGAGTTCTCGGCCGCCTCGGGGGATCCCAAGGCGATGCACGACCTCGGCTATCTGTTCGAGACGGCGACGCCACCCGAACGCGACGAGGCGCGCAAATGGTACGAACTGGCGATTGCCGCCGGGTACACCGACGCGTACTTCAGGCTCGGCTATCTGCTCAATGACAGCGTGGCGCAACAAGATCAGCTGACCGCGATCGGCTGGTATCAGAAGGCCGCCGCGCACGGCGACCGGATCGCCATGTTCAACATCGGCATCCTCAGCGAGTACCGGCTCGCGCCGCCGGACTACCCGGCCGCCCGGCACTGGTACGAGCAGGCGGCGAACGCCGGGCATACCAACGCCTACTACCGCCTGGCCTACATTCTCGAGCAGCGGGTGACACCGCCCGACCGCGTCGGTGCGCGGCACTGGTACGAGAAGGCCGCCGAAACCGGCGATGCCCGCGCCACTTTCAATGTCGGCTACCTGTACGAGACCGACGATCCGCCGAACTATCCCGCGGCGACGCAGTGGTACGAGAAGGCGTCCGCGGCGGGCTACGAGAACGCCGACTACGCGGTCGGATTCATGCTCGACAAGCGCATCACCCCGCGCGACGTGGCCGCCGCCCGGCGGTGGTACGAGAAGGCCGCGGCGCACGGCGACGCCCGCGCCTTCTACGCCTTGGCCGAATTGGCCGAGAAGGACAACGATCCGATGACGCTCGTGCTGTACGAGCGGGCCGCCGCGAACGGCAGCGCTTCCGCGATGAACTGGCTCGGCCACCACCTGTGGATGCGCTCGTCCGGGCGCAACGCGGCCGCCGCCACCGCCTGGTTCGAGCGCTCGGCCGCCAACGGTTTCGCCATGGCGAAGTCCAATCTGGTGAAGATCGGGGTGGCGCCGGCGCCCCCGGAGGGCCAGACCCCGGTCGTGCCTAGCATCCGGCCCGAGATCGTGCCGGCCCCGGCCGCCCTCGGTCTCACCGCGTCCGAGACGCCAACCGGAATCCGCGCGGAACTCGACGCCGTCATCGACGATTCGCCGTACCGGCACAATGCTTTCCGCCTGTCCGGCCTGCCCACCGATGCGAACGGACGCCTGCTGCGCAAGCGGGTTACCGAGATCGACGCGACCGAACGGCTCGGCGTGCCGGTCGCGGCCGCGACCCTGCTGCCCGTGCCGTTGCCGCCCGAGCCGGGCGAGGTGAAGGCGGCCCTGAACCAGTTGCGCGAGCCCAACCATCGGCTGGTCCAGGAACTGTTCTGGCTCTGGCCCGAGCGCGACGGCGCGCCGATCTCCGGCGACCTCGATGCGCTCGAACGCACCTGGCTGGCCCGGCTGCCGGACGCCACCGCGGCCCACAATCTCGCTGTGCTGCGCCACATCCAGGCGCTGGAATCGCCGCGCGGCGCACACGCCGAGACCTGGCTCGACGCACTGACCGCCTGGGACATCGTGCTCGGCGCGCCCGACGCGTGGGCGTGGCTGCGCGCGCGGACCGAGGCCATCGGCGACGACCGTTCCGGCACCGCCGCATTGGCGGAACTGCGCGCCGCCCTGCCCGCGGCCCTGCTGCACCTGCACGCGAACCTGATCGTCCGCGCGGCCGTGACCGGCGATCGCAAATCCGCCGAACTCCACCTCGACGTGCTCACCCGCTTCGCCGACCAGATCAAGGGCCGCTCCGGCAGTTTCGACGCGGCGACCGTCGACAGCGTGCGCGATGCCGCGGTCCGGAAGCTGGCCGCGCACACCCGAACCCTGTCCGACGACGCCTCCCGCGCCATCAAGAGCGCGCCCAAGGACGCGGGCGCGACCGCCGAGCGCCTGCTCGACAGCGCCAAGCTCCCGCTGCTGGTCATCGACGGCCTGCGCCCGGTCACCGACCCGATCGGCAGCGGTGCGCACGACGACCTGGTCCGCATGGCGATCGCCTGCGACGTCGCCCAGTTCAACGAGACCCGTTCGGTGGCAACGAGTCTGAACATCCTGGAGCGGATCGGGCCGCTCGCCACCACCCCGTCGATCCGGGACCGGCTGGCGGTGGAGTGGGCGGCGACCGCGGGCAGTCAGATCGCCGGACTGTGCGCCGCGGCCCGCGACAAGACCGACGGCGATCCGAAACAGGGTCTGCAGCTGGCGCGGGAACTGCTCGAGGACACCCGGATCCCGCTGGCGCGCATGCGTTCCGCACCCAAGCCCGACGAGGAGAACATCGGCCGGGCCTCCGACCGGATCGCCACCGCCGCCATCAACTGCGTGGTCGGGTATTTCAACGAGACCAGTGAGCTGGCGGCCACGGCCGAACAGCTGGACCGGATCCGTCCGCTGGCGGTGGGCGCGGAAGCGCTGGAATACCTGCACAACCAGGACAAGGTGCTGGCCGGTATCCGGGCCAAGCGGGACGAGGCGAAGCGACTCGTCGACACCTGCTGGTTCTGTGAGCGGCGGACCAAGGTCGAGGCCGCGCAGTATCGGGTCGGGTTGCACAACAACGTGACTCGCCAGGGCAATGTCCGGCGGTGGAACTCGCTGCACGTCGATGTGCCGCGCTGCCAGGAGTGCAAGAGCGCTCACGCTCCCGGCGCCGCGATCTCAGCGCTGGCGAGATTCTTCGGCGTGATCGCCTCCATGGCCCTGTTCTTCGGGTTACTCGGCGGCCTGTTCAGCGAAGGCCACCCGGCGTCGGCGTTCGCGACCGCGGGAGTCGGTCTCGTGGTCGGCATCGTTTGCATCATGGCGATATCGGCCAACAAGGAGGCACCCGATCGTGCCCATAAGTATCCGCGTGTAGAGCAACTGCTGGCCGAGGGCTGGAGCAGGGGCGAACGGCCGTAACGGCGACTGGCAAGGGGAGAGCGAAAAGCATGCAGGACAAGGATTTCCACCCACTGCTGGTGGATCTCGCCACCGGTGTCTGGCGGTTGAGCGACAAGCTGGGCACAGATTCGGAGGGCCTCGTCGAGGATCCCGTCAAACTGCTGAAATCCATCACGCGGCAGGTGAACTCACTCTCGCAGGCGCTCACCGATGCCGGGGTGGTGGTGCAGAGTCACACCGGTGATCGCTTCGACGCCGGCCAGTCGGTGGAGGTGGTGGCGTTCGCGCCCTCGCAGGCGGTCACGTGTGAGATGGTCTCCGAGACCATCACCCCGACCGTGTACATCGACGGCCAGCTCTCGCAGCGCGGCCAGATCATCGTCGCCGTGCCGGAAAATGGGACCGGACAGGCTGTTTCGGAGGTGCTGCGATGAGCCGTACGACCATCGACTTCGGTATCGACCTGGGCACCACCAACTCCGCCGTCGCCGTGCTGCGCGGCGTCGAGGCCGAGGTGATCAAGAACAACGAGGACGCCGACACCACCCCCTCGGCCGTCTGGATCGACAAACGCGACAAGCTGCGGGTCGGGCGGGCCGCCAAGGAGCGCAGCGAATCCGACCCGGACAACACCGCCGCGGAATTCAAGCTGCGCATGGGCACCGCCCAGGAGAAGGTCCGGTTCGAGGCCAGCGGCCGCGAACTCACCCCGCCGCAGCTGTCGGCGGAGGTGCTCAAATCCCTGCGCGCCGATGTGGCGCAGCGCCTGGACGAGGACATCGAGGCGGCCGTCGTCACCGTGCCGGCCGCCTTCGATATGAGTTCCTGCGAGGCCACCCGGATCGCGGCCGAGGCCGCGGGCCTGCGCTTCGCGCCGCTGCTGCAGGAACCCACCGCCGCCGCGCTGGCCTACGGTTTCCAGTCCGCCGACGAGAACGCCCGCTGGCTGGTCTACGACTTCGGCGGCGGCACCTTCGACGCCGCGGTCATCCAGTTGCGCGACGGCGAGTTCACGGTGCTCAATCACCGCGGCGACAATCATCTGGGCGGCAAGCTGATCGACTGGCTCATCGTCGAGGAACTGCTCATCCCCGCGGTGCGCGACGAATTCGGGCTGCCCGATCTGTCCCGCGGCTCCGCGCGCTGGCGGCCGGTGGTCAACAAGCTGAAGCTCAATGCCGAGAAGGCGAAGATCGCGCTGTCGCGCGGTTCGTCGGCCGATATCGAAATCGATCTGGACGACGGCACCGGCCGCCAGCGCTTCGAGTTCTATTACGAGCTGCAGCGCGCCGATGTGGAACGGCTGGCCGAGCCGCTGCTCACGCGTTCGGTGAACCTCTGCCGCAAGGCGCTCGAGGAGGCGCGGCTCGGGGCCGGTGACATCGCCAAGCTGATTCTGGTGGGCGGCCCGACCCTGTCGCCGTACCTGCGCGAGCATCTCGCCCATCCCGAGCGCGGGCTGGGCATCCCGCTGGACTTCAGCCAGGATCCGATGACCGTGGTCGCCCGTGGCGCCGCGATCTTCGCTGGGACACAGCGCATTCCGGGCGGGGAAGCACCGGTGGCCGCACCGGGCGGCTTCACCGTCCAGCTGGAGTACGCGCCCGCGGGCCCAGATCCGGAACCGCTGGTCATCGGCCGCATCGCCGCCGCGGACGGCAGCGCGCCCACCGGGCTCACCGTCGAGCTGGTCAACCCGGGGGCGCGGCCGCCGTGGCGCAGCGGCAAGGTCGCGGTCGCCGACAACGGCGTGTTCAGCACCACGCTGTGGGCGCAGCCGGGCGCCGCGAACACCTTCGAGATCGAGCTCGTCGACACCAGCGGCCGACGTCGCGACCTCACCCCGAACACGCTGACCTACACCATCGGCGCGGTGGAAACCCAACCGCCGCTGATCCATTCGCTCAGTGTCGGGCTGGCCGACAACACCACCGTGCGCCTGATCGACCGCAACACCCCGCTGCCCGCTCGCGCGCGCAAACGGCTGCGGACGACCACGGCGGTGCATCACGGCGGCGGCAAGACCGGCCTGATCCGCATCCCGGTGCTGGAGGGCGAACACGCTCGCGGCGACCGCAACAGCACCATCGGCCGCCTCGACATCACCGCCGACCAGATCGAGCGCAGCATCCCGGAGGGCAGCGAGATCGAGGTGACGCTGGAGATCGACGCGTCCCGGATCATGGTGGCGCGCGCCTACATTCCGTATCTCGACGCCGAATTCGAGAACGTCATCGACCTGCACACCGAGACCCTGCCCGACGTCGCCGACCTGCGCCGCCAGACCGAGCGGGAACTGCAGCGGCTGGCCGAGGTCAAGAAGCGCCACGGCGATATCGGCACCGTGAATTCCGGTGTGCTGCTGGCCCGCATCGACGACGAGAACACCGTCCTCGACACCCAGCAGCTGGTCGAGGCCGCCGCCGCGGATCCGGACGCGGCGCTCGCCGCCCAGCAGCGGCTGCGTGACCTGCGGGCCGCCATCGACGAGGCCGAGGACGAACTGCAGTGGCCGAGTCTGGTGGTGCGGGCCAAGGAGACCGTCGGCTATGTCCGGCGGGCGGTCACCGAACTGGGCGACGAGGTCTTCCGCCGCCAGTTCGACCAGCTCGAGGTTCAGGTGCGGGACGCGATCGAGAGCCGCGCGGCCGACCTGCTGCGCCAGCGCACCGCCGAACTGCACTACCTGTGGCGGCAAATCCTCGATCACACCGGCGAATTGCCGATCATCATCTTCGAGAGCTTCGCCCGCGACCGCAACGAGATGATCGACCTGCGGCAGGCGGACCAGCTGATCGAGGAGGGGCACGCGGCGGTGCGGGCCCGCGAGATCACCCGCTTGCGGGTGATCAACGCCCGGCTGCGCCAGCTGTTCGAGGAGCCGCCCGTCGAGCCGGACCCCTTCAGTACGATTCGCAGCGCCTGAGCGCGGGAACCGTCGAATTCGGCTGAGCCAGTAGGAGGTTGTGCGGTGAGGCCCGGAATCGGACCCGGCGGAATATTTGCCGGGTTCCGCATAGTCCGGTGGCTGGGTGCGGGCGGCATGGGCGAGGTGTTCCTCGCCCACGACCGCACGCTGCCGCGCCATGTCGCGCTCAAGGTGCTGACCGAGCAGGCCGGTCGCGACGCCGAGTTGCGGGCGCGCTTCCTGCGCGAGGCCGATATCGTCGCCCGGCTCGACCACCCCAATATCGTGACGGTGCATGCGCGCGGGGAGGAGCACGGACGGCTGTGGATCGCCATGGGATTCGTCGACGGCACCGACGTCGAGCGGGCGCTGAATCACGGCCCGCTCGATCCCGGCCGCGCCCTGCGCATCCTCACCGCGACGGCCGACGCCCTGGACTGCGCCCATGACGCGCGCGTCCTGCACCGGGATGTGAAGCCCGCCAACATCTTGCTGACCTCGGGTCCACGGGAACGGGTGGTGCTCACCGATTTCGGGATCGCCAAGTCGGTGGAGGAGAGTTCCTCGCTCACCCAGAAGGGCGACGTCCTGGCCAGCTTCCACTACTCGGCACCGGAACGACTGGACGGCACCACGTCCGGTGATCGGGCCAGCGACATCTACTCGCTGGGCTGCACACTGTTCCACATCCTCACCGGGCGCAGGCCGTTCGACGACACCGGGATCGCGCAGCTCATCTACGCGCACATGTATCAGCCGGTGCCGTCCGCCCGCGCCGCCAACCCGGTGCTCCCGGCGGCGTTGGACGCGGTGATCGCCCGGGCACTGGCCAAGAATCCCGCGGATCGCTACCGCACCTGCGAGGAACTCGCCGCCGCGGCCGCCGCCGCCTTCACCGCACCGGCCCCGCCGGTGACCGTGCTCAACACCGGGCCCGCCGTCCACCTCGTCGACCCGGCCGGCCCGCTGCCGACGATCTCGGCGGCGATCACCGCCGCCGCACCCGGCGACACGATCCTGATCTCACCGGGTGTGTACCGCGAAGCGCTGACCCTCGACAAAGTGTTGCGGCTGACGACTTCCGGTCCGCGCGACGCGGTGGTGATCAGTGCCGGGGACCGCGACACCATCACCTGCACCGTCGCGGGTGGCACGCTCGAATCGCTGACCATCGTGCAGGACGGTCAGGGCGCGTGCGTGTCCGTGCACGACGGCGGCGACCCGACCGTCCGGGACTGCGTGATCCGCGGCGGCGGCAGCGGCATCTCCGTCTTCGACGGCGGCCGAGGGACGTTCGAACGCAACGAGATCCACGGCACCGACAATTGGCGCAAGCGGGCGACGGTGCCCGTCGTCGTGCGCAGCGGCGCGAATCCGACCTTGCGCGCCAACACCATTCGGACGGGCGACTACATCGGCATCCGGATCACCGAGGGTGCCACCGGATTGTTCGACAGCAATACCATCCACTTCGGCGACGGCGCGAGCGATACCGACTGGCCGGCGGTGTGTATCGAATCCGGTGCCCGTCCGACCGTGGTGGGCAATACCATTCACGATCCCGACCAGCGGCGCAACGGCCGTCCGGAAGGCGTGATGGGCAGCCCGTTCGGGATCGTCTACATCGCCGACGAGACGACCGGTGGCCTGCTCGAGCGAAATATCGTGCACGCGCATGGCGACACCGTGGCCGTCGTCGTCAAGTACGGTGCCGCCCCGACCTTGCGGCACAATACGATTCGCGGCGGCAGCATCGGCATCCTGATGGACGGCGAACACACCGGCGGCCTGTTCGAGGAGAACCAGCTCACGGGAATCCGGGAGGCGGCCGTCCGCATCACCCGGCACGCCGCCCCGACCCTGCGCGGCAATATCATTCGCGACAACTCCGGCCACGGCGTGCACGTCGCCTCCGGTGAGACCGGCGGCTGATCACGCCTGCTGGGTCGGCAGGATGATCGCCTGACGCAGGTTCACGCGCGCCGGGCGACTGGTGGTGTAGGCGATGAGGTCGGCGATGTCCTCGGGCTGCAGCGACTCCATGAACTGGAACATGCCGTCCAATTGGCCGCTGAGTTCGGCATTGTCGACGTGGTTGCCGAGCTCGGTGTCGGTCAGGCCGGGCTCGATATTGGTGACCCGGACCTTGCGCGGACCGAGTTCGGTACGCAGGGTCGCCGACAACTGGGTGATCGCCGCCTGCGTCGCCCCGTACACCGCGTAGCTGGGGAACGGCACGTGCGCGCCGATCGAGGAGATATTGACCAGGTCGGCGCTGCGGCCCGCGTCGGCCGCGGCCAGCAGGTCGGGGACGAAGGCGCGGATCATGCGCAGCCGCCCACCCACATTGGTCTCCAGCATCCGGGTCCACTCGTCCTCACGACCGTCGGTGATCGGGTTGGGCAGCATCACGCCCGCCGAGTTCACCACCAGATCCACCGGCCCGAACGCCGCGTGCACGGCCTCGGCGGCCGCGGTGACGCTCGCGGAATCGGTGACGTCCACGGTGACCGCCAGCGCGGTCCCGCCCTCCGCCTCGATCTTGGCGGCCAGGGTCTCCAGCCGGTCGGCCCGCCGGGCCAGCAGCGCCACCCGGGCCCCGTTGCGGGCCAGCAGCAGTGCGGTGGCCTCGCCCATGCCGCTGGCGGCTCCGGCGATGACGGCGGTCCGGCCGGTCAGGTTCTCGTAGCTCATGTCCGAAAGCTCCTTCGCTGTGTTGCTTGTGAACTCATCCTGCAAGCGCGCGAAGGGCCCAGCGAGGGCACCGGTTTTCCTGGGTCTGGCAGTACCAGGATGGTTTCGTAGGCTGGTTGCCATGCAGACCGACCTCGGCGATTTCCTCCGCTCCCGCCGCTCCCGCATCCGTCCCGAGGACGCGGGCCTGCGCGAATACGGCCGCCGCCGGGTCCCGGGCCTGCGCCGCGAGGAGGTGGCGCAACTGGCCGGCGTCAGCGTCGACTACTACATCCGCCTGGAACAGGGCCGCGGCAAACATGTCTCGGACGCGGTGCTCGACGCGGTCGCCCGCGCACTGCGCCTGACCGATCCCGAACGCCTGCACCTCTACGCCCTGGCCCGCCCGAACGGCACCGTCGACGCCCACCCCACCACGACCACCGGCGTCTACCGCGACACCCTCCGCCCGGGTGCCCGCCTCATCCTCGACGCTCTCACCGCCCCCGCCTTCATCCTCGGCCGTCGCATGGACGTGCTGGCCTGGAACGCCATGGGCGACTTGGTTTCCGGCTTCTCCCGCGTCCCCGACGCCGAACGCAACCAGGCCCGCTACCTGTTCCTGGAACCCGCCGCCCCCACCTTCTACCCGGACTGGGAGGCGGTGGCGGCCGAAACCGTCGCCTACCTCCGCCGCGACGCGGGCCTGCACCCGGCCGACCCGGAGACCGCCGCCCTGGTCGAGGAACTCACCTCCCGCAGCCCGGCCTTCCGCCGCCACTGGGCCGCCCACCCGATCAAGGAAAAAACCTTCGGCGCCAAGCTGATCCACCACCCCGAGGTCGGCCCCCTCGACCTCGGCTACGAAACCCTGCTGCTCCCAGGCGATCCCGACCAACTCCTGGTCGTCTACACCGCCCCACCCGGCTCTCCGGCCGCCGCGGCCCTGTCGCGCCTGGCGGAACGGCACTCCGTCAGCGTGTGAGCGTGGCCGTGATGTTTGGATGCATCTGTGGAATTGCGTCAGTTGCGGTATTTCGTGACCGTTGCCGAGGAGCTGCACTTCGGCCGAGCCGCCGCGCGGTTGCATATCGCGCAGCCCGCGGTCAGCCAGCAGGTACAGCGGTTGGAACGGGACCTGCGAGTGCAGTTGCTGGACCGGTCGCCGCGACGAGTGCGGTTGACCGAGGCGGGATTGCGGTTCCTGCCCGCGGCGCGGGCGGTGCTGGCGGCGGCGGATCAGGCGCGGGCGAGTGTGGCCGACCTTGCCGGTGGACGAGCCGAGCTGTTCCGGCTCGGGACGGTGACCGGGTTGGGCGAGCGCTTGGACGCGGTGCTGGATGCCTTCGCCGAGCAAGCGCCGCAGGTGCAGGTCGAACTGGTGGCGGTGCCGGTGCGGGATCGGCTGGCGCAGGTGGCCGACGGGCGGCTCGACGCGGCGTTCGTGCGCTCACCGGAACCCGACGAGAGTCCGGAGCTGGATTTCCTGCCCGCCTGGGATGATCCGCTGGTCGTGGCGCTTCCGGCTAAACACCCGCTGGCGCAACAGGATTCGGTCCAGCTGACCGATCTGGGCCCGATCCCGCTGCGGCTGACCGAGCGGCGCAACCATCCCGCCCTGGTGGATCTGGTGCTGAACGCCTGTGTGCGTGCGGGTTTCGAGCCGACGCCCGCGCCCACCTCCACGACACTGCAGGACACGCTGGCCGCCATCGGTGCGGGCTCACCCATGTGGACGGTGGTCTACGAGTCGAATGCCCGGCAGGTGCACAACTCACGTGTCGCCTTCCGGCCGTTCGCGGATCCGGGAATGAGTCTGCCCATCGCGCTGGCGGTGCGCGCGGATGCCGCCTCGCCGAATCTGCGTCTGCTCGGGGCGCTGCTGGTCGAGCCCACTTCACGATAAGGATCGCTTATCGCTGCGCTCGCGACCTGCCCATTGGTCGGGGCGCGGAATTCCGGTGAACTGTTCTCAGGCCGCCGAAACGGCCGATATCCCAGCAGTTTTCACCGAGGAGAAGCATCATGCCCATCGTCACCGTGCAGCAGGGTCCCCGCACCGTCGAACTGAAGCGCGACCTGGTGCGCCGCATTACCGACGCCTTCGTCGACGCCTACCAGATCCCGGCCGAGGCCGTGCAGGTCTGGATCCACGAGACCCCCGCCGACAGCTGGGGCACCGCCGGCCGCCTCACCGCGGACGGCAAGTAGCCGGTCCTCGCCTGACAGCGGACTGCCAGACCGGGCAGTCACGCTGTCGGCCACCGACCTGTCGAGAACGGAACTCCCATGCCTTTCGCACCCGTCACCCTGAGCAATGGCCCCAGCACCGTCGAATACCTGGTCACCGGAACCGGTCCCGGCGTGGTGCTGGTGCACGGCACCTTCGCCCATGCCGAGGCCAACTGGGCGGAGTTGACCGCCGAGCTGAGCGAACGCTTCACCGTGGTGGCCCCCAACTACGCCGGCGCCGGAGCCACCACCGCACCCGACGCGGTGACCGTGGACGACCTGGCCGCGCAGGTGCTGGCCGCCGCCGACCATGCCGGGCTGACCACCTTCCAGCTGGCCGGGCATTCCCTGGGCGCGGTGACCGCGGCCACGCTGGCGGCTCGCCACCCCGATCGGGTGGAATCCCTTGTGCTGCATGCACCCTGGGCGGTCACCGGGACCCGCGCGGCCGCACTGTTCGACCTGTGGCAGCACCTGCTGCGCACCGATCTCGACGCCCTCGCCCGGCTGCTGCCGTTGACGGTGCTGCGCCCGGAAACCCTCTCCGGGTGGAGCACCGAAGTTTTCGAGCAAACCGTGGCCGCCTTCGCCGGTCTGCTCGATCCGCGTCAGGCGGTCCAGGTCGCCGCGGACCGCTCGGTCGATATCCGGGACCTGTTGCCCCGCATCGCCGCCCGCACGCTGGTACTGGGCAGCGCCTACGATCAGGTCGTTCCGATCGCCGAGCAGCGCGAGGTCGCCGATGTCATTCCCGCCGCCGAGTACCTCGAGTTCGAGGCCGGGCACGCGCTGCCGCTCGAGGACGGGGCCGGTTTCACCAAGGCGATCGCGGCGTTCTTCGACCGGAACTGACCCAAGACCGACCATCCGGTACCAAGAGATTTCGGGGCAGTTCCAACCCGATATCGACTGGGTATGCATGCAGGTAGAGCCAGTTTTTGGTGATAAACCGGCAGTATGACAGAGGATGTCGGCAGCGACGCCGTACCGACGGCGGCGGGACGCTCGGTGGAATTCTGGGGCTATTGCATGTGGGGCCTCGCGGGGCTGGCGATCGCCGTGTCCGAACTCGCTTCGGTGTTCAAGTTGGCGAGTTGGCCGACCATCTCCAATACGGTCGGGCACCTGGAGACCCAGCACTCGTGGGTCCGGCTGATCGTGGTCGCGGTGATCGTGCTGCTCGCCTATTACGCGGTGCCGCAACTGGCCACCGCGCCCGAACCGGTCGTGCAAACCGTCGGGGGCCGCACCCTCACCGTGAACGGCCGTGTGATGAAGGCGGATTCGCGGATCACGCTGCTGGGTGCGGGCTACCTACTGGCGGCCGTCGGGACCTACGTCTTCGGGGTGCTGTTCGCCGCGGCCGATCGAGGCATGCATCCGCACTCGTATCTGGGCGCGTACGTGCTCTACGGTCTGATCGCGCTCATGTGGGTGATCGTGCCGAGCATCCTGGCCATGTTCTTCAGCCGAGATGTCCCGTTCCCCACACTGTTTCGCACCGTCGGCTATCTGGAGCGCCGCGCACACCCGGTCGCGGCGATCCTGCTGGCCGGACTCGTGGTCCTGCTCATCCACCTGGCCTTCTATCCCTGGCCGGTGGTCGCCAACTGACTACTTGCGGCCGCGTAGCACCAGGAACGCCGCATAGGCGGCCCCCGCCAGGCCGACGACCACGACAACGCCGATAGTGCTGAGAATTGGGTCCACCCTTGCGATTCTAGGCTTTTCGATGCGGGCGGCGACGGATCGCCAGCGTGTCGGCGACCGACACGAGCAGTGTCGTGGTCTGCGGCGTGTGCGCCCACCAGCGATGGGCGACCCCGCCCGCGCAGTAGAAGGTGTCCCCGGCCGCCAGCTCGTGCTCGGTGCCATCCGCCACCACACTGATCGCGCCGCGCACCACATAGATCAATTCATCGTTGGCGTGGGTGAATTCGCGTTCGCCGTGCGCCGCGCCGCCGGTGAATTCCAGCGCGCGCAGATCCCGTTCGCCGTGCACGAGCGAACGCACCGACCCGTCGGCGGCCCCGGATTGCGGCAGCCGGGTATCGTCTCCGGCCCGCACCACCGGTGAGCGCGGCGCCTCGTCGGCGTCGGCGAGCAGCTCGGTCGCGGTGCAGCCCAACGCATCCGCGATGCGCTGCAAGGAGCGCAGGCTCGAATTGCTGTGCCCGTTCTCGAACTGACTCAGGAAAGACTGTGACAGCTCGGTCATTTCGGCCAGCCGCGCCAGGGTCAGTCCGGAGTCGAGCCGCCGGGTGTGCACGACCTGCCCGAGTCGCCGCCAGCGGTCATGAGAGTCAGCCATTGCGCACCTTTCCGGATTTGCCTCGAGCCGATTGGAAACCTTCAGCCCGGCTCCAATCTACTGAATATTCAGTGAGTCTGAATATTTGGAGGAACAGTGGAGCAGAACACCCTCAAGCGCCGGGGCATCGGACTCATCGACAGCGACCCGGAGCTGGCCTTTCCCGGCTACACGTTGTACGCGCCGCTGGCCGGGAACGGCCGCGTCGACCTGGTCGATCTGGCCGGGGAGAGCGTGCACCGCTGGCAGTTGCCCCACCGTCCCGGCCGGCACGCCCGGCTGCTGCCCGACGGCAGCCTGGCCTACAACGGCGCGACCCTGGCGGCGGGCGTGCTGTTCCCCATGTGGCGCAAGTACAGCGGCGGTTCACTGGGCAAGTACGCCCCCGACGGCACCCTGCTCGCCGAACACCGCGACGACCTGCAGCATCACGACGCCCACCACTACGACGACGGGCGCATCCTCTACACCGCGGTCGAACCGCTGACCGGCGCGGCGGCGGCTCGTATTCGCGGCGGTGTCCCGGGCAGTGAGGCGGACGGTGTGGTGTGGGCCGATGTCATCCGCGAGGTGGCCGCCGACGGCACCCTGCTGTGGGAGTGGCAGGCCGCCGTCCATCTCGACCCGGAAGACGCTGTGCTGCAACCGCATTACTGGCGCGAACACTGGCCGCTCATCAACAGCGTGTACCCGCTCGACGCGAACACCGTGGTGGCGAGCCTGCGCAGCGTGTCGGCGGTCATCGTGATCGACCGTGGCACCGGCGAATACCGGCTGCTCGCCGATCGCGGCACGGTCGCGCAGCAGCATCACGCCACCCCGGTCGGCGACGGCCGAATCCTGTTGCTGGACAACGGCACCTTCCGCACCGGCGAATCGGTGACCTACAGCCGCGTCCTCGAGATCGACCTGGCCACCGGCGAACCCGTGTGGACCTACCAGGATTCGCCGCGTGAGGCGTTCTTCACCCCGTACATGGGCGGGGCGCAACGGCTGGCGAACGGCAACACACTCATCACCGAGGCGGCGTTCGGGCGGATCTTCGAGGTGACCCGGGAGCGGCGGATCGTCTGGGAGTACGTGGTGCCGTCGTTCACCGAGTACCCGGATGCCGATACGGCCGCGGTCTTCCCGGGCGTCTCCAATGCCATCTTCCGCGCCTACCGGTATGCCGCCGAGGAGATCCCCTGGCTGTAGCGCGGCGCGCATGACTGATCATCCAAACAGGCGTATGCAGGACATATGGGTCGCCATCCGCAGCGGACGCCGCTCTACGGGGCGTTGATGCTGGTCGGGGTCATGCTCACCGGACTGTGGGTCCGGGACTGGCCCTGGCTGTGGCTGCGGGCGATCGGCTTTACAGCGCTGTTCCTGATTGCCTGTGCGGGGTTCCTCATGACCTTCCGGGATCTTTCCTAGGCTGAATATTGCATACATAGCGATTCATGCATATGGTGTTCGTCGGGCACTACCAAGGAGGGTTATGGGCGGGCATACGCACGAGCACGGACACGATCACGGGCACTCGCACGGTGCGACCGCGGACAGCGATAAGCGCTGGCTGGGCGGCGCGCTGGCGGTGATCGTGGTGTTCCTGCTCGGTGAGGTCGTGGTCGGCCTCGTCGCGGGATCACTGGCGCTGCTGTCCGACGCCGCGCACATGTTGACCGACGCGGCCTCGATCGTGTTGGCGCTGTGGGCGATCCGGCTGGCCGCCAGGCCCGCCGAGGGTCGCATGACCTACGGCTGGAAGCGCGCCGAGATTCTTTCCGCCCAGGCCAACGGCCTGACCCTGCTGGGCCTGGCGGCCTGGCTCACCTACGAGGCGATCCGTCGCCTCATCGACCCGCCCGACGTGACCGGCGGCCTGGTGCTGGTCACCGCCCTGATCGGCATCGTGGTGAACGTGCTGGCCAGCTGGATGATCAGCCGCGCCAACCGGACCAGTCTCAATGTCGAGGGCGCGTACCAGCACATCCTCAACGACCTGTTCGCCTTCATCGCCACGGCCATCGCCGGTCTGATCATCATGCTCACCGGTTTCGCCCGCGCCGACGGCATCGCAACCCTGATCGTGGTGGTGCTCATGGTGAAGGCCGGCGTCGGCCTGGTCCGCGCCTCGGGCCGAATCTTCCTAGAGGCCGCACCCGCCTACCTCGACCCGATCGAGATCGGCCGCGAAATGGCCGACGTCGACTCGGTGGTCGAGGTCCACGACCTCCACATCTGGGAAATCACCTCCGGCGTCCCGTCCCTCTCCGCACACATCCTGGTCGCCCCCGGCGCCGACAGCCAAGCCGTCCGCGCCTCGGTAGCCCACATGCTCGCCGACAAACACCACATCGACCACGCCGTCCTCCAGGTCGACTTCACCGACCACGACGAATGCCCCGAAGACGACCACGACCACGAACCCCACTGCGCCGAACCCCACGGCCCGGTCCACCGCAAAACCATCAGCACGAATTGAACTGCAGCCATGGGCTCGAGGCGTGACTACTACCGGGACCCGAACGCGCCCAAGCCGAATTCGCTGAAACCGGGTGGGTCAGCGCTGGTCGTGGACGAGCTCGGTCGGGTGCTGATGCAGCGGCGTGGTGACTCGGGGAATTGGTCGCTGCCCGGCGGGATCATGGAAGTCGGGGAGACCCTCGAGCAGTGCGTGATCCGGGAGACCTTCGAGGAGACCGGGCTGGATATCGAGATCACCGGTCTGCTCGGCATTTACACCGATCCGGAGCACGTTATCGAGTACTCGGACGGGGAAGTCCGGCAGGAGTTCGCCGTCGTCTACAACGGCCGGGCGGTGGGTGGTGAGATCCGGGTCTCGCACGAGTCCACCGAGGTTCGGTTCATTTCGCTGGAGGAGTTGGCGGGGTTGCCGGTGCACCCGACGGTTCGGCTGCGGCTGGAGCATCATCGGGAGCAGCGGCAGACTCCATGGCTGGGTTAGTCGCTCAGACGAGGTAGCGCCCGTACCAGTCGATTACGCGCTTCCAGGCTTCGGCGGCGGCGGTCGGCTGGTAGCGGGCGCCGGTGTCGTTGAAGAAGGCGTGGTCGGCGTTGTCGGCGACGTAGGTGTCGTGGGGGAGGCCCGCTTGATCGAGGGCGGATTCGGCGGCGGCTCGGGTGGCGTCGACGCGGGTGTCGAGGGCGCCGTAGACGGCCAGGACCGCGGCCTTGGAACCGGTGAATTGGCCGCCGTCGGGGAAGGGGCCGTAGAACGGGGTGGCGGCGGCGATTTCCGGGGTGGCGGAGGTGAGCAGTAGCCAGGTGAGGCCGCCGCCGAAGCAGAAGCCGGTGGCGCCCAGCTTCTTTCCGGGGGTGCGGCGACCGAGTTCGGCCAGGCCGGCGCGCAGGTCGGCGACGAAGCGGTCGTTGGGGATCTTGCTCAGTGCGGCGGTCGCGGCGGCGTCATCGGTGAAGATGGCGGTGCCGCCCTCCTCGGAGAGTAGGTCGACGGCCAGCGCGGAGTAGCCGACGCCCGCGAAACGGCCGGTGATGGAACGGATGTGGTCGGTGAGCCCCTTGTTCTCGTGGATCACCAGCACGCCGCCCTTGGGCGTGGCCGCCTCCGCCCACGCGGCCTGCAAGGTGCGACCGTCGGGGCCGGGCAGGGTGATCGCCGTGGACGGCAATGCCGTCGACTTCCCGGGCGGCGGAGCCGAAGACGACGCGGCCGCCGCCGTCGTACTCGGCGTGGCCTGTTTCGCCGACTCCCCGCACGCCGCCAGCAGCGCCACCGCCGCCGGTGTCCCGATCCCCATCAGCCCCAACCGCCGCAACGCTTCCCGGCGGCTGAGCAGCCCCTCCACATGATCGGTGGCGATTTCCTCCGCGATATAGCGCTGCAGCGGCGTCATGGCCCTCAGCCTAGGCCGCACCTCCGGCCCGGTCTCGGCCAAAACGCTGTGGATATGCTCGAGCCGCCGACTGTTCACCTGCGCCGATTAACAATTTCTGCGGGTCGCACGAATGTTCCTGTGGCATAACCGAACTGAAAGCGATGTGATCATGCGAGCGTTGCTCACCGCGGCCGCGGCTGTCCTGCTGGTCGGTGCTCTGGCAGGGTGCGACCCGGCCACCAGTACGCCCGGAGCCGCCCCGACGACTCAGTCGGCCCAGGTCACACAGCCTGCGCAGGGCACCCCGCCCACCACGCAGGCCAAGGCCACCACCCTGCCCAACCGCGACGATGTGAACGTGGACGCCCGCGACTTCGAGCAGCAGGGCCACTACTACTTCCAGTCGCCCAGCCAGAACATCAAATGCGGTATCTACGTGGACAATCTCAACACCGTCGGCTGCCAGTTGAAGAACGCCACCGTGATCCCGGCGGGCCTGAGCTGCGCCAACAATCCCGCCCACGAGGTGGCCGCCGCCGTCCAGAACGGCAAGCCGCAATTCATCTGCCTGAACCAGGGCGTCTTCGTCGGACCGCCGATCGACGGCTCGACCGCGCCCGGCTTCCACGAGGGCGGCGGCAAGGTGCTCGAGTACGGCCAGACCATCGGCGTGCGCGGGGTGATCTGCGAATCCATGACCTCCGGCGTCCGCTGCACCGTGGACGGCCACGGCTTCGTCATCGCCGCCGAGACCCAGTCCCTGTTCTGACCCCCTACGATGGCGGCGTGACCATCGATCCACTATCGGTGAACAGGCGAAACTGGGACGCCCGCGCGGGAATTCACGCCGCCAGCCGGTTCTACCGGGACCGGGATGCGAGCTACTGGTTCGCCCCTTTCGAATGGGAGGCCCTCGGCGAGCTGCGCGGCCGCGACATCCTGCACCTGCAATGCCATCTGGGCACGGAGACGGTCGAATTCGCGCGGCGCGGGGCCCGCGCGGTCGGCCTGGACTTCTCGGCGGAGTCGATCAAACACGCCCGCGAATTGGCCGGGGGCACGGTCGAATACGTGTGCGCGGACGTCTACGACGCGCGAACGGCCCTGCCCGGCAGGGATTTCGACATCATCTACACCGGCAAGGGCGCACTCTGCTACCTGCCCGACCTGACCGGCTGGGCACAGGTGATCGCCGATCTCCTGCGCCCGGGCGGCCTGCTCTACCTGGTCGAATTCCATCCGCTGCTGCACGCCCTGGGCCCGACCCCGCCGCCGGGCGTGGACCCGGATCAGCTACTGCTGCACGACGATTACCTGTCCGGCCGGGGCGCGCAACGCCGTGACAGCGTCCACACCTACACCGACGGCCCCGACCTCACCACCGACACCACCGCCTACGAATGGCGGCACGGTCTCGGCGAGGTCGTCAACGCGCTACTGGCCGCCGGTCTGCGCATCACCGGTCTCACCGAATCCGAGACGCTGCCGTGGCCGCGCTGGCCCGGCATGGTCCAGACCCCCGACGGCTGGTGGAAGCTGCCGCCGCCGGCCCCGATCATCCCGGTCCTCTACGGCCTTTCGGCGGTCAATGACCAGCGGGACTCGACCTTCGCGAGTCGCCAGTAGATCAACGCGATCGCCCACACCGCCACGAACAGTCCGACGATCACGAATCCCACATTGTTCAGATCGATGCCGGAGATCCACCCGGTGATCGGGTCGGTGAGATCCAGCTTGGCGTGCAGCACACCGACCAGTTCGATGGTGCCGATGAGGAACGCCACCGCGATCGACAGCCCGGTGATGGTGAGGTTGTAGTACACCTTGCGCACCGGATTCGAGAACGCCCAGTGGTAGGCGAAATTCATGAAGGTGCCGTCGAGCGTGTCGAACAGGCTCATGCCGGAGGCGAACAGCAGCGGCAGGCAGATGATCGCGTACCAGGGCAGCCCCGCGGCCGCACCGGACCCGGCCATCACCATCAGCGTCACCTCGGTGGCGGTGTCGAAGCCGATCCCGAACAGCAGCCCGATCGGATACATCTGTCCCGGCCGGGTGATGGACTTGGTCAGCCGTCCCAGGATCCGATTGATGAAACCCCGGCTGTCCAGGTGCTTTTCGAGCTCGTGTTCATCGAACTGCCCGGCCCGCATGGCCTTGAACACCCGCCAGATCCCGGCCAGCGCCACCAGGTTCAACGCCGCGATCAGATACAGGAAGCTGCCCGAGCTGAGCGTGGCGACCAGGCCGAGATCCTTGCGGGTCGCGGAGTCGTCATCGGCCAGCGTGGTCGCGAACCGCGCCCCGGCCGCGATGCCGACCGCCAGCAGCACCACCACGGTCGAGTGCCCGAGCGCGAACCAGAAGCCCACCGACACCGGACGTTTCCCGTCCGCCATCAGCTTGCGGGTGGTGTTGTCGATGGCGGCGATGTGGTCGGCGTCGAAGGCGTGCCGCATGCCGAGCGTGTAGGCGGTGACGCCCAGCCCGACCCCGAACACCTGGGTGCCGACCGTGTAGTGCCCGGGCAGCACCAGTGCGAACAGAATCCCGAACGCCACCACGTGCATGACGGCGATGGTCGCGAGCAGTCCGCCGGTGCGGATCCAGTCGCGGCGTTCCCAGCGCAGGGTGGGAACAGGGTTGGGTACAGACACAGAGCAGCCTTCCAGCACCTCGTGGAACGGTTCAACGGTGCCGTGGCCGGTCTCCTGGCTGACGGGTCGAACACCGGCGCGCCTGGTCTTCCGGGACCGAAATCCCGTGACCCCTGCCCGCGAGGACAGGACGACGCACCGACTAACCGATCACAGTGGCGAGGGCCGTGCCGGAATTACACCGGCTTCCCGAACACCACGGCGGCCCTCACACTAAGGGCCGCCGTGGCATTGCGGATATCCGGGTTCAGCCCAGCGTGATGACGGTCAGCGTGCCGTCGGCGTGTTGGGCGCGCAGCCGCTTCTTGTCGAACTTGCCGACGCTGGTCTTGGGGACCTCCTCGATGAAGGCCCAGTGCTCCGGCAGCTGCCACTTGGCGAACTTGGGCGCCAGGAAGTCGCGCAGCTCTTCGGGTTTCGCCTCGGAGCCTGCCACCAGCACGACCGCGACCAGCGGACGCTCGTCCCACTTCGCGTCCGGGATGCCGATGACCGCGGCCTCGGCGACCGCCGGATGCCCGACCACCGCGTTCTCCAGGTCCACCGACGAGATCCATTCGCCGCCGGACTTGATCACGTCCTTGGAGCGGTCCACCAGGGTCAGATAGCCGTTGGGGCTGATCTTGCCGACATCGCCGGTGCGCAGCCAGCCGTCGTCGAACTTGTCCGGATCGACCTCGGCGCCGGTGGGGGAGTAGTAGGACCCGGTGATCCAGGGCCCGCGAACCTCGAGCTCGCCCAGCGCTTCTCCGTCGTTCGGGAGCACGCTGCCGTCATCGCCGACCAGTCGCGCCTGCACCCCGGCCGGGAATCGGCCCTGCGTGTAGCGGTAGGCCCACGCCTCTTCGCCTTCGGCCCCGGCCGGCGGGTGGCCGACCGAACCGAGCGGGGAGGTCTCGGTCATGCCCCACGCGTGCAGCAGCTTGACGTGGTGCTGCTCTTCGAAGGCCCGCATCATCGACGGCGGCACCGCCGCACCGCCGACCACGCAGGTGCGCAGGTACGAAATGTCTTGCGGCTGCGCCTGCAGGGCCGCCAGCACGCCACCCCAGATGGTGGGCACGGCCGCCGCGAAGGTCGGCTTCTCCTGCTCCATCATCTGCAGCAGCGGGGCGGGCTGCAGGAAGCGGTCGGGCATGAGCACATTCGCGCCCGACATGAGCGCCGCGTACGGGATGCCCCAGGCGTTGGCGTGGAACAGCGGCACGATGGCCAGCACGGTGTCGGCGGCGGTGAAGCCCATGCCGTTGGGGGAGATCACCTGCATGGCGTGCAGCCAGTTGGAGCGGTGCGAGTAGACGACGCCCTTGGGGTCGCCGGTGGTGCCGGAGGTGTAGCACATGCCCGCGGCCGACCGCTCGTCGATGACCGGGAAGTCGTAGCTGTCCGATTGCGCGGCAAGCAGTTCTGTGTACGCGTGCACGGTGACGCCCTCGGGCGCGGTCACGGTCGCGACATCCCCGTTGGCGACGATGACGTGGCGCACGGTCTTCAGATTCGGCAGGTACTGGTTGAACATCGGTACCAGCGAGCCGTCCACGATGACCACCTGGTCCTCGGCGTGGTTGGCCACGTACACCAGCTGCTCGGGGAACAACCGGATGTTCAGTGCGTGCAGCACCGCGCCCATCGCGGGCACCGCGATATAGGCGACCATGTGCTCGTTGTTGTTCCACATGAACGTGCCGACCCGATCGCCGACGCCGATGCCCAGGTCACGCAGGGCATTGGCGAGGCGGGCCGCATCCTGGCCGATCTCACGATAGGTCTGGGTGCGTACGCCGTCGCCGGTCCAGGTGGAGACATGGCTGTCGCCCTGGAAGGTGGAGGCGTAGCGCAGCAGCGTCGCGAGTGACAGCTGCTCGTCCTGCATGGTGCTCAACATTTCCCAACCGCTCCTTGCACGTACCTACTGGGGAGTGAACTGAGTCACTTGCGGCGAGCCTAGCCGAATTCGGACACGCGGGGTCGGGCCCCCGGTGGAGCGCGGAGATTGTTCGGATGGTGCGGAAATATTCGAGCTGCGGGCGGCGGACCCCACCTCCGCCACCCGCAGCTCGTGCCGACCCGCCGCCGCCCAACACGACGACCAGCCGGCTCCGCGGTCCTGATCGGCGTCGACGTGCTGACGCAACCCCCTGCGGCTGCGCAGAATAGCCAATCACTAACCAGGACAAGCAAATTGGAGCAAGAACTTCCGTGAATATATTGAGTGTGACACCGGGTTGTCCAGTCGGGGACAGCGTCGCAGGTCAGACCCTACTCACTGGCTCGGACAGTGAGGTGTGAGCTAGGTGAGCGTGCGCTTGCTCACAAGACGTGGCCGAAAATACCGATTGACTGACCGGCGATGTCTTCGTGACCAGCGAGAACGGCCTCTAACGTTGGGGATATGCAGCGAGAGCCGTCCATCCTGATCATCGGTGCCGGGTTCGCCGGACTGGGCCTGGCCCTGGAATTGCGGCGGCACGGCCTGACCAACTTCACCATCCTGGAGAAGGCCGCGGACCTCGGCGGCGTGTGGCGGGAGAACACCTATCCGGGGGCTGCCTGCGATGTGCCGTCGCCGCTGTACTCGTGGTCGTTCGAGCCGAAATCCGATTGGCCGCGCCGGTTCTCGCACCAGGCCGACATCCACGCCTACATGCGCACGGTCGCCGAGAAGCACGACCTGCCGGCGCACATCCACTTCGGCAGCGAGGTCGTCGACGCGGAATTCGATGAGCAGGGCGGCATCTGGCGCGTCCGCACCGCCGACGGCGTCACCCACCTCGCCGACGTCCTCATCCCCGCGGTCGGGCAGCTGTCCCGCCCGGCCCTGCCCAACCTGCCCGGCATCGACACCTTCACCGGCGCGGCATTCCACTCGGCCGAATGGGACCACTCGGTCGATCTCACCGGGAAGCGGGTCGCCTGCATCGGCACGGGAGCCAGTGCCATCCAATACATTCCGGCCATCCAGCCGCAGGTCGAGCAGCTGACCCTGTTCCAGCGTTCGGCCGCCTGGGTGCTGCCCAAGTTCGATACCGAGTACACCCCGCTGCATCACGCCATGTTCAAGCACGTGCCGGGCACCCGGCTGGCCGAACGGTTCGCCATCTGGGCCTTCTTCGAGGTGATGGCGCTGGCGCTGACCGATGTCCCGGCCATCAAGACGCCGGTGATCGCCATCGCCGATCGGCATCGGGCCAAGCAGATTCCGGATGACGCGTTGCGCGCCAAGCTGACTCCCGACTACGCGGCCGGTTGCAAGCGCGGACTGTTCTCCAACGAGTACTTCCCGGCGCTGGCCCGGGACAATGTGCGGGTGGAGACCGCGGCCATCGAGGCGGTGACGCCCACCGGCATCCGCACCGCCGACGGTGTCGAGCACGCGGTCGATGTGATCGTCTACGGGACCGGATTCAAGGGCACCGAATTCCTGGCGCCCATGAACATCTATGGGCTGCAAGGCCGCAAGCTGGCCGACGAGTGGACGCAGGGCGCGCGCGCCTTCCTCGGCATGTCGGTGCCCGGCTTCCCGAACCTGTTCATGATGTACGGGCCGAACACCAATGTGGGGTCGGGCTCGATCATCTACATGCTGGAATCGCAGGCCCGCTATATCCGGCAGGTGATCGAGTATCTGGCGGTCCGGCCGGGCCGGTTCCTGGCCGCGCGCCCGGAGGTCGAGCGGGAGTGGGACGACTGGCTGCAGCGGCGGTTGAAGGACACGCCGTGGAACTTCTGCTCGAGCTGGTATCGCAACGCCTCGGGGCGGATCACCAACAACTGGCCGGGTGCGACGGTGCTGTTCCGTTGGAAGACAAAGGCATTCGCGGCGGATGACTTCGACGAGGGGCAAGCCACCCGGCGATAGGGGGTTGGATGCGGCCTTGACTACCCGGCCCAACTGTCTGAGACTGTTGACAGTCCAGCGTGAGATCGTCTGAGACACAGGCGGCAGTGCTGGCATCCAGCCCGGAGGGTCTCAATGACGCTGACCACCGCTGCCATCCCCGTCGAATCCCTGCCGCAACGCGCCGCCCGCTGGGCCCGCGAATGCGGGGAATGGGCGCGCGTCCCCTTCCTCCCCGCCGGTGAACGGGTCGGCCGCGTCTACGACATCGTCGGCCCGCAGAATCTCTTCGGCGAGGATTCGCTCTTCATCAACCTCGGCTACTGGCGCGCGAACCCCGCCACTCTCGACGAGGCCAGCCGCGACCTGGCCCGGCTGGTCGCCCGCGAGGCCGACCTCGGCCCCGACGACATCCAGCTGGACGTCGGATTCGGTTACGGCGACCAGGATTTCCTGTGGGCCACCGAATTCGGGCCGAAGGAGATCATCGGCATGAACATCGCGACCGAGCAGATCGAGATCGCCACCCGTCGCGCCGCCGATCTCGGCCTGTCCGACCGCATCCGCTTCGAATACGGCTCGGCCATCGACCTGCCGCGTGCCGACGCCTCCTGCACCAAGGTCACCGCACTGGAGTCGGCCTTCCATTTCCCTTCGCACGAACGGTTTTTCGCCGAGGCGTACCGGGTGTTGCAACCGGGCGGGCGACTGGTCACGGCCGATATCACGCTGCGCCCGAACACGGTCAACGAAATGGTGATGCGCGCCTCGGACCGGGCGGGGGAGCGCAATGTCTACGACCTGCGCCGGTATCGAAAGGCCCTGTCCGAGGCCGGGTTCGACGAGGTCACCACCTACTCGATCCGCCGCGACGTCTACCGCCCGCTCGCCCGCCACCTGAGCAAGCGGCTGCGCGATCCCGACATGCGCCGCGTGAATCCGGTGCTGCGCGCCACTTTCAGCCGTCCCGGCCTGATCGTCTGGGGCCCGTGGGCCGACTACATCATCGCCGTCGCGACCAAGCGTCCATAGGTCGAATCTATGGACGCCTAGAAAATTGCCTGCTACCTGCGAGATCGCGGTGGGCGCAAGCTGAATACATGATCCGCCAACGCCCCCGCCCCACCTTCCCTGAATGGCTCGGCTACACCGTGGGCCGCCCCATGCCCCTCGACCTGCAGGACTGGGTCCTTCGCGACCTGACCGGAAAACACGCCTACGCAAGGCATCTCGCCCGAGGCATGGTCCCCTTCCTCCCTCTCTTCGCGGCCTTCCTGCTGGCCTTCCCCGGCCCCTTCTGGATCCGCCTCGCCATGACCGCCCTCGCCCTGATCCTCGCCCTCTTCTACTGCGCCGCCTACATGGCTCCCAACCGCGCCCACCGCCTGGCCCAGCACCACCTCCCCGTCACCCTCGACGCCCCCGGCATCCTGCACGCCACCCCCGTCGAACGCGCCCGCTACACCGCCAACCACCCCCACTGACCGGCGCACCCGCACGGATGCGGCCCCCAGCCCCACCTCCGGGTAGACTCCCCGACGACCACGCCGGTCACCCCGACCAGCCCTCGTAGCTCAGGGGATAGAGCACCGCTCTCCTAAAGCGGGTGTCGCAGGTTCGAATCCTGCCGAGGGCACATTTCGGACCATCATTCGCCCAGGCCGAGGTGGCGGAATTCGGTTGTGGCTTCGGATAATTCGGCGACTTCGCCACACTCCCTGAAACCAGGTTCTGGATGAGTGCTGCGCCGGCTCGAACTGTTTCAGCGTTCTAGTTGCGTTGAGACTAGTTTCGTGGCTACTATCGCTTCAGATGGAGCGCTAGGAGCGGCAAATGAGCAAGGCGACAACAGCATTGGTGATCGGCGGCGGTGTAGCCGGGTCGGTGATTGCGCTGGCACTGCGCAAAGCGGGGATCGCGGCCACCGTGTACGAGCGGTATCCGGTGGCTGCGGATGGCGTCGGGGCCGGGTTGAGTCTGGCTCCCAATGGGCAGCAGGCGTTGCGGATCATCGGGGCCGACGGTGTTCTCGACACGATCGGGATCGACATGCCCGGGTCGATCTTCGGTGATGCCAACGGCAATATCTTCACCGAGTTCGCGGGCTTCCCCGATCTGCCTGCGACGAAAGTCATGGCCCGCGCGGATCTGTTCCGGGCGCTGGCCGACCACGCGGCGGCGGCCGGGGTGCGGTTCGAGTACGACAAGAAGGTGGTGTCGGTCGCCGAAACCGCGGAGGCGGTGACCGCGACTTTCGCCGACGGCAGCACCGCGACCGCCGACATCCTGATCGGTGCCGACGGAATCCGTTCCACCGTGCGCACTCTCATCGACCCGGAGGCGCCGGGACCCGAATACGGCGGTGTGCTGAGCTTCGGCGGCATCGCGCGCGGCAGTGGCGTGGCGACGAAGGAGGGGATGATGTACTTCGCCTTCGGTCGCACCTTCGTCGGCTACTACCAGATCCCCGCCGGCGCCGTGGTCGGTGTCGGCCGCGGTGGGCAGGACGACCCGGACCCCACCAATGCGGACGCCAATATCGCCTGGTTCGCCAGCCTGCCCCGAACCGAACCCTTGACCTCGGCTGAAACCAACGAAATCTCCAACGCCGAATGGCTGACCCGGCTGCGGGAGTTGTACGCGGGCCACGTGCCGGGCGAAAACCTGCTCGACCACACCGCGCCGGAGGATCTGACCGTGGTCGGTCCGATGGAACTGATGCCGTCAGTGCCGACCTGGCACCGCGGCCGGATCGTGCTGGTGGGTGACTCCGCGCACGCCCCGTCGTCCAGTTCCGGCCAGGGTGCCTCGCTGGCCATCGAAAGCGCCGTCGAACTCGCCCGTTGCCTGCGTGACCTCCCGATCGCCGACGCTTTCACCGCCTACGAGCAACTGCGCCGCCCGCGGGTGGAGGCGATCGCCGCCGGCGCCCGTGGTGCGAACAAGGCCAAGGCGGAAGGCAAGTCGGCCGGCCAACCGGCCCTCCCCGCTCCGGAGGAGATGTTCCGTGCCACCCACCGGCACGTCATCGACTGGGACCGAACCGTCACCGTGAACCCCGGCGAATAGGTCGCTGAACGAATATTTGAACTGACTCACTATCATTTCAGAAACTGGTCCGCTGACCATTTCTGCGTGATCTAATGCAGCCCAACGCGGGTGTGGCAACGCCTCGGCGACCATGTCGAGGGACACCCGGTGCAAGTGGGAGACACGATGGTGGACAGTAATATTCGGCGGGCGGCCGGTTCGGTGGCGGCGCTCGCCGTGGCGGCCGGGTTCGCGGTCACGATGATTCCGGGCACGGCCTCGGCCGCGTCGGGGACGATCACCTGGAGCGACGGGAACAGCAAGTTCACCCGGACGGTCTCGGACACCAACCCGATCCCCGGCGAGACCATCACCGTCACGACGATGTGGGAGCGGACCGGTATCCCGGTCGAGTACATCTACTCGATTCAGGACGCGCACCCCGCCTGTCTCACCCCGGTCTCCGGCTCGGCGACGATGGGTGGTGATCAGGTCTCGATCGACACCTCGAACGCGAACTATGTCAGCGCCTCCTTCGGCATCACCAAATACCCGGTGTACCCGAATATCTCGCCGAAGTCGCAGACCTTCTCGGTGCAGTACACGGTCGGCGTGAACTGCGCCCGCGACACCGCGCTGCCGACCTCCATGAACTACAACGGTTCCCTCGGCGCGGGCAACTACACCGACAAGGGCCCGGCCATCACCGTCTCCAGCGACGCGGTCTCGACCACCACCCTCGCCCCGGTCAGCGCCGTCCAGGTCAACCAGGCGGTCACCCTGCAGGCCTCCGTCTCCCCGGCGGCCGCCGGCGGCACCATCGAGTTCAAGGCCGGCGATCAGGTCCTCGGCGACATCCCGGTATCCGCCAGTGGCACCGCCTCCATCGTCTGGACCCCCGGCGCCGCAGGCACCTACAACATGTCGGCCACCTTCTCCGGCCGCACCGGTGTCGCGGGCTCGACCACCACCCAGTCGGTCACGGTCAACGCCGCCCCCACCCCGACGCCCACCCCGACCCCGAAGCCCAGCACCGGCTCCTTCGGCGGCTAGCCACACCACGCGGTCGGGGGCACGCCCCCCGACCGCAAGTCCGGCTAGCCCGTCGGATCGGCTCGCAGCAGTGTGAAATCGAGCGGGAGGCTACGGGTTTCGCACAGACTCAACCCGTTGGCGGCGAGCAGTTCGCGATAGTGCTCGCGGGTGCGTTCACGGCCGCCGACATTGCACAGCATGTGGATGTCGAAGGCGGAGGCCAGGGAAGCGGCCGCGTCGTCGGGGAGTAGACGTTCGATGATGTAGAGGCTTGCGTGGGCGGGCATGGCCGCGGCGCAATTGCGGAGAATACGGGCGCATTGGGTGTCGTCCCAGTCGTGCAGGACCCGCGACAGTAGATAGATGTCGCCGCCGGTGGGCACCTCGATGGTGAAATCACCTGGAAGCAAGACGCATTGGGGGAGGGACCCCGAGCGTTCGAGGGCGGCGCGGGCGATCTCCAGGGTGGATGGCCGCTCGAACAGGATCCCTCTGGCCTGCGGGGCGGCGCGGAGTAGGCGCGACAGCAGGGTGCCGTTGCCACCGGCTATGTCGACGATGGTCGGCTCGCCGGTGAGGTCGATCAGTTCGCTCACCTGTCCGAAGATGCCGGCGCCGGCCGCCATTGCCGCGTCGAAGAGTTCCGCGCTTTCGGGAGTCGCGGAGAAATGTTCGAAATGATGTCGGCCGAAATGATGGTCGAAGCCTGCCGTGCCGGTGCGCACCGCGTGGTCGAGGTGGGCGAAGGATTGGTAGAAGGCCCCGCCGTAGAGGCGTGCCAGGGGATGCAGGGACTGGTCGGCCGAGACGGGCAGCAGCGCACCGGTTTCGGTCAGTTCGTAGCCGGCGCCGCGGGGGCGCACGATATCGAGATCGGTGAGGTAGCGCAGCAATCGGTGCAGGCTGTCGGGGTCGGTGCCGGTGATACGGGCCAGCTCGGTGATGTCGCGGCCGGGCGCGGCGGCCAGCTGGTCGGCCACGCCGAGGGTGGCGGTGGCGGCCAGGGCCTGCGTGGTCCAGGCTCCGGTGAGCAGTCGCAGCAACCGGGTGGGGGCATCGTGGGAGGCGGCCAGATGCGTTGCCAGCAGCGGCGAATGCTGCCCGGCGACATGCAGTTCCAGGCGTCGATAGGGTCGGCCGGGCGCGCTGGTGCGGAAGTAGAGGATGGTGGCGTCCTCGTGGCCGTTGTATCCGCCTCCGTCACTGCGCATTCCGCCACGCTGTAGCAGCAGTGTCCGCAATCCGGCCAGCTCGACGGTATCGACGGCCTCGACGTCCAGGGCCAGATGGTTCTCGTGCCCGGCAGCTCGTTCCGCGTGCCGGAGTGCGGTGATATCGGTATCCGCCGACACCGCGAAAATTTCGATGGTGCAAGGGTGTCCGTCGGCACCGGCCAGTGGCGCGCGCACGATCCGCACGTCCAGCCGCTGCTGCGAGACGCCGTGCCGAGCGGCCAGCCGCCCGCGTACCACCATGCTCGGAATATCCGGATCTGCCGTCAGGCCAAGGCTTTCCAGTGCGGTGGTCAGCTCGCTCAGGTCGCGGGGAAACACGAGCAGCGCGGTATGGGAGAACCGGCAGCGGGCCGCCATCGCCGCCGCCTCGGCCGCGGTGAGGGCTGGAAGCATGGCCGAGAGCACGGCATCGGTGTCATGCGTCCGCACGAACTCGATTGCCGCACAGAGCTGTTCGAGATCGATCGGGTCGAGACATGCGGGTACAGCCAGCGAGCGGGACACGCGTCCTCCTGGTTGGGATTTACTCCTGGTGAAATGCGAATGCCGACGTGCGGCAGAGACCGACGTGGTTCAGAGACCGACGTAGTTGCGGGCGAACAGTTCTTGATGCGCGGGCGACGTGGCCAGGCTGTGTAGCCGAGCGCGGCGCAGAACGCGCTGGTAGGCGGCCTGTGGGTCGTGGGTGGCGGGCGGATGCAGCAGATCGATCATCCAGTGCGAGAACTCCTGGGCGCGTTCGATCATCGGCAGGTAGTCGGCCGAATACCGTTGCAGTGGTGCCGAATCGCCGTCGACCAGGTCGGCCGAGAGGGCCTGCGCGAGCAGCTCGCCCCCCATGATGGCCAGGTTCGCGCCCTTCGCCGCCGACGGGCTGATCGCGGTCGCAGCATCACCGGCCAGCAGCAGCCGCCCGTACCGGATCGAATCCCGGATCTCCGAGCGCAGCCGCACCAGACCGCGTTCCACGATGGGCCCCTGCGAAAGTGCGCCGTGCCGCGGTGCGTCCAGCCGCCGGTCCAGCGCCTGCCAAACCCGCCGATCATCCCAATCCTCGGCGCTGTCACCGGGATCGCACTGCAGGTAGTAGCGGGTGATGTCCGGGCTGCGCGGCATCTGCCCCGCGAATCCGTCGGGATGCACGCCGTAGAGAACATTCGGCGAGCTCGGCGGCGCCTGCACGAGCAGGGCCAGCCAGGTGATGTCGTGGTCCCGGGTAGCGACGGCCGCGGGCACCGTCGCACTCGAGATTCCCCGCGAGCCGTCGCAGCCTGCCACGTACCTCGCAGAGTAACTGCGAGTTCGCCCGCCAGCTGCGCGAACCAGCGCTCGGGGTCGATCGGTGTGCAGATCGCCGAGCGCTTCCACCACGGTGTCGAAATGCACGGTGCCACCGCGCCGCAGCAGTTCCGCGATGAGATCGGTCACCAGCAACTGCTGTGGATACACGGTGTGCGGCCGGCGGGAGCCGAGAGATCCGTAGCGCAATTCGAAATGCTGTTCCGGACTGCGGAATTCGCACACGTCATGCACGGCCCCCAGTCGATCGAGCCCACCGGCGAGCCCGTGCGTGCGCAGCACATCCACGCTGTCCGGGGACAGGAAGCCTGCCCGCGCCCGGTTCTCGACCCGATCACGGCGCTGCCGTTCCAGCACCGTGACCCGAATTCCCGCTGCGCACAATAGATTCGCGAGTACCAGCCCGGCCGGTCCCGCACCCAGGACGAGTACCTCGGCATCGACGCCGGGTGTTCCCGTACGCGCCGACTGCATGTCGATCAAAGAGGGCCGTCCTAGTCGAGGATGAGGCGGAAGGCAGAACTCCTGTCAGTTGCTGGATGTTAGCCCATGAATAAGCCGGATAACGAGCTTCCTCGGCGCGGCGCGCACGTGTCGAATGCTATTGGGACAAACCGGAATTCATGGACAAAAATCTGGTCGGCCGACCGCCTCGTCTCGGCTCAGCCGTAATAGACCTCGACGTACGCATTGGTCGCGACCGCGAGAATGCCGGGCCCCATCCCCGTGCAGGCCGCCGTGATCCGGTCCCCCGAAGGCGTGAACGGATAGCTCAGCACCTTGTAAGGACCGATCGCATACAGCGGGAACGGCCCACTGGCATACAGACCGACACAGTCGAGGTGCAGCACGTAGTTCGATCCACCGTCCGGAGCGCACACCGCCGAGGCGTCGAACAGCCCCTTCTGTACCTGGCAATCCTGCGGCGCGGCCTGTGCGGTGCCGGACCCGAGAACAGCCGCGAATCCCAACCCGGAAACAGCCACGGTGGCAACGCGTGCAGCGATACCGATCGACTTCTTCATGTCATTCCTCCACGGTGTCTAGCTGGCATCATGAGGCAATAGCGATTTCCAAGCTATCGCGGCCGCACAAGGAAAGACATCGGGTACATCCCCCATTTGTGGATCCGATCAAGCGGTCCCGAGCGGATTGAGCAGCGCGAACCGCCATTCACCATCCGCGACCCGACGAGCGACATTGGCCGTGGTCCCGGTGGGTGCGACGCGAACCCCGTCCGGAGTGTCGATCTCCATCGTCCAATCGGTCACCAGCAACGCGGTATCGGCGGCCACCAGCACATGCCGGCCGACATTGGTGAGGTGGCCACGCGCGGCGACAGTGCCGGAGACTTCCTGATGTAGTGCGTCGGGACCGGAGATCACCGCCCCCGTCGTCGTGCGCATGGCGGCGTCGGGTGCGAAAAGCGCCAGCACGCCTTCGATATCGCCCGCGTTCAAACGCTCCTCGAAGAGGGCCGGGAGCTGGGCCGGATCGGTAATCGTTGTCATGACCCGATCGTCGCCGGGCGGGGGCCCGCAGGCGAGGTGCATACAGGACACGTCATGGTGAAAAACGGACCTGATCTCCGCCCGTATGCTTCGGATCGGGGCGGGACGGATCGGAAGTGCCCGCGCGGGAAGAAAATTGGGGTACGCCGATGCCGGGATATGGTCGGCAGGATGACCTGTGGTCGCAGGACACCGATGTGTTCGAGGTGGTCACGGGCGACTTCGAACCGTCGAGCGAAACCCGGCGACCCGCGCCGAAGCGAGCCCAGCGGTCACGCAATCTGCTCATCGGTGCGACGGCCGCCATCGCCGTCGTGGTGCTCGCGGTGGTTGGCGTTCTGATCGGCAGCCAGCTCGGCAAGAAGTCCGGAACCACCGAGGCTGCAACACAATCCGCCGCTCCGGCCGCCCCCTCTGCCACCTCGGCCGCGGCCGTCGCGCCGACGGCCGCGCCCGCCGCGGGCGCATCGTTGTCGACCGTGCTCGCCTGGATCCGGGCCGGTACCCCGGTGGATGCGGCGAACTTCCACACCGCGACCGCCACCGACGGCACGAAGTCGGATCTCGACGTGGGCATCGCCTTCGTGAGTCCTACCAAGAAGATCCAGTGCATGACCCCGATGAAGTCCGCAACCAGCTACATGCACGGACTGGCCTGCATGGTCAGTTTCGACAACCCAGCACCGCGCCCCGCCTCGCACCCACACGGGGAATGGAACGGCGACTGGGTGGACTATCCCGGTCCGAACGCGGGCATCGGCCGCATAGCGGGTGACCCCGGCCAGTTCACCCTCGGCTACGGCAGCACACTCGCCTACAGCACCACACTGACTTTCGACGCCTACGAGTGCCGCATGGACCAAACCGGCCTGCTCTGCGCCGACGAGTCCGCCGGTACCGCAGTGCAACTCAGCTCGGCGGGCCCGGTCCCGTTCGGCTGCTTCACCAGGACCGACGCCACCGAGTGGGCCATCGCCTACGGCTGCGGCGGCGCGTCCGCGACAACCACCACTTCCGCGCCGAGCAGCGCCCAGGCCGTCTCCGGCAAGGAATGCCAGACAGCGGGCCAGCAGACCAAGGACGTCAATGGTGTGTTGCTGACCTGCGATGTCGCCGGTGACGCCGGTGCCTACCGCTGGCTCGATGAGGGCCCACACGCAGATGGCGGGCCATGCGAGCAGGAGGAGATCGGTCAATTCAGCACGGCCGCCGATGACAGCACGTTGCTCTGCTCCACCGCCAATGAGGGGCGAAGGATGCAGTGGGGCAAGGTGACTCCGGTCAGCGGCACACACGAAACCGGAGAATCCTGCACTGCAAGCCAAGCAGGCCGGGTGGCCAAGAACAAGGCTGGTCAGGGTCTCTTCTGCACGCAGATTGGAATGACGAGTTCCTACGCATGGCGCGTGGCGTCCTCCTAGTTCCCCTCGCGTCCCCGCCCCCGTGCCGCTAGTTTGGTGGCAGATGCCCTCAATCTGCAGGGGTGGACGAGGAGGTCCAGGGTGTTGAACTCGGTGCGGTCGCTAGGGGAGCGGGCCTATCTGGAAGCGGAATCGGCGCGGCTGGCGCTGCAAGCCGGAATGGTGCGGATCGAATCGCCGACCGTCCTGCTGGCCGCCGCCACATCCCTATTGCGCTACGGCACGCTGGCCGCGGCATTGCGCTTGTCGGCGGCCCGATTCGGCGGCCGCACGGCGCTCATCGACGAGCTCGGCGAGCTGACTTTCGCCGAACTCGAGGATCGCTCCAACCGCCTCGCGAACGCCTGGCGCGATCGCGGCCTGAAACCCCGTGAGGGCGTGGCGATCCTGGCCCGCAACCACCGCGGCCTGATCGACGCCATCTACGCCGCCGCCAAATGCGGTGCCAAAATCATCCTGCTCAACACCGATTTCGCAGGCCCCCAGATCCGCGACGTGGCCACCCGCGAGGGCACGGACCTACTGGTCTACGACGACGAGTACGCCCACATGCTCGACGAGATACACCCCCGTCGTGGCAGCTACCGGGCGTGGACCGACCGACCCCGCGAAGACAGCCTCGACCACCTGATCGCCACCGGTTCCCCCGACGCCCCACCCTCCCCCGGCGCGGAACCCCGCATCATCCTGCTCACCAGCGGCACCACCGGCACCCCGAAGGGCGCGCCGCGCGCCGAGCCGAAATCCCTGGCGTCCCTGGGCGGTTTGCTGTCCAAGGTCCCGTTCCGCGTGAACGAGGTGACCGAATGCTGCGCCCCCATGTTCCACACCCTCGGATTCGCCTGCGCCATGCTGACTCTCGGCTTCGGCTCCACCCTGGTGATCCGCCGCCGCTTCGACCCGCAGGCCGCCATCGACTCCATGGCCGAACACCAGGCCACCACCGTCATCGTGGTCCCGGTGATGCTCAACCGCATGATCGACCTGGGCGGCCGCGCCCTCACCGGCCACGACCTGTCCGCCCTGCGCATCATCTTCGTCGCCGGTTCCCAACTGGGCGCCCAACTCTGCCGCGAGGTCACCGCCGCCTTCGGCCCCGTCGTCTACAACCTGTACGGCTCCACCGAGGTCGCCTACGCCACCATCGCCACCCCCGCCGACCTGGCCGACGAGCCCGGCTGCGTAGGCAAACCGGTCCTCGGTGCACGAGTGGAGATCCTCGACGACCGGGGCCGGCCGGTACCCAACGGCGCAGTCGGCCGCATCTTCGTCGGCAACACGATCCAGTTCGAGGGCTACACCGGCGGCGGCCACAAGGAAATCATTCGCGGCCTGATGTCCTCCGGCGACGTCGGCCACTTCGACAGCAAGGGAAGACTTTTCATCGACGGCCGCGACGACGACATGATCATCTCAGGCGGCGAAAACGTCTTCCCCGTAGAAGTCGAAGAACTCCTCTACACCCACCCCTCGATCCGCGAAGCAGCCGTAATCGGCATAACCGACCCCCAATTCGGAGCCCGCCTCAAAGCCTTCGTAGTAGTCCACGACGGCCAAACCTGCACCGAAACCGAAGTCAAAGACTTCATAAAATCAAACCTGGCCCGCTACAAAGTCCCCCGAGAAGTAATCTTCCTCCCCGAACTCCCCCGAAACCCCACCGGCAAGGTCCTCAAACGCAAACTCCAGGAAGCCTGACCCCCCAACAGCGTCTTTCGTGTCTTGTCTCTGAAAGGTGATCCGTGCAGTCCGTGGGCCGGTAGGCGAGGTTACGTCTCCCAAGTCGCGTCAGCGAAAGTCCGGTAGGGCAGGCGACGCAACCACACTGCCTGGTACATCCCACCTCGACGCAATCCCGTTGCAGCACAATCACGCAAGTAGTCTTCCCCCCGAGTTACCTGGCCTCGAGCCGCCGAATACATGTTGATCCGAGCCCGACGCGAAGCGAGGGCGCGTGCCTGCTCCCGACGCTGCAACGGGGTCGTGTAGACCTGCATCAGCTCGGTCATGATGTTGACCGCGACACCCGGATCGAAGATCGACCCGGTCGGCTCCGCGTCAGGGACCCCGGCGGCGGTGACCGGCGGCACGGCGATGGTCGGGAAGAGGTAGAGGCTGCCTTCGGGTTCGGTGGTGACCGATTCCCCGGTGGGCGTGCGCCATTCGACCACGCGCCCGGGGTGGTGACGGACTTCCCACCCGTTGGCATGGTTGTCGGCCAATGTCTTGAGCCGGTGGTGACGGCGGCAACGTGCCCCGAGGTTGTCCTCGGTGGTGCGGCCCCCGGCCTGCGGGTTGGTGTGGTCGAACCGGTCCTGGTGGTCGAGATCGCTGGCGGCAGCGGGGATGTAGCAGCCGGGCGCACGGCAGATCCCGTCGATCGCACGTGCTTGCCGCGCGGTTCGGGCACCGGGGCGGTAGCGCAGTTCGGTTGCGGCGTTGGGGTTGTGGACCTGCCGGGGAGCGGCCGGTCGGCTGGTGGTCGGTTCGGTGCAAGGCGGGGTAGCGCGGCGAGCGATAGTGGTGTGGGTAGTGGTGGTGGCGGTGGGCCCGGTCGTGGTGGTGGCGGGGATCGCGGCCGACCCAGTGATGGCGGCTGCGGCGGTGACAGTCGTGGCGGCGGAGCCGGTTTCCGCACTACCTGCAGTCGCAGCGCTGGGGGCGGTGTGGCTGGTGGTGGCGATATGGGCTGCTACGACGGGAGTGGCAGCGACGGGAGTGGCGGTGGCGACGGTCGGGGTGGTGGCCGCAGTCGGGGCGGCGCAGCCGGTTTCCGCACCGGCGGCGGTCGCGGTGGGCCCGACCGTAGCGAGGGTGGGGATGGTGGCTGTGGTGGGGGCAGTCGTGGCGGCGGAGCCGGTTTCTGCAATACCGGCAGCAGTCTCGGTGAGGGCGTGCGGGGTGGTGTCGGTGATGATTTCGAAGCGGGCGTGACGCGCGATCAGACGCGCCAGATCGGGGTCGATGGCACCGAGACCGGAGAGGAGGGCTGGGTTGTCTTGCAGACCGGCCAGGGTTTCGGCCGAGACGCCCACCTGGACAAGGGCTTTGCGGGGGACCGGGGTTTCGCCGACGAGGGCGCGGGGGGCAGTCGTCGTGGCCGCACCGGCAGATCAGGCGACCGGTGCCGTCGGCCAGCGCGACGAGGGCGTCGGCGCGGCGTTGGGCAACAGTGCGCGGGTCCTTGCCGCAGCACTCGCGAGAGGCCATTTCGCGCAGGCGCTCGTAGAGGGTTTGGCCGCCCGCGGCGGGCAGGACACCGTCGAGGAGGGCGGTGCCGTCGTCGTGGGCGGTGATCGAGACGTAGCGGTCGGCCTCGGCGGACTTGCGGCGGGCGGCTTGACCGGCCGGGTCGATTTCGAGGAGGCGGCGGCGGGCGGTGCGGCGGATGCGTTGGGGGTCGGCCTTTTCCGCATACGCGGCCAGGTTCGGTTCCAGCTCGGCCAGCAGTTCGTCGGAGGCGTTGGAGAGCGACTTGGTGATCGCGCGGGTCTGGGCCAGGTCGATGCGACCGGCGGCGAAAGCGTCGCGGGTGGCTGTGCAGCGGTTCTCCAGATCCAAACCCAAACCGATGAGACCGTCCGCGGTGGCCTGTGAAACCTTCAGTGCGATACCGATTTCGGTGGCGGTGTCCTCGCCGGCGTTGAGGTTGCTGACGCCGAGGTCGAGTTGTTGGGTGCGACGCAGGTGGTAGAGGGCGGTCATCAACGTGACCTCTTCGGATTGCAGGGCAGCAATCTGCTGGTGCACCTCACGCAGATGCGCGACAACCGCTTGCGCGGTGGCCATTTCATCTGCGATATCAGTCATACAATCGATCATAGTTTCGAATCACGCGACACAACAGCATGATTCGAGCAACACGCGCTGTAAATAATTGGCTATCAAAGGCATTCGTGCAAGATCTCCACAATTCGATCTGAAGTCCCACGCGATCAGCGGATAGCCTCGGATTTCAGACCGGGGATCTCCCGGTGGGGAGGGCGATATGCGGAAAATGCTCGGGGATGCGGTGGCGGTACTGGTCGGCGTGATGGCCGGGATCGCGATCGTGGTCGGAGCCTGCTTCTGGTTGTTGTACAGATTGGCGGGTCAGGTGGGGGATTCGACGTGGGATGGGGAGATGTCCTTCATCGCGGACTGCAAGGATGGCTCGCCGTGTTTCGTCGTCAGCGTGCCCGCGCAGACGCCGCGTCTGGCGCTCACGGGAAGGGCCGAGCAGAGTGTCAGCTTGCCGCCGGTCCCCACGATCGCGGGTCTGCAGTCCGGTGACCGGGTGTCGTGCAAACTTCATGTCGAGGTGTTCGCGTGGGGTCAGGCAGCCAATGATCCGGTGGCGACGAACACCGTGGACAACTGCCATCGCGCATAGCGCTGCGCTGTCCGGATGAGCCCTGCCGCCGTATGCTGAGCACCTCGCACAAGCGGTAGAACTGGGAGGGCATGTGCCGGGGGACGGTCAACTCGGCCATTATCGGCTCCGGAGCCTGATCGGTCGGGGCGGGATGGGTCAGGTGTGGCTGGCCGAAGACACCCACCTCGAACGGGAAGTGGCGTTGAAGCTGCTCCCCGTCGAGCTGGCCAGCGACGAGGATTATCGTCGCCGTTTCGAGCGGGAGGCCCGGCTGGCCGCGCGGTTGCGTGGACCGCATATCGTCCCGATCCACGCCTTCGGCGAGCTGGACGGTCGCCTCTATATCGATATGGAGCTGGTGGACGGCTCGGACCTGGGCAAGATCCTGCGCGAGGTGGTTTCGCTGCCGCCCAAGCGGGCGGTGGATCTGGTCACTCAGATCGCCGAGGCCCTGGATGTCGCGCACAAGGCCGGGCTGGTGCATCGAGATGTGAAGCCCTCCAACGTCCTCACCCTGCCCAACGGGTTCGCCTATCTCATCGACTTCGGTATCGCCCGTGGTGTCGGCCAGGCCACCATCACCACAACCGGTGTGGCAGTGGGGACCTGGGCCTATATGGCTCCCGAACGCTATTCCGGCACCGAGGACCTACGCTCGGACGTCTACTCCCTGGCCTGCCTGCTCTTCGAAGTCCTCACCGGCATCAAGCCTTTCGCCCACTCCGACCCGGTGCAGCAGATGGCCGCCCACATCACCGCCGAGCCGCCTCGTGCCAGTGACCACAGCTCGCTGATCCCCGCCGCCATGGACAGTGTCATCGCGCGCGGCATGGCGAAGGACCCGGCCCACCGCTTCCCGAGCGCCGGAGCCCTGGCCGCCGCCGCCCGGTCCGCGCTGGATTCCCGTCCGCCCGCGCCGGTTTCCCGCCCCGCACCCCCGCAGCGCTCCGCCCCGACCGCGAAATGGGATGGCGGAGGACCGTTCCGCGACTACAGCGCCGTGCCGACCCCGCCGCCCGCCGCGCGACCGACGTCCTCGCCCTACAACCGCTATCCGTCCGGCCCGACACCGGTACCTGGCCCGAGACCGGTACCCGGCGCAACGCCGCCTCCCGGCGCGATGGCCTACGGCGGTATGACCGCGGACGCGCGCTCGCACTCGGATGCGATGCCGCGCCCGGGCGGAATGCCTTCGGGCGGGACCGGATACGTTTCGCCGTACGCGTTCGGCCCGACCGGCTACACCGCGCCGCGACAGGTGCAGTCGCGCATCAAACCATGGCAGCCGGTGTGGTGGGTGATCCTCGGCTTGCTGACCCTGCTGTTCGGCATCATGTCGATCGGCACCATCGGTGTGACGGTCACCAACGGTTTCGGTGGCATCGGAACGACAATCCTGGCCTGGTTCATCTTCGTCGTTCCGTTCGCGTGTTTCGTCTGGCTGTGTGTTCGCGAGGTCCGCAAGTTCCGATCGGAGCGCCGCCGCTGAACAAGAAACGGCGCGACCGGGTTTCGGTCGCGCCGCCTCATGATCGAGCGCTCAGCAGTTGCGGAGTTCCGGGCTCTGGTTGAGCAGCTGGGCGCGGGTGGAGATGAACGTGCTGTAGGTGTCGCCGCCGACCGAGGCGAGCGGGAAGGCCGCGACCCGGTGGCAGTTCTGGAAGGCGAGCTTGATGCCGAAGTGGCGTTCCAGCCCGCCGCGGATCGCGTCCGAGGCCATGGCGCGCAAGAGCTGGCCGCGGGCGGTCTCGTCGGGCGGGGCTATCGTGTTGTCGGCGTATTCTTCCGTGCCGGAACGCAGATCGGCGGCGACGCGGCTGACGACCTCGTAGGCGTAGGGCAGCGAGTTGCGGACGCATTCGACGAACTCTGCGTCGCTGACCTCACCACGTTCGGCGCGCTCGAGTAGTGCGGTGGGTACGTCGAGTGACATATCGCTCTCCTCATGGGATGGCGGAAGGTGTCAGCCGATTGTAGATGGAAAACGTTGTCAATAACTCTGGATTCGCAACGAAAGTGCCCGCTCCAGAGCATTTTTCGCATCCGTGGACAGCTTGCGGACCAGCTCGCCGGCCGGTAGCTCGACAGCCAGCGCATGCGCCTGACCTGCCCAGAGGTTCACCGCGTCGGCATTGCCCTCGGCTCGTGCGGCCGCCCGCAAAGGTCCCGTGGCGTAATGGATCTCGGGGTAGGCGGCGGGTGCGTCCAAGTGCTCCACCATGAATCGATTGCGCAGCCCGCGCGCGAGCCGGCCGGTGAAGGCCCGCGTCAGCATGGTCGGGGTGTCGGCGGTGATGGCCGCCCGGATGAGCGGCGCGGTCCCCGCTTCCGGGCAGCGCAGGAACGCGGTCCCGATCTGCGCGCCCGCGGCACCGGCCGCCAGCACTCCGGCCAGGGCCTCCCCGGACGAGATCCCGCCCGCCGCCACCACGGGCACCTCGACCGCGGCCCGCAGCAACTGCACCAGCGTCAGCAGCCCGAGCGGATCGGCGAGATCATCGGCCGGATCGTCCACGAACGTTCCGCGATGCCCGCCGGCCTCGGCGCCCTGCGCGACGACCACGTCCGCACCCACCGCCACGGCGTGCCGGGCCTCGGCCGCGCTGGTGACCGTCACCCACACCTCGGACCCCACCGCGTGCAGGCGCGCGATCTCCGCCGCCGTCGGGCAGCCGAAGGTGCTGGACACCACCGCGACCGGCTCGCTGACCAGCAGTTCGAGCTTGGCCTCCCAGTCGTCGCTGTCGTATTTCGCGTCGCCCACGGGGAACTCGCGCGACAGCTCCTCTATATAAGGAGAGAACCGAGCGGTCGGACTGGGTTCCGAGGGGTAGAACAGATTGACCCCGAACGCCTTGGTGGTCAGCGCTCGGGTGGCCTTGATCCGCGCGCCCAGCTCGCTCGCGGGCAAATATCCGGCGGCGATGAATCCCAGTCCGCCCGCATCGGATACGGCCGCGGCCAGCTCCGGAGTGGACGGCCCACCGGCCATCGGGGCAAGAATTATCGGCGTACCCAACTCGTCGAGAACCATGTCACAAGTGTGCCCCGTCGGTTACCTTTTGTGATCAAGGGTTCGAGTGCTCCAGCTGGCGTTATCGCACAAAAGGTTGCGGTTCGGTCACAACCGAGTACAGTTTCCGTCACAGCGATGCCGAATCGTTACCGGACCCACCGAACGCTAGGACTTGCAGTGCCGCACCACCGAACGACCGCGAACTCCGTAACAGTCATGGATTTGCTTGGTGATTCCGGTGCCGGCCGTGCTGGCACCTCATCACGCCGACGTCACCGGGCCGACCCCTCCGCCACCGATCGTGTGAAGACCGCCGCGGGCATGGCCGTCGCCGCCGGAGCCCTGATCGGCACCGCGACCCAGCTGGTCCCCGCTCTCGCGCACGCCGCCCCGCTGCTCCCGACCCACGACGAGACCCCGACCACCGTCGGTGTGGATCTCGCGGCCGAGAACACCGACCTCGAGCTGAAGCAGGCCAAGGACACTGCGCCCGTCGCGGATGCCGCGCCCCAGGCCCAGCCGGTCGCCGCGGCCACCCCCGCCGACCCGGCCCCCTTCGGCCTGCAGAACCTGCCGCCGGAGGTCTCCGCGCCGCTGCAGCAGGCCGAGCAGACTCTCAAAACCCTCCAGCAGCAGCTCAATCCGGGCCCGAACGTGGTCAAGCCGGTCGACGGCCCGCTGACCTCCGGCTTCGGAATGCGCTGGGGCGCGATGCACTACGGCATCGACTTCGCGGACCCGATCGGCGCCCCGATCCACTCCGTCATGGGCGGCACGGTCATCGATGCCGGCCCCGCCTCGGGCTTCGGGCTCTGGGTGCGCGTCAAGCAGGACGACGGCACCACCGCGGTCTACGGCCACGTCAACGACATGTACGTGACCACGGGCCAGCGGGTGAACACCGGCGATGTCATCGCCTCCGTGGGCAACCGCGGAGATTCCACAGGTCCCCATCTGCACCTCGAGATTTGGGACGCCGCCAACAACAAGATGGATCCGCTGCCATGGCTAGCCAGCAAGGGCGTTCTCATGCAGCAGCAGTGGGGCCCGGACCAGTAGATCGTTCACCGCTTCCGACCAACGGACGCTTTCCGGACCGGCGCATGCCGGTGGGCGCGGTGACGACACTGGACGATCTCTTCGACCCCGCCTCCCTGCACGGCCGCGCCTACGGGGTGCTCATTCAGCACCCGCGTTCGACCGTTCTCGAGGTCGCCGAGCGACTCAACATTCCACCGCGCGTCATCGAGACGGCGCTCGAAGCGCTGTGCCAGCTCGAGGCCGTGGTCCGGCTCACCGACGGCAAGGGCGTGGTGCGTTTCGACGCGCACGCCCCGGAAGCCCTGTCGGAGGCCGAGACTCGACGCCGCAATCAGGACATGCTGCGCATGCAGTCGGCCGCCGCCCGCCTGGGCGAGACCTTCCGCTCGGTGCGCCGCACCACCGATGCCGACGGCGCGGTGGTGGCCGTCTACGAACGCCGCCAGCTGCTGGCCGATTTCGAGGACCTGCAGCACACCGCGCACACCTGCGTGAAGGTGGTCGAGCGCGGCCCGTTCCTCTCCGATGTGGAGACCGAGGAGCGGATGTTCGAGCTCAAGTCCTCGCGCATCCAGGCCGGTATCGACTACCGGACCCTGTACCAGGAGACCATCTACCAGGACCCCGAGCGGCTGCGGCACGTGCTGGCCACCAATGCGGTTGGCGCGCAGGCCCGTACGCTGCCCGATCCGCCCATGAAGCTGATCGTCGCCGACGATCGGCGCGCGGTGCTGGTGCTGCACACCGACGAACGCCGCGGCGATCCGATGGGTGTGCGGGTCGGCCCGTCTCCGACGCTGGATCTGCTGGTCAAGACGTTCGACGCGCTGTGGCTGATGTCCACGCCGATCTCGGTGAATCCGTCGGAGGCGCTCGACGAGCGCGACAAGGCGATCCTGACCTTGATGAGCATGGGCGCGACCGACGACACCATCGCGCGGCGGCTGGGGTTGTCCCGCCGGACGGTGGTGCGCCGCACCGCGAGCCTGCTCGAACGGCTCGGCGCGAGCACCCGGTTCCAGGCGGGAGTGCAGGCCACCCGCCGGGGCTGGCTGTGATTTGTGGGCTATTTCACTCGCGTTGACGAAGGTGCAACGCGGTACCGCTCTCGTGGCGATGGGTGTGTGTAGAGAGCTCGGGCAGTAATTCTGCACCGGTGCACCCGTATAGGATTGCTCGGACCGCCGCCACCACCGTCGACAGCATCGTCGTGTGTCGTGCGTGGATGTCGAATTCGCTTCGGCCGGGCGGAACCTGATGAACGCGAGAGGTGAATACACTCGAATGGATACTGCCCGCCGTTCAGCTCGTGGTAGTCGTCGCCGCCGGTCCGGCAGCCTGCTCTTCGGGCAGCTTCTGACCGCCTCGGTCGAGGCTGCGGCCGATGCGGTGGCGATCCGTTTCAACCCGACCGGTACACCCGCCGACCAGCGGGAACTCACCTATCGGGAACTCGACGAAATCTCCTCGCGGCTGGCGCGCGAACTCATCGACGCCGGGGTCGGCCCGGGCGACGTGGTCGCCATCGGGATCAGCCGTTCGCTGGAATCGGTGCTCGCGGTGTGGGCCATCGCGAAGGCGGGCGCGGCGTATGTGCCGGTCGACCCGAAGTATCCGCCGGACCGCATCGAGTACCTGCTGTCCGATTCGGGCGCGATGCTCGGCGTGACCACCTCGGCGCATCGCGCGCAGCTCGGAGACGGCGTCTCCTGGCTGGTGCTGGACGATCCCGAGGTCGAGGCGCGCATCGAGGCGCGGCCCGCGCACCCCATCTCCTACGCCGACCGGGTGCGCGCGCTCACCGAGCAGCATCCGGCCTATGTCATCTACACGTCCGGTTCGACCGGCCGCCCCAAGGGCGTCGTGGTCACGCACACCGGTCTGGGCGCGCTGATCACCGCCGAGCGTGAGCACTACGGCATCGACCGGGATGCCCGGGTGCTGCACGTGTGCTCGCCGAACTTCGACGTCTCGGTGCTGGAACTGCTGCTGGCCTTCTCCTCCGGCGCGACCCTGGTGGTCTCGCCGCCGACCGTCTTCGGTGGCAGCGACCTGGCCGAACTGCTACGGCGCGAACGCGTTTCACACATGCTGATCACTCCCGCGGCGCTGGAGTCGGTGGAGGCGAGCGGGCTCGACGATCTGAAGGTCGTGGTCGTTGCCGGTGACAAGTTCGGTCCGGAACTGGTATCGCGCTGGGCGGTGCCGGGGCGGGCGTTCTACAACGGCTACGGCCCGACCGAGGCGACCATCCTGGCCACCAGCAGCGCCGCCATGGTGGCGGGCGAACCTATCACCATCGGCACCGCGATCCCGGGTGTGGGGGCGTTCGTGCTGGACACCCGGCTGCGGCCGGTGCCCGCGGGCGTGATCGGCGAGCTGTATCTGTCGGGTCCCGCGCTCGCACAGGGGTATCTGGGGCGGCCGGGGCTCACCTCGGAACGCTTCGTGGCCAGCCCGTTCGGCAGTGCCGAGAACCCGGGCGCGCGGTTGTACCGGACCGGCGACCTGGTGCGGTACGGCCGCGAGGACGGCGTCATCGAGTACCTGGGGCGCTCGGACTTCCAGGTGAAGATCCGCGGGTTCCGCATCGAGCTGGGCGAGATCGACAATGCGCTCGAGGCGCATGCGGATGTCGATTTCGCGGTGACGATGGGTAAGACATTGCCTTCGGGCGCTACGGCTTTGGTGGCCTATGTGCTGCCTACGGCGGGGCACGTTGTCGATACTGCGGCGTTGGCCGAGCATGTCGGTCAGAGCTTGCCTGCCCATATGGTGCCGTCCGCGATCATGGTGCTGGACCAGCTGCCCCTGACCGCCAACGGCAAGCTGGACCGGGCCGCGCTGCCCGAGCCGGAGTTCCCGGCCACCAGTACGCGGGCACCTTCCGGCCCGGTGGAAACGCAACTGGCGCAGCTGTTCGCGGAGCTGCTGCGCGCCGAATCGGTCGGCGCCGACGATTCGTTCTTCGCCATCGGCGGTGACTCGATCCTGTCGATCCAGCTGGTGTCGCGGGCGCGGGCGGCGGGCATCGTGTTCACCCCGCAGGACGTGTTCGAGCAGCGGACCGTGGCCGGACTGGCCAAGGTGGCCGTGGTCGGCGACGAGACGGCAATCGTCAAGCTGGAGGAGCTGGCCGGCGGCGGGGTCGGCGAGATTCCGCTGACGCCGGTGCTCGCGGAGTACCTGGCCGATGGTGTGTCGCAGCGGTTCTCGCAGAGCATGGTGCTGGCGATGCCCGACGGCATCGACCGGGCCGGGATCGCGGAGACGCTGGCGGCGGTGCTGGCGCACCACGATGTGCTGCGGGCGCGGCTGGTCGCGGCGGGTGAAGGCTGGACGTTGCAGGTGCCTCCGGCCGAGGGGCTGGATGCGGATGCGCTGATCGCCGAGGTGACACTGCCGGCGGGGCTCGAGGGTGATGAGCTGGCCCGATCGGGTAGTGCCGCAATGGATTCGACGCTGGCCGCGTTGGATCCGCAGGCCGGTCGGATGGTCGCCTTCACCTGGGTCCGCCGGCCCGATGCCACCGATGTGCTGCTGGTCGCGGCGCACCACTACGTCATCGACGGTGTCTCCTGGCGCATTCTCATCTCGGATCTGGTGCTGGCCTCGGTGCAGCGTGCCGCCGGACAGCGGCCGTCGCTGCCTGCCGTCGGAACCTCGTTCCGGCGTTGGTCGTACGGGCTGAGCGAGGTGGCCGAAGGCCGTCGCGAGGAGCTCGACTACTGGCGCACGGCGCTCGCCTCGCCGGATCCGCTGCTGGGTGCGCGGGCGCTGGACGCGGCCGTCGACACCTATCGCACGGTGCGGCGCTTCAATATTCAGGTTCCGGCCGAGGTCACCGAGGCCGTGCTCACCGAGGTTCCGGCCCTGTACCGGGGTGGCGTGAACGACGGTCTGCTGGCGGCGCTGGCGCTGGCCGTGCGGTCGTGGCGGGATCGGCGCGGGGTCGACTCGCCGGTCACCCGGGTCCGGATGGAAGGCCACGGTCGTGAGGAGAGCGTCGTTCCCGGCGCGGACATCACGCGGACGGTCGGCTGGTTCACCACGGTCTATCCGGTCGCGCTGGATCTGACCGGGGTGGATACGGCGGCCGCCTTGGAGGGTGGCGCTGCCACCGCCGGGGTCATGCGGTCCATCAAGGAACAGCTGCTTGCCATGCCCGACAAGGGCATCGGTTTCGGCATGCTGCGGCATCTGGATGCCGTGACCGCCGGTGAGCTGTCGGGTCGCGTCGCCCAGATCGGCTTCAACTACCTGGGCCGCGTGTCCACCGCCGAGATCACCGAGGCCCCCACGGGTGCCGGGTGGCTGCCCACCGACGCGCTCGGTGAACTGAACGTCGATCAGGATCTCGCCATGCCGGTGAGCACCGTCGTCGACATCAATGCCATCGTCACCGACGGCGAGGCGGGTCCCCGCATGTCGGTGTCGTTCCAGTACGCCGCCGACATCCTCGACGAGGACGCCGTGCGCGAACTGGCACAGGACTGGGTAGACGCGCTCGGCGCGGTCGCCCGCCACGTGAAGGACCCGGCCGCAGGCGGTTTGACGCCTTCGGACGTCCCGCTGGTGCGAGCCACCCAGGTCGAGCTGGATTCCTGGCGTGCCGAGTACCCGGGGCTGTCGGATGTGCTGCCGCTCTCGCCGCTGGCGTCGGGGCTGTACTTCCACGCCCAGCTGACCGCCGGGGCCACCGACGATTACGTCACCCAGTTCGCGCTGGAGCTGGCGGGCACGGTGGATCTGGATCGGATGCGCCGGGCGGCGAGCGCGATTCTGGATCGGCATGCCTCGTTGCGGGCGGCATTCGTGCCCGCCGCCGACGGGACGCCGGTGCAGGTCGTGATCGACGGGCTCGAAGCGCCGTGGCAGCTGGTCACGGATGTGGCCGACGAGGACGTGCCCGGTCTGCTCGAGGCCGATCAGCGCACTCGTTTCGATCCGGCACTGGCTCCGCTGATGCGATTCACGGTGTATCGCACCGTGACCGGGCGCATTCACTTCGTGCTCACCACGCACCACCTGCTCTTCGACGGTTGGTCGCTGCCGCTGTTGATGAAGGATCTGCTGATCCTCTATGCGACGCACGGCGATTCGTCGCTGCTGCCGCCGGTGCGGCCGTACCGCGACTACCTGACCTGGCTCTCGCGTCAGGACCGGGACGCGACGCTGGAGAAGTGGGCCACCACCCTGACCGGTGCCCGGCCCACGCTGATCGGGAACGTGCTGGCGCGGCCCGAGGACTCCGAAATCGGTTATGGGGAGATCGAATTCGAGCTCTCCACGGACGAGACCGCCGCCGTCGTGGCCTTCGCGGCCGGGGCCGAGGTCACCGTGAACACGGTGGTGCAGGCGGCCTGGGCGCTGGTGCTGGCGGCATTGACCGACCGTGATGATGTCGTCTTCGGCGCGGTGGTCTCGGGTCGCCCGCCGCAACTGGACGGCGTTGACGACATGATCGGCCTGTTCGTCAACACCATCCCGGTGCGGGTGCGTTTCGACGCGGAATGGACCGTGCGCGAACTGCTCAACCGCGTGCAGTCCGAGCAGGCGGGCCTGCTCGAGCATCACTACCTGGGACTGGCCGAGATCCAGAGCGCGGCCGGGACCGGCGCGGCCTTCGATTCGCTGGTCGCCTACGAGTCCTACCCGGTGGACGCCGAGGGGCTGCAGAAGGCCGGTAGCGATATCGACGGGCTGGAGGTGGCCGGGCTCAAGGGCGTGACCTTTACCCACTACCCGGTGACCGTGGTGGTGGAATCCGGTGCGACGCTGAAGTTCAAGGTCTGGCACCGCCGCGACACCGTGTCGGGGACTACGGCCGGTGCGCTCGCTGATCTGCTGCGGGGACTCGTCGGGCGGTTCGTCGGGGTCTCGACGGATATCGTTGTACCGCAGGCGAACTGGTGGCTGACCGGTGCGCCTGCCGGGCGGCTGGAGCTGCCCGCCGACCGGCTGCGTCCGGCGGTGGCGTCGCGGCGCGGCAACGAGCTGCATTTCGAGCTGTTCCCCGAGGTGTACTCGGGGCTGGATCGGCTGGCGCGGCGGCACGACGCGAGCGTGTTCACGGTGGTGCGGACGGCGTTCGCGGTGCTGTTGTCGCGGCTCTCGGGCGGGACCGGCGAGATCGCGATGGGTGCGATCGGAGCGGATCAGGCTGGGGCACTGAGTGTTTCGGATGCGGTGGTGCTGCGGACCGAGATCGATCCGAGTGTCCGGTTCGCCGAGCTGCTCGATGCCGTGCGGCATGCCGATGCCGACGCGTTCGGGCGTACCGAGCGGCTCACCGATGTGCTCGACGCCGTGCGCGGTGCGGCCGGTCATCCGCCTTTCCAGGTGTTGATTGCCGCCGGTCATGGTTCCGCCGGTGTGGCGGAAGTGGATCTGCGGCTGGACGTCACGGACCGGCCGGGCGGGGTGGCGCTGGCCTTCACCTACGCCACCGATCTGTTCGAACCCGCGACCGTGCAGGACTTCGCCGATCGCCTGACCCGGGTGCTGTCCGCCGTCGCGGTCGACGAGCACGCCGTGGTCGGTGATATCGACCTGTATGCGCCGGGTGAGCTGGATCTCGTTCTGCACGAGTGGAATACGCCGGGCGCTCCGGTGCCCGACGTGACGCTGGTGGATCTCATCGGGGCGCGGGCGGCGCGGTATCCGGATGCTCCGGCCGTGCGCTTCGGCGACACCACGCTGTCCTTCGGCGAGCTCATGCGGCGCGCGAACCGGGTGGCGCGGGCGCTCATCGCGTCCGGTGCCGGACCGGAATCGCTGGTGGCGGTGGCGGTTCCGCGTACCGAGGAGTTGCCGGTGGCGCTGCTCGCGGTGCTGATCTCGGGTGCGGGCTACCTGCCGGTGGATACCGCTTATCCCGCGCAGCGGCTGGAGTTCATGCTCGGCGATTCTCGCCCGGTGTGCGTGCTGACCACCGGTTCGGAACGGGATGCGGTGCCCGCCGGGGATATTCCGGTGGTGCTGCTCGAGGAACTCGGCGAGTTCTCCGACGCCCCGGTCACCGATGCCGATCGGCGCGCGCCGCTGCGTGGCGATCAGCTGGCGTATGTCATCTACACCTCCGGCTCCACGGGCGTGCCCAAGGGTGTCGGCGTCACTCACCACAACGTGGTCGAGCTGTTCGCGAATACGCAGGCGCACTTCGACTTCGACGAGCATGACGTGTGGACGCTGTTCCACTCGTTCGCCTTCGACTTCTCGGTGTGGGAACTGTGGTGCGCGCTGGCCAACGGCGGCGCGGTCGTGGTGGTCGATCACCTCACCTCGCGGTCGCCGGAACAGTTCCGCGAGTTGCTGATTCGCGAGCGGGTCACCGTTCTCAACCAGACGCCGTCGGCGTTCTATCAGCTCGCCGAGGCCGACCGGGCCGCCGGGCCGGGCGATTTTGCGCTGCGCTACGTCGTCTTCGGCGGCGAGGCACTGGATCTGCGGCAGCTGCGCCGCTGGTACGAGCGCCACCCGTCCGACGCGCCGCGCCTGGTGAACATGTACGGCATCACCGAGACCACGGTGCACGTGTCGTTCCTGGCCCTCGACGAGGAGCTGGCCGAGCTGCCCAGCAGCATGATCGGCCGGGCGCTGCCGGGGCTGAGCGCACGTGTGCTGGATCAGCGGCTGCATCCGGCACCGGTCGGGGTCGCGGGTGAGATCTATGTGGATGGCGGGCAGCTCTCGCGCGGGTACCTGGGGCGGCCGAGCCTGACCGCGGCGCGGTTCGTGGCGAATCCGTTCGGGGAGCCCGGATCTCGGATGTACCGGGCCGGCGACGTCGGCCGCTGGGTGGGTATCGGCGGCGAGGCCAACCTCGAGTACGCGGGTCGTAGCGACCAGCAGGTGCAGTTGCGCGGTTTCCGTATCGAGCTCGGCGAGATCGAGTCGGCACTGCTGAAACTGCCGGGCGTGAGCCAGGCGGTGGCGTTGGTGCGCACCGACAATGACGTCGATCAGTTGGTCGGTTACGTGGTGGTCGAGGCGGGCAATACGCTCGATACGGCGGCCGCCAAGACCCTGCTCGGCGAGTTCCTCACCGCCTACATGGTTCCCGACGCGCTAGTGGCGCTGGACGTGCTGCCGCTGACCCCGAACGGCAAGCTGGACCGCAAGGCCCTGCCCGCGCCGGAGACGGTCAGCACCGTCGAGTTCCGCGCGCCGCGCACCGAGACCGAACGCGTGGTGGCCGCCGAATTCGCGGCCCTGCTCGGTGCGGCCGAGGTCGGCGTGGACGATGACTTCTTCGCCCTCGGCGGCAACTCGCTGCTGGCCACCCGGGCGGTGGCGCGGATCAACGAGGCGCTCGGCGCGAATCTCGCGGTGCGGGAGCTGTTCGAGGCGTCCACGGTCGCGGATCTGGCCGCGCGCGTGGTGACCGGCGCGGCCGCGCACCGGCCGCCGTTGGTGGCTGGCGAGCGCCCGGAACGGGTGCCGCTGTCATTGGCGCAGCAGCGCATGTGGATCCTCAACCAGCTGGATCCGGAGTCGCCCGCCTACAACATTCCACTGGCACTGAAGCTTTCGGGCCATCTCGACATCGCGGCGCTGCGCGCGGCGGTGGCCGACGTGATCGAACGGCACGAGTCGCTGCGGACCCGCTACCCGGCAGACGCGAACGGCATTGCGTACCAGGAGATCCTGCCGGTCGCGGATGTGCTGCGGGTGGAGCCGCTGGCCGATGCGCTGAACCTGATGACCGGGGTACTGGCCGGTGGGTTCGATGTCACGGCCGAGGTGCCGATCCGGGCGCTGGTGTGCACCGATGGCGGCACCGAGCATTACCTGGTCGTCGTGGTGCACCACATCACCGGCGACGCGGTCTCGCTGGCTCCGTTGGCGCGCGACATCATGCTCGCGTATGTGGCTCGCTCGCAGGGTGATTCGCCCGCCTGGACGCCGCTGCCCGTGCAGTACGCCGACTTCGCGCTCTGGCAGCGCGCGGTCATCGGCGCCGATGACGACGAGAACTCGGTCGCCGCACAGCAATTGGCGTTCTGGCGGGATCGGCTCGCGGGCGCGGTCGCCGTGCTCGGCCTGCCGTTGGACCGCCCACGGCCCGCGGTGCGCAGCATGGAGGGTGGCGCGACCACCTTCTCGGTGCCCGCCGAGGTGCACGAGGGTCTGCTGCGGATTGCCCGCGAGCACAACGCTTCCCTGTTCATGGTCGTGCACGCCGCGCTGGCCGCGCTGCTGGCCCGGCTCTCGGGTGGCCGGGACATCACCATCGGTTCGCCCATCGCGGGCCGCGGTGAGCGGGTGCTCGACGATGTGGTCGGCATGTTCGTCAACACCCTCGCGCTGCGCACCGCCGTCGATTCGGCGGCCGCGTTCGGCGATCTGGTGGACACCGCGCGCGAGACCGATCTGGCCGCCTACGGCAATGCCGACATCCCGTTCGAGCGCGTCGTCGAGGTGGTCGCGCCCGATCGTGGTGCGCAGGGCCAGGATTCGCTGTTCGGGGTGGTGCTGTCGTTCCAGAACACCGAGCAGGCCGGGCTGGAACTGCCCGGGCTGTCCATCACCGCGCTCGACACCGGCGCGGTCTCGGCCAAGTTCGATCTGCAGGTGACGATCGATCCGCGACAGACCGAGGACGGCGTGGTCGGCGCGCTCGCCGGTGCGCTCACCTACGCCGCGGACATCTTCGACGAGCCCACCGTCGCGACCTTCGGGGAGCGGTTGGTGCGGGTGCTGACGGCGGTGGCAGCGGATCCGCGCCAGCGCGTCGGGGCCATCGAACTGGGTGGGGCGCAGGCGGCTGCGCAGCCCGCCGCGCCGGTGGTGCAGAACGCCGCGGTCACCCGGGGCACGCAGTTGCCGCAGTTGCTGACCGCCGCGGTCGAGGACGATCCGGACGGCCCCGCCCTGGTGTGGGGTGACGGCACGCTGTCGTATCAGGAACTCGACGCGCGTTCCTCGCGACTCGCGCGGGTGCTCATCGGCCGTGGTTGCGGGCCGGGCACCGGCGTGGCACTGCACCTCGATCGCGGTATCGGGGCGGTCGTGGCCACCTGGGCGGTGCTCAAGTCGGGTGCGGCCATCGTGCCGGTCTCCGGCGCGGCCCTGCCCGCCGATCTGGTGATCAAGGTGGGGCTGACGGCCGAGGCCGGCGGCGCGGCGCCCGATGTCGACTGGCTGGTGCTCACCGATCCGGCGCTGGCCGCCGAGATCGCCGCCGCCTCACCGCGTCCGGTGACCTACGCCAGCCGGACCCGGGCCCTGCAGGGTGGGGATCCCGCGTTCGTGAGCGGTGCGCGGGTGCTGACCTACGACGAGCTCGCCGAACTCGTCAGCACGATCAGTGCCGACACCGAACTGACCTTCGAGTCGCGGACCTGGCGGCGGGGTCGTTCCGATTCGCCCGCCTCCGTGGTGGAGGTGCTCGCGGCCGGCGGCAACGGCGCGTCGGTGGTGATCATGACGGTGGGTGCCGGTGAATCACTGGCCGAGGCCCTGGCCGACGAGTGGGTGACGCATCTGTTCAGCGACCAATCCGGACTGGACGGTCTGGGGTCGGAACCGCTCGAAGATCTGCAGGCCATCATCGTCGATGACGGGTCGGCGGATGCTGCTGCCGCACTTGTTCCATGGGTCACTACCACGCGGTCGCTGGAATAGTAAATACCCGGTTAATCGAGGGGGATATACCCAGGTTCGGGGCCGGTTCTGCGCTTTCGCCCGAGGTGATCGCGCAGAACCGTGCCGCTTACCGGGGCCGGATCTCGGCGACCCCGCACTTTTGAGACCTTGTCCGAGAGCGGCCGCTCACTCACACTGAGGTGCACTCGAGCTCTGAGTGCCCGTGTGTTGCGGTGGATTCGGGGAGAAGTCTCATGGTGCGGCTCGGGGGAGCGGTGGCTGGCGATTCTGAAAATAGTGCGGGTGAGATTCGCCCGGGGCGCAAGCGCCCCGTACGGACCCGAAATCCCCGGCTGCATACCCTGCCGGAACTGCTGCTGACCGCGGTCGAATCCGATCCGGACGCGGTCGCTCTGGTGCTTGCCGATGAGTCGGACACCATCGCGACCTGTCGGTACGCGGAGCTGGACGAGCGCTCCACCCGCTTGGCGCGGCTGCTCATCGCGCGGGGCATCGGTCCCGAAGATCTGATAGCGGTGGGGATTCCGCGGTCCATCGAATCGGTGCTCGCGGTGTGGGCCATCACCAAGGCCGGCGCCGGCTTCGTCCCCGTCGATCCGAAGTATCCGGCCGATCGGGTCGCGCACATGGTCACCGACTCCGGTGCAGCCCTGGGCCTCACGGTCGGCGCGGCGCGGGCCGGGTTGCCGGACACGGTGGAGTGGCTGGCCGTCGACACCCCCGAGGTGGGTGCGCGACTCTCGGGTTACCCGGCCGAACTGATCACCAATGCCGACCGCGTGCGACCGTTGCGCGGCCACCATCCCGCCTACGTCATCTACACCTCCGGCTCGACGGGGCTGCCCAAGGGTGTGGTGGTCAGCCAGGCCGCGGTCTCGACCTACTGCTCGGTGCAGCGCGAGCGGCTGGACGCGACACCCGATTCCCGGGTGCTGCACGTTATTTCACCGTCCTTCGATGTCTCCGTGGGCGAGCTGCTGCTGGCGATCGGCGCGGCCGGGACCCTGGTGATCGCCGCACCCGGCGTCTTCGGCGGCCCCGAGCTGGCGGCGTTGCTGCGGCGCGAGCGGGTGACGCACATGATGATCACGCCGTCGGCACTCGCCTCGGTGGATCCGAGCGGGCTCGACGGGCTGCGCGTGGTGGTCGCGGCGGGGGAGGCGTGCCCGCCGGAGTTGGTGCGGCGCTGGGCGATTCCGATCGGCACGGGCCGGACGCGTCGATTCGTGAACGGGTACGGGCCGACCGAGGCCACCATTCTCGCCACCACCGCCGATCTGACGCCGGACCTGCCGGTGACCATCGGCGGGACGCTGCGCACTGTCAGCGGGTACGTCCTCGACGAGCGGCTGGAGCCGAGTTTCGCCGGCGTGCCCGGGGAGTTGTATCTGGCGGGAGAGCAGCTGGCCCGCGGGTATCACCGTCGACCCGGGCTCACCGCGCAGCGGTTCGTCGCGAATCCCTTGGGTCCTTCAGGATCTCGTGTCTATCGGACCGGGGATCTGGTGCGTCAGACGCCCGGCGGGGAACTGGAGTATCTGGGTCGCAATGACTTCCAGGTGAAGATTCGTGGGTTCCGGATCGAGCTTGGGGAGATCGACGTGGTGCTGGCGTCGCATCCGAGTGTGGATTTCGCGGTGACGATCGGGCACGAACTCGCCGACGGCGCGACCATTCTGGCCTCCTACGTGCACGGTCCCGCGATCGTCGATCCGGACGAGCTGACCGCGCTGGCTCGGCGCGGGCTGCCCGCGCATATGGTGCCCGCCGTCGTCACCGTGCTGGATCGCATTCCGCTCACCCCGGTCGGCAAGTTGGACCGGCGGGCGCTGCCCGCGCCGCGGCTGGGGGCCGCGGCCTTCCGAGCTCCGGCCGGGCGGATCGAGCTGCTGGTCGCGGAGGTTTTCGCGGAGCTGCTGGGTGCCGTCGATCCGATCGGTGCGGACGACAGCTTCTTCGAGCTCGGCGGCAATTCGCTCATCGCGACCCGGGCCGCGGCGCGGCTGGGTGCGCTGATCTCGGCGCGCGTGCCCGGCAGGCTGCTGTTCACCGCGCCGACCGTGGCCACGCTGGCCGCGGAGTTGGCCGGACTCGAGGGCGTGGGCGGGCGGGCGGCTCTCGTGCCGCAGCCGCGGCCGGAACGCATTCCGCTCTCGCCCGCGCAGCGACGGATGTGGTTCCTCAATCAGTTCGATACCGGGTCGGCGGCGGAGAACATTCCGTTCGCGCTGCGGGTGACCGGGGCGTTGGATGTCGCGGCCTTGCGGGCCGCGTTCGGGGATGTGATCGAGCGGCACGAGGCGTTGCGGACCGTGTACCCGGAGGTGGGCGGTGCGGGGAGTCAGGTGATTGTGCCTGCGGCGCAGGTGATTCCGGAGCTGACCGTGCAGCCGGTGCACGAGGAGGAGCTGGCCGGGTGGCTGGCGGGGGTGGCGCTGACCGGGTTCGATGTTTCGGCGCGGGTTCCGCTGCGGGTGGAACTGGCCCGGCTCGGGGCCGATGAGCATGTGGTCGCGATCGTGCTGCACCATATCGCCGCCGACGGCTTCTCGACCGGGCCGTTCGCGCGGGATCTGCTGACGGCGTACCTCGCTCGGCGTGAGGGAGGCGTACCGGACTGGCAGCCGCTGCCGGTGCAGTACGCCGATTACACGCTGTGGCAGCGTGCGTTGCTCGGGAGGGAGAGCAGGCGGGGATCGCTCGCGGCGGTCCAGATCGCCTATTGGCGTGCGGCTTTGGCGGATATTCCGGATCGGATCGAGCTGCCCGCCGATCGCCCGCGACCGACCGTGGCGTCCGGGCGGGGCGCGACCTTCGCCTTCGAAATCGGCGCGGAACTGGTGGCCGGGATCGAGGGGCTTGCCAGGTCCGGCGGCGCTTCGCCGTTCATGGTGCTGCACAGCGCCTTGGCCGCGCTGCTTGCGCGGCTGTCGGGCACCGACGACATTGTGATCGGCACGCCGGTGGCGGGTCGTGGTGAGGCCGCACTCGACGATCTTGTCGGCATGTTCGTCAATACGCTGGTACTGCGGACGCGGGTCGATGCCGGAGCGGGTTTCGCGGAGCTGCTGCGGGCTGCGAAAGAGGTGGATCTGGCTGCGTTCTCGCAGGCGGAGCTGCCGTTCGAGCGGTTGGTCGAGGTGCTCGACCCGGTCCGCACCCAGGCGCATCATCCGCTGTTCCAGGTCGCGTTGTTCTTCCAGAACCTCGACGCGCCACAGGTGGAGCTGCCGGGGCTGAGCATCACATCCATCGAATCCGATAGCGCGGTAGCCAAATTCGACCTGCAGCTGTCGATATTGCCGCGCGAGCAGGGCGGCATGGGTGCCGTGTTCACCTATGCCACCGACCTTTTCGACGAGAGCACCGTCGCGGGGTTCGCGGATCGGCTGGTGCGGATCCTGTCCGCAGGGCTGGCGGACACCGCGCTGGCCATCGGGGATATCGAGCTGCTCGATCCGCGTGAGCGCGCGCGAATGGTGTTGGACTGGAACGACACCCGGCACACCGTCGCGGACGAGTCGCTGCTCGGTGGTTTCCGGCGTGCGGTGGTTGCCCATCCGGATGCGATGGCGGTTCATTTCGAGGGTGTGGAGCTGACGTATCGGGAGTTCGATGAGCGGGTCAATCGGCTCGCGCGACTACTCATCGATAGGGGAGTGGGTCCGGAATCGCTGGTCGGTTTGGCGGTTCGGCGGTCGTTGGATCTGGTGATCGGCATGTACGCGGTGCTGACTGCGGGTGGTGCGTATGTGCCGTTGGATCCTGATCATCCGGCCGAGCGCATCGCACACATTCTCGACACTGCGCGGCCCGTGTGCGTGCTGACCACGGCACGCGACGACTTCGAGCTCCCCGACGCACCGGGCTTGGCGCTGCGCATCGATGAGCTGGAGCTGTCGGGATATTCCGATGCGCCGGTGACCGATGCGGATCGGCGTGCGCCGCTGCGGTCGTCGAATGCCGCGTACGTCATCTTCACGTCCGGATCCACCGGTCGGCCCAAGGGTGTCGCGGTCTCCCATGCGGGCGTTCACAACCAGATCAGCTGGATGCTGGCCGAGTACCCGATGGGACCCGGCGACGTCTACCTGCAGAAGACGGCGACGACGTTCGACGTCTCGCTGTGGGGCTATTTCATGCCGTTGCGTACCGGTGCGAAGCTGGTGGTCGCCACGCACGACGGGCATAGGGATCCGGTGTACATGGCGGAAACCATTGCGCGGCAGGGTGTTACGGTTACCGATTTCGTGCCTTCGATGCTGACCGTGTTCGCCGCGCATGCGGCGCCGGGCAGGCTCGGGAGTCTGCGGGATGTGTTCGTGATCGGTGAGGCGCTGCCGCCGGAGACGGTGGCGGCGTTTGCCGAAGTCTCCTCGGCGCGGGTGCACAACCTGTATGGGCCGACCGAGGCTGCGGTGTCGGTGACCTATTGGCAGGCGCGTGGTGATGAGCGTGCTTCGGTGCCGATCGGTGTGCCGCAATGGAATACCCGTGTGTACGTGCTGGATTCGCGGTTGCGGCCGGTTCCGGTGGGCGTGGCGGGAGAGTTGTATCTGGCCGGTGGGCAGCTGGCGCGGGGGTATGTGCGCCGCCCGGATCTGACCTCGGATCGGTTTGTGGCCAACCCGTTCGGCACCGGCGAGCGCATGTATCGCACGGGCGACCTGGTGGTGTGGCGTGATGCCGGTTCGGATCGTCCGGCGCGGTTGGATTATCTCGGGCGCACCGATTTCCAGGTGAAGTTCCGTGGTCAGCGTATCGAGTTGGGGGAGATCGAGACCGCGCTACTGGCTTGTTCCGGGGTGAGTGCGGCCGCCGCCTCTGTGATGCCGTCGGAGCTCGGTGATCAGCTGGTCGCGCATGTGGTCGCGATGCCGGGCCGGGTGATCGTGGAGTCGGAATTGCTGACCGCGCTCGCGGATGTGCTGCCGCGCTACATGATTCCGTCGGCCGTCGTCGTTCTTGATGAGTTCCCGTTGAATGCCAGCGGCAAGTTGGATCGTAAGGCGTTGCCCGCGCCGACCTTCGCCGGTCGTGAATTCCGTGCTCCGGCGACGCCGGTCGAGGAGATCGTGGCGGGTGTGTTCGCCGAGGTGCTCGGGGTCGGCCGGGTCGGGGCGGATGATGACTTCTTCGCGCTCGGTGGGAATTCGTTGATCGCGACCGCTGTGGTGGCCAGGTTGGGGGCGGCGCTGGGGGATCGGGTGCCGGTGCGGACCCTCTTCGAGTCCCCGACCGTCACCGCGCTGGCCGCGGCGGTTGAATCGCGGGTGCGACACGGCCGGACGGTGGAACTCGGCGGGATCGAGCGTCCCGAACGGTTGCTGTTGTCGCCCGCGCAGCAGCGCATGTGGTTCCTCAACCGGTTCGACGATCTCGGTGACGGGACCGTGTCCGCCGGATCGGCGGCCTACAACCTGCCGTTCGCGCTGCGGCTGTCCGGCGGCCTCGAGGTTCGGGCGCTGCGTGCCGCGCTCGATGATGTGGTGTCCCGGCACGAGGTGCTGCGCACCGTGTATCCGCAGACTCCCGACGGCCCGGCCCAGCTCGTGCGGGTCGCCGGGGACGACTCACTGCCGAGGCTGGCTGTGGTGCGTGTCGTCGAGGCCGAGATCGCCGGTGCCGTCTACGAACTGGCCGCGACACCGTTCGACGTCACCCGCGAGGTGCCGATCCGGGTCCGGCTGTTCGAGGTCACGGACCCCGCGCCGGAGCCCCGTTACGTACTCGCGGTGGTCGCACACCATATCGCCGCGGACGCGTCGTCGATGGCCCCGCTGGTGCGCGACATCATGACCGCCTACACCGCCCGCGTCGCGGGAGCGGAACCGCCGTGGAGCCCGTTGCGGGTGCAATACGCCGACTACGCGCTGTGGCAACGCGAGGTGCTGGGCGACGAGGCCGATCCGGAATCGATTGCGGCGCAACAGCTCGCGTACTGGCGTCGCGAACTGGCCGGACTGCCGGACCTGCTCGAGCTGCCCACCGATCGCCCCCGCCCGGCCGTGGCGTCCGCACTCGGTTCGCGGGTGTGGGTGCGCATCGATCCGGAGATTCATGCCGGCGTGGTGCGCATCGCCCAGGAACATCAGGCGACCGTGTTCATGGTCGTGCACGCGGCCTTCGCCGCACTGCTGGCGCGACTGTCCGGTACGGACGACATCGCTATCGGCACACCCGTCGCGGGCCGGGGTGAACGCGAACTCGACGATCTCATCGGCATGTTCGTCAATACCGTGGTCTTCCGGACCCGCGTGGACGGCGGCGAACCGTTTTCGGGGCTGCTCGCTCGACAGCGCGAGACCGACCTGCAAGCCTTCTCCCACAGCGACATTCCCTTCGAACGCCTGGTGGAGGTGCTCGAACCACCCCGCACCACCGCACACCATCCGCTGTTCCAGGTCGGCCTGTCCTTCCAGAACATGACCCGCGCCGCGCTGGAACTGCCCGGCCTCACCATTTCACCGGTCGACTCGGATCTCGCTGTCTCGCAATTCGATCTGCATCTGATCGTCTCCGACGGCTACGACGAACACGGTGCCCCGGCGGGTATCGGCGGCTACCTCACCTATGCCACCGAACTGTTCGACGCAGCGACGGTCACCGGGTTCGTGGACCGGCTGAACCGCCTGCTCGCCGCCATCGTCGAGAATCCGGCGGTCCGAGTTGGTGAGATCGACCTGCTGTCGTCGGCCGAGCGGACCGAAATCCTGGATGCGCGCAATGCGACCGCGCACCAAGTGGATTCGAGCGCGACGCTGGCCTCGATGCTGGATGCGACCGTGGCGGCGACACCGACCGCCATCGCGCTCATCGGGCCCGACGGCGAGACTCTGACCTACGCCGAGCTCGGCACGCGGGTGAACCGCCTGGCGCGTGAACTCATCTCGCGCGGGATCGGCGCGGAAGACCGGGTGGCCCTGGCCATCCGCCGGTCCGTGGACCTCGTCGTCGCCATGTACGCCGTCTCGGTCGCCGGTGCGGCCTATGTGCCGGTGGACCCGGACCAGCCCGCCGAGCGCGTGGGCTACATCCTCGAGACCGCCGCTCCAGCCTGTGTGTTGACCACGGCTGGTGACGGTTTCGTGCTGCCCGACGTCCTTCGTCATCCCGGCGGAATGACGGGGCTGGTGTGGATCGACGAGCTGGAGCTGTCCGGCTACTCGGCCGAGCCGGTCACCAACGCCGAGCGGGTGCGTGAGCTGACCGCCGCGAGTACGGCATACGTCATCTTCACCTCGGGTTCGACCGGTCGTCCGAAGGGTGTGGCGCTGCCGCACGCGGCCATCGCCAACCAGTTGCAGTGGAAGACGGCTGAATTCGGGCTCGGTGCGGATGACGCGGTGCTGCTCAAGACCGCTGCCACCTTCGACCTTTCGGTGTGGGAGTTCTGGTCGGCCGCCGTGTCGGGTGGCCGTCTGGTGATCGCGTCGGCTGATGGGCATCGTGATCCGGCGTACCTCAACGAGCTGATGGCTCGTGAGCGGGTCACCACGCTGCATGTGGTGCCGTCGATGCTGGATTCGCTGCTCACCGAAGCCGTAGGCACGCTGAATGATTCGCTGCGTCGCGTGTTGGCGATCGGTGAGGCGCTGCCCGCAGCCGTGGCACAGCGCTTCCGTGCCAGTAACCCGGACGTGGAACTGTTCAACCTGTACGGCCCGACCGAGGCCGCGGTGTCCATCACCAGCCACTTGGTTAGTGATGCCGACGCAGGTGCGGTGTCGATCGGCGTGCCGGAATGGAATTCGCAGGTCTACGTCCTCGACCCGCGCCTCAACCTGGTGCCCGATGGTGTGGCCGGTGAGTTGTACCTCGCTGGTGCGCAGTTGGCGCGTGGGTACTTCGCGCGTCCGGATCTGACGGCGGATCGTTTCGTGGCCAACCCGTTTGCGGTGGGCGAGCGTATGTACCGCACGGGTGACGTCGTCGCCTGGAACAACGGCGAACTCGACTATCGAGGGCGCACCGACTTCCAGGTGAAGATCCGTGGTTTCCGTATCGAGCTCGGTGAGATCGAGGCTGCGCTGCTCGCGCTGCCGGAGATCGCGCAGGGTGCGGTATTGGCCAAGCAGGATATGCGGACTGGGGATCGGCTGGTCGCCTATCTGGTGCCCGCCGGTGTGGATCTCGATGTGGCACACGTGAAGTCGGCCTTGGCCGCCGTCCTGCCGTCGTACATGGTGCCGTCGGCGTTCGTGGTGCTGGATGCCCTGCCGCTCACCGTGAACGGCAAGCTGGATCGGAAAGCTTTGCCGGATCCGGAGTTCGAGGCCACTGCGTACCGTGTGCCGTCGACTCCGATCGAGGAGATCGTGGCGGCGGTGTTCGCCGAAGTCCTCGGGGTCGAGCGGGTCGGCGCGGCGGACGACTTCTTCGCCTTGGGTGGAAACTCGCTGGTGGCAACGCAAGTCGTGGCCCGACTGGGTGCGGCCCTGGATACCCGGGTTCCGGTGCGTGCGCTGTTCGAAGCGCCTACCGTGGCCGCGCTCGCCGTCAAGGTGGAGGGGCACACGGGGTTGGGGCGTCGGGCGCTGACCGCCGGTCTGCGTCCGGAGCGGATTCCGTTGTCGCTGGCGCAGCAGCGGATGTGGTTCCTGAATCAGTTCGATCCGGCGTCGGCGGCCTACAACATCCCGATCGCCGTGCGGCTTTCCGGTGCCCTGGACGTGGATGCGCTGCATTTTGCGGTTGCCGATCTGATCGAACGTCACGAGATCCTGCGGACGATCTATCCACAGCGGGACGGTGACCCCGCGCAGCTGATCCTGCCTGTGGGACAGGGTGTTCCGGATCTGTCGCCGATGTCGGTCGAGGCGGATGCCCTGCTGGACGGGATCGGCGAGTTCCTCGGGGCGGGGTTCGATGTGACCGCCGAGGTGCCGCTGCGGGCCAGGCTGTTCCGGCTCGATGACGACGAGTACGTGCTGGCCTTCGTCGTGCACCACATCAGTGCCGACGGCTGGTCCCTGGGGCCGCTCACTCGCGATGTGATGATCGCCTACGCCGCCCGCCTGGCCGGGGTCGCTCCCGGGTGGTCGCCGCTGCCCGTGCAGTATGCCGACTTCAGTGTCTGGCAGCGAGCGTTACTCGGCCGGGCCGACGATGCCGCGAGTCTGCTCGCGACGCAATCCGATTACTGGCGTGCCGAACTGGCGGACCTGCCGGATGAACTGAACCTGCCCGCCGATCGGCCCCGTCCGGCGGTCCAGTCCGGTGCGGGCGGTCGGGTGCGGTTCCACATCGACGGTGAGATGACGAGGGCGGCACGCGAATTCGCCCGCGCGCACCACGCGACACTTTTCATGGTGGTGCACGCGGCTTTCGCGGTGCTGCTGGCCCGGCTGTCGGGTACCGGCGATATCGCGATCGGCACGCCGGTCGCGGGCCGCGGTGAGGCCGAATTGGACGATGCCATCGGCATGTTCGTCAATACGCTGGTGCTGCGCACGCCGGTGCACGGTGCGGAGAGCTTCGTCGAACTGCTGGCGCGGACCCGCGAGGCCGACCTGCGGGCCTTCGCGCACGCGGAGCTGCCCTTCGAACACCTGGTGGACGTGCTCAATCCGCAGCGGTCGACCGCACGGCATCCGATCTTCCAGGTCATGCTGTCGTTCCGGAACCTGCCGCAGGGCAGCTTCGCGCTGCCGGATCTGCGGGTCGAGGTGATCGACTCGGACTTCTCCACCGAACAATTCGACCTGTCGCTGACCCTCAGCGATATCGGCGCCGCGGGCCTGCACGCCGAATTCTCCTATTCGCGTGACCTGTTCGACGAGGCGACGGTCCGCGGTTTCGCCGACCGCTTCTCCGCCGTACTGGACGCGGCACTGGTCTGGCCGCATGCGGCCGTCGGTGATCTGCCGCTGCTCGACGACGCCGAATATCGCCAAGCCACCCGGACCCAACCCGCCGTGGTGTCCGGCGAACTGCTGCCGGACCTGCTGGATCGTGGTGTCCGCCTGGGTCTGCGCCGGGTGGCGCTGCAGTTCGGCGGCCGCACGGTCTCCTACGGCGAACTCGACGATTACGCGACGCGGCTGGCGCGGGTGCTCATCGCCCGGGGTGCCGGACCCGACACGCTGGTGGCCATCGCCCTGCCGCGCTCGCTGTGGAGCGTCATGGCGATCTGGGCGGTGGCCCGGACCGGTGCCGCTTTCGTCCCGATCGATCCCACGTATCCCCCGGAACGGGTGCGATACATGCTCGGCGACGCGGGAATCACGCTGGGCGTCACCGTCTCCGCGCATGCCGCCGCGCTGCCGGAGCTGGACTGGCTGATCCTGGACGACCCCGGCGTCGAGGCGCGCTGCGCCGTGGCCTCGGCGGAACCGGTGACCGACGCGGTGCGGTTGCGCCCGCTGCGGCCCGGCAATCTGGCCTATGTCATCTACACCTCCGGTTCCACGGGCCTGCCCAAGGGCGTCGCGGTCACCCATGCCGGTTTGAGCACCATGGTCGATTTCGACCTGGAGCTGTACGGCCTGAACTCCGATCATCGGATGCTGCACATCTGTTCGCCCAGCTTCGATCAGTCGATCGAGGAATGGCTGCTGGCGTTCGCTTCCGGCGCGACCGTGGTGATCGCACCGCCCGACATCGTCGGTGGCGCGGAGCTGCACGAGCTGCTGCGCGAGCAACGGATCACCCATCTGATCATCACCCCGGCCCAGCTCGGCACCGTCGATCCGGCCGGCCTGGACGAGCTGGAACTGGTGGCCACCGGTGGCGAGGCCACGACGGCGGAACTGATCGCCACCTGGCAGCCAGGTCGCCGGTACCTGAACGGGTACGGTCCGACCGAGGCGACCATTGCCGCCACCTACGCGAACATGATTGCCGGGCAACCGATCTCGATTGGTACGCCGATGCCGGGGTTCGGGGCATACGTGCTGGATGCCCGCTTGAATCCGGTGCCGCCGGGGGTGGCGGGCGAGCTGTATCTGTCCGGGCGGGCGTTGGCTCGCGGATACCACGGCCGGGCCGTGCTCTCCGCCGAGCGGTTCGTCGCGAATCCGTTCGCCGCAGGGACCCGGATGTATCGCACCGGGGATCTGGTGCGGTGGACGCCCGGCCGGGCGGCACCGGAGCTCGCGTATGTCGGCCGGTCCGATTTTCAGGTCAAGGTGCGGGGTTTCCGTATCGAGCTGGGCGAGATCGATGCCGTGCTGGCCGCACACGAGTCGGTGGAGTTCGCGGTCACGGTCGGCCATGGGGCCCCGGCCGGATCCACCATCCTGGCCGCTTACGTGCTGCCCGCCGCCGGCTGCGATATCGACATCCCGGCGCTCACCGAGCATGTCGCGGAACGGGTACCGGATTACATGGTGCCGACGGCCATCACGGTGCTCGACGCCGTCCCGCTGACCCCGGTCGGCAAGCTGGATCGGCGGGCCCTGCCCGAGCCGGTGCTGGTGCCTCGTGAATTCCAGTCCCCGAGAACACCGGTGGAGCAGATCGTCGCCGACGTGCTGGCGGGTGTGCTCGGCCTGGAACGGGTCGGCATCCGCGACAACTTCTTCGCCCTCGGCGGCAATTCACTGCTGGCGACCCAGGTGGTGGCGCGGCTCGGCGCCGCCCTCGCGACCCGGGTTCCCGTGCGCGCCTTGTTCGAAGCGCCCACCGTGGCCGAACTCGCGGTCGCGGTCGAACAGGACGCGGGCACCGGCGGTCGTCCGGCGCTCACGGCTCGGCCCCGGCCGGAACGCATTCCGTTGTCGTTGGCGCAGCAGCGCATGTGGTTCCTCAACCAGTTCGACACGACCTCGGCGGCCTACAACATTCCGGCGGCTGTGCGGCTGACCGGTGACCTGAATGTGGTTGCCCTGCAGCAGGCCGTGGCCGACACCATCGAACGGCACGAGTCGCTGCGCACGGTGTTCCCGCAGGAAGACGGTGAACCTCACCAGGTGATCCGGCCCGCTGCCGATGCGGTGCCCGATCTCACCCCGATTCCGGTGGCGGCGGAGGCGTTGCCGGAGCGGATCGCCGGGGTGCTGTCGGCCGGATTCGATGTGGTGCACGAGGTTCCATTGCGGGCCGAGCTGTTCCAGGTCGCAGGTGCCGAGGCCGAACATGTGCTGGTCTTCGCGGTGCATCACATCAGCGCGGACGGCTGGTCGATGGGCCCGTTCACCCGCGACATCATGTCGGCCTACGCGGCTCGTATCAATGGTGATGTTCCGGCGTGGGCTCCGCTGCCGGTGCAGTACGCGGATTACACGCTGTGGCAACGTGAAGTGCTGGGTTCGGAGAACGATCCGGAGAGCTTGATCTCCGCGCAGGCCGGCTTCTGGCGGACCACGCTGGCGGGGCTGCCGGACGAGCTGAACCTGCCTTTCGATCGCCCGCGCCCGCCGGTGGCGTCGCTGCGTGGCGGGACCGTCGGCTTCGGGATCGACGCGGATCTGTATCGCAGCCTGCAAACTCTTGCACGGGAACGCAATACGACGCTGTTCATGGTGATACATACCGCGCTGGCGATCTTGCTGTCCCGGCTTTCGGGTACCGACGACATCGCCATCGGTACTCCGATCGCGGGTCGTGGTGAGCCCGAACTCGACGACGTGATCGGCATGTTCGTCAACACCCTGGTGCTGCGCACCCGCGTCGCGGGCCAGCGGTCGTTCGACGAGCTGCTCGCCGAGGTCAAGGACGCCGACCTGGCGGCCTTCGCGCACGCGGACCTCCCGTTCGAGCGGCTTGTGGAGTTGCTCAATCCGGCGCGCTCCACCGCACGCAATCCCCTGTTCCAGGTGCTGCTGGCGTTCCAGAATCTGCCGGACGCGAGCCTGGAACTGCCCGGACTACGGGTCGGCGCAGCCGATTTCGAGGCGTCGACCTCCCAGGTCGATCTGCAACTGGCCATCGCGGAGGACGGTGACGGCGGCGCGCTCGGGATGTTCGGGTTCGCGCGGGACCTGTTCGACGACCGCACCGTCGAGGTGTTCGCGCAGCGGTTCGTCCGCCTGTTGCGGGCGATCGTGGATCGGCCCGGTACCGCCGTCGGCGATCTGCCGCTGCTCGCCGAGGACGAATCCCGGCAGCTCACCCGGGTGCGCGGTGCCGCCGTCACCGAGAGCGCCCTGCTGCCCGAACTGCTCACTCGCGGTGCCGAACTCGGCCGGGACCAGGTCGCGGTCCGCGATCGCGGTCACTCGTACACCTACGGCGAGCTCGACGACTACTCCTCGCAATTGGCGCGGGTGCTCATCCAAGACGGGGTGGGCCCGGAAACAGTGGTGGCCGTGGCCTTCCCTCGCTCGATCGAGATGATCGCGGCCGCGCTGGCGGTCGCCAAGGCCGGTGGGGCCTACCTGCCGGTCGATCCGAACTATCCGCCGGATCGGTTGCGGCACATGGTCACCGATTCCGGCGCGGTCCTCGGTCTCACCAGTGAGTCGCTCGCCGCCGGACTGCCCGGCGACATCGACTGGCTGTGCCTGGACGAGGCCACCGTCGACCTCCGGTGCCGGGCCGCGTCGCCGGCCGCGGTGACCGACGCCGACCGTCCGGCCCCGATCCGCGCGGCCACTCCGGCCTACGTCATCTACACCTCGGGCTCCACGGGAATGCCCAAGGGCGTCACCGTGACTCACCGCGGTCTGGGCGCGCTGCGCGAATCCGCGGTCGGGGTCTGCGAGCTCGCACCCGGGGACCGCTTCCTGCACCTCTGCTCACCCAGTTTCGATCCCTCACTGCTGGAGTGGATCTGGGCGTTCTCCAGCGGCGCGACACTGGTCGTGGTGCCGCCGGAGGTCCTCGGCGGGGCCGAACTCGGGGAGGTATTGCGTCGCGAGGACGTGACCCATGCGATCTTCACCCCCGGCGTGCTCGGCACCCTGGATCCGGCCCGGCAGCCGCAGTTGCGGATGGTGCTGGTCGGCGGTGACGTGACTGCGCCGGAGCTGGTGGCCAAGTGGAGCAGCCCGGATCGCCGCTACTACAACGCGTACGGACCGACCGAGGCCAGCATCATGGCCACCAGCGCGCGGCTGGAGCCGGGCGGGCGGGTCACCATCGGCACGCCGGTGCACGGCATGTCGGTGCTGGTGCTCGATGACCGGATGCACCCGGTACCGGTGGGCGTCGCCGGAGAGCTGTACCTCGGCGGTGACGGACTCGCACGCGGGTACCGGAACCGGGCGGCATTGACGGCCGAGCGGTTCATCGCCGACCCCTGGGGTGCGCCCGGTTCCCGGCTGTATCGCACCGGGGATGTGGTGCGCCGGCTGCCCGACGGCCGGATCGAGTACGTCGGGCGCTCGGATTTCCAGGTGAAGATCCGAGGTTTCCGCATCGAACTCGGCGAGATCGATGCCGTCCTCGCCGACCGGGCGGAGGTCGATCACGCGGTGACTCTCGGCCGGGAGATCGCGTCGGGAGAAACGGTTCTCGTCTCCTATGTGATCGCCGCGCCCGGGCACCCGATCGATACCGATCGGCTGTCGCGGGCGGTCGCCGCGCGCCTGCCCTCGTACATGGTGCCCACCGCCGTCGTGGTGCTCGACGCGCTGCCGCTGACCCCCGTCGGCAAACTCGATCGTGCCGCCCTGCTGGAGCCCGAATTGCGGCCGCGCACCTACCGGGCGCCGTCGACACCGTCGGAAAACCGGGTGGCCGCGGCCTTCTCGCAGGTTCTCGGGCGCGAGCGGGTGGGTGCGGAGGACGACTTCTTCGCGGTCGGCGGCACTTCGCTGCTGGCGACCCGGGTGGTGAGCCTGCTGCGGGAGGACCCGGGAACCCGGCTGACCGTCGCCGATTTCTTCGGTGACGCCACCGTCGCCGGGCTCGCGCGTCGCCTGGACACGTTCGGTACCGAGGCGAACACGGACCTCACCGGGGCGCTCGGAGTCGTGCTGCCGATCCGGCCCACGGGCGCGAGCCGACCGCTGTTCTGCATTCATCCGCTGGCCGGATTGGCCTGGTGCTATGCGGGTTTGAGCGGGGTGCTGCCGGCCGGGCAGCCGATCCTCGGCCTGCAGACGCCCGCGCTGACCGAACCGGACTTCGCGCCGGCCACGCTGGCCGAGATCGCACAGCGCTACCTCGCCGAGTTGCGCGCCATCCAGCCCGAGGGGCCCTACCGGCTGCTGGGCTGGTCGCTCGGCGGCAAACTCGCCCATCACATGGCGACAATGCTGCAGCAACAAGGGGATTCGGTCGAGTTGCTGGCCATCCTCGACGGTTACCCGCAGGACGACCTGGACGAATTCCGGGACACACTCGGGAAGACCTTCGCGGAACTCGGGATCTCCGAAGCCGTCTTCGGTGGTGACGATCGGCTCGAGTTGAGCGACACGGCACTGGACGCCGTCCAGACCGCCCTCGCCTCGGAGTTCTCCGACGTACCCCGGGACCTGTTGCGCCGCACGGCCGCCGGGGCCGTGCGCACGGTGGCGCTGGAGCACGAGTTCCGGCCCGAGGTCTATCGCGGCACGCTGCTGTTCTTCGGCGCGGCCGACCCCGCGCACGCGGTGACCGGGCGGACGGCGGCCGAATGGGCGCCCTTCGTGCAGGGCGAGATCTCGGACCATCCGGTTCCGGTCACCCACGACCGGATGACCGATGCGGAGGCTCTCGCCCGGATCGGCGGCGTGCTCACCGACACGCTTCGGCGACTGGACGATCCGATGGACTCGGAGTGGGGTCGCGGCATCGTAGCCTCCGATCCGGGTCGCGCAGGGATCACAATGCGCCACATCATGCTCGACGTGGCAGATGGCACGCCGCCGGACCGGGTGCACTCGACCGTGCGCGAATTGATGGACCGGCACCCCGGTGTGCATGTCCGATTGCATTTCGCCGGCCACGACGTTGTTTACAAGATCGAGGAAAACCCCGAATAGGTACACGTATAGGTCAACGTATGCCGTTGTGGTTCATGTGCAATCGGTAATCATGTGCGTTGGATCACGACGGGGGTTTCACCGGGGGGTGAATATCGAGCTAGCAGTAGGTGTATTTCGTCCCATTTGGGCTGGTTCCGTCCGTTCACCTGGGTGATCACACCGAGGCCGACCGATTCTGGCACGGAATAGCCGACCTATTGGCACAAATAGCAACTTGTCAGTAAGCGGGCGGACGACAAATATTGATGCGATTGAAAAGCGCATGCGAGTGCGGTTGGAAACACCGGGGAGAGTTTCATGGTTCGGGTCGGGGGAGAAGTCGTCGGCAATCCCGGAGGGGGCGGTCGCGCGACACGCCCGAAGCGCACGCGTCCGGCGGGAGCGCGCGGAAAGCGCACGCCCACCCTGCCGCAATTACTGGCGGCGGCAGCGGAATCCGATCCGCATGCCCTCGCGCTGGTGCTGGCCGATGACTCGGCCACCGTCGCGAGCCTGACCTACGCCGAACTCGACGAACGTTCGACGCGCCTGGCCCGGTTGCTCATCGAGCGGGGGATCGGTCCCGCGGATCTGGTCGCGGTGGGTATCCCGCGGTCGATCGAGTCCATGCTGGCGGTCTGGGCGATCGCCAAGACCGGGGCCGGGTTCGTGCCGGTGGATCCGAAGTATCCGGCCGATCGTGTCGCGCACATGGTGACGGATTCCGGTGCGGCACTGGGTATCACGGTCACCGAGGTGCGAGCCGGACTGCCCGCGGTCACGGAATGGCTGGTGCTCGACGGCGACGAGGTGCGGGCCGGGCTCGCGGCCGCGTCCACCGAACAGATCATCAATGCCGATCGCGTGCGGCCGTTGAGCTCACACCATCCCGCGTATGTCATCTACACCTCCGGATCGACCGGACTGCCCAAGGGCGTGGTGGTCACCCACGCCAATGCCGGGGTCTACTGTGCGGTGCAGCGTGAACTGCTCGGTGCCACCTCGGATTCCCGTGTTCTGCACGTGATTTCGCCGTCCTTCGACGTGTCCGTGGGTGAGCTGCTGCTGGCTGTCGGCGCTGCCGCGACCCTGGTGATCGCCGCCCCGACCGTTTACGGCGGTCCCGAGCTGGCGGCACTGCTGCGCCGCGAGCGGGTGACGCACATGATGATCACGCCGTCGGCGTTGACCTCGGTGGATCCGAGCGGGCTCGACACCCTGGACGTGGTCGTCGTCGCGGGGGAGGCGTGCCCGCCGGAGTTGGTGCGGCGCTGGGCGATTCCGCTGGGTGAGGGTCGGACACGTCGATTCGTGAACGGCTACGGGCCGACCGAGGCCACCATTCTGGCCAATACCGCCGATCTGACGCCGGACCTGCCGGTGACCATCGGCAGGCCGCTGCGCAGCGTCACCGAATACGTCCTCGACGAGCGGCTGATGCCGAACCTCCCGGGTGTGGCGGGCGAGCTGTATCTGGCCGGAGAGCAGCTGGCCCAGGGGTACCACAACCGTCCCGGGCTCACCGCCGAGCGATTCGTCGCGAATCCGTTCGGACCGGCGGGTTCTCGTACCTACCGCACCGGGGATCTGGTGCGTCAGACGCCCGCCGGGGAACTGGAGTATTTGGGTCGCAATGACTTCCAGGTGAAGATTCGTGGGTTCCGGATCGAGCTCGGGGAGATCGACGCGGTGCTTGCATCGCATCCGAGTGTGGATTTCGCGGTGACGATCGGGCACGAACTCGCCGACGGTGCCACCATTCTGGCCTCCTACGTGCACGCAGCGAGCGATGCGCCGGTGGCGGTCGACGAGCTGCTGGCCCTGGCCGCACGCGAGCTGCCCGCGCACATGGTGCCCGCGGCCGTCACGGTGCTGGACCGGATTCCGCTGACCCCGGTCGGCAAGCTGGATCGCCGGGCCTTGCCCGCGCCGCAACTGCGCGTCGCCGAATTCCGTGCTCCGGCGGGACGCCTGGAAGTGGCCGTCGCCGAGGTGTACGCGGAACTGCTGGGCACGGTCGATCCGATCGGCGCGGACGACGACTTCTTCGGCCTGGGCGGCAATTCGCTGATCGCCGCGCGGGCCGCGGCCCGGCTGGGTGCGCTGATCTCCGCGCGCGTGCCCGGCAGGCTGCTGTTCACCGCGTCGAGTGTCGCCGCACTGGCCCGCGAGCTGGCCGAGCTCGAGGGTGTGGGCGGCCGAGCTCCGCTCGCGGCGGGGCCCCGTCCGGAACGCATTCCGCTCTCGCCCGCGCAGCAGCGGATGTGGTTCCTCAACCAGTTCGACCCGGCGTCGGCCGCGGACAATATTCCCTTCGCGCTGCGGGTGACCGGGCCCCTGGATATCGCGGCCTTGCGGGCCGCGTTCGGCGATGTGATCGAGCGCCAGGAGGCGTTGCGGACCGTGTACCCGGCCGCGGACGGTGTCGGGAGCCAGGTGATTCTGCCTGCGGCACAGGTGGTTCCGGAGCTGGTCGTGCAGCCGCTGCGCGAGGATGAGCTGGTCGGGTGGCTCACCGGGGTGGCCCTGACCGGGTTCGACGTGTCGATGCGGGTTCCGCTGCGCGTGGAACTGGCCCGGCTCGGGGCCGACGAGCACGTGGTCGCGATCGTCCTGCACCACATCGCCGCCGACGGCTTCTCGACCGGGCCGTTCGCACGAGACCTGATGACGGCGTTCCTGGCCCGGCGCAATGGCGCGATGCCGCCGTGGCAGCCGCTGCCGGTGCAGTACGCCGACTACACGCTGTGGCAGCGCGCGCTGCTCGGCGACGAGAACGAACGCGGGTCGCTCGCCGCCGCCCAGATCGCTTACTGGCGTGCGACTTTGGCGGGCATTCCAGAGCGCATCGACCTGCCCGCCGATCGCCCCCGTCCGACCGTCGCGTCGGGGCGGGGCGCGACCTTCGCCTTCGAGATCGGCGCGGAACTGGTGGCGGCGGTCGAGGAGCTTGCCCACGCCGCCGGTGCGTCGCCGTTCATGGTGCTGCACAGCGCCTTCGCGGCGCTGCTGGCCCGCTTGTCGGGTACCGGCGACATCGTGATCGGCACGCCGGTGGCGGGCCGCGGTGAGCGCGAACTCGACGACCTCGTCGGCATGTTCGTCAACACCCTGGCCCTGCGGACGCGGGTCGAGGCCGGAGCCGGTTTCGCGGAGCTGCTGCGGGCCGCGAAAGAGGTTGACCTGGCGGCGTTCTCGCATGCCGAGCTGCCGTTCGAGCGGCTGGTCGAGGTGCTCGACCCGGTCCGCACCCAGGCGCATCACCCGCTGTTCCAGGTCGCCATGTTCTTCCAGAACCTCGACGCGCCACGGGTGGAGCTGCCGGGACTGGTCGTCGAATCCGTCGAATCCGACAGTGCGATCGCGAAATTCGATCTTCAGCTGTCGCTGCTCCCGCGCGCGGGCGCCGGTATGGGTGCCGTGTTCACCTACGCCACGGACCTCTTCGACGAGTCGACCATCGCGGGGTTCGCGGACCGGCTGGTGCGGCTGCTGTCCGCCGTGGTCGCCGAGCCCGCCACGCCGCTCGGCGATATCGAACTGCTCGACTCGCGTGAGCGCTCGCGAATGGTGCTGGACTGGAACGACACCCGGCACACGGTTGCGGACGAGTCGCTGCTCGGCGGTTTCCGGCGGGCGGTGGCCGCCCATCCCGATGCGGTGGCCGTGCATTTCGAGGGTGCCGAGCTGACCTATCGGGAGTTCGACCAGCGGGTCAATCGGCTCGCGCGACTACTCATCGATAGGGGAGTGGGACCGGAATCCCTGGTCGGGCTGGCGGTCCGGCGATCGCTGGATCTGGTCGTCGGCATGTACGCCGTCCTCACCGCGGGTGGTGCGTACGTGCCGCTCGATCCCGATCATCCGGCCGAGCGCATCGCGCACATTCTCGAGACGGCACGACCGGCATGCGTGCTGACCACCACCGCCGACGCCGTGCCGGTCCCGGAGCGGACCGTGGTGGTGCGACTGGACGACGTGGATCCCGGCATGTTCTCCGCCGACCCGGTCTCGGACGCGGAGCTGCTGCGTCCGCTGCTGCCGGAGCATCCGGCCTACGTGCTCTTCACCTCGGGTTCCACCGGACGGCCCAAGGGTGTCGCGGTGTCACATCGGGCCATCCACAACCAGATCACCTGGATGCTGACCGAGTACCCGATGGGCCCCGGGGACGTCTATCTGCAGAAGACGGCGACGACGTTCGACGTCTCGCTGTGGGGTTACTTCATGCCGCTGCGGGTGGGCGCGAAACTGGTCGTCGCCACCCACGACGGGCATCGTGACCCGGCGTATGTGGCGGAAAACATTGCGCGGCATGGTGTTACCGTCACCGACTTCGTGCCGTCGATGCTGACCGTGTTCGCGGCGCATGCAGTGCCGGGTGCGCTCGAGAGCTTGCGGGATGTGTTCGTGATCGGTGAGGCGCTGCCGCCGGAGACGGTCGCGGCGTTTGCGGCGGTGTCCGGTGCGAAGGTGCACAACCTGTACGGGCCGACCGAGGCCGCAGTCTCGGTGACCTACTGGCAGACGCGCGGTGACGAACGCGCCTCCGTGCCGATCGGTGTGCCGCAGTGGAATACCCGTGTGTACGTGCTGGATTCGCGGTTGCGTCCGGTTCCGGCGGGTGTCGCGGGTGAACTGTATCTGGCCGGAGACCAATTGGCGCGCGGCTATGTTCGTAGGCCGGACCTCACCTCGGATCGGTTCGTGGCCAACCCGTTCGGCACCGGCGAGCGCATGTATCGCACGGGCGACCTGGTGGTGTGGCGGGATGCCGGATCGGATCGTCCGGCGCGGTTGGATTATCTCGGGCGCACCGATTTCCAGGTGAAGTTCCGTGGTCAGCGGATCGAGCTGGGCGAGATCGAGACCGCGTTGCTGACGCAAGCCGACGTGAGTGCGGCGGCTGCCTCGGTGATGGCCTCCGAGCTCGGTGATCAGCTGGTCGCCCACGTTGTGGCGGTGCCCGGCCGGGTGGTCGAGGTATCGGCGTTGCTTGATGCACTCGCGGATGTACTGCCCCGCTACATGATTCCGTCCGCTGTCGTTGTTCTCGACGAGTTCCCGTTGAATGCCAGCGGCAAGCTGGATCGCAAGGCACTGCCTGCGCCCACCTTCACCGGTCGTGAATTCCGTGCTCCGGCAACGCCGGTCGAGGAGATCGTGGCGGGTGTGTTCGCGGAAGTGCTCGGGGTCGGCCGGGTCGGGGCGGACGATGACTTCTTCGCCCTCGGCGGCAATTCGTTGATCGCGACCGCTGTGGTGGCCAGGCTGGGTGCGGCGTTGGGGGATCGGGTGCCGGTGCGTGCCCTCTTCGAGTCCCCGACAGTCACCGCGCTGGCCGCGGCGGTCGAATCGCGAATCCGCCTGGGCCGCACCCGTGAGCTCGGCAGCATTCAACGCCCGGAGCGACTGCCGTTGTCGCCCGCGCAGCAGCGCATGTGGTTCCTCAACCGGTTCGACGATCTCGGTGACGGGACCGTCTCCGCCGGATCGGCGGCCTACAACCTGCCGTTCGCGCTGCGGCTGACCGGTGGCCTGGACGCGGAAGCGCTGAGTGCCGCGCTCGATGATGTGGTGGCTCGGCACGAGGTGCTGCGCACCCTCTATCCCGAGAGCTCCGACGGGCCGGTGCAGACCGTGCTCGCCGTCGGTAGTGATCCGCTCCCGCGTCTGATCACCACTCGCGCAGCCGAATCCGAGATCGCCGGTGCGGTCTACGAACTGGCCACGATGCCGTTCGATGTCACCCGCGAGGTGCCGATCCGGGTGCGGCTGCTGGAGATCACCGAACCGGCCTCCGAGCCGAGCTTCGTACTGGCCGTGGTCGCGCATCACATCGCCGCCGACGCCTCGTCCATGGCCCCGCTGGTGCGCGACATCATGACCGCCTACACCGCCCGTGTCGTCGGCGGCGCGCCCGCGTGGCCGCCCCTGCGGGTGCAGTACGCGGACTACGCGCTGTGGCAGCGCGAGATCCTGGGCTCCGAATCCGATCCGGCATCAGTCGCGTCCCAGCAGCTCGCGTACTGGCGTGACGAACTGGCCGGACTGCCGGACCTGCTCGAGCTGCCCACCGATCGGCCCCGCCCGGCCGTGGCCTCCTCGATCGGTGCCCGAGTGCCCGTGCGGATCGATCCGGCCGTACACGCCGGGGTCGTGCGTCTCGCCCGCGAACACCAGGCGACCGTCTTCATGGTCGTGCACGCGGCCTTCGCCGCACTGCTGGCGCGACTGTCCGGGACCGCCGACATCGCCGTCGGCACCCCGGTCGCCGGGCGCGGCGAACGCGAACTCGACGATCTGATCGGCATGTTCGTGAACACGATCGTGTTCCGGACCCGGGTGGACGGCGGCGAATCGTTCACAGACCTGCTCGCTCGACAGCGCGAGACCGACCTGCAAGCCTTCTCGCACAGCGACATTCCGTTCGAACGCCTGGTGGAGGTGCTCGAACCACCCCGCACCACCGCACACCATCCGCTGTTCCAGGTCGGCCTGTCCTTCCAGAACATGACCCGCTCGGTGCTCGAACTGCCCGGCCTCACCATCGCGCCGGTCGAGTCGGATGTGGATGTGTCGCAGTTCGATCTGCACCTGATCGTCTCCGACGGCTATGACGAAGCCGGTGCCCCGCTCGGCATCGGCGGCTACCTGACCTACGCCACCGCACTGTTCGACGCCGCGACGGTCACCGGATTCGTGGACCGGCTCAACCGGCTGCTCGCCGCCGTCGTGGCCGATCCGGCGCTACCGGTCGGGGATATCGACCTGCTCGACGCGGCCGAACGGGCCGAAGTGCTCGGTACCCGCAATATGACCGCGCGCCTGGTGGATCCGACCGCCAACCTGCTCACCCGGTTCGAAGCGCAGGCGGCGCAGGCGCCCGAAGCGATCGCGCTCAGCTTCGAGGGGACAGCTCTCTCCTACGGCGAGTTCGCCACTCGTGTGCACCGGCTGGCCCGCCACCTGATCGCCTCGGGTGTCGGTCCGGACACTCTGGTGGCGTTGGGTATTCGCCGTTCCACGGATCTGGTGGTGGCGATGTATGCGGTGCTGGCCGCCGGTGGTGCGTACGTGCCGCTGGATCTGGATCAGCCCGCCGACCGCATCGAGTACGTGCTCGAGACGGCGCAGCCGGTGGCTGTGCTGACCACCTCGCGTGACGGGTTCGGTTACGACGCCGCGCCGGTGCTGGTCATCGATACTCTCGATGTCAGCGGCTACTCCGACGCCGCCGTTACCGATGCGGATCGTGTTGCGCCGCTGCGGTCTTCGAATGCCGCGTATGTCATCTTCACGTCCGGTTCGACCGGTCGTCCGAAGGGTGTCGCGGTCTCGCATGCCGCTGCCGTGAACCAGATCGCTTGGATCACTGCGGAATACGCGTTGTCGGCTGATGATGTGGTGTTGCTGAAGACGCCGCAGACCTTCGACGTGTCTGTGTGGGAGCTGTTCGGTCCGCTGGCTGTCGGCGGTCGGATGGTTGTCGCTACGCCGGATGGGCATCGGGATCCGGGTTATCTGGCGGAAGTGATTGCTGCCGAGGGTGTCACGATCACGTCGTTCGTGCCGTCGATGCTCAGCGTGTTCGCCACCAGTGTCGATGCGGTGCAGCTGTCGTCGCTGCGGGCGTTGCTGATCGCGGGTGAAGCCTTCACCTCCGATGTGGTACGCGCCTTCCGCAAGGTGAGTTCCGCTGAGCTGCACAACCTCTACGGTCCTACCGAATTCACGGTCCATGCCACCTATGCGCCTGTCGCTGATGACGTGCAGGGTGCGGTCCCGATCGGTCGTCCGGTGTGGAATGCCCAGGCGTATGTGCTGGACGCGCGTCTGCATCCTGTCGCCCCGGGCGTTGCGGGTGAGCTGTATTTGTCGGGGAGTCAGCTGGCGCGTGGCTATTTCGGTCGCACGGATCTGACCGCTGACCGGTTCGTGGCCAACCCGCTGGGCTTCGGTGAGCGGATGTACCGCACCGGTGACCTGGTGCGTTGGAACGCGGATGGCTCGATCACCTACTTGGGCCGTACGGACTTCCAGGTGAAGCTGCGTGGTCTGCGTATCGAGCTCGGCGAGATCGAGTCCGCACTGACCCGACACGAGTCGGTGGCCCAGGCGGTCGTGGTGATGAACTCCGACCCGCGCACCGGTGATCGTCTCGTCGGCTACCTGGTGCCGACCGGCTCGGGTGTCGATGTGCCGCAGGTGAAATCGGCGCTCGCGGGCACGCTGCCGTCCTACATGGTTCCGTCGGCGTTCGTGGTGCTCGATGCACTTCCGTTGAACGCGAACGGCAAGCTGGATCGTAAAGCTTTGCCGGAGCCCGAGTTCGAGGCCACGGCCTTCCGCGCACCGTCGACGCCGGTCGAGGAGATCGTCGCGGGCGTCTTCGCCGATGTGCTCGGGGTCGAGCGGGTCGGGGCGGAGGACGACTTCTTCGCCCTGGGTGGAAACTCGCTGGTGGCAACGCAGGTCGCGGCTCGGCTGGGTGCGGCATTGGATACCCGGGTGCCCGTCCGGGTGCTGTTCGAAGCGTCGACGGTGGCCGCGCTCGCGGTGCGGGTGGAGCAGCAGGCCGGGCGTGGGCGCAAGGCGCTGACGTCGGGGCCGCGGCCGGAGCGGGTGCCGTTGTCGATGGCGCAGCAGCGGATGTGGTTCCTCAACCAGTTCGATCCGGCCTCGGCGGCCTACAACATTCCGGCGGCGGTGCGTCTCACCGGTGAGTTGAATGTGGCTGCGCTGCAGCAGGCCGTGGCCGACACCATCGGCCGGCACGAGTCGTTGCGCACGGTGTATCCGCAGGTCGACGGTGCGGCCTGCCAGGTGATCCGGCCTGCCGCCCAGGTGGTGCCGGACCTCACGCCGCAGCCGGTGACCGCCGGCTCGCTGCCGCAGCGCATTGCGGATGTGCTTTCCGAAGGCTTCGATGTCACCCGCGAGGTTCCATTGCGGGCCGGACTGTTCCGGGTCGAGGATGCCGAGAACGAGTACGTCCTGGTGTTCGTGGTGCATCACATCAGCGCGGACGGCTGGTCGATGGGGCCGTTCACGCGGGACGTGATGCTGGCCTACGTCGCGCGGACGCAGGGCGAGGCTCCGGCCTGGGCTCCGCTGCCCGTGCAGTACTCGGATTACACACTGTGGCAGCGTGAGACCCTCGGTTCCGAGGACGATCCGGACAGCGCGATCTCCGCGCAGGCCGACTACTGGCGGACCACGCTGGCGGGGTTGCCCGACGAGTTGAATCTGCCTGCCGATCGTCCGCGCCCACCGGTGTCCTCGCTGCGCGGCGGCACCGTCGGGTTCGAGATCGGGGCCGAGCTGCACGGTCGATTGCAAACCCTGGCGCGGGAGCGCAATGCGACGCTGTTCATGGTGGTGCACGCCGCGCTGGCAGCGTTCCTCGCCCGGTTGTCGGGTACCGGTGACATTGCCATCGGCACCCCGATCGCGGGCCGTGGTGAGGCCGAACTTGACGATGTGATCGGCATGTTCGTCAACACCCTGGTGCTGCGTACCCGGGTCTCGGGGCAGCAGTCGTTCGCGGAGCTGCTGTCCGAGGTCAGGGAATCCGATCTGGGTGCGTTCGCGCATGCGGACATGCCGTTCGAGCGGCTCGTCGAACTGCGGAATCCGGGCCGCTCCACCGCGCGCAACCCACTGTTCCAGGTGGCGCTGTCGTTCGAGAATCTGCCCGACGCCGGGTTCGAACTGCCCGGATTGCGGGTCGGCGCGGTCGATTTCGAGATCGACACCGCGAAATTCGACCTGGAGTTGCGGGTGGTCGGCGCGGCCGACTCCGGTGCGACCGGCATCTTCACCTTCGCCCGGGACCTGTTCGACGCGGCGACGGTCGAGGTGTTCGCGCAGCGTTTCCTGCGGGTGCTGGACGCGATCGCGGCCGATCCGCAGCTCGGTGTCGGCGCGATCGACATCCTGGACCAGGATGAACGCACCGATCTGACAACCCGGTTCGGGCTGCCTCCGGTTGCCGCGCGCACGCTGCCGCAGCTGATCGCCGATGCGGTCGCGGTCGACCCCGAAGCGCCCGCCGTGGTGTTCGAGGGGCGCAGTCTGTCCTACGGTGAGTTGGATCGCCGCTCGAACCGCCTGGCGCGCTTGCTGATCGAGCGGGGCATCGGTGCCGAGGATCTGGTCGCGATCGCGGTGCCGCGTTCGGACCTCTCCTATTTCGCCGAATGGGCGGTATCCAAGACCGGGGCGGCATTCGTGCCGGTGGACCCGAACTATCCGGCCGATCGCATCACCCATATGGTCACCGATTCCGGTTCGCCGGTCGGGTTGACCGTGGCGTCGGTGCGCGGCGACCTGCCGGACTCGGTCGAGTGGCTGGTGCTCGACGAGCTGGAGCTGAATGCGTTCGCGGACAGCGCGATCGCCGATGTCGAGCGGGCGCGTCCGCTGCGTCCGGAGCACCCGGCGTACGTCATCTACACCTCGGGTTCGACCGGCGTGCCCAAGGGCGTCGTGGTCACCCACGCCGGATTGGCCAACTTCGCCACCGAGCAGGTCGAACGCTACGAGCTCGATTCGTCTTCGCGGGCACTGCATTTCGCGTCGCCGTCCTTCGATGCGTCCATCCTGGAGTTCCTGCTGGCCGTCGGTGCGGGCGGAACCCTGGCGGTGGTCCCGCCGGGCGTTTACGGCGGTGAGGAACTGGCCGAGGTAGTCCGCCGGGAGCGGGTCACCCATGCGCTGATCACTCCGGCCGTCCTGTCCACCCTCGATCCGACGGGCTTGGACAGCCTGCGCGTCCTGGTGGCCGGTGGTGAGGCCGTCCCGGCCGAACTGATCGCGAAATGGGCGGTTCCATTGGCGGACGGCACGATTCGTGCCTTCCACAATGCCTACGGTCCGACCGAGGCCACGATCATGACGAATCTCAGCGACGCGCTGGCGCCGGGTGATGCGGTCACCATCGGCGGCCCGATCCGGGGTGTCCGGTCGTTGATCCTCGACGATCGGTTGCAGCCGGTGCCGGTCGGTGTCGCGGGTGAGTTGTACGTCGCGGGTGCCCAGTTGGCGCGCGGCTACCACGGACGGGCAGCCCTGACGGCGGACCGGTTCGTGGCCAACCCGTTCGCGGACGGCGAGCGCATGTACCGCACCGGCGACGTGGTCCGGTGGACCGCGGATGGCCTGGTCGAGTACGTGGGCCGCTCCGACTTCCAGGTCAAGGTCCGTGGCTTCCGCATCGAACTGGGCGAGATCGACGCCGCGCTGGCCTCGCACGAGTCCGTCGACTTCGCGGTGACCGTCGGCCACGAGAACGCCACGGGCACAACCGCCCTGGTGTCGTATGTACTGCCGGTGGCCGGTCACGAGGTCGAGGTCGCGGCGCTGCTCGAGCATGTCGCGGCCCTGCTGCCGGAATACATGGTGCCCGCGTCGATCACGATGCTCGACGCGATCCCGCTGACCCCGGTCGGCAAGCTGGACCGCCGAGCCCTGCCGGAGCCGGTATTCGCCGGCCGGGAATTCGTCGCGCCGAGAACATCTTCGGAGCACACGGTCGCCGCGATCCTGGCGGAGGTGCTCGGCCTGGAGCGGGTCGGCAGGTACGACGACTTCTTCGCCCTGGGCGGCAACTCGCTGCTCGCGACCCAGGTCGCCGCGCGTCTCGGTGCGGCGTTGAACGCGCGGGTCCCGGTGCGTGTGGTGTTCGAGGCGTCCACGGTCGCGGGCCTGGCCGCCACCGCCGAGCAGCTCGCCGGTGCGGGTGATCGCAAGGCGCTCACCGCGCTGCCGCGACCCGACCGGGTACCGCTGTCGCTGGCACAGCAGCGGATGTGGTTCCTCAACCGGTTCGATCCGGCGTCGGCGGCCTACAACATCCCGATCGCGGTCCGGCTTTCCGGCGAGCTCGACACTGCCGCCCTGCAGCAGGCCGTCGCGGATCTGATCGAACGTCACGAGGTGCTGCGGACGATCTACCCGCAGGTGAACGGTGAGCCCGCGCAGGTGATCCTGCCTGCCGGACAACCGGTTCCGGACCTGACGCCGGTGGCAGTGGATGCGGAGTCGATGCTCGACCGGGTCGCCGAGTTCCTCGGCGCGGGATTCGATGTCACCACTGAAGTCCCGGTACGAGCCAGGCTGTTCCGTGTCGACGCTGCCGAAAGCCCGGAGTACGTCCTGGCTTTCGTGGTGCACCACATCAGTGGTGACGGCTGGTCCGTGGGACCGCTCACCCGCGATGTGATGGCCGCCTATGCGGCACGCGTCGCCGGCGGCGCGCCCGCCTGGGCACCGCTTCCGGTGCAGTACGCCGACTTCGCGCTCTGGCAGCGGGAGGTACTCGGCCGCGAGGACGATCCGGCCAGCCTCCTCGCAGTCCAGGCCGACTACTGGCGCACCACCCTCGCGCAGTTGCCGGATGAGCTGAACCTGCCCGCCGATCGACCGCGTCCGCCGGTGGCGTCGCTGCGCGGCGGCACGGTGTCCTTCGAGATCGGCGCGGAACTGCAGCAGGCGCTGCAAGGCCTTGCGCGGGAACGCAATGCGACGCTGTTCATGGTGATGCACACCGCGCTCGCGGCGTTCCTGTCCCGGTTGTCGGGCAGTGCGGATCTGGCGATCGGCACGCCGATCGCGGGGCGGGGCGAGGCCGAGCTCGACGATGTGATCGGCATGTTCGTCAACACCCTGGTGCTGCGCACCCGGGTCACGGGACAGCAATCGTTCGACGACCTGCTGACCGAGGTCAGGGACACCGACCTGGCGGCCTTCGCACATGCGGACCTGCCGTTCGAGCGGCTCGTGGAATTGCTGAACCCGGAACGGTCCACCGCGCGCAATCCGCTGTTCCAGGTGGCGCTGTCGTTCGAGAACCTGCCCGACGCCGGATTCGAGTTGCCCGGATTGCGCATCGGGGCAGTCGATTTCGCGGCCGACATCGCGAAATTCGACCTGCAACTGACCGTCGCGGGGGCCTCCGATGCCGGGGCGACCGGGATCTTCACCTTCGCGCGGGACCTGTTCGACACGGCGACGGTGGAGATCCTCGCCCGGCGCTTCCTGCGACTGCTCGCCGATATCGTCGCGCGGCCGGGTCATCCGGTCGGCGACCTGGAACTGTTGTCGCGCAAGGAGTTCGGGGATCTCACTGATCGTCAGGGCGGTGCGGCCATCCCGGCGCGCACCTATCCGGAGCTGATCGCGGATGCCGTGGCCATCGACCCCGACGCCCCCGCAGTGGTGTCCGAGGGGCGCAGTCTGTCCTACGGCGAACTGGATGCCCGCTCTAACCGCTTGGCGCGCTTGCTCATCGAGCGCGGCATCGGTACCGAGGATCTGGTGGCCGTCGCCGTGCCGCGATCGGTCGAGTCGTACTTCGTCGAATGGGCGGTGTCCAAGACCGGTGCGGCGTTCCTGCCCGTGGACCCGAACTACCCGGCCGACCGCATCGCGCACATGGTCACCGATTCCGGTTCGCCGATCGGCTTGACCGTGGCCGCCGTGCGCGCGGACCTGCCCGGCTCGCTCGACTGGCTGGTGCTCGACGACCTGGACCTGAATGCCTTCGCGGACACCGCGATCGCCGACGGTGAGCGGGTCCGCCCGCTGCGGCCGGAACATCCGGCCTACGTCGTCTACACCTCCGGCTCGACCGGCCTGCCCAAGGGCGTCGTGGTCACCCACGCCGGTCTGGCCAACTTCGCCGCCGAGCAGGTCGACCGCTACCACCTCGATTCCGGCACGCGGGCACTGCATTTCGCGTCACCGTCCTTCGACGGATCGATGATGGAATTCCTGATGGCACTCGGCGGGGGCGGCACGCTGGTCGTGGTCCCGCCGGGCATCTACGGCGGCGAGGAACTCGCCGAGGTCATCCGCCGCGAGCAGGTCACGCACGCCTTCATCACCACCGCCGCGCTGGCCACCTTCGCGCCGGACGGCCTGGACTCACTGCGGGTACTGGCCGTCGGTGGCGAAGCCGTCCCGGCCGAGCTGATCGCGAAGTGGGCGGTGCCGCTCGGCGAACAGGACGGTGCGATCCGCGCCTTCCACGACGTCTACGGTCCGACCGAGACCACCATCGTCACCAATATCGGTGCGCCGCTGCGGCCGGGCGACCCGGTCACCATCGGCGGACCCGTCCGGGGCATGCGGAACCTGATCCTGGACGACCGGCTGCACCCGGTGCCGGTAGGCGTCGCGGGCGAGCTGTACCTGTCGGGCATCCAGCTGGCGCGTGGCTACCACGCCCGACCGGGCCTGAATGCCGAACGCTTCATCGCCAACCCGTTCGGGGACGGCGAGCGCATGTACCGCACCGGTGACGTGGTGCGCTGGAGCCCGGACGGCCGCATCGAGTACGTCGGTCGCTCCGACTTCCAGGTGAAGGTGCGCGGCTTCCGGATCGAACTCGGTGAGATCGACGCCGCGCTCTCCGCGCACGAGAGCGTCGATTTCGCGGTGACCATCGGCCATCGCACGGAGACCGGGTCCACCATCCTGGCCGCCTATGTGGTGCCGGTGGCCGGTGGCGGCATCGAGGTGGCGGCATTGAGCGAGCACGTCGCGAGCCGGCTGCCGGACTACATGGTGCCGACAGCGATCACGGTCCTCGACGCCATTCCGCTGAACCCGGTCGGCAAGGTGGATCGGCGGGCGCTGCCGGAGCCGGTCCTGGTCGGACGTGAATTCGTCGCGGCCAGAACACCTGTGGAACACCTTGTCGCCGACACCATGGCGGCGGTCCTCGGTGTGGAGCGGGTCGGCGTCTTCGACGAATTCTTCGCGCTGGGCGGCAACTCGCTGCTCGCCACCCAGGTGGTGGCCCGACTCGGTGCCGCCCTCGACACCCGGGTGCCGGTACGGGTGCTGTTCGAAGCGCCGACCGTCGCCGCCCTCGCGGCCCGGGACGAACTGCGGACGGGCGCCGGTAGCCGTCCGGCCTTGACCGCACGGGAGCGGCCCGTACCGGTCCCACTGTCGTTGGCGCAGTTGCGGATGTGGTTCCTCAACCAGTTCGATCGCGCCTCGGCGGCCTACAACATCCCGATGGCGGTGCGGCTGTCCGGTGAGCTGGATGTTGCCGCCCTGCAAGGGGCGGTCGCCGATCTGATCGGACGCCACGAGATTCTGCGGACGATCTATCCGCAGGTGAACGGGGAGCCCACACAGCTGATTCTGCCTGCCGGACAGGCTGTTCCGGATCTGACGCCGGTATCCGTCGCGGCGGAGTCACTGCTGGACCGGATTGCCGAGTTCCTCGGCGCGGGGTTCGACGTGACGACCGAAGTGCCGGTACGGGCCGGACTCTTCCGGGTCGACGGCGGTGAAATCGCCGAGTACATCCTGGCTTTCGTGGTGCACCACATCAGTGGTGACGGCTGGTCGATGGGTCCGCTGACCCGCGATGTGATGACCGCATACGTGGCACGGGTTTCCGGGATCGAACCGGGCTGGTCGCCGCTTCCGGTGCAGTATGCCGACTTCGCGTTGTGGCAGCGAGAAGCGCTCGGCCACGAGAGTGAACGCGGCAGTCTGCTCGCGACGCAGGCCGACTACTGGCGGACCACCCTCGCGGGGTTGCCGGATGAACTGAACCTGCCGTGGGATCGCCCGCGTCCGGCGGTGGCATCCCTGCGCGGCGGCACGGTGAGCTTCGACATCGGTGCCGAGCTCTACCGTGGGCTGGAAAATGTTGCGCGAGAGCGCAATGCGACCTCGTTCATGGTCGTGCACGCCGCGCTCGCGATCTTCCTGGCCCGGCTGTCGGGTACCGGTGATATCGCCATCGGTACGCCGATCGCGGGGCGTGGCGAGGCCGAACTCGACGATGTGATCGGCATGTTCGTCAACACCCTGGTGCTGCGGACCCGTGTCTCCGGGCAGCAGTCGTTCGCCGAACTGCTCGGCCAGGTCAAGGACGCCGATCTGGGTGCGTTCGCGCATGCGGACCTGCCGTTCGAGCGGCTCGTAGAGCTGCTCAACCCGGAACGCTCCACCGCACGCAACCCGCTGTTCCAGGTGTCCCTGTCGTTCACCAACCTGCCCGATTCCGGCTTCGAGCTGCCCGGATTGCGGGTCGGGCCGGTCGATTTCGAGGTCGGCATCGCGAAGTTCGACCTCGAACTGACGGTCGCGGGATCGGCCGAATCGGGTGCGGTCGGAATGTTCACCTTCGCCCGGGACCTGTTCGACGAGGCGACGGTGGAGGTGTTCGCACAGCGTTTCCTGCGGGTGCTGGCAGCGATCGCGGCCGATCCGCAGGTCGGCGTCGGTGCTATCGACATCCTGGACCAGGTCGAACGTGGCGATCTGGTAACCCGTTTCGGGTTGCCTGCCGTTCCCGTGCGCACCTTGCCGGACCTGATCGCCGATGCGGTCGCGGTCGACCCCGCAGCACCTGCCGTGGTGTTCGAGGGGCGGACGCTGTCGTACGGCGAGTTGGATGCTCGTTCGAATCGTCTGGCGCGCTTGCTGATCGAGCGTGGCATCGGTACCGAGGACCTGGTCGCGATCGCTGTACCGCGATCGGCCGACTCGTACTTCGCCGAATGGGCGGTATCCAAGACCGGCGCGGCCTTCCTGCCCGTGGACCCGAACTACCCGGCCGACCGCATCGCCCACATGCTCACCGACTCCGGTTCGGCGGTCGGCCTGACCGTGGCAGCGGTGCGCGCCGACCTGCCGGACTCGGTCGAATGGCTGGTGCTCGACGAACTCGACCCGAATACGTTCGCGGACACTGCGATCGGTGACCTGGAGCGCATCCGCCCGCTGCGTCCGGAGCACCCGGCGTACGTCATCTACACCTCCGGCTCCACCGGAGTGCCCAAGGGCGTCGTGGTCACCCACGCCGGTCTGGTCAACTTCACCACCGAGCAGGCCGAACGCTATCGACTCGATTCCTCCTCGCGGGCACTGCATTTCGCCTCACCGTCGTTCGACGCGTCGATCCTCGAGTTCCTGCTCGCGGTAGGCAGGGCCGGGACGCTGATCGTCGCGCCGCCGAGCATCTACGGCGGCGACGAACTGGCCGAGCTGATCCGCCGCGAGCGGGTCACCCATGCGCTGATCACCCCCGCCGTGCTGTCCACCCTGGATCCGGCAGGCCTGGACAGCCTGCGCGTGCTCATCGCCGGTGGTGAAGCGCTGTCGGCGGATCTCGTGCAGAAGTGGGCGATTCCGCTGGCGGACGGCACGATTCGGGCCTTCCACAATGCCTACGGTCCGACCGAGGCCACCGTCATGACGAACCTGAGCGACGCGCTGGCGCCGGGCCGCCCGGTCACCATCGGCGGTCCGATCCGGGGCGTGCGGTCGCTGATCCTCGACGATCGGCTGCAGCCGGTGCCGGTCGGCATCGCGGGTGAGCTGTACGTCGCGGGCACCCAGCTGGCGCGCGGCTACCACGGACGGGCAGCCCTGACGGCGGATCGGTTCGTGGCCAGCCCGTTCGCGGACGGCGAGCGCATGTACCGCACCGGCGACGTCGTGCGCTGGACCCCGGACGGCGAGGTCGAATACGTCGGCCGCTCCGACTTCCAGGTCAAGATCCGCGGCTTCCGCATCGAACTCGGTGAGATCGACGCGGTGCTCGCCGCCCACGACGACGTCGACCACGCCGTGACCCTCGGCCGGGAGACCACCGCCGGGCACCCGGTCCTCGTCTCCTATGTTCTTGCCGCACCCGGACATTCGATCGACACCGCCCGGCTGAGCGAGCACGCGGCCGCCAGACTGCCCTCGTACATGGTGCCGACGGCGATCGTGGTGCTCGACGAACTGCCGCTCACGCCGGTCGGCAAATTGGATCGTGCCGCACTTCCGGAACCCGAGTTGCGCCCGCACGAATACCGGGCACCGTCGACCCCGTCGGAAGCCCTCGTGGCCGCCGCCTTCGCGGAGGCGCTCGGGATGCAACGTATCGGCGCGGACGACGATTTCTTCGCCGTGGGCGGTACCTCACTGCTCGCGACCGGAGTCGTGAGCCGCATCAAGGAACAGACGGGCGCGCAGTTGACCGTCGCCGACTTCTTCGGCGACGCCACCGTCACCGGACTCGCCCGCCGCATCGACGCCCGGACGGATCTCGACGCGCACGAACCCGTGCACGACCCGACCGGTGCGCTCGGCGTCATCCTGCCCATCCGGGCCACCGGCGCATCCACGCCGCTGTTCTGCATCCACCCGATGGCCGGATTGGCCTGGTGCTACACGGGATTGGCCCGGGTACTGCCGCCCGACCAGCCGATCTTCGGGGTGCAATCGCCCGCGCTGACCGAAACGGACTTCGCGCCGGCCGCGCTCGCCGATATCGCCCGGCGGTATGTCGGCGAATTGCGCACGGTCCAGCCCGAGGGGCCCTACCGGCTGCTGGGCTGGTCACTCGGTGCGAAACTCGCCCACACCATGGCCGCGATCCTCCAGGACCAGGGCGAATCGGTCGAACTGCTGGCCATGCTCGACGCCTACCCGCGCCCCGCGCGCGCCGAGGCCGGACTCCGCGACGCCCTGCAGGAGACCTTCGCCGGACTCGGACTCCCGGACGCCCTGTCCGAGGTGGACGATCAACTCGAGCTCAGCGACGTGGCGGTCGACATCCTGCAGGACACCCTCACCCGCGACTTCGGCGGCGTACCCCGCGAACTGGTGCGCCGGATGTCGGACGCGGTCATCCGCACGGTGGCACTGGACCGGGACTTCCAGCCCGATCTGCACCGGGGAAATCTGCTGTTCTTCCGTGCCGACGACCCCGAACACGCGGCGGCCGGGCGCACCGCGGCCGACTGGACGCCGTACGTCACCGGCGACATCGTGGACCATCTCATCCCGGCCACCCACGAGGGCATGACCGAGCCCGAGGCGCTGACCGGCATCGGAGCCATCCTCACCGAGGTCCTGCAGCGACTCGACAAACCGGAGGAGGCGGCGGCCGAGCCCGAATTCGCGCCGCCGATGGACCTGTTCGACCTCGAACCGCTGGGCATCTCGGTCCGCACCATCGGACTCGATATCGCCGAGGGCACCCCGCCCGCCCAGGTGAGCTCGGCGGTCCGCATCCTCCGCGACCGCCATCCCGGACTCCTGGTCCGGTTGCATTTCGCCGGTGACAAGGTGGACTGTGAGATAGGGGGGAATATCGACTAGACCACGATCCCCCTGCCCCCGCTGACGTGCGGGCAGATACCGTATCGGGCGAGACCGTTCCCTGAACGAAGGTAACGGTTGGCGCATCTCTGATCGATGGATCAGGATGTGTGCTTCAGCATGCGCGCAGGTACGACGGCAAGGGATGAGGCAGCGGTTCATGGTTCGGGCGGCCGGGGAACAGGGCAAGACGAAGAACGCGGGAGCGCAAGCATGACCCGCCCGGTTCGCCAGCGACCCACCCGCACCCGTCGGCCACGCGTCACCACCCTGCCGCAGCTCATGGCGAACGCGGCCGAGGCCAATCCGAGCGGACTCGCCGTCGTCTACGCCGACGCCGCCGCCACGCTGGGCACGCTGACCTACGCCGAACTCGACGCCCGCTCGACCCGGCTGGCCCGGCTGCTCATCGACCGCGGCATCGGGCCCGAGCATCTGGTCGCCATCGGCATTCCGCGCTCGCTGGACTCGGTGGTCGCGGTGTGGGCCGTCGCCAAGACCGGTGCCGGATACGTCCCGGTCGATCCGAACTATCCGCAGGACCGCGTGACCCATATGGTCACCGACTCGCGGGCGGTGCTCGGGCTGACCGTCGCCAAGGTGCGCCCGGACCTGGCCGACGATGTCGAATGGCTGACCATCGACGCCCCGGACTTCGTGCGCGAGGCGGCGGAGTACCCGGAGGAGGCCATCACCTCCACCGATCGGGTGCGGCCGCTGCGCGCCGAACATCCCGCGTATGTCATCTACACCTCCGGATCGACCGGCAAGCCCAAGGGCGTCGTCGTCACCCAGGCCGGGCTGTCCGGATTCTGCGACGAGCAGCGCGAGCGCTACCGCACCGGAACCGATTCGCGCGCACTGCATTTCGCTTCGCCGTCCTTCGACGCCTCGGTACTGGAACTGCTGCTCGCGCTCGGTGGCGCGGGCGCGCTGGTGGTCGCCTCGCCCGACGTGCTCGGCGGCGACGAACTGGCGGCACTGCTGCGCCGCGAGCGGGTGACCCATGCCTTCATCACCCCCGCCGCTCTCGCCTCGGTCGATCCTGCCGGACTCGACGACCTGCGGGTCGTGGTCGCCGGTGGTGAGGCCTGCCCGCCGGATCTGGTGCGGCGCTGGGTACTTCCGCTCGTCGGTGGCGCGGACCGTGAGTTCTACAACGGGTACGGGCCCACCGAGACCACCATCATGACCAATATCAGTGCGCCGCTGGTGCCCGGTGAACTGGTCACCATCGGTGCGCCGGTGCGCGGCATCACCGAGTACGTGCTCGACGAGCGGCTCGTGCCCGTGCTCGACGGCGTAGTGGGTGAGCTCTACATCAGCGGTGCGCAGGTGGCGCGCGGCTACCACGAGCGGCCCGCACTGACGGCGGCACGCTTCGTCGCGAATCCCTTGGACTCCAGCGGTTCCCGGCTCTACCGAACCGGTGACGTGGTGCGCCGCCTGCCCTCGGGTGAAGTGGAATACCTGGGGCGTAACGACTTCCAGGTCAAGATCCGCGGGTTCCGCATCGAACTCGGGGAGATCGACGCCGTCCTCGGATCGCACCCCAATGTGGACTTCGCCGTCACGGTCGGCCACCAACTCGACACCGGCGCAACGATTCTCGCCGCTTACGTGCACGCCGTGCCGGGCACGACGGTGGATGTCGACGAGCTGACCGCGTTCGCCGAACAGAGCCTGCCCGCGCACATGGTCCCGACCACCGTCATGGTGCTCGACGCCATTCCGCTGACCCCGGTCGGCAAGCTGGATCGCAGCGCCCTGTCCGCACCGCAGTTGCGCACCAAGGAGTTCCGCGCACCCGCCGGTCGGCTCGAGGAGCTGGTCGCGGGCGTCTTCGCCGACCTGCTGGAACCGGCCGATCCGATCGGCGCGGACGACGACTTCTTCGAACTGGGCGGCAACTCGCTCATCGCGACCCGGGTCGCGGCCCGGCTGGGTGCGGAGATCGGCGCGCGCGTCCCGGCCCGCGTGATCTTCACCGCGTCAACCGTCGCCGCACTGGCCACGCAGCTGGAACCCCTGGTGGGTGCCGGGGGACGACCCGCACTCACCGCACAGCCGCGGCCCGAGCGCATTCCGCTGTCGCTGGCGCAGCAGCGGATGTGGTTCCTCAACCAGTTCGATCCGGGCTCGGCCGCCAACAACATTCCCTTCGCCATCCGGCTGCACTCGAGCGATCCAGGCAGGGATGCGCTCGACATTCCGGCGCTGCGGGCCGCCATCGCTGATCTGGTGGAGCGGCACGAGACGCTGCGCACCGTGTACCCGGCCGTGGACGGCACCGGTTACCAGGTCGTTCTGCCTGCGGCACAGGCCGTTCCGGCGCTGACACCGCGACCGGTGGCCGCTGCGGACGTGCCCGCCTGGCTGATGGAGCTGGCCGGGCGCGGCTTCGACGTCGCCGCCGAGGTGCCGTTGCGCATCGAACTGGCCGAGATCGGGTCCGGCGACTACGTCATCGCGGTGGTCGTGCACCACATCGCCGCCGACGGCGCGTCGGTCGGGCCGTTCATGCGGGACCTGCTGACCGCCTACTTCGCGCACCACGGTGGCGCGGCGGTGGCGTGGGAGCCGCTGGCGGTGCAGTACGCCGACTACACACTGTGGCAGCGGGCGCTGCTCGGCGACGAGCAGCAGGCCGATTCGCTGGCCGCGAGCCAGATCGCTTACTGGCGTGCGGCTTTGGCGGGAATCCCGGATCGACTTGAGCTGCCCGCCGACCGGCCGCGGCCCTCGATCGCCAGCGGTCGCGGTGCCGTGCACAAGTTCGAGATCGATGCCGCGCTGCACGCGCGCCTCGACGAGCTCGCCCAGCGCAGCGGCGCGTCGCCGTTCATGGTGATGCACAGCGCGCTCGCCACCCTGCTCGGGCGGCTGTCCGGCTCCGACGACGTTGTGATCGGCACCCCGGTCGCGGGCCGCGGTGAGCGGGAACTCGACGATCTCATCGGCATGTTCGTCAACACGCTGGTGTTGCGCACCCGCATCGATCCCACCGCCAGCTTCGCCGACCTGCTCGACACCGCGAAAGAGACCGATCTGGCGGCCTTCTCGCATGCCGAGCTGCCGTTCGAGCGGCTGGTCGAGGTCCTCGACCCGGTCCGGTCGCAGGCGCATCACCCGCTGTTCCAGGTGGCGCTGTTCTTCCACAATATCGAGACCCCGCGCCTGGAACTGCCGGGTCTGAGCGCCGAGGCCGTCGAACTCGACGGCGCGGTAGCGAAATTCGATCTGCAGCTGTCGGTGATCCCCCGGGTGACCGACGGGGTCGCGGCCGGGATGACGGCCGTATTCACCTATGCCACCGATCTTTTCGACGAAGACACGGTGGCCGGATTCGGTGATCGCCTGGTGCGGCTGCTGTCGGGCATCGCCGCCGATCCGCAGACCCGGCTGGGGGAGTTCGACCTGCTGTCGGCCGCCGAGCGGGAGCGAATCCTGCTGGGCTGGAACGATACCCGGCATCCGGTCGCGCCGGAGCTGCTGCTCGACGGCTACCGCCGCGCCGTCGCCGCGCACCCGGACGCCGTCGCCCTGCACTTCGAGGGCACCGAGCTCACGTACCGCGAATTCGATCAGCGGGTCAACAAGCTGGCGCGTCTGCTCATCGCCTACGGGGTCGGCCCGGAGGCGCTGGTCGGGCTGTCGCTGCGGCGCTCGCCGGAACTGGTGATCGGCATGTACGCGGTGCTCACCGCGGGCGGCGCGTACGTGCCGCTGGATCCCGATCATCCGGCCGACCGCATCGCGCACATCCTCGAAACCGCCCAGCCCGCCTGCGTGCTGACCACCATCGCCGACGCGGTCCCGGTCCCGGACGACACCGGCGTGGTCTACCTGGACGTGCTCGACAACGACGTCTTCAACGGTGCGCCACTGAATCCGGGCGAACTGCTCGGCCGGGTGCTGCCCGAGCATCCCGCCTACGTCATCTTCACCTCCGGCTCCACCGGCCGCCCCAAGGGTGTCGCGGTGTCGCATGCCGCGATCCACAACCAGACCACCTGGATGCTCGACGAGTACCCGATGGGTCCTGGCGACGTCTACCTGCAGAAGACCGCGACCACCTTCGACGTGTCGCTGTGGGGCTACTTCATGCCGTTGCGGACCGGCGCGAAACTCGTGGTCGCCACCCACGACGGGCACCGCGATCCGCAGTACGTGGCGGAATCCATTGCGCGCCACGGTGTCACCGTCACCGACTTCGTGCCGTCCATGCTGACCGTCTTCGCCGCGCACACCGCGCCCGGGGCCCTCGACAGCCTGCGCGACGTCTTCGTCATCGGTGAGGCGCTGCCGCCGGAGACCGTGGCCGCCTTCGCCGCCGTGAGCGGTGCGAAGGTGCACAACCTGTACGGGCCGACCGAGGCCGCCGTGTCGGTGACCTACTGGCAGGCGCGCGGCGACGAGCGGCCGACCGTGCCGATCGGCCTGCCGCAGTGGAACACTCGCGTCTACGTGCTGGACGGGCTGCTGCGCGCGGTTCCGGCCGGTGTCGCCGGTGAGCTGTATCTGGCCGGTGATCAGCTGGCGCGCGGGTACGTGCGACGGCCCGACCTGACCTCGGATCGCTTCGTGGCCAACCCCTTCGGTGTCGGCGAGCGCATGTACCGCACCGGCGACCTGGTGGTCTGGCGGGACGCCGAGGGCGATCGCCCGGCCCGGCTGGACTACATCGGCCGCACCGACTTCCAGGTCAAGTTCCGTGGCCAGCGCATCGAGCTCGGCGAGATCGAGACCGCGCTGCTGGCACAACCTTCCGTGAGCGCGGCCGTCGCCCTGGTCATGCCGTCGGACCTCGGCGATCAGCTGGTCGCCTACGCGGTTCCGAAGCCGGGGCAGACTATCGACGCTGTCGAGCTGCTGCCCGCGCTCGCACATCACCTGCCCGCGTACATGATTCCGGCCACCATCGTGGCGCTCGACGCCTTCCCGTTGAACGCCAGCGGCAAACTGGATCGCAAGGCGCTGCCCGCGCCCACCTTCGTCGGACGCGAATTCCGGGCTCCGGAAACGGCGGTCGAGGAGATCGTGGCCGGAGTGTTCGCAGAGGTGCTCGGGGTGGCCCGGGTCGGCGCCGACGACGACTTCTTCGCCCTCGGCGGCAACTCGCTGGTGGCAACCCAGGTGGTAGCCCGACTCGGCGTCGCCATCGGGGACCGGGTGCCGGTGCGCGCGCTGTTCGAGACGCCGACCGTCACCGCGCTCGCCGCCGTCCTCGAATCGCTGGCCCGCAGCGGCCGCGCCCAGCTGCTGGGTACCATCGAACGCCCGGAGCGGCTGCCGCTTTCGCCCGCGCAGCAGCGCATGTGGTTCCTCAACCGCTTCGAGGACCAGGGCGACGGCACCATCGGCGCGGGCTCGGCGGCCTACAACCTGCCGTTCGCGCTGCGCGTGACCGGCCATCTCGACGTGGATGCGTTGACGCTGGCGCTCGACGATGTGGTGGCCCGGCACGAGGTGCTGCGCACCGTGTACCCGGAAACCCCCGAGGGGCCCGTGCAGGTGGTGCTGCCCGCGGGCAAGGACACCGCCGCCGCCCGCCTGGAATCGGTGCGGGTCACCGAGGCCGAGGTCGCCGCGTCGGTCTACGAGCTCGCCGTGACACCGTTCGATGTCACCCGGCAGGTGCCGATCCGGGTGCGACTGCTCGAAATCACCGACGCCGCAGCGGGTTCCGAATACGTACTCGCCGTGGTCGCGCACCACATCGCCGCCGACGGCTCGTCGATGGCCCCGCTCTCGCGCGACATCATGACCGCCTACGCGTCCCGCGTCGCCGGCGCCGAGCCCGGCTGGGCCCCGCTGGCCGTGCAGTACGCCGACTTCGCGCTCTGGCAGCGCGCCGTGCTCGGCGACGAATCCGATCCGGAATCCGTTGCCGCCCAGCAGATCGCCTACTGGCGGCGCGCCCTCGACGGCCTGCCCGATCTGCTGGAGCTGCCCACCGACCGGCCGCGTCCCGCGGTCGCCTCGCTGGCCGGATCGCGCGTGAACGTGGTCATCGACGCCGACATCCACGCCGGACTGAACCGGCTGGCCCGTGAGCACAACGCCACTCTGTTCATGGTGGTGCACACGGCGTTCGCGCTGCTGCTGTCGCGCCTGTCCGGCACCGCCGACATCGCCATCGGCACCCCGATGGCGGGGCGCGGTGAACGCGAACTCGACGACCTGATCGGCATGTTCGTCAACCAGGTCGTGTTCCACACGCACGTGGACGGCGGCGACACGTTCGCCGAACTGCTGGCCCGCCAGCGCGAAACCGACCTGCAGGCGTTCTCGCACGCCGACATTCCGTTCGAGCGACTCGTCGAGGTGCTCAGCCCGCCGCGCTCGACCGCGCACCACCCGCTGTTCCAGGTCGGCCTGTCCTTCCAGAACATGGCGCAGGAAAGCCTCGAACTGCCGGGGCTGCGCATCGCCGGGCTGCGCGCGGATGTCGAAGTGTCGCAGTTCGATCTGCACCTGATCGTCTCCGACGCCTACGACGAGGCCGGCACGCCTGCCGGAATCGGCGGCTTCATCACCTACGCCTCCGACCTCTACGACGCCGAAACCGTCGCCGGACTGCTGGAACGCCTGCAGCGACTGCTCGCCGCCGTCGTCGCCGACGCCTCGGTGCGGGCCGGGGACATCGATCTGATGTCCGCGCAGGAGCGGGCCGAGATCGTGCTGGGGCGCAATGCCACCGCGCATCGGGTGGACGCGGCCGCCACGCTGCCTTCGCTGCTGAACGCGGGCGTGACCGCCGCTCCCCAGAACGACGCGCTCGTCGCTCCCGACGGCACCGTCATCACCTACGGCCAGCTCGGACTTCGGGTGAATCGCCTGGCGCGCTACCTGATTTCGCGCGGGGTCGGCCCCGAGACCCGGGTCGCGCTGGCGCTGCGGCGCTCGGTGGATCTGGTCGTCGCCATGTACGCGGTATCGGTGGCCGGTGGCGTGTATGTGCCGGTGGATCCGGATCAGCCGGAGGAGCGGACCGGGTACATTCTGAAGACCGCCGCACCGCTGTGCGTGCTCACCAACTCCGAATCCGGCTTCGACTCCATCCTCGCGCCGGTGCTGAACCTGGCCGATCTGCGGCTGGAATCCTTTGCCGGACACGGGGTCACCAATGCCGAGCGGCTCGCGCCGCTGCGGCCGGGCAATACCGCCTACGTCATCTTCACCTCCGGCTCGACCGGCCGCCCGAAGGGTGTGGCGGTGCCGCACCAGGCGGTCGTCAACCAGTTGCGCTGGAAGACCACGGAATTCGGGCTGGGCGCGCGGGACGCGGTGCTGCTCAAGACCGCCGCCACCTTCGACCTGTCGGTGTGGGAATTCTGGTCGGCCGCCGTCTCCGGTGGCCGCCTGGTGATCGCCTCCGCTGACGGACACCGCGATCCGGCCTACCTGAACCAGCTCATGGCCCGCGAGGGCGTCACCACACTGCACGTGGTGCCGTCCATGCTGGACGCGCTGATGGTGGAATCCGGTGGGGCGCTGACGGATTCGCTGCGCCGCGTGCTGGCCATCGGTGAGGCGCTGCCCGCCGCCGTGGCGCAGCGGTTCCGCACCGAGAACCCCGACACCGCGCTGTTCAACCTGTACGGGCCGACCGAGGCGGCGGTGTCCATCACCAGCCACGCGGTCACCGAGGCGGACCGGCTGTCCGTGCCGATCGGCGCGCCGGAATGGAATTCGCGGGTCTACGTCCTCGACGCCCGGCTGCGGCCGGTGCCGGTGGGCGTATCCGGCGAGCTGTACCTGGCCGGTGCGCAGCTGGCTCGCGGCTACTTCGCGCGGCCGGACCTGACCGCGGATCGCTTCGTGGCCAACCCGTTCGGGCATGGCGAGCGCATGTACCGCACCGGTGACCTGGTGGCCTGGAATGCCGCCGGAGAGCTGGAATACCGGGGTCGCACCGACTTCCAGGTGAAGATCCGCGGCTTCCGCATCGAACTCGGCGAGATCGAGGCCGCACTGCTGGCGCTGCCCCAGATCGCGCAGGCAGCGGTGCTGGCCAAGTCGGACGCCCGCACGGGCGACCGGCTGGTGGCCTACCTGGTGGGCTCGGATATCGATGTGGCCCAGGTGAAGTCGGCCTCGGCCGCCGCGCTGCCGTCCTACATGGTGCCGTCGGCGTTCGTGGTGCTGGACGCGCTGCCGCTCAACGTGAACGGCAAGCTGGACCGTAAAGCCCTGCCGGATCCCGAAGTCGAGGCCACGGCGTTCCGCGCGCCGTCGACGCCCATCGAGGAGATCGTCGCGGGCGTCTTCGCCGAGGTACTCGGTGCCGAGCGGGTCGGCGCGGACGACGACTTCTTCGCCCTCGGCGGAAACTCGCTGGTGGCAACGCAGGTCGCGGCCCGGCTGGGTGCGGCCCTCGACACCCGCGTGCCCGTCCGGATCCTCTTCGAAGCGCCGAGCGTGGCCGCGCTCGCCATCAAGGTCGAGCAGCACGCGGGCCTGGGCCGCAAGGCGCTGACCGCCGGACCGCGACCGGAACACATTCCGCTGTCACTGGCGCAGCAGCGCATGTGGTTCCTCAACCAGTTCGACACCACCTCGGCGGCCTACAACATTCCGGCCGCCGTGCGCCTGACCGGTGAGCTGAACGTCGCTGCGCTGCAGCAGGCCGTGGCCGACACTATCGGCCGCCACGAGTCGCTGCACACCGTCTACCCGCAGGTCGACGGCGCGGCCACCCAGGTCATCCGGCCCGCCGCGCAGGTGGTCCCCGACCTGACCCCGAGCCTGGTGACGGCGGGTTCGCTGCGGCATCGCATCGCGGGCATCCTCGCCACCGGCTTTGACGTGGCGCGCGAGGTTCCGTTGCGGGCCAAGCTGTTCCGCGTCGAAGGCGCCGAGGCCGAGCACGTGCTGGTCTTCGTGGCCCACCACATCAGCGCCGACGGTTGGTCGATGGGCCCGTTCACCCGCGACATCATGCTGGCCTACGCGGCCCGCATCAACGGTGACGCCCCGGCGTGGGCTCCGCTGCCGGTGCAGTACGCGGATTACACGCTGTGGCAGCGCGAAGTACTGGGCTCCGAGGATGATCCGGACAGCCTGATCTCCGCGCAGGCCGACTTCTGGCGGACCACGCTGGCCGGGCTGCCCGATGAGCTGAACCTGCCGTCCGATCGCCCGCGCCCGCCCGTGGCGTCGCTGCGCGGCGGCACCGTGTCGTTCGAGATCGGCGCGGAGTTGCAGCAAGCGCTGCAAGGCATTGCGCGGGAACGCAATGCGACGCTGTTCATGGTCATGCACACCGCGCTCGCGGTGTTCCTCTCCCGGCTCTCGGGCACCAACGACATCGCGATTGGCACGCCGATCGCGGGCCGTGGTGAGGCCGAACTCGACGACGTGATCGGCATGTTCGTCAACACCCTGGTGCTGCGGACCCGCGTCGCCGGGCAGCGGACCTTCGACGAGTTGCTCGCCGAGGTCAAGGACGCCGACCTGGCCGCCTTCGCGCACGCCGACGTCCCGTTCGAGCGGCTGGTCGAACTGCTCAACCCGGAGCGCTCGACCGCGCGTAACCCGCTGTTCCAGGTGGCGTTGTCGTTCGAGAACCTGCCCGACGCCGGGTTCGAACTGCCCGGATTGCGGGTCGGCGCGGTCGATTTCGAGGTCGACACCGCGAAATTCGATCTGCAACTGACCGTCGTCGGCGGCGGTGCGGCCGGTGCCACCGGCATCCTCACCTTCGCCCGCGACCTGTTCGACGCGGAAACCGTCGAGGTGTTCGGGCAGCGCTTCCTGCGCCTGCTCACCGATATCGCGGCCCGGCCGCAGCATTCGGTCGGCGACCTGGAACTGTTGTCGCCCACCGAATTCGCGGACCTCACCGACCGCACCGGTGGCCCCGCCCAACGGCCCGGCACCCTGCCGGAGCTGCTGCGCGCGGCGGTCCGGTCCAACCCGACCGGACCCGCGGTGGTGCTGCGCGGCCGAGCCTTCAGCTACACCGATCTGGACGCCGCCTCCTCGAAGCTGGCGCGCGCCCTCATCAATCACGGTGCCGGACCGGAAGTCCGGGTCGCCGTGGCGCTGCGGCGATCCATCGAATCGGTGCTGGCCACCTGGGGCGTCACCAAGACCGGTGCCGCCTTCGTGCCGGTCGATCCGGACTATCCGGCCGACCGCATCGGGCACATGATCACCGATTCGGGTGCGCGGCTCGGTCTCGCGCTCAGTGCGGATATCGCTGCCCTGCGCGAACTCTCGGCCGATATCGAATGGATCGCACTCGACGAGCAGCGGTTCGTGATCGAGGTCGATCGCCGTCCGGACACGCCGATCACCGACGCCGACCGCCGCCACCCGCTGCGGCCCGACCACGCGGCCTACGTCATCTACACCTCCGGCTCGACCGGTGTGCCCAAGGGCGTCGTGGTCGCCCACGCCGGCCTGGCCACCTTCGCCGCTGCGCAGGTCGAGTGGTACGGGCTCGACGCCAACACGCGCGCACTGCATTTCGCGTCACCGTCGTTCGACGCGTCGATGCTGGAATTCCTGCTCGCCATCGGCGCGGGCGGCGCGCTCGTGGTGGTGCCGCCGGGCACCTACGGCGGCGAGGACCTCGCCGAGCTGATCCGCCGCGAACAGGTCAGCCACGCGTTCATCACCACCGCCGCGCTCTCCACCTTCGACCCGGCGGGCCTCGATACGCTGCGCGTCCTCGCCACCGGAGGCGAGGCCATGCCCGTCGACCTCGCCGACAAGTGGGCGGTGCCGCTCGGCGACGAGGACGGCACCCTGCGCCGCTTCCACAATGTCTACGGCCCGACCGAGACCACCATCGTCACGACCATCGGAAAACCGCTGCTGCCGGGCGATCCGGTGACCATCGGCGGGCCGATCGCGGGTACGCAGGCCCTCGTCCTCGACAACCGGCTGCGGCCGGTGCCGGTCGGCGCTTCGGGCGAGCTGTACCTGTCGGGCATCCAGTTGGCGCGTGGCTATCACGACCGGCCGGGCCTAACCGCGGATCGCTTCGTGGCCAACCCGTATGCCGCTGGCGTGCGCATGTACCGCACCGGTGACGTGGTGCGCTGGACGCCGGACGGGCTCATCGAATACGTGGGCCGCTCCGACTTCCAGGTCAAGATCCGCGGCTTCCGCATCGAACTCGGCGAGATCGACGCCGTGCTCGGCGCGCACGAGAGCGTGGACTTCGCGGTCACCGTCGGCCACCGCACCCCCGCCGGGGCGACCATCCTGGCGTCCTACGTGCTGGCCGCGCCGGGACGCACCCTCGACACTTCGGTGCTCACCGAGCATGTCGCGGGCCGGCTGCCGGAATACATGGTGCCGACGGCCATTACGGTCCTCGACACCATTCCGCTCACCCCCGTCGGCAAGCTCGATCGCCGGGCCCTGCCCGAACCGGTCCTCACCCGCCGCGAATTCCAGGCTCCGAGAACCGCTTTGGAGCAGACGGTGGCCGCCACCATCGCCGAGGTGCTCGGCGTGGAGCGGGTCGGCGTCGCGGACAACTTCTTCTCCCTCGGCGGCAACTCACTGCTGGCCACCCGCGTGGTCAGCGAGCTGAACCAACGGCTCGACGGAGCCAACGTCCGGGTCGCCTGGTTCTTCACCGATCCGACCGTGGCCGGGCTCAGCGCCAAGATCGCCGCCGGTACCGACGCCGACTCCGAGGTGGAGGCCAGCCTCGCGCCGATCCTGTCGATCCGCGCGGAAGGCACCCGGCCGCCGCTGTTCTGCGCGCCGCCGCTGTCCGGCCTGGCCTGGCCGTTCGCCGGACTGGCCGAGCACCTGCCCGCGGATCAGCCGATCCTCGGACTGCAGTCGCCCGCGCTGACCGAGAACGACTACGACCCGGCCACTTTCGCGGAGATGATCGGCCGCTACCTCGCGGCCATGCGCTCCGTGCAGCCGCACGGGCCGTACCGGGTCATCGGCTACTCGATGGGTGGCCTCATCGCCCACGCCCTCGCCACCGAACTGCGGGCGGCGGGGGAGCAGGTCGAACTGCTCGGCCTGCTCGACGCCTTCCCGGAAATCGACCTCGAATACTTCCGGTCCACGGTGCGTGCGGAATTCATGCAACTGGGCGTGCCCGCCGACGCCTTCCCGGCCGACCTGCGCGACCTGGGCGACGACGCGCTCGCCGCCCTGACCGCCGCGCTGCCGCCGGAACTCGCCGTGCTCACCCTCGACCGGATGCGGCGCATCTATCGGGGTGCCATGGGGGCCGTGCAGTTGATCACCGAGTACCGGCCCGACCGGTTCGACGGGCGGATCGAACTGTTCCGGGCCACCGTGCACGACGCCGGCGAACGGGCCGGATCGGCGGCGGAATGGTCACCGTTCGCGGCCGATGTCTCCGATTACGCTGTGCCGCTGCGGCATCAGCAGATGACGAGCACCGAGGCGTTCGCGGAGATCGGGCCGCGACTGGCCGAACTGCTCGCCCGCGCGGACGCGGGGGAGGAGGCGTCGGTCGAACCCGAAGCCGCCGAGCCCGAGGTCGCCGAGCCCGAAGCCGTTGCGGCCGCGGACGAATGGGACTCCGGGGCGGACTGGGCCATCACCCAGGTGCTGCCGATCATCCGGCCCGAGGATCTCGCGGCCGGGCTGAAGCCCGCCGAAGCCGACGATGCCGCCGAGCTGGAAGCTGAGATCGAGCCGGAACCGGAGCCCGAGCCGGAGCCAGAGGCAGTGGTCGAGGACGAGCCGAAGGTGGAAGCGGCGCAGCCGACATCCGCGCGCCCCGTCCACATCGAGCCGCGACTGACCTCCGTCGGTGACGTCTCGCCGCTCCCGGCCGGTGCTGTCGGCTTGCTCGAGGTGGAACCGTCCGGACTCTGGGTCCGTGCCATCACCATCGATATCGCCGAAGGCATCTCCGGCACCCGGGTGCGCCGCTCGGTGGCCAGCCTGCTCGACCGCCACCCGGGCCTCTGGGCCCGGCTGCGGCGCGACGGCGACGCGGTGGCCCTCGACATTCCCGCGCAACAGCCGCGCGGGGCGGCCGTCGTCTGGCAGATCGACCCCAACGTGGAAGCGGTCGGCAATCCGATCGAAGCCGTAATCCACGCCGCCTCCGCCGAATTGAACCCCGAGAAGGGGTACAACATGCGGTTCGTGCTGATGGAGAACGTGGACACCGGCGGCGATCCGGCCGACCGGCCCGCCGCCGTACTGGTGGTCGTCGCCAACGGCCTGGTGGTGGACGACACCTCCTGGCGCACCGTCATCGAGGACCTCACCGCCTCCTGGTCCGGTGGCCACACCACCCCCCACAGCGCCGACGCGCACCCGCTCGGCATTGCCCGCGCGCTCGCGCAGCGGGCCGTCGACGCCGAGACCGTCGACGAATTGGCCTGGTGGCGTAAGACGCTCGCCGACGTCAGCGCGGGGGTGTCCCCGAGCGACGTGCTCGGTGCCGCCGAATCCGGTGGGCGCGGCCGCGTCTCGGTGTCCATCACCGGTGAAGGCGCGGCGGCCGTCGACGGTGCGGCCCGGCGCTACGGTGCCAGCATCGACGACGTCCTGCTGGGCGCCCTGGCCACCGCACTGCACGACCCGGCCGCCGAAACCCTGCGCGACACACTGGGTTCGGTGGTGCGGCTGCTGGCCGACGGTCGCGACGGCAATGATCCGGCCGGGCAGCGCACGGTCGGCGCGTTCAGCACCGCCTACCCGTTCCCGCTGCGGCTCGAGGGCGTCGACGTCGCCGAGGTGCGCGCCGGGGGCGCGGCGGCAGGCAAGGTCATCGAGCAGGTGCGCGACAGTGCCCGCGAGATCCCGTCGCAGGGCGTCGGTTTCGGGTTGCTGCGGTACCTGAACCCGGAGACCGCCGACGAGATCGGGGCACTGCCGGTGGGCCGCATCGGCTTCCGCTACCGCGATCTGCGCCCGGCGCGGGTCTATCCGGAACCGGTCGCCGACGACCTGTACCTGGACGTCACCGTCGACACCAGTCAGGACGGGCTCGTCGCCCGCTTCGACTTCGTCGGCGCGGTGCTCGGCCTCGATCAGGTCAAGCAGCTCGTCGAGGGCTGGGTGCAGGCCCTGGGCGGACTGGCCGAACACGGTCGCTGAGCGGCCGGGAAACGGTCGCCGAGAAGGCTGGGAATGCGATAACGGAACGATTACGCGCGGCGGTCGGGTGCGGCCGCCGCGCGACCAAGTCGTAATATTGCGCGGTGTTGCGGCGATGAAATAAGCCGTATGGTCTGTCGGGGTCGGTACCACTGGAAACACCCAGGCCGCGGGGTCGCCGACCTCTGAATTCGACACGAGATGAAGGTGCAAAACATTGATTCGTCGACATGTCCGGAACGGAAGGCGCGGGGTGCGTGCCGCGGCCTTCCTCGCTGCCACAGCGGTTCTCACCGGTCTCATGACCGGAGTCGGCGGCGGCACCGCCTCCGCTGACCCGATCATCGACGGCAAGAAGCTGCTGGCCGACCCGGTCTCCGCCGACGGTTCGAAGATCACCAAGGCCGAGATGAAGGACGACCGGAACATCCGGCTCTACGTCTACTCCGCGGCCATGGGCGCCACCTACCCGGTCGATGTGCAGCGGCCCGCCGACGCCTCGGTCCCGCGCCCGACCCTGTACCTGCTCAACGGTGCCGGCGGCGGTCAGGACGACGCCTCCTGGGTCAAGAAGACCAATATCGTCAACGGCTTCCTCGGCGACAAGAACGTCAACGTGGTCCAGCCCATCGGCGGCAAATGGTCCTACTACCAGGACTGGGACAACGACGATCCGGTCCTCGGCCGCAACAAGTGGACCACCTTCTTCAGCGAGGAACTGCCCCCGCTGATCGACGCCGCGCTCGGCACCAACGGCGTCAACGCCATCTCCGGCATCTCCACCTCCGGCACCACCGTGCTCACCCTCGCCGAGGCCAAGCCGGACCTCTACAAGTCCGTCGCCGCCTACTCCGGCTGCGCACAGATGGCCGACCCGCAGGGCCAGGAGTTCATGCGCCTGACCGTCGAGACCTGGGGCGGCGGCAAGCTCGAGAACATGTACGGGCCGTCGGATTCGCCCGAATGGGCCCAGCACGATCCGGTCATCAATGCCGAAAAGCTGCGTGGCATCAACCTTTACATCTCCTCCGGCAGCGGCCTGCCGGGCCAGTGGGACACCCTCAACGGCCCGTACACCCTGCCCGGCGCATACGGTCTGGCCAACCAGATCATCGTCGGCGGCGTGATCGAGGCGGGCACCAACTTCTGCAGCCACAACCTGGCCAACAAGCTGAACTCGCTGGGCATCCCGGCCACCTACAACTTCCGGGCCACCGGCACCCACTCGTGGGGCTACTGGAACGACGAGTTCATCAACTCGTGGCCGGTCCTGGCCCAGGGCCTCGGCATCTAGCCGATTCTTGACGACGCACGACAGCCCGGCACCGAAAGGTGCCGGGCTGTCTGCCGTTAAGGCCCCGTTTGCCGTTATGGCTATGGTCACAAGTCGGCAGGTGGGACTAAACAAAAAGTTAGGGAACCCGTAAACTCACTCTGTGAGTACCAGAGTGGCCGATCAGCGCAGCCCGTTCCAGCGAGCGCGATCGGTCACGGTCCTACTCGGTCCCGCCTTCGTCGCGGCCATCGCCTACGTCGACCCCGGCAATGTGGCATCCAATATCAGCGCGGGGGCACAGTACGGCTACCTCCTGGTGTGGGTCATCGTGATGGCCAACATCATGGCCGGGCTGGTGCAATTCCTGTCCGCGAAACTGGGCCTCGTCACCGGCAGGTCGCTGCCGGAACTGGTGCGCGAGCGATCGAGCCGGCCGGTCCGGATCGGCTACTGGGCGCAAGCCGAGACCGTCGCCGTCGCAACCGATCTCGCGGAAGTGGTCGGCGGCGCGATCGCGCTCAACCTGCTGTTCGGGCTGCCGCTGCTGGTCGGCGGCGTCATCACCGGCATCGTGTCGATGGGCCTGCTGCTGATCCAGAACCGGCGCGGTCAGCAACCTTTCGAGCGCGTCATCACCGGCCTGCTCGGCGTCATCGCCGTCGGATTCCTTGCCTCCCTGTTCATCTCACCGCCCTCGGCCTCGGAAGCCGTGGGGGGCCTGGTACCCCGCTTCGAGGGTTCGGGCAGCGTGCTGATCGCGGCGGCCATGATCGGCGCGACCGTCATGCCGCACGTCGTCTACCTGCACTCCGGCATGGCCCGCGACCGGCACGGGCACCCGGAAGCGGGTGCACCCCGGAATCGATTGCTGCGCATCACCCGCTACGACGTCGGACTGGCCATGCTGCTGGCCGGCACGGTGAACCTGGCCATGCTGCTCACCGCCGCGAGCACGCTGCGCGGCCGCGAGGGCGTGGACACCATCGAGGGCGCGCACGCCGCGATCCGGGACGTCCTGGGTCCGGCCGCCGGACTGCTGCTCGCGGTCGGACTGCTCGCCTCCGGCCTGGCGTCCACCTCGGTCGGGGCCTACGCGGGAGCCATGATCATGCAGGGTCTGCTGCACCGGCACATCCCGCTGGTGGTGCGCCGGGTGGTGACATTGATTCCGGCGCTGGTGGTGCTGGCCCTCGGCATCGATCCCACCCGCGCCCTGATCATTTCGCAGGTGGTGCTGTCCTTCGGCATCCCGTTCGCGCTCATCCCGCTGGTCCGCTTCACCAGCGACGCCGGACTCATGGGCGACAACGTCAACCGCCGCCTCACCACCGCCCTGGCCTGGCTGGTGGCGGCCGTCATCACGGCACTGAATGTGGTGCTGATCTACCTCACCGCCACCGGAAAGGGCTGACGCGCCGGGCTATTCGGCGAAGACGGCCTTGCGCTTGGACAGCATGGCGGCCGCGCCCTCGGCGAAATCGGGGGAGTCCAGCAGTTCGCACTGACCGGACTTCTCGGCCGCCAGCACGGCGTCGAACGAGGTCAGCGCCGCCGTTCCGAGAGCGCTCTTGGTGAGTTCGAGGGCGCGGCGCGGGCCGTGCGAGAGCTTGGCGATCGCGGCCTCGACCTTGGCGTCCAGGGCCTCCTCGGAATAGACGCCCGCGACCAGGCCGTGCTCCAGCGCCTTCGCCGCCGGGAGTCGCTCACCCAGCAGCGCCATCTCGGCGGCCAGCGGCCGACCGGCGGCCGCGGCCACCAGGGCCGCCGCGCCGCCGTCGGGCATGAGGCCGATATTGATGAAGGCGAGCAGCAGGTAGGAGTCCTCGGAGAGGTACGACAGGTCGGCGGCCAGCGCGAGGGCCACGCCGATTCCGGCGGCCGAGCCCTTGACCCGGGCGATCACCGGAATCGGGGCCTCGACAATGGCTTTGACCATCGCGTTGGCCCCGTCCAGGATCATCTCGTTGGTGATGCCGCGCTCGGTGTACTCGTCCGCGGCCGCCAAGTCCGCGCCGGTGCAGAAGTCGCCGCCCTCGCCCGTCAGTACGATGACCCGCACGGCCGGGTCGGCGGAGGCGGCCCGCACGGTGTCGCCGAGGCCCACCATGGTGTCGTAGGTGAGGGCATTCTTGCGCTTGGGATTGGTGAAGGTGATGCGCAGCACCCGCCCGTCCTGGATCGCGGTGTAACCCGTAGTGGTCGCGATATCGGTCATCGGGCGCTCCCCAGATATATATGCGGCGGCATTGCCGCAGACTGTGTTCGGCTTTGCGAATTGTGGTTAACTTAAGGTCGTTCGTCCGGCACTGTCAACAGCCGGAGGCCCGGAGAAGGAGAAACTGTATGGTCGCCGATCGCAGCGAGGCAGCCCTCGCTTCCGCGCGACCGGACAGTGAACCCGCGGCAACCACGGCCGAGTCCGGCCCGCGTCGTCGGCCCAAGAACCGCAAGGCCCAAATCGCACGGGTAGCGGCCCGAGCCTTCTCCGAACGCGGCTACCACCCGGTCGGCGTCGACGAGATCGCCGCCGAGGTCGGCATCTCCGGCCCGGCCCTCTACCGGCATTTCAGAAATAAATACGCGCTGCTGGTGGCGACCGCGGAAATGGGCGCGCAGCAATTGCTCGACGCCGCCAAGGCCGCCGACAATCCCGAGTTGGAACCGGAACCGCGACTCACCGCAATGATCCGCGGCATCGCCGAGTACACCATCGACGTGCGCCGCGAAGGCGGGCTGTACCGCTGGGAACGCCGCTACCTCGAACGCGCCGACCGAGACCGCATCCGCGTCATCTACACCGAACTGCACGACACTCTCGCCGCCGCAATCGAACCGCTGTACCCCGACGCCGACCCGGTCGACATCCAACTGCGATCCGCCGCGGTGCTCAGCGCCATCGGTTCCATCACCGCGCATCGCACCGCACTGTCCACCACGCGGCTGATCAACCTGATCATCGAAATCTGCTGGGACATCCTGCGCTGCGAACTGCCGCCCGCGCCCGGACCCGTCACCGGCGACCCGATCGTGCGCGGCCTGCCCGTCATCTCCAAGCGGGAACAACTGCTCACCGAGGCCATTCGCATCTTCGGCCGGCAGGGCTACCACGAGGCCAGCATCGAGGAGATCGGCGCGGCCGCGGGCATCAACGCCTCCAGCGTCTACCGCTACTTCGCCAGCAAGGCCGACCTGCTGGCCGCCGCCCTGCACCGCACCGCCGAACGGGTCGCCATCGCCAACAACGAGGCCCTGGCCGAGGCCACCAGCCGCGCCGACGCGGCCGTACGCATCGCCGACCGCTTCGCCCGCATGACCTTCGCCATGCCCGAGATCCTGCCGGTCTACTTCGCCGAATTCCCCAATCTGCCCGCCTCCGAACAACATCGGCTCCGGTCGGTGCAGCGGCAGAACGTGCTGGAATGGGCCAACCTGCTCGACGGCGACCAGATCGAGGCCCGCTTCCGGGTGCACGCCGCCATCGCGCAGGTCGCCGACGTCGGCCGCCGCATCCGCTTCGACGGGCGGCCGGAGAATCTGGCGCGGGTCGGCGCGGTGATGCGGGCAGTCCTACTGGGTGTGCCCGCAGCAGCGTCAAACCCGGTGCCGCAGGCGGAACAGGGCACGGGCGACGCGTAACCGGCGCGGGTGCTTGTCGAAGGTGCCCGAGGTGATCTGATCCGAGGGATGCCTTTCGGTGATCGTCTGTGAACGGGTGAATTCGCGCAGCGACTGCGGATCACGAATCCGGCCGGGGCCGTTCACGCCGTAGACCGGGGTCGAATTGACGGTGATCAGCTCACTGCGCAGCCGGCCCGCGAACTCCGGGACGCTGCGCACATCGCGCGTGAAAACCGCTACGGTCGGCGGCCGTTCGGCGGCATTGAGCCGCTCGGCCGCCTCGTCCATGGTGGCCACCCGCTGAATCACCAGCATCGGTCCCACTGCCGCACCGGTGATCGCGGTGCTCACCTCGGGCACCTCGGTGAGCACGATCGGCTCGATATAGGGCTCGCGAATGGACTCCAGGCCACCGACCACCGGCCGCCCGCCCCGGGTGATGGCATCGCGCACCTGACGACGCACCACCTCGATCTGGGACTCCAGGATCATCGGGCCGTAGGCGGCCCGGCGATCCGCGCCCGGGCGCAACCGTTTGGCCTGGCCCGCAACCAGTTCCAGGAACGGTTCGTACACCGAGTCGGCGACGTACACGCAGCGCACACCCGCGGGCTGCTGACCGGAATTGGCCATCGCGCCGTACACCGCGGCCGCGGCGGCGGTGTCGAGCTTCGCGTCGACCTGCACCACCATCGCCCCGCGTCCACCCCGCTCGACGATCAGGGGAGTGGACGATTGCGCGGCCAGCGTGGCGATCTCGCGGGCCCCCGCACCCGATCCGGCATAGGCCAGCTTGTCCAACCGGGTCCGGCACAGTGCGGCGGCGGTGGCGCTGTCGCCCGTGACCACCTGCAGCACAGGCTGATTCGGGGCCAGCTCGTTCCAGGTGTCGGCCAGCCACGCGCCCACGCCGGGGGTCAGCTCGCTGGGTTTGAACACCACGGCATTGCCGGCGGCCATCGCGCCCGCGATCGAATTCATCGGGGTGAGAACGGGATTGTGCCAGGGGCCCAGCACGCCGATCACACCCAGCGGCAGGTGGCCGACGGTGCCGGTGGGTTCGCGGCGCAGCGAGGCGCGCAACCGGGTGGTGCGGCCCAGCGTCCGCTCGGCATGGCGCGCAACCCAATCCAGATGCTCGACGGCCAGGGTCACCTCGATGGCGGCGTCCAGGCGCGGCTTGCCGGTCTCACTCGAGATCAACTCGACCAGGTCCCGGGTGCCGCGGGCGAGGGCCCGCTTCCAATCCAGCAGCCAGCGTTTGCGCGCGTCGAATCCCAATGCCGCCCACCACTGTTCGGCGCTGCGCGCCGAGCGGACGGTGCGGGTCAGCTCGCCCGCGCCCATGCTGGCGTATTCGCCCACGACCTCCCCGGTACGCGGATCGTAGGACGTCAGCACCTTGGATCGGCTCGCACCGGCGCGCCCTGTTGCCGGCTGCGCCGACTCGGCCATGGTCAACCTCTCGTGGCCTGTGAATGTCTCTCCCCGCCAAGGCCAGACTATGGTTCGAGTCGCAGATGCGACAAGGTAGCGAAATCACCGCATACCGTCCGGTCTGCGCCTGGATCAGCAGCTATTCGGGGACCCGTCAGTTTGTGACCAAGCACACAGTTTGCCGATGGCTGCTTCGGCAAAGAAACGGCCCCACTTCGGATGCGCCGGTAACATCACGCCAGGCGGTGTGGATCATCCCGAAGGGTTACCCCTCTCGGATGTGGGGACCCGCCGCCGGGGCTACATAATTTCAGCCCGACCAGCCGATAGTGGAGAGTTGATGCCCAGCTTGGACAGACCGGATTCCGTAGCACCCGACGAACCGGCCGTTTACGTCGAAGACGTCCGCAAATCCTTCGGCGACGTGCACGCCCTCCAAGGGGTCAGCTTCACCGCCGCGCGCGGCCAGGTGCTGGGCATTCTCGGACCCAACGGGGCCGGCAAGACCACCATGGTCAAGATCCTGTCCACCCTGCTGCGCCCGGACTCCGGCATCGCCCGCATCGCCGGACACGATGTGCGCGCCGACGCGCCCGCCGTCCGCCGGTCCATCATGATGACCGGCCAGTACGCGGCCCTCGACGAGAACCTCTCCGGGCGCGAGAACCTCGAACTCTTCGGCCGCCTCATGGGCCTACCCCGCAAGGCCGCCCGGCAGCGCGCCGACGACCTGCTCGAAGAATTCGACCTCACCGGCGCTGGCCGCCGCGCCGTCCGCCACTACTCCGGCGGCATGCGCCGCCGCGTCGACATCGCCTGCGGCCTGGTCGTCCGGCCCGAAGTGGTGTTCCTCGACGAACCCACCACCGGCCTGGATCCGCGCTCGCGCCAAGGCGTCTGGGACCTGGTCACCGCGCTCAAGACCCAGGGCATCACCGTCCTGCTGACCACGCAATACCTCGAAGAGGCCGACGTGCTCAGCGACAACATCATCGTCATCGACAAGGGCACCGTCATCGCCGAAGGCACCGCCGACGCCCTCAAGGAGAAGACCGGCGGCAGCTACTGCGAGGTCGTGCCGCTGGACCCCAAGCAGCTGCTCACCGCCTCCGACGCGCTCGGCGACCTGGTCCCCGACGCGGTCCGCGCGGAGTTGGAAGGCGCCGACCGGCTTTCGATCCCGGCCCCGGACGGGGCGGGCACCCTGTCGGAGGCGCTGCGCCGGCTCGACAGCGCCGGCGTGCGGCTCGCCGACATCGGCCTGCGCCGGCCCTCCCTCGACGACGTGTTCCTCACCCTCACCGGACACTCCGGCACCAAGCCGCACGGCGACCCCGCGGAACAAGCATGACCGCCACCGCGGCCGACGCCGCCGACCTCTTCGCCGGGGTACCGCCCGCCCGGCCCAACAGCTTCGCGCAGTGGCGCGCGCTCACCGGACGGGTCGTCTGGGTGATGGCCACCAAGGGTGAGCTGATCGTCGCGGTGATCGTGCCGCTGATCTTCACCCTCGGCTTCTACCTGCCGTTGAAGTACGTCATGGCGTTCAGCGGCATCAACTACGCGCAGTTCGTCATGCCGATCATCGTGCTGCAGACCATGTCGTTCACCATGATGTCGAACGCACAGCTGGCCGCGTACGAATCCATGACCGGACTCAACACCCGCATGCAGACCATGCCCATCGGGGCGATGGTCCCGCTGGTGTCGCGACAGTCCGCGGGCCTGGTGCGCTCGGTCGTATCGCTCATCGCGGCGCTCGGCTGGGGCTACCTCATCGGGTTCCGCTTCGTCGCCGGGTTCGGGCAGGCCGCACTGTTCTGCCTCTTCTCCATCGCGGTCGGCACCGTGCTGGCCATCGGCGCCGACGGGCTCGGGTCACTCTCCAAGAGCCCCGAATCCCTGAGCCAGGCTTTGACATTGCCGACGCTGATCTTCGGCATGATGTCCTGCGGCTTCGTGCCCGAGGACGGATTCCCCCGGTGGGTGCGGCCGTTCGTGCGCAATCAGCCCATCTCCCAGTTCTCCTTCGCGCTGCGTGACATGGCCGCGCACGGGGTGACCTGGCAGGTGCTGTGGGTGCCGCTGGTGTGGTTGATCGGCGGCCTGGCGGTCTTCATGCCGCTGGCCGTCTGGGCGAGTACGAGGCGATCATGAGTATGACGGTGACAGAAGCGGATTCGTGGGTCGGACATCAGCCGCTGCCGGTGGTGAAACCACGGTCGGAGGGCACCTTCTCGATCTGGGTGGAACAGAGCCTGATCCAGTGCAAGCGGCTGCTCATGGGCTGGATGCGTGACCCCTCCACCACCATCCAGACGCTGGTCTTCCCCGCGGTCACGCTGATCATGTTCCGGATCGTGCTGGGCGACTCCATCACCCGTGCCACCGGCGCACCCAGCATCTACGGCACCACCCCGATGGTCATGCTGGTCGCGGCCATGTCCGGATCCACGGTCAGCGCCCTCGGCTTCAAGGTCGAGAAGGCGACCGGACTGCTCGGGCGGTTCCACACCATGCCCATCCACCGCGCCGCCGGGCTCACCGGACGCCTGCTGGCCGAGGCCATCCGCGTGATCATCACGTCGCTGTTCGTGCTGGTCGTGGGTGTCGCGCTGGGCTTCCGGTTCTGGAACGGCTTCGCGGCTTCGATTGCCATGCTGAGCATTCCGGTCCTGTTCGCGATCGGGTTCGCGGTGCTGGTGACCGCGCTCGCCACCCTCACCGAGGGCATCATGCTGGTGTCGATCGTCAGCCTGGTCAACACCCTGCTGATGTTCTTCAACTCCGGATTCGTGCCGGTGCTCGCCTACCCGACCTGGCTGCAGACGACCGTGGAGAACCAGCCGATGAGCACGGCCATCGACGCCATGCGCGGACTGTCGCTCAGCGGACCCATCGCGACGCCGCTGCTGAAGACGGTGGCGTGGACGGTCGGCATGATCGTGGTGTTCGCGTACCCGGCGATCCGCGGCTACCGCCGCGCGGCGGAGACCGGCGCATAGAGCCTGGCGCGGAGTGTGGTCCGCGTCACGTTAAGGTTGCCCCATGGCTTACCTGGTTACCGGGGCAACCGGGTTCATCGGTCGATTTCTGGTACCGGAACTCCTGAAACGCGGTGGGGACGTCCACGTGCTGGTCCGTCCCGGCGAGGACTCCGTGCTGCGGTTCAACCGCTGCCTCCGCGCATGGGATGCCCGCGACCGGGTGCGCCCGGTCCGCGGCGACCTCGCCGCACCCGGACTCGGCATCGACTCCAGCTGGATTGCGGCACAGCGCGGTTCGATCGACCACGTCTTCCACCTGGCCGGCGGCTTCGACGCCACCGGCGCGGGCGGCGGCACCCGCCGCGTGGCCGAACTCGCGGCCGCGCTGGAAGCCGGACGGCTGCACCACGTTTCGACCGCGCGCGTCGCCGGGGCCTGGGAGGGCCTGTTCACCGAGGGCATGACCGACGTCGGGCAGCTGCTGCCCACGCCGTATCAGCGCGCCATGCTGCGGGCCGAACAGGACGTGCGCGAGCAGACCGCCGTACCGTGGCGGATCTACCGGCCCGCCATCGTCATCGGCGACTCCCGCACCGGCGAGATCGACCGCATCGACGGGCCCTACTACTTCTTCCGGCTGCTGCGCATGGCCGCCCAGCTGCCGCGCATCCTGCCGGTGGTCGCGCCCAAACTCGGCGAAACCAATATGGTCCCGGTCGATTACGTGGTGCGCGCCCTCGACCACATCGCCCACCGCCCCGGCGACGGACCCTCCACCTATCACCTGGTGGATCCGCGCGAGCAGAGCGTGGCCGAGGTCTTCAACCTCTTCGCCGACGAGGCGGGCGCGCCGCACCTGATCGAAGTCATGCCCAAACCGACCCTCGACGTCACCCTGCGCGTGCCCGGCATGGGGTGGGCGCTGCGTCAGGTCGGCATCCCCATGGACGTCATCGAGGACACCGAATTCGCCTGCCGCTTCGACTCCCGGCACACCGCCGCCGCCCTCGCCGGCACCGACATCAAGGTTCCGCCGCTGGCCGCCTACGCCTCGATCATCTGGAAGTACTGGATCGAGAACTGGGTGTGAGGGGTCAGGAGTGCGTGGAGTCCTCGGGTAGCAGCAGATCGGACTCCGGGCGCGGCTGCCCGTAATCCCAGCCCAGCCAGCGGTTTCGGTTGGTCCAACCGACCAGGTCGTAGCGCCAGCGGAACGGGTAGGTGGTGGCGACCGTCATGAACAGGGCGGTACCCAGCGCGGTGTAGTCGGCATGGGCGGACAGCAGGGCGCGTTGTTGGCGCGGCGGGCGGGTGAAGAAGGCGTCGAACATGGCAATGGACTGGGCGGTCGTCAGTCGGCCCAGGCCGTACACGCCACGCATGCGCATCCAGTGCACCAGCCTGGCCTGCCGCGGCCACAAGGCCTCGATGGGATCGGTGCCGCGCTGGACCGCGTCGAGCGCGGTGTCCACCAGCGACAGTGAATCCGCCACGCAATACCCGGTGATCGGGTGCATCATGCCGCCGCGCGAACCGAACGGGATCACCTGTCCGCGACCGGCTTCCGGCGGAACCGCGTCGAGCGGATAGTGCGCGGCCTCGGTCGGCTCGTCGCCACGCAACCGAATCCCGTGCGCGGCCAGCCGATTCAGCGTGCGCCGCCGCAACTCGTGCTGGGGCATGCCGCCGCGCAGGCCGAGACTGGTCTCCTCGAAGATCACCGTGCCGTCCCCGAGCGGCACCGAGTACAGGAACGACGGCGGCTCGTCCGGGCCCGCGCCGTTCTCGTCACGCCAATCCAGCAGCAGGCCCTCGCCCTCGCGCACCATGGGCGCAGCAATGTCCTCGTCCACGAAAATGCCGTGCGCACTGGCGGTACGGCGCGCGGCCGGGGCCGACTGCCCGCGAGTGTCGAACACGGTCGCCGCCCGCACCTCGGTGCCGTCGGACAACTCCACCCGATGCGCCTCGACAATGCGGGCGCGACCGGTGATCACCGTCGCGTCATCCAGCGGTAGCGCGTCGAACAGGCCCTGCTTGGACAGCACACAGTAGGGGCGCGGAATCCGATGCTCGGCCGCCGTCCACACCACCGGTGCGTCGATCCGGCTGGCAATCGCGCTGTGCCCCAGCCACTCCGGCAGCTCATCCACCCAGCATGAATACGTGGGCCCCCACAGCCGCGTCGGCCGCGAGTCGATCGCGACCACCCGCAGACCCGCCGCCATCGCGCGATGCGCCAACGCCCGCCCCGTGGGACCGAGCCCCACCACACACACGTCGGCGGCTCTGCCGACCTCTCGGCCACTCATACTTCGCATTCAAACAGCCTGGCCCGCAGCACGCCAGGCCGACTCCGACTTCGCACCCGGCCAGTAGGATTCCGGAAAGTCCGCTGGCCACTCGGTCGGACCGGAGGTAGTCATAGCCGGGTAGGAGGCATCGATGAATCAATTCGGAGCTCCGCTGCCACCACCCATGCAGCCCGCGCACCTCCCCGGTCGGCCCCGCGACGACCGCCGCCGCTACTGGTGGCTGCCCGCCACGATCTCCACCTGCCTGTTCGTGGTCATCATGATGGTGTGCTTCGGAGCCATGGTGCTCAGCGCCTTCGCCACCGACTCCTGCAACGGCCCCGACTCCTGCCCCGAGACCTTCCACCACCTCGACGTCGCCGAGGCGCTGGCCGCGATCGCGGTGGTGGCGGCAGTCGGGCAATGGCTACCCGCCTACTGGTCCCCGATGGTCCTGCGCATCATCCTGGCCATCGTCCCGATCATCCTGGGCATCATCGCCGTAGCCCTGTTCCTGAGCACGCCGATCGGCAAGTAATGCCGCAAGTCCGTTGCGCGGCAACGGACTTGCCGACAGCTATCGATATCGGATCTAGTTCCGAACTCACTTCGTCGGCGTAGCCGACGGCGCCGCACTCCCCGAACTCGGCGGCGTAGCGCCCGGCGTCCCATTCCCACGCTCCCGCGCATGAATAATCCGAGTGGCGGCAATGCTCCCGTTGGATTCCTGCCCCTGCACCATGATCTGGTCGCCCACCGCGAACTGCGCCGCAGTCTCACTCTTCGACTTCGACCCGAACTCCGTGGTCGGCGAAATCGTCACCGTCTCGGTACTACCGTCCTGCTTGGTAATCATCCAAGACCCCGACCCCTCAGTGGTGATCTTCCCGCCAACCCCTCTCCCGCCCCCACCGGCCCCCTTATGATCCCCCGGCCCCTGCTCCTGATTGCCCCCGCTCGAATGATCACTCGACGACCCGCAGGCAGCGAGCCCGAGTGTGGCCGTCAGGGCCAGCGTGACGCCGGCGACGGTGCGAAGCAGGAGACCGGGCCGACGCCGTCCGGAAAGAGGTTCGGAACTGTCCGCGGCATGTGTTGAATCTGTCATGGCCGCAACGCTATTTTCGCCAGCTGTGAGGTCCCTAGGCGTCGGCTGGTGAGTCACTCCGTGCTTGATGTGACTCCCCGGTCTGTTGCCGCTATTTCGGGGTCACCCAGGTGGTGATGTCGGCGTGGACGACCTCGAGGCCGGACTTGTCGTAGATCGAGACCGGGACGATCAGGTTCTGGCCTTCGGTGATGGTGGTGAAGTCGGGGACTTCGGGGAGTTTGGCGAGGGCTCGGAGGCTGGAGTTGGCCTTGGCCAGGTATTGGACGTTCATGGCCTTGGGGATCCAGCGGTGGGTATCCGGGACGGTGGCTTCGGAGAGCATGCCCATCGCTACCTCGGCCAGGTTGCAGGCGGCGATGGCGTGGAAGGTGCCGAGGTGGTTGTGGATGCCGAACCACTTGGGCGCGGTCACCTCGCACAGGCCCGGCTCCAGGCGCACCACGCTCGGCAGCACGGTCCCGAAGTACGGGACCCGGGCCACCATCCCGAGGGAGAACAACGTGTGCCCGATTCGGTTGTCGGGGAGCTTCTTCCACCCGCGGTAAGTAGCGGTTTCTTTACCCATGTCCGCTATCTTACTTGAAAGTAAGTTCTGTGCGGGTGCGGCGGTGCCGAGCCCGACCAGCGGGGGGTGGCACAGTGCGAAACGTGTCCAAGCACGCGAAACGCGGTAGGCAGCCGTGGCGGATCGCCGAGCCGTATCGAACGCGGTTCCGGATGGTCGGCGTGTTCGCACTGATTGCGGTGAGCCTGCTGATTCCCGGGTACTTCGGCAAGGTGGTGGTCTATCTCACCGGCGACCGCGTCGCCGCGCGAGTTCACAACTGCTGGAGCACTTCCTATCGCGGTAATTCCACCTTCTACTGCAACGGCACCTGGCAACTCCGCGACGGCACGCAGGGCTCGGGTCTGTTGCACGGCGTCGCCCAGCGCTATCCGGAGGGCGCGGAGTTGGCCGTCCGTGCGACCTCCGACACGGCGATCACCGACTCCCTCCGGTGGCCGGTGGACTTCGGAATCGGTTGCGCCGCTTTCGCGCTCTTGATGTGGCTCGCCTACCGCTTCGCCCGGCGGATTCGCTCGAGGCGCGCGTCGGCCGAATAGGTCATCGAATCGGTCGGGGGCTGCTCTCGTCGAGCGAGACCGGGTGGTTGGTTGTTAGCTTGTCGGGTCGCGCCGGGGGTGTGACTGGGCGTCGGCCCCACATCTGCCGGCAGTGCTCGAAAACTGGAGTTTCAGAAATCATGCGTATTCGCACCGCGGTGGCCACGGTTGGCATCGCACTCGCGGGGGCCGCGGCCGCCGCAACCATGTCGGCCGGATCGGCCGCCGCTTTCACGCCGTACGTCGATCCGGGCACCGGCATCGTCGTGGCGGTGGACCTCAACCACGATGAAACCGTGGCACTGGCCAACAGCCCGATCCCGGCCATGATCACCCAGATCAACCAGGCGAACAACAGGATCGCGCCCGACCCGTACTTCTCGCAGCTCCCGAAGCTCGATGGGACGGTGTACGCGACCTTGGCCTCGACCGTCGGTGAGGCCGCCGCCACGCCCGGCGGGCGAGTAGGTCTGGCCGTGGTCGATCCGGCCGTCTTCCGCGGCGGCAACTTCCTCTTGGTCGAGGATCTCGGTGGCTGGAAGTACTACCTTCAGGACTTCGACAACCGCTGACCTCCCGAGATGGCCGGTGCGCGAGATCACTTCGCGCACCGGCCATTGTGCTGTTCACGCCCGGCTTGTCCGATCTGCGGCACGTGCTGTGAGCTGGGCCATCGAGTTGCGGCGTAGGGGAGGGGGCGATTTGAACTGCCCCCATGGCTCGAGGCATACTGTTCGGGTTGCCCACTCCGGGTTGCGTCTTTTCCGTTGGATCGGCGCTGGTAGTGGGCGAGCAAGACCCAATTTTGCACCCCGCTGGTTAACGGTGTGGGTGCGTCCGGAACAATGTTCCGAGGCTTACAGGATTTTGGTCCGGGCCGAGGAATGAGCGGCGGAGCGACACGCCCGACCGCGTGGACCGGATGAACCATGACAGATGAACAGCGGCGATGGATCGGGCCCCAGGTGGGCCGGTCGAGTGGTGGCTGATGCGTCTTCGTGTGTTCGGGCAGTGCAAATGAGGGTGGTACGGGAGCGAAAGCCCCTGGGCCACAACGTAAGCGGAGAAAAGGACACTCAGCGTGGCGGGACAGAAGATCCGCATCAGGCTCAAGGCCTACGACCATGAGGCGATCGACGCGTCTGCGCGCAAGATCGTCGAGACGGTGACCCGTACAGGTGCCCGTGTCGTCGGCCCGGTGCCGTTGCCCACCGAGAAGAACATCTACTGCGTCATCCGGTCGCCGCACAAGTACAAGGACTCGCGCGAGCACTTCGAGATGCGTACCCACAAGCGGCTTATCGACATCCTCGACCCGACGCCGAAGACGGTTGATGCCCTGATGCGCATCGACCTGCCGGCCAGCGTCGACGTCAACATTCAGTGACGGGGACTTCGAATATGACTGACAACAAGACTCGTCCGGCCGCGGGCATCCTGGGCACCAAGCTCGGCATGACCCAGGTCTTCGACGAAAAGAACCGCGTCGTTCCCGTGACCGTCGTCAAGGCGGGCCCGAACGTCGTTACCCAGATCCGCACCGTGGAGCGTGACGGCTACGCCGCCATCCAGGTCGCCTACGGGTCGATCGACCCGCGCAAGGTGAACAAGCCGGTCTCCGGCCAGTTCTCCAAGGCCGGTGTCACCCCTCGCCGCCACATCGCCGAGCTGCGCGTCGCCGACGCCGCCGCCTTCGAGGTCGGCCAGGAAATCAACGCGGAGGCCTTCGCCGAGGGCAGCTACGTCGATGTGACCGGCACCTCCAAGGGCAAGGGCTTCGCCGGCACCATGAAGCGTCACGGCTTCAAGGGCCAGGGTGCCTCGCACGGTGCGCAGGCTGTGCACCGTCGTCCGGGTTCCATCGGTGGTTGCTCCACCCCGGGCCGTGTCTTCAAGGGCATGCGCATGTCGGGCCGTATGGGTAACGACCGCGTCACCACGCAGAACCTCACGGTCCACAAGGTGGATGCCGAGAACGGTCTGCTGCTGATCAAGGGTGCGATCCCGGGCCGTCGTGGCCACGTCGTGATCGTCAAGAGTGCAGTGAAGGGTGGTGCCCGGGCATGAGCACCGAGACCAAGACCAACCTGACGCTCACGGTCAAGGCCGCTGGCGGCAAGACCGAGGGCACCGTCGAGCTCCCCGCGGAGATCTTCGACGTGACCGCGAACATCGCGCTGATGCACCAGGTCGTCGTGGCCCAGCAGGCCGCGGCTCGCCAGGGCACGCACGCCACCAAGACCCGCGGCATGGTCCGCGGCGGTGGCAAGAAGCCGTACCGCCAGAAGGGCACCGGCCGTGCGCGCCAGGGTTCGACCCGTGCGCCGCAGTTCGCCGGCGGTGGCACCGTCCACGGCCCGCAGCCGCGTGACTACACCCAGCGTCTGCCCAAGAAGATGAAGGTCGCCGCACTGCGTGGCGCTCTGTCGGACCGGGCTCGTAACGAGCGCATCCACGTCATCACCGAGCTGGTCGCGGGTCAGACCCCGTCGACCAAGTCGGCCAAGTCCTTCCTCGCCGAGATCTCGGAGCGGAAGAACATCCTGGTCGTCGTCGGCCGGGAAGATGTCACCGCGTGGAAGAGCGTGGCGAACCTGCCGGGCGTGCACCCGATCGCCCCGGACCAGCTGAACACCTACGACGTCCTGAAGTCGGACGAGATCGTGTTCTCGGTCGAGGCGCTCAACGCCTTCGTGCACGGCCCCGCCGAAGCTGCACAGGAGGAGAGCAAGTGACCACCATCGCCGACCCCCGCGACATTCTGCTCGCGCCGGTGATCTCCGAGAAGTCCTACGGACTGATCGAGGACGGCACCTACACCTTCCTGGTGCACCCGGATTCGAACAAGACGCAGATCAAGATCGCCGTTGAGAAGGTTTTCGGTGTCAAGGTCACGAGCGTCAACACCGCCAACCGTCAGGGCAAGCGCAAGCGGACCCGCTTCGGTTACGGCAAGCGCAAGGACACCAAGCGCGCGCTCGTGACCATCTCGGCCGACAGCAAGCCCATCGAGATCTTCGGAGGCCCGGTCGCGTAAGCGGCGGGGACTTCAGAAAGGCAGAAGAACTCATGGCAATTCGTAAGTACAAGCCGACTACCCCGGGTCGCCGCGGTGCCTCGGTCTCGGATTTCGCCGAGATCACCCGTTCGACCCCCGAGAAGTCGCTGCTGCGTCCGCTCACCAAGACCGGTGGCCGTAACGCGCAGGGCCGCATCACCACCCGGCACAAGGGTGGCGGCCACAAGCGCGCCTACCGTCTGATCGACTTCCGTCGACTGGACAAGGACGGCGTGCCGGCCAAGGTTGCGCACATCGAGTACGACCCGAACCGCACGGCGAACATCGCGCTGCTGCACTTCGCGGACGGCGAGAAGCGCTACATCATCGCGCCCAAGGGCATTGCCCAGGGCACGAAGATCGAGTCCGGCCCCGGCGCCGACATCAAGCCCGGCAACAACCTGCCGCTGCGCTCGATCCCGACCGGTACCACCATTCACGCGGTGGAGCTGCGTCCGGGTGGCGGCGCCAAGCTGGCTCGCGCCGCGGGCATGAGCATCCAGCTGCTGGGTAAGGAAGGCGCCTACGCCGTCCTGCGTATGCCCTCCGGTGAAATCCGTCGCGTCGATGTGCGCTGCCGCGCCACCATCGGCGAGGTCGGCAACGCCGAGCAGTCGAACATCAACTGGGGCAAGGCCGGCCGTATGCGGTGGAAGGGCGTTCGCCCGACCGTCCGTGGTGTGGTCATGAACCCGGTCGACCACCCGCACGGTGGTGGTGAGGGTAAGACCTCCGGTGGTCGCCACCCGGTCTCCCCGTGGGGCAAGCCGGAGGGCCGCACCCGTAAGCCCAACCGTCCCAGTGACAAGCTCATCGTCCGCCGCCGCGGCAAGAAGCGTTAAGGAGGAGGTTAAAGATGCCACGTAGCCTGAAGAAGGGCCCGTTCGTCGACGGACACCTCCTCAAGAAGGTGGACGTTCAGAACGAGAAGGGCACGAAGCAGGTCATCAAGACCTGGTCGCGTCGTTCCACCATCATTCCCGACTTCATCGGTCACACGTTCTCGGTCCACGATGGCCGCAAGCACGTGCCGGTGTTCGTGTCGGAGAACATGGTTGGACACAAGCTCGGTGAATTCGCGCCGACTCGCACGTTCAAGAGCCACGTCAAGGAAGATCGGAAGAGCAAGCGGCGATGAGCACTGAAACTCAGAACCCGACCGCGCGCGCGACCGCCAAGCACGTCCGCGTGACGCCTATGAAGGCTCGTCGCGTCGTGGACATGGTCCGTGGCCGTCGTGTCGAGGACGCGCTGAACATCCTGAAGTTCGCGCCGCAGGCCGCGAGCGAGCCGGTTGCGAAGGTTGTCGCTTCGGCGGCCGCCAACGCCGAGAACAATCTCGGCCTCAACCCGGCCACCCTGGTGATCTCGACGGCTTTCGTCGACGAGGGCGCCACCATGAAGCGTTTCCAGCCGCGGGCCCAGGGCCGTGCGTTCCGGATCCGCAAGCGCACCAGCCACATCACCATCGAGGTCGAGAGCGTGCCCACCGCCGGCGCTGCCACTCGTAGCCGCCGGAAGGGAGGGGCAAAGTAAATGGGACAGAAAATCAATCCCCATGGCTTCCGCCTCGGTATCACCACCGACTGGAAGTCGCGTTGGTACGCGGACAAGCAGTACGCGGACTACGTGAAGGAAGACGTCGCGATCCGGAAGCTCCTCGCCACGGGCATGGAGCGGGCCGGCATCTCGAAGGTCGAGATCGAGCGCACTCGTGATCGCGTCCGGGTGGATATCCACACCGCGCGTCCGGGCATCGTGATCGGCCGTCGTGGCGCCGAGGCCGACCGCATTCGCGCCGAGCTGGAGAAGCTCACCAAGAAGCAGGTTCAGCTGAACATCCTCGAGGTCAAGAACCCCGAGTCGGATGCGCAGCTGGTTGCTCAGGGTGTTGCCGAGCAGCTGTCGAACCGTGTGGCGTTCCGTCGTGCGATGCGTAAGGCCATTCAGTCGGCCATGCGTTCGCCGAACGTCAAGGGCATCCGTGTGCAGTGCTCCGGCCGTCTCGGCGGCGCGGAAATGTCGCGCTCGGAGTTCTACCGTGAGGGTCGCGTGCCGCTGCACACGCTGCGCGCCGACATCGACTACGGCCTGTACGAGGCGAAGACCACCTTCGGCCGCATCGGCGTGAAGGTCTGGATCTACAAGGGCGACATCGTCGGCGGCAAGCGCGAGGTCACCGCTGTGGCCCCGTCCGGCCGTGGCGACCGTGATCGTGACGATCGCCCGCGTCGCGAGCGTCCGAGCCGTCCCCGTCGCAGCGGTGCCCAGGGCACCACCGCGACCAGCACCGAGGCCGGGCGTGCCGCGACTGCAGTCGCGGAGGCTCCGGTAGAGAACCAGGAGGGCTGACCTATGTTGATGCCCCGCAAGGTCAAGCACCGTAAGCAGCACCACCCCGGCCGCTCCGGCATGGCGAAGGGCGGCACCGCGGTGACGTTCGGTGAGTACGGCATCCAGGCTCTCGAGCCTGCGTACGTCACCAACCGTCAGATCGAGTCGGCTCGTATCGCGATGACCCGCCACATCAAGCGTGGCGGCAAGGTCTGGATCAACATCTACCCGGACCGTCCGATCACCAAGAAGCCTGCCGAAACCCGCATGGGTTCCGGTAAGGGTTCGCCCGAGTGGTGGATCGCGAACGTCAAGCCCGGCCGGGTCATGTTCGAGATCTCGTACCCGACCGAGGAGATCGCTCGTGAGGCCCTGCGCCGCGCGATGCACAAGCTCCCGATGAAGTGCCGGATCGTGACCCGAGAGGAGCAGTTCTGATGGCTACCGCTAACCCGGCCGCAGAGCTCCGCGAGCTCGACAACGAGGCGCTCGTCGCCAAGCTGCGCGAATCCAAGGAAGAGCTGTTCAACCTGCGCTTCCAGATGGCGACCGGTCAGATGACCAACAACCGTCGCCTGCGTGTGGTCCGCCACGAGATCGCACGCATCTACACGGTCATGCGTGAGCGCGAGCTCGGCCTGGCCTCCGGTCCTGAAGGCAAGGGAGACGCCGCATGAGCGACGTAAAGGGCCCGGCCAAGACGCCGGCCAAGCAGGAGGAGCGTGGCTCGCGCAAGGTGCGCATCGGCTACGTCGTCTCCGACAAGATGACCAAGACCATCGTGGTCGAGCTGGAAGATCGCGTGAAGCACAAGCTTTACGGCAAGATCATCCGCACCACCTCGAAGGTGAAGGCCCACGACGAGAACGAGATCGCCGGCGTCGGCGACCGCGTGCAGCTGATGGAGACCCGTCCGCTGTCCGCCACCAAGCGGTGGCGTCTGGTCGAGGTCCTGGAGAAGGCCAAGTAAGCCTGCTCTGACTTGATCAAGTCATAGAACATCGGCCCGCTTCCCAATAGGGAAGCGGGCCGAAGTCTTTGGGGGGTATGGGTATCCGCTTGCCGTCAGGGAAGCGGGCCAGTGTGTTGGGCGGGGAGGGGCTGCTTCCTTCGGAAGCGGCGGCTTTCGTTTTCGGGGGTGTGGGGGCTTGACCCCCACGGTCCTCCTATCGGGGGTGCGGGGGCTTGCCCCCGCGTATCTTCCGGGGGTTCGGGGGCGGAGCCCCTGAGAGCTCGAGAGGGTCGATACCTCACTCGGGGTGAGTGTGACCAAACTGAAACGCGATATGGCCAAAGGGAATTGGCGTGTCGCGCCTGCGGGCGCTAATTTGGTCTTCGCTATGAGGGATGTTGCGATGACTTCGGGTGCTTGGCGGACGAACGACCACGAGGCGGTGACCTTCCGCGACGCTTCGGTCGCGTGGGCACTGGCCGCTCATGAAGTGCTGGCCGAAACCGCCACCGGCTACGGGCATTTCGTCACCGTCAATGAACTCGCCGAGCAGATCCAGGAGATGTCCGGCATCCGGACCGACGCTCCCACCCGCACCTGGATGGACGCCATCCTGCGCAAGGTGGCGCGGCGCAGTCACAATGCCGGCGAGCCGCCGCTGACCGCGCTCTGCGTCAAGCAGAACCACAAGGTCACCGAAAGCTACAAGTACGTCCTGGAATTGGCGCATCTGCCGATTCCGGCGGACCTCGAGGTGCATGCCGCCTACGCCCGCTGGCAGTGCTACGCCGCCTACGGCGCGGAGATCCCTTCGGACGGCGGCATCCCGCCCCTGATCCCGCGCAACGGTGGTGCGCCCCGCCGGGTCACGCCGGCCGGTCCGGTGGCCGCCGCGAAGCCGGATCCGGAGGCCCGCAAGGCCACCTGCGCCTCCTGCTTCACCGAACTCCCCGCGAACGGCGTCTGCTACTACTGCTGACGTTCACGCGTCCTTGTGGCATACGGCTTCGATCATGATCCCGTCGAAGCCGCGGAAGAACGTCGCGTAGTAGGGCGGCGGATACTGCGGGAATTCCCGTGGCGCGTGCAGGATCTCGTCCCCGCGCCCCGCCGCCCACGCGTGCACCCGGTCGACCGCCGCGCGGGTGGGCACCATGAACGCGAGATGTTGCAGCCCCGGCTGCGTCGGTGCGTACTCGCCGGATTCCGCCGGGTAGAAGAACAGGTACGTCCCCATCTTGCGGGCTGCGGGCCAGTAGGCGAACTGCGCATCGTCGGCGAGTAGCGGCGTGTAGTCCAGTAGTGGCATGAGTTCGTCGTAGTACGCGCGCGCCCCGGTGAGGTCGCTGACGTTGATTCCCAGATGTCCCAGCGGCATCCCTCGAACCTAGCCGAGATGTTTGCTGTGAATCTCGTTCCAGCAAACTATCTTTCGGCAAATCTGGCGAACCGGGCGTACCATACCGTTCATTCTTGAGCGCTTGTCCGACCGGGTCTAATGTCGGCTGAGTGTCCGGATTCGGTCACGGCTAATCGAGCGCGATCGGTGAGTTTGCATGCTCGACAATGTTTTGCGGATCGCCATAGTTGGAATGGGGCCGCGAGGTCTTAATGTCTTCGAACGGATTTGCGCCAATGCCAGGCAGCTAGGTTTCTCCGCCGGTGTCGAGTTGGTGGTCATCGACTCGAAACGCCCTGGCACCGGTGCGGTCTGGCGCACCGATCAGTCTCCGCACCTGCTCATGAACACGGTCGCGGAGCAGGTCACCATATTCACCGACGACACCGTCGAGATGGCGGGCCCGGTGGAGCGCGGACCCAGCCTCTATGAATGGTCCAACTTTCTGGCGAAAATAGGCAATTTCGCGGGTCTCCCCGCGCCGGCATTTCACCAGGCATTGCGGATCGCCCCGGAAACGTATCCGCCCCGGGCCTATTACGGCCATTACCTGCGCTGGGCGTACGAGCGCACCCGCGACAGATATGCCGAATGGGTGCGAGTGCGCGAAATAGTGGCAACCGCCCTGGATGTGCGCGACGGCCCCGGCGGATTGCAGGAGTTGGACCTCAGCACCGGCGAACGTCTGCGCGGCCTGCACGCGGTCGTGCTCACCCAGGGCCACCTGGCCGAGGTCGCGCCCGCCGCCTCCGGCTCGCTGGCCGCTGCCGCGGATCGCCTGGGGCTGACCTACTTTCCGCCCGGCAATGCCGCCGACATCGATCCGGACCGCATCCCGGAGCGGGAGCCGGTCATCATCCGCGGCCTGGGTCTCACCTTCTTCGACTACCTGGCCATGCTGACCGCGGGCCGGGGCGGCCGTTTCAAGGAGTCCGACTGCGGTCTGGAGTACATTCCGTCGGGCCGGGAGCCGGAGATCATCGCGGGTTGCCGTCGCGGCGTCCCGCATCATGCGCGCGGCGAGCATCAGAAGGGTGTCGACGGCCGCTACGAGCCGCTGCTGCTGAATGCCGATCGCATCGCCCGGTTGCGGTGGCGGGCGAAGAAGTACGGCGATGTCTCCTTCCGGCGCGATGTCTGGCCGTGTATCGCGCGGGAGGTCGAGTCGGTCTACTACACCCGGCTGATCGCCGATCGGGTGAGCCCGCATCGCCTGGCGTCCTTCCGCGACCGCTATCTGATCGCACCGACCCCGGAGGACGCCGAGGAGCTGTTGAACCGCTTCGGTATTCCGCCGCGGGACCGCTGGGACTGGAATGCTCTGGCCGACCCGACCGGCGGCCGCTGCTTCACCGATCCCGACGATTTCCACACCTGGCTGCTGGCCTATCTCGACGCCGATGTCCACCAGGCCCGCCTGGGCAATGTGCACGGCCCCGTGAAGTCGGCCCTGGATGTGTTGCGCGACCTGCGCAACGAGGTGCGGCTGGTGGTCGATCACGGCGGTATCGCGGGCTCCTCCTACCGTGACGACCTGGATCGCTGGTACACGCCGATGAACGCCTTCCTGTCCATCGGCCCACCCGCGCACCGGATTTCGGAACTGGCGGCATTGATTCGCGCGGGTGTGGTGCGAGTCGCCGGTCCCGGCATGCGGGTCCGGGCGGACAGCAGGCGCGAGTGCTTCGTCGCCGATTCACCCTTGGTGGGTGATTCGGTGCTGACGGCACGTTCCCTCATCGATGCCTGGATGCCCGCACCGGACCTGCATCGCACCGCGGATCCGTTGCTGCGCAATCTGTTGCGGCGCGAGGAGGTGCGCGGTTATGCGATCGGTTCGCCGGATGGCAGCCGCTATCGCACCGGTGGTCTGGCCATCGCGCCGGGTTCGCATCATCCGGTGGATGTGTTCGGCCGGATCCATCAGCGCCGCTACGTGTTCGGGGTCCCGACCGAGGCGGTGCGTTGGGTGACGGCGGCGGGTCCGCGTCCCGGCGTCAACTCGGTGACCCTGGCCGACGGTGACGCCATCGCCCGGGAGCTTCTCACCGCTCACCGCTATGAGGGGCCCGCACCCAAACATATTGGTGTGCAGCGTCATTCCGAACTCCTGGACGAGTGTGAAAGGCACGATATGGCGGTCGAGTGCGGTCTGCTGGCCCCGGTCGGGGTGGGTACGCCGGTGGAGTCCCTGCTGGGTGACGACGCCTGGATCGAGGCCATGGTCGAGGCGGAGCAGGCGCTGGTGCGCGCGCAGACCACGTTGGGTATGGTGCCCGATTCGGTGGCCGGTCATCTGGCGATCGCGGTGCGCGAGCACGAGTTCGACGCGCGCGAGATCGCGCAGGCGTCGCGGGGCGCCGCCAATCCGGTGGTGACCTTCGTGGAGCGCCTGCACGACGCGGTCGCGGAGGTGGATCCGGTGAGCGCGAACTACGTTCACTACGGTTCCACCAGCCAGGACATTCTCGATACCGCGACCATGGTGATCGCCTCCCGGGTGCTGGGTGTGGTGATCGCCGACCTGGACACCATCGTGGCTGCGCTGGCCGAGCTGGCGCGGCGGCACCGCAGTACGCCGATCGCGGGTCGCACGCTTGCCATGCACGCGGTCCCGACCACATTCGGCGCGCGGGTCGCGGTGTGGATCCAGGGCCTGCTGGACGCGCGGGAGCGACTGACCCGGGTGCGGGAGACGCTGCCGGTCCAATTGGGTGGTGCGGCAGGCACGCTGGCCTCCTACATCGAGTGTGCCCGCTGTGCCGATTCGGAGCTGTCGCGCGCGCCCGCCGGGGAGATCGTGGAGCGCTTGACCGTCGAGTTCGCCGCCGAGCTCGGGCTCGCGGTGCGTGCGACGCCGTGGCATACGGTGCGCACCCCGATCGCGGATCTGGCGTCGGCGCTGGCATTGACCTCCGGCACGCTGGGCAAGCTGGCGGTGGATGTCATCTCGCAGTCCCGCACCGAGACCGCCGAGTTGTTCGAGCCGGCCGCGGTCGGTCGCGGCGAGTCCTCCGCTATGCCGCAGAAGCGGAATCCGGTGTTGAGCACCATGATTCGCGCGGCGGCCCTGCAGGTGCCGGCGCTGGCCTCGACGCTGTTCGGCGCGTTGCTGGCCGAGGACGAACGCCCGGCCGGGGCGTGGCATGCGGAGTGGCAGCCGTTGCGGGACTGTCTGCTGCTGGTCGGGGGTGCCGCGCATACGGCGGTGGAGCTGGCGTCGGGTCTGATGGCCGATGCCGATCGGATGACCGAGAATCTCTCGCTCACGGAGGGGCAGATCGTCTCCGAGCGGCTCTCGATCCGCCTGGCTCCGTTGCTGGGTAAGCCGATCGCGAAGAAGGCGTTGCAGTCGGCCGCCTACGAGGCGCAGTCGTCCACCCGCGCGCTGGCCGATGTGCTGTCCGAATCCCCGGATATCGCACTGCATCTCAGCAAGCCGGAGCTCGCCGAGCTGTTGCGTCCGGAGAACTATCTGGGTGCCGCACCGGATCTGGTGGATCGGGTGTTGCGTCAGCTGGCCGATTGATCCCGACTGCTTGTCGGACTGATCACGGTGTGCCGCTGAGTGATTCGGGCTCCCAGTCGGGAGTCCCGAACAGCGCCAGCGTGATCTGGTAAAGGTGCGGCAGCAGGGTGGGCAGCGCGTCGGGGCCCTGGATCTGCAGGCAGTCGCGGATGCGGTCGTCGATGGCCCCGATGAGCGATTCGAACGTCTCGTCGGGGACCGCGACGGGGATGTCCCCGACGCCCCGCCCGATCTGGAAGGCGGCCCGCATGCGCTGCGCCAGCAGGGTTTTCATATTTCTGCGCTGTTCGGCCACCACCGGACCGGCGACGAGGGCCTCGATGTGCAGGGCGCGGGCGCAGTAGCCGTTGGCCGTGAGGTGGTGCAGGTATTCGCGCAGGGTGGTGTGGATCAGCGCCCGCCAATCGGTGTGCGGGGTGTCGCGGATGCTGTCGTCGAGGTAGCCGAGGACGAGTTCGACCGCGGAGTCGAAGGCCCCGGCGAAGCAGTCGTCGCGGCCCTTGAACTGCTGGTAGAAGGTGCGCCGGGAGACATTGGCGCGTGCCACGATATCGGCGACCGTGGTGGCCCCGAAACCGCGCTCGGAGACGGCCTCGAGCACCCCGAAGTACATGCGCATGCGCTGGGAGTGGACGACATCGGCGGGATCGAGCCCGTGCATGCCGCGCGGCAACCGGCCGCGGCTGATCTCGGTGTCCAATCCCATGATCCGAGCATAGTGATGCGGCGGTCGGGGCCGGGCTGCTCCGGCCCCCGCCGGTGGCTTCGGGGTGCTACTTGCCGAAGCGGTTCTTGGCGGGCCGGTTGGAGGCGGCGCGGCGGGCGGCCTCCTTCTCCTTGACCCGCTCGGCTTCCTTGCGGACCTCGACCAGGTTGGCGCGTTCCTGGACGAGCCACGCGGGCGGGTCGGCGAGCAGGGCGGCGATCTCCTCGGCCGTGAGGGAGTCGGAGATGTCGTTGCGGGCCAGGCCGGAGTTGGAGATGCCGAGTTTGTGGGCCACCACATCACGCGGGAAGGGGCCGGTCTGCCGCAGTTCGATCAGCCACTGCGGCGGATTGGCGCGCAGCTCCTCGAGCTGGGCACGGGTGACGGGTGAGTTCCGGAACTCCTCGGGGGTTGCCGGGAGGTAGATGCCGAGCTTGTCGGCCGCGGTCAGCGGTTTCATGGTCTGGGGGTTCTTGTCCGGGCTCACCACTCCAGGGTATCGGGCGGGCGCGGCGAAGCTGCTGGCCGGTGCAATAACCTGGGCAGCATGAGCCGGTTGGAGTCCATCGATGTGACGAGTCTGCGCTGGTTCGTCGCGGTTGCCGAGGAATTGCATTTCGCCCGGGCGGCGCGTGGCCTCGGTATTTCGCGGCAGCGTTTGAGCGCGACGGTCATCGAGTTGGAGGAGGAGCTGGGCACGAAACTCTTTGTGCCGGGCGCACAACCGACCCAGTTGAGCGCGGACGGGGAGGAGTTGCTGGTCGAGGCCCGCGCGATCATCGCCGCGGCGGTGCCCGAACCGGTGGAGGAATCGGACACGGCCGAACGGCTGCGGGTCGGCTTCGTGCCGGGCGTCACCGTCACGAAGTGGGAGCGCATCTGGGCCGATCGGTTCCCGGATATCCGGCTGGAACTGACCCCGGTCCCGATGAAGGAGCAGGAGTCGGCCCTGCGGGAGGGGACGGTCGACATGTGTTTCGTGCGCCTGCCCATCGAGCGGGAGGGCCTGAGCGCCATTCCGCTCTACCAGGAGGTGCCCGTGGTGGTGGTGCCCAAGGATCATCCGATCGCCGTGTTCGAGCAGGTCGCCACCAAGGATCTGACCGAGGAGCGCATGCAGGACGCCTCGGACCTGGACGACGCGGCCATGACGATGGAGTTGGTGGCGGCGGTCAGCGGCGCGGCCATCGTCCCGCATTCCATCGCGCGCCTGCACAGTCGCAAGGATCTGGTCTACCGCCTGGTCACCGATGTGCCCTCGACCGAGATCGTGCTCGCCTGGCCGGTGGACGGGACGACCGAGCTGGTGGAGGAATTCGTGGGTGTGGTGCGTGGGCGTTCCGAGCGCAGTACCCGGTCTCCTTCGGGGCAGCAGGCGAAGAAGCCGCAGCAGGCGAAGAAGCCGAAACATCCGGTGGCCGCCAAGAAGCCCGCGGCCAAGTCGCGCCAGGGTGGTGCGAAGAATCCGGGTAAGCGGCGCGGTCGCTAGCCGCTCGAATCTCGTTGGGCCCGTCTCTCTTCGGAGGGACGGGCCCTTACTCATTCCTGAGGCTCAGGGGAACTTCGGAAAAGTTCAGGGTCGTATCAGGGTTGCGCTATACGTATACGTCTACTTATAGTGGCTGAGCACGGATAGTACGGTCCGGCGCACCCTGAGAAGCAATGCGGCACAGCGGATATCGACCCACAGCGTCGTGTTGTTCAACCATGCCTATATGCGCATTCGCTGATGATTTGGAGCACCCCGTGGACTTCGACAAGGACACCCAGGACAACGCCACCACCGAGCTGGTCATCGACACCCTCCCCGAGGGCATGCAGGAGATCGCCGTCCGGGTCGGCCCCGGCGGCGGCCGCACCCAGCGCTTCGTGGGCCGGCTGCTGTCGCAGGCGCATCGGGTCACCAAGGACGGCAGCGAGACCATCCGCGTCTACCAGTCCCGCAAGGGCAAGCTGGTCGTCCACAGCCACATCATCGACTGGAACGACTTCGCCACCGCCACGAAACACGCTGCTCAGGAGAAGCGTGAGGAGTTCCTGCTCGCCAAGGGCAATTCCGACTCCTCGGACTACTCGCCGATCATGAACTGGGCCAAGGGATTTAAGAACTGGCGCGAGATGCTCGGTCTGGACGACGATGGCTATGGCGATTTCACCCTCGACATCGTGGATTCGCTGGGGGAGTTGCGCGATCGGGTCCCGGCGAAGGTCTATCGGATCGTCGCGGATGTGGTGGAGAACCCGTCCACGCAGGTCCTCGATATCTGACAACTGGATATTCGCTGAATAGCGCGGCCGAACCCTGAAAGGACTTCTCCCGCATGTTCTCCCGATTGGGGCGCTTCGTCGTCCGATTTCCGTGGCTGGTCATCGCCGCCTGGCTGATCGCCATTGTCGCGGTCGTTCTCACCGCGCCGAAGCTGACCGCCACCACCGACCAATCCGACTTCCTGCCTTCGCATTACGAGTCTATCCAGGCGGCGAAGCTGCAGCAGAAGGCCTTTCCGAACAGCGACACCCCGGCCGCGCTCATCGTGTTCGAACGCTCCGACGGCGCCCCGATGACCGATGCCGACACGGCGACCGTGCAAGCTGCCGCCGCCAAGCTGTCGGAGAAGGCGGGTCTCGCCGGGCAGGCTCCAGCCGACCAGAAGGGCCCGGACATCAAGGATGTCACCGCGATCGCGGCGGTGCCCCCGGCGGAGAATCGGGCCATCGAAGTGGTCGCGGTGCAGATGACCAAGCTCACCGGTGCCGATGACAACCGTCAGACCGACGCGGTGAAGTCCATCCGGGACGCGCTGAAGGATCAGGTCAAGGACACCGGCTTGAAAGCAGGTGTGACCGGTACGGCCGCGCAGTATCTGGACCAAAAGGATTCCGGCAAAACCGCGCTCGCGATCATCTTCGGCGCGACCATCGTCCTGATCATCGTCCTGTTGCTGATCATCTTCCGCAGCCCGGTGGTCGCGCTGTTGCCGATCGTGGTCATCTTCGCGATCTCGATGCTCGTCAATGGGCTGATTTCCTTTGTCGCCAAGGCTTTCGACCTGAACGTCGATACCCAGACCCAGGCCATGCTGGTGATCGTGCTCTTCGGTGTCGGCACCGATTACATCCTGTTCCTGATGTTCCGTTTCCGGGAGCGGTTGCGCGCCGGTGACGATGTCAAGACAGCCGTGGTCAACTCGGTGACGCGGGTCGGTGAGGCCATCACTTCGGCGGCGGCCGCGGTGATCATCGCCTTCGGTGCGCTCACCCTGTCCACCCTGGGCATGTTCCGCTCCATGGGTGTCGCGTTGGCCTTGGCGGTGGCGGTGGCACTGCTGGCCGGGCTCACGCTGATCCCCGCGATCGTTTCCCTGTTGGGCACCAAGGTGTTCTGGCCCTCGAAGGCCTGGCAGACCGAGCCGGAGGCCGCGCGTTTCGCGGCGATCGGCCGGGCGCTGGGTAAGCGGCCGGCGGTGTTCGCGGCGGCCTCCGGTGCGGTGCTGATCATGCTGGGCGTCTTCGCCTTCGGCTTCCATCCGACCTTCGACCTGAGTTCGGGGTCGACATCGGATGCGTCCGAATCCGTGGTCTACGGCAAGGAATTGCTCAAGAGCATGCCCGCGGGCAGCACGCAGCCCTCACAGGTATACCTGCAGAGTCAGCACGGCGCGCTGGGCGCGGATGAGTTGAAGACCTTCGGGGACGCGCTGAGCAAGGTGCCCGGCGTCGGCGAGGTGGGACCGAAACCGGCGTTGTCGGCGGACAAGATGGTGGCGGAATACCAAGTGACACTTGCCGACAAGCCGGAATCCGACGCGGCCCTGCGGACGGTGAAGGGTCCGCTGCGCGATGCCGCGCACACTGCGGCCCCGGTCGGTACTTCGGCTCTGGTTGGTGGCATGACCTCGGTGTTCGTCGACTTCCAGCACGCCATGAACCATGACTACACGGTGGTGTTCCCGGTGGCCGGGATTCTCATCATGATCGTGCTCGCTCTGCTGCTGCGCAGTGTGGTCGCGCCCTGGTATCTGATGGCCTCGGTATTCCTCGGTTTCGCGGCGACGCTCGGCTCGGCGGTGCTGGTTTTCCAGGACGCGCAAGGGGATTCGGGGCTGGTCTTCACGCTTCCGTTGATCATGTACCTGTTCGTGGTCGCGCTCGGCACCGACTACAACATCCTCATGGTGGCCCGGTTGCGGGAGGAGGCCCGGGAGGGTCACGATCCGCATCGCGCCGCGGCCCTGGCGTTGCGTCACGCGGGTCCGACGGTGGCGGCGGCCGGTGTCATCCTCGCGGGTACGTTCGCTTCGATGATGTTGGCGGGTAATACGGTGATGGCCTCGATGGGCTTCGCCATCTCGGTCGGTATCGCCATCGCAGCCTTTGTCATGGCGATGTTCTTCACCCCCGCGGTGACGGCCCTGATCGGCAAGCGCGCGTGGTGGCCGGGGCATGGTGGTGACGCTCTGGATCAGTCGACGGACTGGGACGAGGACTGGACCCCCACTGATGCGGTGAGCGACGCCGCTCGCCGGTAGCTCGTCGCGGTGTTCAGCAGGGCCGGGCTCGTCGCTCTCGGAGCGGCGGGCCCGGTCTTTGCGCTGGTCAGGCCACGTTGTCGGATATCTGACAGAAACACGTTTCAGTATTTTCCCAAAAGTGCCACGCGCGGAACTGGACAGCCGATACAGTTCGCCCGACCGCAGCCGCAGCTGTGGTTGTGCAGCAAGGAGTTTCGAATGACCGTGTGTGTGGACACGCGTATCGCCAGGCGGGCCGGTGTCGGCGCGACCGCCCTGGCCGCGATGGCCTGTTCCGTGGCGATGACCGCGACCACCGCGTCGGCCGTACCCACCGGCCTGACGGTGAACGCGGCCAATATCTACATGGGCTGCGTCTACCAGATCACCGCCACCTACGACAGCTGGTTCCAGGCCTGGTTCTACGACAACGGCGCCATCATCAGCGGCAGCCCGATCAGCCCGGCCAACGGCAAGGCGAGCATCCAGTGGACGCCGCATACCGCGGGCACCCACACCCTCTCGACCCTGCAGGGCTCGGCGTGGGAATTGAAAGTGAACGTCCTCGAACCCACTCTCACCGGCAGCGCCACCTGTGGCGCGGGACCGCTGGGCTTCCTGGGTTCGTAGCGAAAAGACTCGGTTCAGGTGTGGCCCGACCACTCTGAACCGTCCCGGGCCGGCTGATCACAATCCTCTGTTCCCAGGTCAGCCGGCCCACCCCTTTGTTCGGGGCATCGTGTTCCGGGTCAGTGCACGGTTACGTGCCAGACCACGGCCGCGGCCAGTGCGCCCGCTCCGTTGACCGCCCAGTGCAGTGCGATCGGCGCGAGCAGGCTGCCGCTGCGCCGCCGCAGCCAGGTGAACACCACGCCCGCGCCCGCGGTGGCGATCACCGCGAGCCCGATGCCGATCACCTGCCCGGCGGGGCCGCCGCCGAGGAATCCGGTCAGCCCCTTGTTGCCGCTGGTCAGGCCGAGCGACGAGGCGATGTGCCAGAGCCCGAAAAGCATTGAACCGGCCGCGAATACGCCGCGCGCGCCGACCACCCGATCCAGCGTGCCGTGCAGCACGCCGCGGAAGGCGAGCTCCTCGGGGATCGCGGTCTGTAGCGGAATGACGATCATGGACGCGATGAGCGCGCCGGAGACGGCGGCATAGCGGCTGTTGAGGAAGAACGGCCGGGTGATGGGCAGTGCCGCCCCGATCACCACCGCGAGAAGCACCACCCCGACCGCGGCCAGCGCCCAGAGTGAACCTTGCCGCCACTGTCGTGGCGAGAGTCCCAGTTCCGCCCAGCCCAATCCGCGGCGGCGGACCAGGGCCACCAGTATCACCGCGGCGATCGGCACCGAGACGATGCTGGCCCACTGGTTGGTGAAGTGGGCGATGAGGTTCGTTCCGATCAGAACGATGACGACGACGGCCACATCGATGTAGGCGTGCAGCTTGTGGCCGGGCGGGGTGGGCTGGGTGTCGAGCACCTGGACCTCATCCAGCGCCATAACCGAGCCGTTATCGTTTCGAGACATTGCGGCCAGTGTACGAGCGAATTCTTGGAAATCGCTTCGAATGTGGTTAATCCCGCTGCCAACCCGCATAGTCGTCCCACGCTCGCAGGGTCCGCGCGGTTCGAAATCGACGGGGTTCGCGGGTGATCGGATCGGTGAATTCCAGCGTCGAGGCCAGCAGTTGCAGCGGCCGGGTGTAGTCGTCGACCGGCTTGTCGGTGAGTTCCGGATAGAAGTCGTCGCCCAGGATCGGAATCCCGAGGCTGTTCATGTGCAGCCTGAGCTGATGCGTGCGCCCGGTGCGCGGCCGCAGCCGGTAGCGGCCCAGTCCGTCGCGATGCTCGAGCAGTTCGACGAGGGTCTCGGCATTGGGTTCGCCCTCGGCCTCGTAGGCCTGCAGCACCTGCTTTTCCTTGACGATCCGGCTGATGATCGTGCGCGGAAGTTCCAGGGCCGGGTCGTATCCCGCGATGGCCTCGTATTCCTTGAACACCAGCCGCTTGTGGAACATGGTCTGATACGCCCCGCGCCGAGCCGGATTCACGATGAACATCACCAGCCCGGCGGTGACCCGGTCGAGGCGATGCGCCGGAACCAGATCGGGCAGGTCGAGTTCGCGGCGCAGTTTCACCAGGGCGGTCTGCAGGATGTGCTGCCCGCGCGGGATGGTCGAGAGGAAGTGCGGCTTGTCCACCACGAGAATGTCGTCGTCGCGGTGCACGATGCCGATCGGGAAGGGGACTTCGGTCTCGGTGGGCAGGTCGCGGTGGAACCACACCGCGCCGCCGGGCGCGTAGGGCGTGTCGAGGGCGATCGGTCCGGTCAGATCGACGATGCCGCCCTCGCGCAACAGCTCGTCGATCCGTTCCGGGCGAACCCGCGGCAATCGTTCGACGAGGTGGTCGCGGATGGTCGCCCAGTCGCCTTCTTCGGGCAGTCGCAACCGGGCCGGATCCAATCCGTGCCGCTTGGGTAGCGGGGGTTGCTGACGGCGTCTCACACGCCAAACCCTAGTCCCAGGGATTGTGCCGACCTGGGGGTACGGTTGCCCCACGCCTGGAATGTCCGGGTCCAAAACGAATGAGCGGGGGTCTCGTGTATCCGAATGACCAACAGCCACAAGGGCTGCCGGGTCAGCCCGGTCAGCCGGGTCAGTGGGATTACGGTCAGCCGGGATATCAGCCGGGGTACGCGCCGCCGCCCGGATACGCACCGCCGCCGGGATATCCGATGGTCCCGCCGCCGCAGGGCACCAATGGTCTGGCCATCGCGTCGTTCGTGCTGGGCCTGCTGGGCTTCTGTTTTCTGAGCCTGCCGTTCGGATTCATCGCGCTGAGCCAGATCAAGCAGCGCAACCAGGGTGGTCGTGGGCTGGCCATCGCGGGCCTGATCATCTCCGGACTGTATGCGCTGCTGGCGGTGGCGATCTTCGGGCTCGCGGCGATCGGTGCCTCGCACGACTCGGCGTCGCAGGGCGATTCGACGCGCTCGGTCATCCCGGACGGCCCGACGTCGGTCTCCATCTCGGAGTTGAAGACCGGCGACTGTGTGCAGTCGATCGAGGAGAAGGACCACATTCGCAAGGTGACCCTGGTGCCGTGCACCTCCGCGCACGATGCCGAGGTGATCACGCCGGTGACGCTGCCCGGTGCCTGGCCCGGTTCGGCGGATGCCGCGTTCGCGAAGGCCAATGACTCCTGCGGGGATCAGGTCGACAAGCTGGTCGGCAACAGCCCGATGTACGACAAGTTGGAGACCTTCATCCTGTACCCGAACACCGAGTCGCAGTGGAATCTGTCCAATGGCCGCGCGACCTGCATGGTGCACAACGCCAATGGTTCGAAGCTGACGGGGAAGGTGCCGCGCTGACGTCGGTATGGTCGTTCTGGCAAAGTTAGCCTAACCTATCTTCTCGCCGGTGTTCGTGGGAGCGCCGGCGGAAACGAAGGTGGGAGGCGGACTGATGACGGTCGAGTCACCGCCCGCGGTCGAGGCGCAGACCCTCGACCCGGGCCCGGGCGCAGCCGACGGGGGAGTGCCGGACGCGAAGGCCGAGGCCAAGGCCCGGCGACGGCGAGAGGCGCAGGCGCGCAAGGAGATTCTGGCCCCGGTCAGCGGCCCGCTGACCATTGCCGGGCTGATCGTCGCGGTCGCTGCGGTGTGCTCGGTGCTGCCGTTCCTGCTGATCGTGTCCGCCTGCCGGGAACTGCTCGCGGCCACTCCTGACACCGACCGCGTCTGGCGGCTGCTGCTGTTCGCCGTGCTCGTGCTGGTGGCGCGGGCCGTCCTGCATGCGGCGGCCCTGACCTGGTCGCACGCCGTGGACGCCCGCTACCAGCTGAGCCTGCGACGGCTGCTGGCCGACAAGCTGACCCGGGTGCCGCTGGGCTGGTTCGGCGAGCGCAGTTCCTCGGAGGTGAAGAAGTACCTGCAGGACGATGTGGAGGCGCTGCACTACCTGGTGGCCCATGCCCGGCTGGACTTCATCGGCTCGGTGACGGTTCCGCTGGTGACACTGATCTACCTGGCCACCGTCGACTGGCGGTTGACCCTGGTGCTGTTGCTGCCGCTGGTGATCTACGCGCTGTGCATGCGCGCCATGCTCGACGAGCCCGGCCGCCAGCGACTTTCGGCCTACAACGCGGCCGAGCAGCGCACCCGTGCGGCGACCGTCGAGTTCGTGGACGGCATCCAGGTGGTGCGGGCCTTCGGCCGGGCGGGCAAGGCGCACAGCGAGTTCCGGGACGCCGTGGACGCGCAGACCGAGCGGCTGCGGCAGTTGAAGATGCCGGTCATGACCGTGCAGTCGCTGTCGGACACGGTGGTCGCGCCGGTGTTCGTCATGCTGCTGGTCGTCGTGGCCGGGCTGGCCGGTGTCGGCCTGGACTGGCTCGAGCCGTTGGATCTGCTGCCGTTCCTGTTGGTCGGGCTCGGGCTGGGCAGTTCGCTGCTGGGACTGGGTTACGGCGCGCAGGCGCTGCGCACGGCCGGTGACGCGGCGCTGCGGCTGCACGAGTTGCAGGCGACACCCGAATTGGCGTCCGGCTCGGGCGGATTCGCCTCGAACGACGCGGCGGCCGGCCTGATCCGTTTCGAGAACGTGCGTTTCGGCTACCGCGACGATCACGAGGTGCTGCGCGGCATCGACCTCGAGCTCGCGCCCGGCACCATGACCGCCCTGGTGGGCCCCAGTGGCTCCGGCAAATCGACGCTGGCCAAGCTGCTACCCCGCTTCTATGACGTGACCGCCGGACGGATCACCCTGGGCGGCCGCGATATTCGCGATATTCCCAGCGAGCAGCTGTATCGCACGGTCGGCTTCGTCTTCCAGGACGTCCGCCTGATCCGCGGCACCGTCGCCGACAATCTGCGCCTGGCGAGCCCCGACGCCGATGCCGCCGCCCTCGAGCGGGCGGCCCGCGCCGCCCGCATCCACGACCGCATCCTGGCCCTGCCGCGCGGCTACGACTCCGAGATCGGCGTCGACGCCATTCTCTCCGGCGGTGAGGCGCAGCGCCTTTCGATCGCCCGCACCCTGCTGGCCGACACCCCGATCCTGGTCCTGGACGAGGCCACCGCCTTCGCCGACCCCGAGTCCGAGGCCGCGGTCCAGGACGCGCTGGCCGAACTGGTCTCCGGCCGCACCGTTCTGGTGATCGCCCACCGTCTGCACACCATCACTGGGGTGGACCGAATCCTGGTGCTGGACAACGGGACCCTGGTCGAACAGGGCACTCATACCACCCTGCACACGGCGGGTGGCCTCTATCAGCGGCTGTGGGAAATCAATGCCGCGGCCCTGGAGTCCATCGCGGCCGAGGAGGAGAACCGATGATCCGCAAGGTGCTGGGTCTGATCCCCGCCGAATATGCCCATCTGACACCGCGATTGCTGCTGGCCATCGTGGCGCAGGCGTTGTCGCAGGCCGCGGCCTACGTGCTGCTGGTACCGGTCCTGCAGGCGCTGTTCGCCGACGATCTGACCCGGGCCTGGTGGTGGTCGTTGTGGCTGGGGCTGGCGGTGCTGGCCGTGGTGGTGTTCGGGTATCTGCAGTCGTTGTTGGGATTGCGGATCGGGGTCGGGATGCAGCACGGGTTGCAGACCGAGCTCGGCGATCGGCTGAATGCGTTGCCGCTGGGCTGGTTCGACGGGCGGCACGCGGGTGAGCTGTCGCGGGTCGTGGTGGAGAACGTGCGCGAGGTGCAGGGGCTGATCGCGTATCTGCTGGCGAAAATGCTGACGGGCGTGCTGGTTCCGCTCGGGGTGGCCGTCGGCATGCTGTTCGTGGATTGGCGGATCTCGCTGGCCATGCTGGTCGCGGCGCCGCTGCTGTTCGGGGTGAACCTGTGGGCGAACCGGTCCTACACCGGTGCCGACGAGCGCATGCACGAGGCCGCGACCGAGGCCAATGCCCGGGTGCTGGAATTCGCTCAGGCGCAACCGGTGCTGCGTTCGCTGGGTGCGGTGGGCGCGGGCAATCGGGCCCTCGACGCGGCCCTGGCCCGGCAGCGCAAGGCCGCCTCGGGCATGCTCGTCGCCGCCGTCCCCGGCCTGATCGTGTTCGCGCTGGTGGTGCAGGCCATCTTCCTGGTGCTGGTGTACCTGGTGGTGGGCCGGGCCACCGATGGCGCGATCTCGGCCGCCGCGGCCATCGCGCTCATTGCCGTGAGTTCCCGCTTCATCGAGCCGCTGACCCAGGCCGCGCAACTGGGCGGTGCGCTGCGCGCCGCCGCGGCCGCCGCCGATCGCGTCACCGCGCTACTGGCGGAACCGGCGCTGCCGCAACCTGATGCGCCGGTCACCGTCGGCGCGCCGCAGGTCGAGTTCGAGGGCGTCAGCTTCGGTTACGACTCCGGCAAGCAGGTGCTGTCGGACGTCTCCTTCACCGCCGCACCCGGAACGACGACCGCGATCGTCGGTCCCAGCGGTTCGGGCAAGTCCACGCTGCTGCGCCTGGTCGCCCGTTTCCACGACACTGCGGCCGGCCGGGTCATGGTCGGCGGCAACGATGTTCGCGAGCAGCCGACCGAAACCCTGTTGAATCAGCTGGCGCTGGTCTTCCAGAACGTCTACCTCTTCGATCGTTCGGTGCTGGAGAACATTCGGGCCGGTCGCCCGGACGCGACCGATCAGGAGGTGCTGCGCGCGGGCGCGGTGGCGCGGGTCGACGAGATCGCCCAGCGCCTGCCGGACGGCTGGCAGACGACGGTCGGTGAGGGCGGCTCGGCGCTGTCCGGCGGTGAGCGCCAGCGGGTTTCGATCGCGCGAGCGCTGGTGAAGGATGCGCCGATCGTGCTGCTGGACGAGGCGACGAGCGCGCTGGATCCGCAGAACGAGGCGGTCGTGGTGCGCGGTGTGCACGAACTCACCAGGGGCAGAACGGTGCTGGTGGTGGCGCATCGGCTCGCGACCATCGCGCACGCCGATCAGATCCTGTTCATGGACGGCGGGCGCATCGTCGAGCGTGGCACGCACGCGGAACTGCTCGCGCTGGATGGGCGCTACGCCGCGTTCTGGAATGAGCGGACCCGCGCCGCGGGCTGGCGTCTGGCTGCCGCCACCGCTTGATCCGAGCATGCGAAATACCGGGCACCGCAATGCGATGCCCGGTATTTGCTGATCCGGAAGTCTTTACAGGCTGCAGGGCAGCATGGCGATGCTGGCGACCGTGCACTCGCCGTCGCGGGTGAGCTTCCAGGTGCCGTCGATGTCGCGCCAGGTGAGGGTGAAGTTCCACGGATCGAAGCCGTCGATGGAGGTCTGCAGGCCCGCGGTCAGGGTGTCACCGGAGACGTTCACCGGGCCCTGCACCGACCATTTGAAGCTCGGCGGGGCGGCCGCGATGACGCTGCCGACCTGATCGATGAGCGCCATTCCGGCCTCGCCGGCCTCCAGCTCATTGGCGCGCGCGGCGCGCGAAGCACCGGTGTTCAGCACCAGCGCGAGCTTCGACTGTAGTTCTCCCACACCGGGATTGGTGGCCTTGACCGGCACGATCACCGGTGCCGCGGCGGCGGGGACGACGGTGGCGGCGGTGCCGCCCAGGATGGCGGCCACGGCGAGGGTGGCGGCCGCGGTGCGGCGCATGGACTTGATCATTCGGGATTCCCATCGTTTTCGGTCAGGTGTCCGGTCCAAGGGGTTGCGCTGGACCCGGTACCTGACCAATATAAGGTAAGCCTATGCAAACATAGGACCCCACGGTTTGGAAGTGTGACGCCCGATCCCGTTCCCCGATCGGTCATTTCGACGCGACCACCACTGGGGTAGCCGCACAGTGGCTGCCATCACATGTCAGGAGCATCAGTGGACACCCTTCTCGTGGTCGGAGCCGGTCCCAAGGCCATGGCTGTGGCCGCCAAGGCGCACGTGCTGCGCGAACTCGGTCTGCCCGCGCCGCGCGTGGTGGTGGTGGAATCGCATGCGGTGGGCGGCAACTGGCTGCCCAGTGGCGGCTGGACCGACGGCCGCCACCGCCTGGGCACCAGCCCGGAGAAGGATGTCGGGTTCCCGTATCACTCCAGCTGGGCGCGCGGCCGCAATCGCGCCATCGACGAGGCCATGCGCGCCTTCAGCTGGACGGCCTACCTGGTCGAGCACGGCACCTACGCGGAGTGGATCGACCGCGGCCGTCCCAGCCCGCAGCACACCATGTGGGCCGACTACCTGCAGTGGGTCGCCCGCCGCAGCGGTGTGGAGGTCGTGCTGGGTTCGGTCACAAGGATTTCCGCGGCCGCCGACGGCTGGCTGGTCACGGTGACCGATGCCGACGGCGCGCAGAGCACCCTGGACGCGGATCGTCTGATGATCACCGGTCCGGGCAACAGCCGCCGCGCGCTCGCCACTCACCCACGAGTGCTGAGCATCTCCGAATTCTGGAATCTGGCCGCCAAGCGCAGCCTCCCGATGTCCTCGCGCGCCGCGGTGATCGGTGGTGGTGAGACGGCGGGTTCGGCCATGGACGAGCTGGTGCGCCACGATGTGCTGACCGTGTCGGTGATCTCACCGAAGGCCACCATCTACACGCGCGGTGAAAGCTATTTCGAGAACTCGCTCTACAGCGATCCGATCAAGTGGCCCGCGCTGAGTGTGGACGAACGCCGCGATGTCATCCGCCGCACCGATCGTGGCGTGTTCTCGGTGCGGGTGCAGGAGAACCTGCTCGCCGACAGTCGCGTTCATCATCTGCAGGGCCGGGTGGTCCGGGTGGCCGCGCAGGACGAGGCGGTCGCGCTGACGCTGCGCAATGCGGCCCGGGTCGATCAGCTGCACACCTTCGATCTGGTCGTCGATGCCACCGGCGGTGAATCCCTGTGGTTCCTGGAACTTTTCGACACCGATGCCGCGGACCTGCTGGAACTCGCGGTCGGCGGCCCGGTCGATCAGGCCCGCCTGGAGGCGGCGATCGGCTACGACCTGGCGGTCTCGGGTCTGGAGGCCAAGCTCTACCTGCCGAATCTGGCGGCGCTGGCGCAGGGCCCCGGGTTCCCCAATCTGAGCTGCCTGGGCGCACTTTCGGACCGGGTGCTGGCGTCGGCCCCGGAGCGGGTGCGGCCGGCGGGGGTGGGTGTGGCCCACAGTTCTGTTGGCAAGTAGGTTAGGCTTAGCTTACTTCCAGTAATGATGAGGTTTCTGAAGATGAGGTTCCGTTAGATGCGCATCGTCTCGTTCGGCTTCCAGACCTGGGGGCGGAAAACCCTGCAGGCCCTGATCGATTCGCGGCACGAGGTGGTGCTGTCGGTGACGCATCCGGCCGCCGAATCCACCTACAAGGCGATGTGGTCGGATTCGGTCGAGGAACTGGCTCGCGCACACGGGATTCCGGTCCACCTCACCGAACGCGCCGACGCCGAGACCATCGATCTGGTCAAGCAGGCCGAGCCGGACGTCATCGTGGTGAACAGCTGGTACACCTGGATGCCCGAGGAGCTCTACAACCTGCCCCCGCACGGCACCCTCAACCTGCACGATTCGCTGCTGCCGCGCTTCACCGGCTTCTCGCCGGTGCTGTGGGCGCTGATCAGCGGGGAGGCCGAGACCGGCCTGACCGTGCACCGCATGGACGAGAACCTCGACACCGGCGACATCCTGGTGCAGAAGCGGCTGCCCATCGGTCCGGACGTCACCGGCACCGAATTGGTGCTGGCCGGAATGGAACTCATCCCGGACGCCGTGAACGAAGCCCTGGACGCCGTCGAGAGCGGCACCGCCGAGTGGCGTCCGCAGGACCCCTCGCAGCGCACCTATTTCCACAAGCGCGCCGACCGCGACAGCCGCATCGACTGGTCGTGGCCCGCGGTGGATCTCGAACGTTTCGTGCGCGCCCTGTCCGCGCCGTATCCGCCCGCCTTCACCTACTACCGCGGCGCGCGCGTCGAGGTGCTGGCCGCGCGAATCGCCGAATTCCGTTGTGGCGGAACGCCGGGTCGGGTGGTCGTGCTCGACGGTGGCGCGGCCGTGGTCTGCGGGCCCGACGCCTTCCGGGGCGGCAATCAGGCACTGGTCATCACCCGGGTGCGCACGGCCGACGGCCACGAGCACGACGCGGCCGAATTCTTCGCTCGCGGTGGCTATCTGACCGATTCGGCGGAGTAGGAGTTTCCCCTCATGGCAGCACAGCTCGGCTGGGTCCGGCAGTTCCACAAGCCCGCGGCGGCGGGTCTTCCGCCGCTGTTGATCTGCCCGCACGCGGGTGCGGGCGCGTCCAGCTACCGGACGTTCTCGAAGATCTTCAGCCGGTACTTCGACGTCGTCGTCTTCCAGTATCCGGGCCGTCAGGACCGGGCCCGCGAGGCGGCACTGACCTCGTTGACGGAGATCGGCGCGGGCGCGTACGCGGATTATGTTGCCTCCGAGCATGATCGCGGCCTGCCGCTGACCGTGTTCGGACACAGCATGGGCGCGATGGTGGCCTTCGAGCTGGTGCGGGCCGCCGAGGCGGCGGGCCGTGAGGTGCGGCTGCTGGCCCCGTCGGCGGCGGTGTCGCCGGGTAAGGCGGCCGAGCTGCCGCCGCATCCCAGCGACGACGACGAGATCCTCGACCATCTCGGCCGCTTGGACGGCACCGGCGCGGACGTGCTGGGCAGTCGCGAGGTGATGCGGATGGCGTTGCCCGTGGTGAAGGCCGACTACCGCGCCTTCGATGCCTACGAGTGCGCCCCGGATATCCAGGTGCAGGCCAAGATTCAGGTGCTCGGCGGTGTCGAGGACCCGTTCGTGACGCCGCGCGATCTTTACGGCTGGGCCAGCCACAGTGCGCGCGAGATCGACGTGACGGTCTTCGACGGCGGGCACTTCTATCTCAACGAGCACACCGACGGGATCGCCGAACTGCTGGCGCCGTCGCTGAACACGGTCGGATGAGCGGCATGACGGAACCGGATCCCATCGTCATCGCGGGCATGGCAATCGAAGCGCCGGGCGGCGTGGAGACGCTGCCCGGCTACTGGGCGGCCCTGTCACAGGGGCGTGAGCTGCTCGGCGCGTTTCCCCGTGACCGCGAGTGGCCGCTGGATCAGCTGCTGGCGCTGGATCGCGTGGAGGGCTGGAGCCGGGTCGCCGATTCCGGCGGATTCCTGGACGGCGCAACCGAATTCGATCCGCTGTTCTTCGGCATCACGCCACGTGAGGCGGTGTCGATGGATCCGCAGCAGCGGGTCGGCATGCGGGTCGCGTGGCGGGCGCTGGAGAACGCCGGCCTCGAGCCCGGCTCGCTGGACGGGGCCGAGGTGGGCTGCTTCATGGGCGCGTCCATCAACGAGTACGGGCCGATCGCGGCCGCGGTCACCGACTACAGCGGCTACCGGGTGACCGGGACGGCGCTGGGCGCGGTGGCGGGGCGCATCTCGCACGGGCTCGGTCTGGTCGGGCCGTCCATGAGCGTGGACACCGCGTGCGCGTCCTCGCTGACCGCGCTGCACCTGGCCGCCAATGCGATTCGCAATGACGAGTGCGAATGGGCGCTGGCCGGGGGCGTGTGCGTGATGGGTTCGCCCGCCGCGTTCTACGAGTTCTCCAAGAACAACGCGCTCGCCGCCGACGGGCGTCTGCGGGCCTACGCCGCCGACGCCACCGGCACGGTGTGGGGCGAGGGTGCGGGTGTCGTAGTGCTGGAACGGGAGTCGCGGGCTCGCGCGCTCGGGCACCACATTCACGCGCGAGTGTTGGGCACCCGGGTGAATCACAATGGCAAGGGCGCGCCACTGGCGGTGCCGAGCGCGAAAGCACAGCAGCGGCTCATCGAGAAGACCCTGGCCGCGGCCGGTGTCGGCGCTGACGCCATCGGTCTGATCGAGGGACACGGCACCGGCACGCCGGTCGGCGATCCACTCGAATTGACTGCTCTCGCAAATGCTTACGGCTCGCTGGATCGTGCATCCGGCCCGCTGCTGGGCTCGGTGAAGTCCAATGTCGGTCACGCGCAAGCGGCCTCGGGCATGCTCGGCCTGATCAAGGTGCTGCTGTGCGGGCAGTACGGGCAGATCGCGCCGACCCTGTTCGCCGACAACCCCACCGACAAGGTCGACTGGGCGGCCACCAGTCTGCGCCTGGCCACCGAACTCACCCCGTGGGAGCCCGTCGACGGCCTCCGCTACGGGGCTGTCTCCTCGTTCGGCGTCGCGGGCACCAATGCGCACGCCGTCCTCGCCATGCCCGTTCTGGAGGATCTGCATGTCTGAGTACCGGCTCCCGGACGGCACCGTCCCGGTTCTGCTGTCCTCCGAGACCCCCGACGGCCTGCGCGCCGAGGCGGCACAGCTGGCCGGCTACCTGGCCGACCGGCCGGAGGTGACACCGGAAAGGGTGGCGGACATGCTGTTTCGCACCAGGTCCGCGCGTCGTCGCCGAGCGCTGGCCATGGTGTCGGACCGTACGGAACTGCTCACCGCGCTGGCCGCCGTCGCCACCGACGAGGAACATCCCGCCGTGGTGTCGGGCATCGGTGCGGCCACCGCGCGTCGCATCGGGTTCGTGTTCCCCGGTCAGGGTTCACAGCGGCCCGGCATGGGCGCGCTGTACTACGGGCTCTCGGCCGCCTACCGCGCCGAGGTGGACGCCTGCGCCGCACTGCATCTCGACCATTACGGGCACGCCCAGCCGCTGCACTACCTGCTCGGCGAAGACGGCCGTTTCGAGAACACGGTGTGGGAAGTGCAGCCCGCCTTGATGTTCCACATGGCCGGACTGGCCGCCATGTGGCGGGCGGCCGGTGTGGAGCCCGCCGCGGCCATCGGACACAGCCAGGGCGAGCTGGCCGCCGGGTGGGTGGCGCGGGTGATGACCCGCCGCGACGCCGTCATGGCGGTCACCCAGCGTGCCCGGCTGGTGGAACGCATTTCCCCGCGCGGCTATTCGATGGCCGTGCTCGGCATGGACCGCGAGGAGGTGGAGGCGCTGCTGGCCCGCCACTCCGGCTGGGCCGAGCTGTCGGTGGTGAATTCGCCGCACATCCTGGCCATTTCGGGTGACCGCGAGACCATCGTGGACCTGGTCGCCGTCGCGCAGGGGCAGGGTAAGTTCGCCCGGGAGATCCAGGTCGCCTACCCGGCGCACACCTCGATCGTGGCCGAACTCCGGTCGGCGTTCGAAGAGTTCCTCGGCGCGGAGATGAGCGCACCGACCTTCACCGCCGGCGACATCCCCTGCTACGGCGCGACTCTGGGCACCGAGATCACCCCGGACCTCGAGCACGAGCAGTACTGGTACTGGAATCTGCGCAATCGTGTCCGCTTCGACCGCGCCATCGTGGCCGCCGCCGTGGACGGCATCGACACCTTCGTCGAGGTCGCCGAACACCCCACCCTGCAACTGGCAGTCCAGGAGAACCTCGGTCTCGTCCCCCAGGACCCGGCCCTCCCACTCCGCGACTTCCGAGTCCTCGGCACCTCCCTGCGCACCGCCGACACCCTGCGCGACTTCACCCGCAACCTGGCCACCGTCGCCGTCTCCGACCTCACCTACAACTGGCAGGCCCTGCGCACCACCGACACGGTGACCCTCCCGCTGCGCGACTTCCCGAACACCGTCATGAACCCGCAGCGCCTGTGGGCCGCGATCGAATCGCCCGTGGGCCAACCGGTCCCGGAGTCCACGCACCGCCTTCCCCATCGTCTGGCGGAGACCTGGACCCGCCTCGACAAGCGCTCCCTCGTGCCCCCGCGCGACATCCTGGTCGTCGACCACACCGGCGCGAATCCGGAACTGGCCGCCGCCATCTGCACGGCCGCCCACAACCACGGCGGTTCGGCGCGGGTGTTGACCACCTCGGACCGCGCGAACGTCGCTGCGCCGCTGGCCGCGATCGTGCGGGACGCCGGGGCGATCGGTGCCGACGAGTCGCCGACGGCAATCGAGCGGTCGGCCTCAACCGCCGGGACGGATATCGGTGCTGCCGGATCGAAATCGACGTCGGGGGTCGAAGCCGACGCGCCCGGTGGCTACGACACCGTGGTGATTCTGCTGCCCGAGTTGGGCGAGCTCGAAGCGTCGGCCGCCGTCGAGGAGGCCGCCGCGTTCTTCTCCGAGCCGTCGTGGCTGCCGGAGTTGGCCGGGGTCACCAACTGCTGGCTGGTCACCGTCGGTGGCGAGCAGATCGTCGCCGCCGATCCCGCGCCGCATCAGTTCCACGGTGCCGTGACCGCCGGGTATCGGTGCCTGGGCATGGAGTCGCTGGGCATTGCGTTCCGGCGGGTGGATCTCGCAGCGGGACAGGTGGACGCGAGTCAGGCTGCCGCGCTGGTCCGGGCGGTGCACGTCAAGAACGAGCCGGAGCTCGCGCTGCGTGACGGCGCGGTCTATGCCAAGCGGCTGGAAATCGATGCCGCGCAGCCGGGTCCGGTGCGCGACGCGGACCTGTCGCATGTGGTGATCGTCGGCGGCACCGGCACGCTGGGCGTGGAGTTCTGCGCGCATTACACCCGTCGGGGGGCGCGTCGGATCACCCTGCTCAGCCGGTCCGGGGAGACCGATGCGGTGACCCGCCGCCTGCGCCCGATCCGGGCGTCGGGTGATACCGAGATCGTCGTCGAGTCCTGTGACGTGACCGACGGGGCTTCGGTTCTGGAACTGGCTGCGCACCAGCAGATTCCGGCATCCGTGATCGTGCACGCGGGCGTCAACTACGTGCGCGCCGAGCTGGCCGATGTCACCCCGGAGAAGTTCCGCGAGATGGCCGGCTCCAAGATCTACGGCACCGAGCACATGCTGCGATCCTGGCCCCGAACTTCCGACTGCCGGATCATCCTGTGTTCTTCTGCCGCAGCCACTTTCGGCGGGCGTGGCCAGATTCTCTACGCCACCGTGAACCGCATGCTCGACGTGCTGGCCCACCGCCTGCGCGCCCAGGGCGTCGACGCGGTCGCCATGCAGTGGGGTCTCTGGGATCTCGAAGGTCCGCTGCACGCGGTCGGCACCGGTCCGGTCCAGGCTGCCGGTGTCACTCCGATGCGGGCGGAGGATGCGCTGCGGATCGGATTCGCCGAGCACGCCGACCATTCCGGCGCGGGCAACCGCCTGGTTGCGGCTGCCGATTGGAATGACGTCCGGGCGCTCATGGCCGCGATCGGCCAGGGTCCGCTGCTGGACGACGTGGTCGCCACCGTGGCCGTGGAAGCGGCTGCGTCGGTCGTGGATTCGGCGGTGCCCGGTCCTGCCGAGGCGGAGCTGAGCCCGCAGGTTCCCACCGCGGCTCCGGCTACCGCCGCCGTCGCCTCCGGCAATCTGGCCGATCAGGTGCGGCGGCAGCTGGGGAAGGTGATGGGGGCGGGCACCGAGGCGTTCGACACTTCCGTCCCGCTGGTGGCGCTGGGCCTGGATTCCTTGCAGGCCTTGGATTTCCGCAAGCGGGTGCAGGCCGAGTTGAACCGGGAGTTGCCGGTGGCGGCCATTCTGGGCGGCGCGTCACTCGACGATGTCGTCCGGCTGATGGCCGGTTCGCAGGCGTAGTTCGCACGACATACTTTCAGGAGCGAGACGAGACATGGCGAACGATGCCAACACCCTGCTGGAGCGCCGTAAGGAACTGCTGCGCCGGCGGATAGCCGAGAGCGGTGTCGCCGCGGCGGCCGCCACGCCGCGCGCGACCGCGGGGGAGCGGCACCCGCTGTCGGACGGGCAGCGGCGCATGTGGTTCCTGCAGACCCGTGACCCGGACGACACCACACTCAATATCTGTGTGGCATACCGGCTCACCGGTGACCTGGATGCCGAGCGACTACGGCGCGCGGTAGGTGCCGTCGCCGAGCGGCACGACATTCTGCGCACTACTTACGGTCTCGGTGAGGACGGCGAGCCGTACCAGGTCGCGCGGGCCGATCTCGCACCCGGCTGGGAGGCGCACGATCTGAGCGAACTGCCCGAGACCAGCCGTTCCCGGCGGCTGGAAGTGCTGGCGCGCAGGGAGTTCGGCCGCCCCTTCGACCTGTCGGCCGAGTCGCCGCTGCGCCTGAGCCTGGTGCGGCTGGCGGCCGACGAGTACGCCCTGATCCTGGTCGCCCACCACATCTGCTGGGACGACGATTCCTGGGCAGTCTTCTTCGGTGCGGTGAATGCCGCGTACGGCAGTGCCGAACTGGCCACGCTGCCGGGCCAATTCGTGGATGTCGAGGTCTTCGGAGCCGACGTCGCGGCCTCGGACACCGATCTCGACTATTGGCGAGCCGCGCTGCGTCCCCTGCCCGAGTCACTCGAATTGCCCGGCAAGAGTTCTGATTCCGGGTCCCGGCAGGCTGAGCGCCGCACCCTGGCACTGTCCGCCGAGCTGATGTCGCAGGTCGACGCCTTCGCCCGCGAGCATCACGCGACGCCGTTCATGGTGTTGCTGGCCGCCTACGAGGCCGTCGTGCACCGCTACACCGCCGCCGGTGACTTCCTGGTGTCGGTCCCGGTCACGGTGCGCCGCAATGCCGTTGCCGAATCCTTGATCGGCTACTTCGGCAACACCCTGCTGTTGCGCGCCACCCTCACCCCGGCTGACAGCTTCGCCGCGTTCACCGACGCCGTCCGCGACACCTGCCTCGGCGCCTTCGCGCATCAGGGCGCAGGCATCGATGCGGTGGTACGCGCGGCCAATCCGGCGCGGCTGGGCGGCAAGGACGGCCTCGATCAGCTGGTGCGCCTGGGCTTCAGCGTCCGCAAGAGCGCCGGCGGTTTCGCCCTGCCGGGTGTCGAGGCGACCATGCTCGAATTGGGCAGCCCGGTGACGCAGCTGCCGTTGAGCCTGGCCGTGGTGCTGGAGCCCACCGGCGCGTATCTGGAGGCCGAGTACCAGCTCGACCAGCTCGACGGCGCACTGATCGACCAATTGCTGTGCCACTACCCGCAATTGCTCGGGGCCGCACTCGCGGAGCCCGGCAAGCGCATCGGTGACCTGGACATCCTGGGTGCCGCCGATGCCGCACGCATCCTGGAGCTCTCGCACGGCGAACTGATCGCGACCCCGGCGATCACCATGGTGGACCTGTTCCAGGATCGGGTCGCCGCCGCGCCCGCCGCCGTGGCCGTGGTCGCCCCCGACACCGGTGTCGAGCTCACCTATGCCGCACTGAATCATCGCGCGAATCGCCTGGCGCACTGGCTGATCGGTCAGGGCCTGGGCACCGAGGACCTGGTCGGTCTGCGCCTGTCCAACTCGGTGGAGTTCGTGGTCGGCATGCTGGCCGTGCTCAAGTCGGGTGCCGCCTACCTGCCCATCGACCCGGCTTATCCGGACGATCGCATCGACTACCTGGTCGCCGATGCTCGTCCCCGCCTGGTGCTGGGCCGTGTGGAACTCGATGCCGCCGAACTGTCGGCGGTCGACCTGCCCGAGCACGATCCCTCCGATGCCGACCGGCTGCGCGCGCTGCGCCCCGGCAATCTGGCCTACGTCATCTACACCTCGGGTTCGACCGGTAAGCCGAAGGGTGTCCCGGTGCCGCACGGCGCGATCGCCGAACACCTGGACGGCTTCGTCTCCGAATGGGGCATGACGGCGGAAGACCGGCTGCTGCAATCCTCTTCGGTGAGTTTCGACGCCTCGCTGCTCGACATCTTCGTCACCTTCACCGCCGGTGCGCGCCTGGTGGTGCCGAAACCCGATGCCTTCCGCGACATTCCGTACGTCGCCGAGATCATCACGCGCTGCGGTGTGACCGTGCTGCACATGGTGCCGTCCATGCTCAGCACCTTCCTGCTGCTGCCGGAGGTGAGCCAGTGGCGGGCGCTGCGGCACGTGCCGGTCGGCGGTGAGGCGCTGCCGGGCGAGATCGCCGACAAGTTCGCGGGCATCTTCGACGCGGAACTGCGCAATCACTACGGGCCGACCGAGGCGGTGGTGTGCGCGACACACCAGGACGTGGTGGGCCCGCAGGGCACCCGCATCGTGCCGATCGGCAGCCCCAATCGCAATGTGTACGTGTACCTGCTCGACGCGGCGCTGCAACTGGTCCCGGCCGGTGTGGTCGGCGAAATCTATCTGGGCGGCGAGCAATTGGCGCGCGGCTACCTCAACCGTGCCGGACTGAGCGCGGAACGCTTCGTCGCCGACCCGTTCGGCGGACCCGCGGGCGTGCCCGGCGCTCGCCTCTACCGCACCGGCGACCTGGCCCGCCGCAATGCCGACGGGGAGATCGAGTTCGTCGGCCGCGCCGACGAACAGGTCAAGGTGCGCGGTTTCCGTATCGAACTCGGCGAGGTGGAGGCCGTGCTCGGCAGCCACCCGAGCGTGGGCCACTGCGTAGTGATCGTCACCGAGGACCCGGCGGTCGGCGCCATGCTCGCCGCCTACGTGGTGCCCGCGGCGGGCGCGACCGTCGACCCGGAGCAGCTGCGCGCGCATGCCGCGACAGTCCTGCCCGAGTACATGGTCCCCGCCGCGGTCGCCGTCATCGACGCGATCCCGTTGACCGTGCACGGCAAGCTCGACAAGCGCGCCCTGCCCACCCCCGAACGCCGGGCCACCCGCGGCTACCGGGAACCCGCCACCGCCACCGAGATTCGACTCGCGGCACTGTTCGGGCAGCTCTTCGGCCGCGACCGGGTGGGCGCCGACGATTCGTTCTTCGAGCTCGGCGGGCATTCACTGCTGGCGACGCGCCTGATCGTGTTGATCCGCAAGGAATTCGGCGTCGAACTCGACGTCCGCGCCCCGTTCGACACCCCGACCGTGGCGGGCCTGGCCGCGCTCATCGAGGCCGCACCGGCCGCCGAGTCGCGCACCGAGCCGCCGAGCCTGGCGAAACGGGCACGGCCGGACCGGGTTCCGCTGTCGTTCTCGCAGCTGGCCATGTGGTTCCAGCACAAGCTGGAAGGGCCCAGCGCGGTCGGCAATATCCCGTTCGCCATGCGTGTGGACGGGCCGCTCGACCTCACGGCCCTGACCGCCGCACTCGGTGACGTGGTGGCCCGGCACGAGGCGTTGCGCACCGTCTTCCCCGCCGACGGCGGCGTGCCCTATCAGTCGGTGCTGCCGGCCGGGCCGATCGATGTCATCGTCACGGTGCTCGACGATCCCGACCGGCTGCCCGCCGAACTGGCCGAGGCGGCCGAATACTGCTTCGCCGTCGAATCCGAACTCCTGGTGCGGCCCAAGGTGTTCGTCCTCGACCGGCATTCGCATGCCATCTCACTGCTGGTGCACCACATGGTGGCCGACCACTGGTCCTTCCGCACCATCCTGGCCGACCTGGCCGTCGCCTACCGCAGCCGCATCGATGCCCGCAGCGCCCCGCACTGGGAGCCGCTCGCCCTCGACTACGCCGACTTCGCGCTCTGGCAGCGGGAATTGGTGACCGCCGACCAGGAGCGCATCGACTATTGGCGCGAGACCCTCACCGGCCTGCCCGACGAGATCAACCCCGCCCACGACCATCCCCGCCCCGCCGTCCTCGGCAAGCACGGCAGCATGTCGGCTTTCACCGTCGCCGCCGACCTGCGGCGCCGGCTCAAGGCGCTGGCCGAGTCCGCCGGTGCCTCCGAATTCATGCTCTACCAGGCCGCCGTCGTCACCCTGCTGCACAAACTCGGTGCGGGCGTGGACATTCCACTGGGCACCCCGGTCGCGGGCCGCTCGTACCCGGTCGCCGCCGACCTGGTCGGCCTGCTCGCCAACATGGTGGTCCTGCGCAACGACCTCTCCGGCAACCCCACCTTGCGCACCGTCCTGGACCGTTCCCGCACTGCCGCCCTCGGCGCGTACACCAACCAGGACGTCCCCTTGGAACGCGTGGTCGAAGCGGTCAACCCACCCCGCTCCCGCTCCCGCAACCCCCTGTTCCAAGCCATGATGCACTTCCGCGAGGAAGACTGGTCCGCCGGAGAAGCGGGCCTCGGCGAAGCCGAAATCTCGGTCCTCCCCATCGAATTCGACATCTCCCTCCTCGACCTGAGCATCAACTTCTTCGCCGCCCCCGACGGCGGCTTCGACGCCAGCGTCATCGTCAACACCGACCTCTACGAGGCCGCCACCGGCAACCTCCTGGCCCACCGCATGCTGCGCGTGCTCAGCGCCTTCGCCGAGACCCCGGAGCTCGCGCTGAGCGAACTCGATGTCATGCCGGAGACCGAACGCCGAAAGATGCTCGAGCAGTGGGCGACCGGCCCCGCCACCGGCACCCTCACCGGACCGGGGCTTCTCGATCACCTCCGCAGTGTCCCGGCCGAGCGGCCCGCCGTGCGCCGCGCGGACGAGATCATCACCTATGGAGAGCTCGCCGCGTGGGCGATGCGCGCGGTTGTCGGCGCGGACAGCGACGCCGCGGCGGACGATACGAGTGGTGCCGGCGGGTTCACCGCCGAGGTGACCGGCTTGCTGTCCGAGGCGATCGCGGGCGGATGGGCCGTGGACCGCCGTACCGGTGGTGCCAGTTCCGCCGCGACGGGAAGCGCCGCGGGCGGTGAAAGCACCGCCGCCACTGGTGAGAATGGCTCTGCTGCCGGTGAACCGGTGGTCAGCTGCTTGGTGGCGGCTGCCTGGGGCAGCGGCGCGCATGTCGCCGAGCTGCTGTCGGGCATCGCCACCGGCGCGACCGTGATCATCGCCGACGAGGCGGTGCGCGATGATCCGACCGCCCTGGTGGAGTTGATCACCCGGCACCTGCCCGCCCGGGTAGCCGCCGATCCCGGCACGCTGGCCCGGTTCGTGCATACCGGTGTGTCCATGTTGCCCTCGATGCGGCACTGGGAGGTGCTCGGAACCGAGTGGCCCGCAGCTCTTCCCGACCTGCTGCCTGCGCTGTCGTCGGATTCCACGGCCACCTACGCGTACGTGGTGCCCGGGTTCCCGGGCGTAGCGGCGCGTGGCTCGCTTACCGATGCCGCGACGGCCGTTCCGGCTTCGGGTGCACGGGTGCTCGTCCTGGATGACCATCGGCGTCCGGTCCCGCCGGGTGTGGTGGGCACGGTGTACGTCGGATTCGGGGCGGATTCCGCGGATGGAGAAGCTCTGGTGCGTAGCGCTGATCGTGCCCGCTGGACCGTGGGTGGCGAACTGGAGTTCGCCATCGAGCGGGAGCGGGCCGTCAAACGCCCTGCCTCCACTGTGGGCGCTGCCGAATTCACCGCTGCTGCAACCGGAGCCGACACCGAGGCCAGGCTGCTCGGCATTCTGGCCGAATTGCTCGAGCTGGAGCCCGACGAGGTCAGCGGGGAGGACAACTTCTTCGCACTCGGCGGGGACAGTGTCATCTCCATTCAGTGGTCGGTGCGCGCGAATGAGATCGGGCTGCCGTTGTCACCGCAGCTGGTGTTCGAGTGCATGACCGTCACCGAGTTGGCGGCCGCCGTCGACGCGGCGCTCGCGGCCGGGGTGACGACGGCGGATATCGCTGCCGCGGCGGGAGTGTCGGCGGCGGAGATGTCGGCTGCGTTCGGTGGTTCGGCTCCGGCGGAGACCGCTGAGCACCCCGAAATCGCCACGGCCCCGGTCGTTTCCGCGGCCGACATGCACAGTCATGCCCCCATGAGCGCCTCCGGGCTGAACCAGGACGCCCTGGCCGCGCTCGGCGCTGCCTGGAAGGGTGCACAGTGAGAGAGGATCAGCCCGTGACCGTCGATCGGTCCAAGCCCGCCGAGATCGAGGACGTGCTGGCGCTGAGCCCGCTGCAGGAGGGGCTGTTCTCACTGGCCCGCCTGGCCGACGGCGGCGTCGATCTGTACACCATGCAGTTCGTCATCGATATCGGCGGACCGGTGGATATCCCGGTGCTGCGCCGCAGTGTCGAGGCGCTGCTCGCGCGGCATCCGAACCTGCGGGCAGCGTTCTGGGATCAGGACCTGCCCAAGCCGGTGCAGATCGTGCCCACCTGGGTGGACCTGCCGTGGACCGAGATCGAGGCGTGCCCAGAGGAATTCGACGCGATCGCCACGGCCGACCGGGCGCACAACTTCGACCTGGGCAAGGGCCCGGCCCTCCGGGTCACCGTGGTGACCCTGCCCGGCGACCGCCGCCGGATGATCCTCACTACCCATCACATCCTCATGGACGGCTGGGCGGTCGCGGTGTTCTTCCGGGAACTCATCGCCATCTACGAGGCTGGGGGAGTGGCGACCGCGTTGCCCGCCCCGCGCCCGTACCGCGACTACATCGGCTGGCTCGCCGCCCAGGACACCACCGCCGCCGAGCGGGCCTGGGCCGACTACCTGCGCCCGCTGTCGGGCCCCCTCATGCTCGCCGACGCCGGTGCGGCCGCCGTGGGCACCGTCATCCCGCAGCGCACCCGCCACTACCTCGACCCCGACGAGACCCGGCGGCTCATCCGATGGGCGCGCACCAACGGACTCACCCTCGGCACCGTTATCCAATTCGCCTGGGCCGTCGTGCTTTCCCGCCTCACCGACCGCCGCGACCTGGTGTACGGCACCACCATCTCCGGACGCCCCGACGCGTTGCCCGGCGTGGAAACCATGATCGGCCTGTTCATCAACACCGTGCCCGCCCGCGTCATCCTGGACCGCAGCACCACCGTCCGCGACCAGTGCCGCACCCTGCAACGCGAACAGTCCGCCATGCGCGACAACGGCTACCTGAGCCTGTCCGCCATCCAGCGCACCGCCGGCCACGGCTCCCTCTTCGACGTCCTGTTCGTCTTCGAGAACGCCCCCATCGGCGCCGCCACCGACCCCCTGATCACCGCCAACGGCACCCGCTTCCTGCCCGTCGCCATGGAAAGCCTGGTCCACTACCCACTCTCGGTGGTCTCCCACCTGGAAGACAACCGCCTGGTGGTCGCCCTCGAGGCCATCGCCGAAGCCCTCCCGCACCTGCCCATCCCCGAGCTCGGCGCGCGCATCATCTCCGTCCTGCGCCAGCTCCCCGAACACGCCGACTCGACTCCGGACGCCCTGGACGTCCTGCTGCCGGCCGAGCGGGCCGAACTCCCGGCGGCAGTCGTCGCTACCGCCGCCACGGAAGGCGCGGACTCCAGGACCAATTCGGCGACGTCGATCGGGCGCGTAGCGAGCGACGGGGAATCCGGCGCAGCGGATCCGGCAGGCCAGCAACGTATGTCGGACGTGTCCGTGTCAGTGCCGGAGCTGTTCGTGCGGCAGGTCGAGGCTGCGCCCGAGGCATCGGCATTGAGCACCGCTACCGCGCATTACACCTACCGCGAGCTGCACGAGGCGTCAGGACGGCTGGCCGCCGAACTCGCGGCGCGCGGGATCGGCCCGGAATCCGTGGTGGCGCTGGCACTTCCACGCTCCGCCGACTCGGTGATCGCCATCCTCGCGACCCTGTACGCGGGCGCGGCCTATGTCCCAGTGGATATTTCGGCCCCGGCCGCGCGGATCGCCTCGATACTGCGTCAGGCCGAGCCCGACCTGGTGGTGACGGTCACCGCGAGCGCGCCGACGGTGCTCGCCGCCGCGGCGAATCTCGCTGCGTCGGCGCACTTCCTGGTGCTGGACGAGACCGCCACCGTCGAACGCCTTGCCGCGCGCCGCGCCGTGCCGCCGTGCCCGGTGCATCCGGAGACTCGTGCCTATCTGATCTTCACGTCCGGTTCGACCGGGGAGCCCAAGGGTGTCATGGGTACTCATGGCGCGCTGGCCAGCTACTTCACCGATCACCGGGATCGGGTGTATCGCCCGGCGCGGGTGCGGCTGGGGCGGGCATTGCGGATCGCGCATGCCTGGTCGCTGAGTTTCGACGCCTCCTGGCAGCCGTTGATCGGATTGTTCGACGGGCATGCGGTGCATCTGTTCGACGAGACCGAGATGCGCGACGCGCAAGGACTCGTCGCGGGGATCATCCGGCATCGGGTGGACATGATCGACACCTCGCCGTCGATGTTCGCGCAGCTCGAGGCGGCCGGACTGGTGGACGGGGATCACCTCACCGTGCTGGCGCTCGGTGGCGAGGCCATCGGGCCCGCACTGTGGGAGCGGCTGCGCGCACTGCCCGACACCACCGTCTACAACTGCTACGGGCCTACCGAGACTACCGTCGAGGCGGTCGTCGCCACCGTCAATACCGGTGGGCTCGAAGAACTTTCGCAGGCCGGTCCGGTGCCTGTCATCGGCCGTCCGGTCGATCGCATGGCGGGCTATGTGCTCGACTCCGCGCTGCGTCCGGTCCCGCGCGGCGTGGTCGGCGAGCTGTACCTGTCCGGTGCGCAGCTGACCCGCGGCTATGTCGGCCGGGCCGCGCAGACCGCGGACCGCTTCGTCGCCGATCCCTTCCGTGCCGGTGTGCGCATGTATCGCACCGGAGATCTGGTGCGGCAGTCGCCGTCCGGTGAGATCGCCTACCTCGGCCGCGCCGATGATCAGGTGAAGATCCGCGGCTACCGCATCGAGATCGGCGATATCGAATCCGCCCTGCTGCGTCTGCCGGGCGTGCGGGAGGCCGCCGTCGTGGTGGTCACCCGGCCGACCGGGCCCACGCTGGTCGGGTTCGCCGTAGCCGGTGACGCCAACGGGACCGCCCTGCGGGCAGCGCTTTCCGAGCACCTGCCCGCCTACATGGTGCCCGCGCGCATCGTCACCCTGGCCGCCCTGCCGGTGACGCCGAACGGCAAGCTCGACGTGCGAGCGCTCACCGCCGCCGGGCTGAGCCTGCTCAGCGAATCCGGTTCGGGGACCGTGCCGCGCACCGGCACCGAACGTGCGCTGTGCGACGCGTTCGCCACCGTGCTGGGCGGCCGCACCATCGGCATCGACGATGACTTCCTCGCACTCGGCATCGACAGCATTGTTGCGATCTCCCTGGTTGACAAGGCCCGTCGGGCCGGATTGCCGATCAGCCCGGCCATGGTGCTGGCCACCCCGACCGTCCGGGACCTGGCGGCGGCGGTGGATGCGCGTGCGGCGCTCCAGGAATCGGCGAAGTCGGAACAGCTCACCGAGTACGGAGAGGTGCCCGTCACCCCGATCATGCGGTGGATGTACGAGTTCGGCGGCTACCGGCGGCTCACCCTCTCCACCCTGGTGACGCTCCCGGCCGGAATCGACTCCGCGCGAATGGAAGCCACGCTGCAGGCCCTGCTCGATGGTCACGACATGCTGCGCGCCCGGCTCGACCACATCGACGGCGAGCCACGCCTGATCACGCGGGAACCCGGCACGGTGCGGGCGGCCGACGTGCTGACCGAGGTGCCCGACGGCACCGATCTCGGTGCGGCACTGGAGCTCCGATCACGCGAGGCCATCGACCGGATCAACCCGGAGGCCGGGATCATGCTGCAGGCGGTGCGCTTCCGCCGCTCATCGGGTGATGTGCTGCTGCTGACCGTCCACCATCTTGCGGTCGATCCGGTCTCCTGGCACATCATCCTCGGCGACCTGGCCGATGCCTGGCAGCAGCTCGATACGGGCGAAACACCGAGCCTGGCAGCGGAATCCACGTCCTACCGGCGGTGGGGGCAACTGCTCGACAGGCGTGGCATCGGCCGGGAGGTACAGTCCCAGCGCGAATTCTGGGCCGGACAGCTGGCGGGCGGTGACGCACCGCTCGGCCGCCGCCGACCGGATCCACGCACCGACACCTGGGATTCCTATCGGATCACCCCTTCCTTCACCGACTCCGAGGCGACACGCGATCTCCTCGCGGCCACCGGTCAGGGCGATCGAGCCGCCGGAATTCACGAATTCCTTCTCGCCGCATGGGTGCTCACACTCAACACCTGGCGCGCCGAACGCGGCCAGGCCACCACCGCGGGCGCGCTGGTGGCCATGGAGGGTCACGGTCGTGAGGACACGCGGGTATCGGCCGAGGCCGACACGGCACGCACCGTCGGCTGGTTCACCAGCGTCTATCCGCTCCGCCTGGCCGCCGGTTCCGGCATCGACGTGGCCCGCGCACAGGCCGATCCGGCCGCCGCGACGGTCCTGCTGGAAACCGTTGCGGCACAGCTGCACATGGTGCCGAACAAGGGGCTGGACTACGGCACGCTGCGCTACGACGGCAGCGCGCCGGAACTCACGGCCGACGCGGAACCGCAGGTGCTCTTCGACTACCTCGGGCGGATGGATCTGACCGCGGGTACCGGCACGGACGCGCCGTTCGCACCCGTCACCGATCTGGCCCTGCACCAGCGACTGCCGATCGCGCCCGAACCGGATATGCCGCTGCGCTACGCGCTCGATCTCATCGCGGCGATCTATCCCGGCGCGCAGGGGCCGCAGCTGGTCGTCCTGTTCCGTTGGAGCGCAGCGCTTTTCGATGAGGCCGATATCGCGCGGCTCGCGGAGATCTGGCAGCGGGCCGTCGCGGCGCTCACGGCCGCCCATGCCGCACTCAGTCCGGCCTGACCGGTGCCTTCCGCCCGCCTGACCCGAATGAACACGAGGATGGAGAACCAGGTGTCGCAATCCAGCACGGACGCGGCCATTGTCGTCGAATCCGTCGAGAAGTCCTTCGGCGCGGTACATGCCCTGCGCGGCATCAGCTTCAGCGCACCCACCGGCAGCGTCCTGGGCGTGCTCGGCCCCAACGGCGCGGGCAAGACCACCACGGTCTCGGTGTTGTCGACCCTGGTCCGGCCGGATGCCGGACGGGCCCTGGTAGCCGGGCACGACGTGGTCCGCGAGGCGGACGCTGTGCGCGCCTCGATCATGCTGACCGGCCAATACGCGGCACTGGACGAGGTGCTCACCGGCCGCGAGAATCTCGTGCTGTTCGCCCGGCTGATGGGCCTGCGGCCCAAGGCCGCTCGGCAACGCGCCGACGAACTGCTGGAACGCTTCGACCTCACCGCGGCCGCCGACCGCCGCGTCGGCCAGTACTCCGGCGGCATGCGCCGCCGCATCGACATCGCCTGCGGCCTGGTCCGCCAGCCCAAGGTGGTCTTCCTCGACGAACCCACCACCGGCCTCGACCCGGTCAGCCGCCAGAGCCTCTGGTCGCTGGTGCGCGAACTCAAACAGCAGGGCGTCACCATCCTGCTCACCACCCAATACCTCGAAGAGGCGGACGCCCTGAGCGACAACATCATCGTCGTCGACAAGGGCACCGTCATCGCCGAAGGCACCGCCGACCAGCTCAAGGCCCGCTCCGGCGCAAGCTACTGCGAGGTCGTCCCGGTCGAAGCCGCCGACGTCCCCTGCGTACTCACGGCACTCGACGGCCTCGGTGACCTGACCGTCCCCGAATCCGCCGACCGTGTCGCCCTCCCCGCCCCCGACGGAGCCACCACCCTCGCCGAAGTCCTGCGCCGCACCACCGCCGCAAACATCGACCTCATCGACATCGCCCTCCGCCGCCCCTCCCTCGACGAGGTCTTCATCGAACTCACCCGCCCCCAACCCGCGGGCGTCGAAGCATGAACCGCGACACCGCCGTCACCGCGGCCGCCACGGGTGGCGCGGGGGCGCCACTCCCTTCGTCATCCCGGCGTGCTTCTGGCCGGGATCCACACTGCGAGGCGGCACAGTTCCGCGTCCCGGTCGGCCTGCAATGGAAGGCGCTGAGCGGCCGGACCATTCGTGCCGCCATACGTGAAGGGGACATCCCATTCGGCTTCTTCGCGCCGATGATCTTCTTCCTGTGCTTCTATGTGCCGCTGCGCAGGTCCATGGAGGCGGGCGGGCTGGATTACGCGCAGTACCTGCTGCCCGTCATCGTGTTGCAGGGCATGTTCTTCACCGCCATGTCCGCCGGCGATCGCGCGGCCCGAGACACCTTCAGCGGCATGGGAACCCGGTTGCGGTCGATGCCGGTGCGGCCGTGGCTGCCCATGGCCGCACGCATGTCGGCGAATCTGGTGCGGGCCGGGGCAGCCATCGCGGGCGCGCTGGTGATCGGATACGTGTTCGGATTCCGCTTCCACGATATGGTGGGTGCGGCTGGATTCCTCTTGCTCACACTGGCTTTCGCGGCCGCCGTGGTGATCGGCGCCGATGCTCTCGGCGTCGCCACCGGCAAACCCGAGATCGGCGCGTCCGCCCTACTGGCCCCGCAGCTGCTGCTGACCATGATGTCGACCGGGCTCGTCCCGGCCGCGGCGTTCCCCGGTTGGATCCAGCCGTTCGTCCGCAATCAGCCCGTCTCGCAGGCCGCCGCCGCCCTGCGTGGCCTCGCCGACGGCGAATTCCCGGTGTCCGTGGCCATCTCGGCTGCCTGGTGCGCCGGACTGATCATTGTCTGCACCGCGCTGTCGGTACGAGTGGAAAGGCGGCGGCGGTGAAGGCACTGCTGGATCAAACCCTCATCGAGGCCGGTCGTCTCATGCGCCGCTGGCCCCGCGAACAGGAGGTCCTCACCTCCACCCTCATCCTCCCGATCCTGCTGCTGCTCATGTACGAGCTGGTGCTGGACCGAGTGCTCACGGGCGCATCCGGCGCGGACGCCATCTACGGTTTCGTCCCCATGATCGCCATCACCGGTGCCATGTACGGTGCCATGGGCGCCGGCCTGTCCCTCTACGCGGAACGCGAAAGCGGCCTGCTACGCCGCTTCTGGGTACTGCCCGTACACCGCTCGGCCGGACTGCTCGGCCGCCTGCTCGCCGAATGCGGCCGCACCCTGGCGGGCACCGCCGTCATCGTGGCCCTGGGTATGGCGCTGGGCCTGCGCTTCCACCAAGGCCCCTGGGCCGCAATCGGTTTCGTGCTGATCCCGGTCCTGCTCATCCCGGGCATCTCGACCATGGTCATCACCGTCGGCGTGACCCGCGCAGGCGACAAGGTGGTTCAACTCTTCTCGGCCGTCACCCTGCTGGCCCTGTTCTTCAATTCCGGCTTCGTGCCGGTCGACAACTACCCGGGCTGGCTGCAACCCGTCGTGCGCGCCCAGCCCATGAGCTGCGCCATCGAAGCCATGCGCAACCTCGCTCTCGGCGGGCCCGTCGCCACCCCGATCCTGCAGACGCTGGCCTGGTCGGCCGGTCTCGCAACGGTTTTCGGCGCACTGGCCGTCCGCAACATCCGCGCGGCCGCCCAGAGCTGAACCGTACGGCCGCGGCTCAGGCCGCGGCGTACCCGCTACCGGCGGTGAGATCCGCTTCGGTGGACTGAATGGTCACCTCGGAAATACCGGTAGACGATTCGATCATGTCCAGCAGCAGCCAGCCGTCGGCGGTCCAGCCGCCGTGGGTGTCGGTACGCACCAGCCGGGCACCCGGGGCGAACGGGTCGTCGACGAAACCCTCGGCGGCACCGTCGAGTTCGAGCGCCAGCGCCGCACCGCCCACATACACCCGGCCGGACCGGCCCGGCGGCACCAGCCGCAAAGACTTGTCCAGCACCAGTAGCCGCGCACCCGGAATCGGGCGCACCCGGCCGGACCCGTCCAGCGGGCCGCGGCCCGCGACGCCGGCGTACTCCGGTGTGCTGTAAGCGAATCCGGCGCACGAACCGGGCGCCAGCCCGCGCAGCAACTCCGCGAGCGCCGCGGGAGCGTCGGAGCCGAAGACATCCCAGCGCCGCACCGACGGCAGCGCGGGGGAGGGCAGGAAGGCCAGCCCGGCCAGCGTGCCCGCGTCGGCGACGACATGGGTGGGCGCGGTCAAGGCGATGAGTTCGGCCAGCGCGGCTGCGTCGCCGCGCTGCGCGGCGGTGGCCAGCACCAGGGTCGCGCCGTCGGCCAGCACGGCCAGCAGTTCGACCGCGGCATCGGTGGTGTCCCAACGGCTGGCGAGCAGGCGCACATCCGGTGAGCCGTAAGCCTTGTCGATCGAGCAGTCGCGCCGATCGGCGGCCACGGCCCGGCGGTCGTCGGCGGCCGCGGCCACCGCGACCGGCTTCAGGCCGGTGCCGTCGGGACCCAGTTCGGCCAGCACCGCGCCGAATTCGGCGGCCGCGGCGATATCGCACAGCAGCCGGGCCAGATCGTCGAGGGTCGGTCCGGCGGTTCCGGTGACACCGCCGTCGAGACGTTCGTAGAGTTCGGCGTAGGTCAGGATGTGGTCGCCGCAGCGCAGGGCGGTGCGCAACGCGGGCACTCGCCGACCGCAGTCGATCAGCATCGGGACCGACGGCACGTCGTACAGTTCGACGCCGTTGGCCCATTCGTCCACGAGCCGGTGATGCTCGACGGCGGACAAGATCTCCGGCACCGCACGCTCCATCGTTCCAAACCCCCGGGTTCTAACTTATCCAACCCTAACCTAACCGATCAAGAGCACGGTAGGCCACCCCGATCGGGATCGAATCGGCGACAACGGTCACCGATTGCCGAGAAGATTAGGCTAGGCTCACCTACCGCTCGGCCGTGTGGGCGGGCATCGGCAGACAGGAGAGTCACGATGAAGTCGGCGTTCTCGATGCCCGGACCGGCACGCGGCAGGCGATCGATCGCGGTGCGGACGGCTCTGGCGGCACTCGCGGGTGTGCTCGCGGTCGGGCTGACGGCCTGCGGATCCTCCGGCGATGACGCCTCCGGCGGCGGCGAACCGGTCACCATCACCCACGCCCTCGGCCAGACCACCGTCAACGGCACCCCGAAACGCGTGGTGGCGCTCGGCAACCAGTGGCTCGACACCGCCCAGGCGCTCGGCGTCACCCCGGTCGGCTACATCGACAACATCGCGGTCCTCAGCAAGGGCGCACCACCCTGGGAGCCCGCCGCGCTCGCGCAGTCCAAGGCGCTGCAGACCACCGGCAATCTCGCCGAACAGGTAGCGGCCCTCAACCCCGACCTGATCCTGGCCGATTCGTTCATCGCCGACGCCAAGACCTACGGAGACCTGTCCAAGGTCGCCCCCACCCTGCCCGGCCTCGGCAAGGAAGCCATCACCCCGTGGGCCGACCAGGTCCGCGCCCTCGGCCAGGTCCTGCACAAGACCCCCGCCGCCGACAAACTCATCACCGACCTCAACGCCCGCATCGACGGCATCTCCCAACGCAATCCGGGCCTGAAGGGCAAAACCTTCACCAGCTCCTGGCTGGCCGGCCCCACCCAACTCATGGTCCTCACGGCCCCCGACGACGGCTCCACCCGCCTGTTCACCCAACTCGGCATGACCATCCCCCCGGCCCTGGTCGCCCAAGGCGGCAACGGCGGCCGCCTGGCCCTCTCCCCGGAACGCCTCGACGAACTGACCTCCGACCTCCTCCTGGCGGGCTACTCACCCGGCATGGACGAAAAATACCGAGCCCTACCGGGTTACACCGACCTCCCCGCAGTGAAGAAAAACGCCGTCGTCTTCCTAACCGTCCAAGAAATCAGCGCCATCAACCAGCCCACCCCCCTCGCCCTCCCCTACCTCCTCGACAAACTCGACCCCGCCTTCACCAACGCCGCCAAATAGCCCCATCGGATCCGGCTCGGGCTCGGCGTCACTCCGCGTGACGCCCTGTTTCGGGCTCCGCGGCTGGGTAAGCTCCACGTCATGACGATCCAGCCGGTGGAATCGCTCCCACACTCGATGACCGAGGAGCAATACCGCCAGTTGCCGGAGGCGCTGGCCAGGGAGATCGAAGTCGTCCACGGCCACGTCATCGTTTGTGAGTCACCGGCACCCGAACACAATCGGATAGCTCGACGATTGGCCGGAGCGCTGGAGGAACTACCCACCACCGAGCCGTGCATCCGCGTGGAGACCGATATCGATGTCGTGCTGTGGCGGGTTCCCAAGTTCACTTTCCGCAGACCGGACGTAGTCGTCTATCGCTGCCTCGAGGAACGCGGCGCGAAGCCCGAAGCTGCGGACAGTCTGATCGTCGTCGAGGTCTCCTCCCCGTCCACCGCAGAGGAAGACCTCCTCGACAAGAAGGCTCAGTACGCCCGTGTCGGGATCCCCCTCTACCTCGTCGTAGTCCTCGGCGCGAAATACGAAATCGATGAAATCCTCGAATTCAGACTCGACGCCTACGCACGTGAATACCGACTTCACGCGCTCCACCGCGGTCCCACCCTCACCCTCGAACACATCGTCATCGGGGACATCCCGTTCGAGACCCTGACGCGCTGACGCCCGAGCGGCGGCCGGACATCGTCTGTCGGACTTGCCTGGCAGCATCGGGGTATGACGGTGAGCGGGGATGAGGTTCGGGCGGTGGCGCTTTCGCTGGCGCGGACCAAAGAGGGGTTCGAGTGGGAGATGCCGACGTTTCGGGTGGCGGGGAAGTTGTTTCTGACGCTGCCGGAGGGGGAGACGTCGATGGCTGTGCGGTGCCCGATCGCCGATCGGGACGAGTTGGTGCAGGCCGAGCCGGACAAGTTCTGGATCGCGGCGCATGAGGTGATGAACGCGTGGGTGCGGGTGCGGTTGGCTGCGCTCGATGATGCCGACGAGTTGGAGGCGATCATCACCGACTCGTGGCGGCAGGCCGCACCCCGGGAGCTGACCGACTGATTGGTTTCCTCGGCTAGGGTGTTGGCTCTTGCTCGAGGGGGAAGTGTGAAGACCGAGAAGTCCGGTCAGGTGTTGCGGCTGGTGATGGTGCTCGTGGGGATTCTGCTGCTGTCCCGGATCGCGAACTGCCACGGGTCGTTTCGTGATTCGAACGCATCGCAACCGGGGACACCGGCCGTGACCACGTCGAATCTGGCGATGGATCCTGATGACAATCAGAAGAATCCGTTGAACCACGACATTCGGCTGGACCCGATCAACTGCGAGTTGCCGCCCATCTCACTGGATTCACCCGGGCAGCTGCAGTTCGTGAACGCGACCGTGACCTGCCTGCGCGGGGCCTGGTTGCGCGCCTTGCGCGATGCACACGCCTTCAAACCCTCACTGACCACGACCGACCAGGAAGTCACCGTCTACACCGTCGACACCACCCGGAAATCGTGCGGCGAGAACACGACCGCGCCCACCGACGCACCGCTGTACTGCGGCGGTCGGCAGAAGATCCTCTGGCCGTCGAAATATGCCGAGTTCCAAAATCTGCGGGGACAGCGACTACACGGCGACATGTTGTTCTCGGTGATGCACGAGTACGGCCATCATGTGCAGTTCATGACGGGCGTACAAGCGCAGGCGGACAGGATGTTCGGCCTCTGGAACGAGGAGTCGAGCCTGGGACAACAGATCCATCGGCGTATCGAACTGCAGGCGCAGTGCCTGGCCGGGGTGGCCATGGCCGCCGCCGTTCAGGGTGGCACCGTGGGGCGCGAGGAAGCCGAGGACGTCGTCGATGCCCAGCAGTACGTGATCGAGGAACCGATCCACGGCAGCCGCGCGGCCAATCTCCATTGGTCGCGGGCAGGGTACGACTCCGGATCCGCTGCCGCATGCAATACCTGGGCGGCGGATCCGGCAGATGTCCAGTAATCACTTGCCGTACCCGGCCGCTGGTCTGACCGATCAGAAGGTGACGCGCTGGTCCTCGGGACGGAAGAGCTTGTCGCCGTCCTTGACTCCGAAGGTGGCGTAGTACTCGGCCTGGTTGCGAACCACCTGGTTGGCGCGGAATTCGTCGGGGGAGTGGCTGTCGTTGGCGATCAGGTTCTCGGTGTACTGCGGGGTCTGCTTGGACCGCCAGTTCCGGCCCCAGGATTCGAGCATGTCCTTGTAGTCCGGGTTTTCGACTCCCGCCCGCTTCTGGTTGATGCGGTAGGCGGCGAAAGCCATTTGCAGGCCGCGATTGTCGGCCACGTTCTCGCTGAGCGTCAGCGTGCCATCCACGTGATACGCAGGGTCGAGGCCCTGCGGCACCAGCCCGTTGTACTGGTCGACGATCTTCTTGGTGCGCTCGTCGAACTTGGCCCGATCCTCCGCGGTCCACCAGTCCTTCAGATTGCCGTCGGCATCGTATTTGGAGCCCTGATCGTCGAACCCGTGCCCGATCTCGTGCCCGATGACCGCGCCGCCCGCGCCATAGTTCACGGCCGCTTCCGCATTCGAGTCGAAGAACGGCGGCTGCAGGAACGCGGCGGGGAAGACGATCTCATTGTTGACCGGCTGGTAGTAGGCGTTCACCGTCTGCGGCGTCATGCCCCATTCGGTCTTGTCGACCGGCTTGTCGAGCTTGTCGAACATCTTCTTGTTACCGAAAATGTTTGCGGCACGCAGGGATTGGATCAGCTGCCCGCGGGTGATCTGCAGGCCGCTGTAGTCCTCCCACTTGTCCGGGTAGCCGATCTTCACGCCCATCTTGCCGAGCTTCACCAGCGCGGCATCCTTGGTCGGCTGCGACATCCAGCTCGAATTGGTGAAGTTGTCCTTGTAGGCGGCGATCAGGTCGGCGACCATATCCAGCGCCCGCTGCTTGGCCTCGGGCGGGAAATGCTTGTCCACGTACAGTTTTCCGAGCTGCTCGCCCAGCGTGTCGTCGACCGTGCCCACCGCGGACTTCCACCGGTCGGGCCGCTGCGTCAGCCCGCTCATCACGGTCCCGAAGAATTCGAAGTTGGCGTCGGCGATCGTCTTCGGCAGGAAGCGCGCGAATTCCCGCACCACCGACAGTTTCAGATAGTCCCGCCACACCGCGATATCCACGTCCTGCCACAGCTTTCCGGCCGCGGTGATAAAGGACGGCTCGCCCACGATCACCGTCGCGAACAGGCTCTTGGGCCGATCGGTGGTCCCGGCCAGCCACGGATCCCAATCGAATTGCGGTGCCAGCGCCACCATGTCGGTCCACGACATCTTGTTGTAGCTGGCCTCGGTGTTGTGCAGCTTGATGTTGTCCCAGAATCCGGCCGCGATCTTCGTCTCGAGATCGAGCACCCGGCCCGCCATGGCGACCGGATCGGCGAAACCCGCACCGGTGGCGATCTTTTCCAGGAACGTCTTGTATCCCGCCAGCTTGGCGGCGTATTCGGGCTTGCGGTAGTACTGCTCGCTCAACCCGATCCCGGACTGCCCGACCGAGGCGATGTGCGCGCTGGAGTTCTTGCGGTCCACCGAGACACCGAGCCCGATCAGCCCGCCGATCGGCAGCGCCGCCATCACCTTGGCCAGATCCGGTTTACCCGCGGCCTTGTCGATATCGGCGAACATCTCCGCCAGCGGCGTGACACCCAGCTTCTCGATGCCGTCGACATCCAGCCGGGCGTCGTACAGATCGCGGATCTTCTGCTCGGTGGTATCCGGCTTGGGATCCTTGATGCCCTCGATAATGTCCTTGAGCTGCCCCTGCACCCGGTCGCCGACCTCGTCGAAGGTGCCGAAGGAGACCTTGTCCGCGGGCAGCGAATAGTCCTGCAGCCATTTGCCGTTGACGAACCGGTACAGGTCGTCCTGAGGCCGCACCGCCGCATCCGATCCGGACATGTCCGGGCCGGTGAGCTGGGTCGAGGCGACCGAGTTCTTCGTATCGTGTCCACACGCCGCCAGCGTGGCCACCGCCGGTGCCAGCCCCAGCGCGATCAGAAAACGACGACGGTCCAAACCGGCCGGACGACCCGACGAACTCACAGGCACTACCTCTCCCCGAAGCTGCGATACCGACGCGAGGCTACCGGGGATGGCAGCCTCGCGCGGGGTGTCGCATTCCTCAGAGGGTGACGCGCTGTTCCGGCGGCAGGAATTCCTTATCGCCGTCCTTCACCCCGTAGGTGCTGTAGAACTCGCCGAGATTCTTCACCACCTGGTTGCACCGGAATTCGGCCGGCGAATGCGGATCATTGGCCAGCTGATTCTCCAGCGCCTCGTTCGTCATCTTGGTCCGCCAGGTGCGACCCCACGACTCGAACATCGGCTTGTAGTCGGGAGCATCGGTGCCCTTGCGCTTCTCGACCATGCGATAGGCGGACAGCGAGATCTCCAGTCCGCGCAGATCCGCCAGGTTCTCACCGACGGTCAGTTCGCCGTTCACATGCTGATCGGCGGGCAGCCCCGCCGGCACCAGCGCGTTGTACTGGTCGATGAGCTGCTTGGTCTTGGCCTCGAATGCCGCCTTGTCCTCGGGCGTCCACCAATCCTTCAGGTTGCCGTCGCCGTCGTACTTGGAGCCCTGATCGTCGAACCCGTGCCCGATCTCGTGCCCGATGACCGCGCCGCCCGCGCCGTAGTTCACCGCGGGCTGCGCGTCCGGATCGAAGAACGGCGGCTGCAGGAACGCCGCGGGGAACACGATCTCGTTGCCGCTGGGGTTGTAGTAGGCGTTCACCGTCTGTGGCGGCATGCCCCACTCCGACTTGTCCACCGGCGTGCCGAGTCGGTCGAACATCCGGTTGGCATCGAAAGTGTCGGAGGCGCGCAGGGATTCGACCAGCTTGCCGCGGGTGACGGTGAGCTTCGAGTAGTCCTCCCACTTGTCCGGGTACCCGATCTTGGCGTCGATCTTGTCGAGTTTGACGATCGCCGCCTGCCGCGTGGGCGGCGACATCCACGTCGAATTGGTGAAGTTGTCCTTGTAGGCGGCCCGCAGATCGCCCACCATCTCCAATGCCCGCTGCTTGGCTGCGGGCGGGAAATGCTTGTCCACGTACAGTTTTCCGAGCGCCTCGCCCACCGTGCCGTTGACCGTCGACACCGCCGCCCGCCACAGCTCCGGCCGCTCCTTCAGCCCCGACATCTCCTTGCCGAAGAAATCGAAGTTCGGATCGGCGATCGCCTTGGGTAGGTACGTCGCGAAGGCGCGCACCAGGCCCAGCTTCAAATACTCACGCCAGGCGGCGATATCGACGTCGGCCCACAGCTGCGCCGCACCGGTGATGAACGACGGCTCACCCACATCGACCTTGTCGAACAGGTTCTTGGGTCGATCGGTGGTGCCGGAAAGCCAAGGATCCCAATCGAACTGCGGCCCCAACGCGGTCAGCTCCGCCCAGGTCTTCAGGTTGTAGGTGGCATCGGTGTCCCGCAGTTTCACGTTGTCCCAATGGAATCCGGCGATCCGTGTCTCCAGGTCCACCACCCGGTCTGCCAGCGCGGTCGGATCCGGGAACCCGGCGCCGGCCGCAATGCGCTGCATGTAGGTCCGGTACTTGGCGAGCTTGTCGGCGTACTTGGGATCGCTGTAGTACTGCTGCCCCAACCCGAGCCCCGCCTGCGACACCGACGGCAGATAGGCGTTGGAGTCCTTCGGATCGGGCCCGACGCCGATCCCGATCAGCCCGACCCCCGGCAGCCCGCCCATCACCTTCGCCAGATCGGGCTTGGCCGCCGCCTTGTCGATCTGATCGAACAGATCCTGCAGCGGCGTCATGCCGAGCTTCTCGATGGCGTCCTTGTCCATCCGGCCGTCGTAGAAGTCGCGGATCTTCTGCTCGTCGGAGCCCGCCTTGGGGTTGTGAATCCCCTCGATAATGTCCTTGAGCTGCTGCTCGACCCGCTCCTGCACCTCGTCGAAGGTGCCGAAGGACACCTTGTCCGGCGGCAGCTGGTACTCGTTGAGCCACTTCCCGTTGATGAACCGGTACAGGTCGTCCTGCGGCCGGATCGCCGGATCGGACCCGGACAGGTCCGGTCCGATCAGCTGCTTGGGTTTGTCGTTCTTATTACAGGAGGCCAGCACGGCCACGGTGGGTGCGAGACCCAGGGCGATCAGGAACTTGCGGCGGTCGAGAGCAGGACGCTCGGACGTCACGCGGATCTCCTCATATCGGCTGATCGAATAGCTCGGACGTTGATTTTGGTAGCCCGGACTTTGCTCGGCCCGACGCTAGTAGCCTCGGCTGAGGAAGGCCTGAATCCGCTGCGGGCGCGTGTCCAGCACCCCGATTTGGGTCCGACCTGGGGGTTCGCTAAACTGTTCCGGTTGCCTGCGGGAGCTATGCCCCGCGCTTCGGCCGCGAACCCACAGTGGTTGATCTCCAGTTTGGTGTGAAACCGCTGGCAGGCGTGCGTTTGAAGGGCAACTGACCATGCCCGTCGGGTCGGCAATCCGGCGTGCATTTCGTCCAGGTCTAGGAGGAGCTGAAGTGATTCAGCAGGAGTCGCGGCTGCGCGTCGCCGACAACACGGGTGCGAAGGAAATCCTCTGCATCCGCGTGCTCGGTGGCTCGTCGCGCCGCTATGCCGGTATCGGCGACATCATCGTCGCCACCGTGAAGGACGCCATCCCGGGTGGCAACGTCAAGAAGGGCGAGGTCGTCAAGGCCGTCGTCGTGCGCACCGTCAAGGAGCGCCGTCGCGCTGACGGCTCGTACATCAAGTTCGATGAGAACGCCGCGGTGCTGATCAAGGCGGACAACGATCCGCGTGGCACCCGCATCTTCGGCCCGGTCGGCCGTGAGCTGCGCGAGAAGCGTTTCATGAAGATCGTTTCGCTGGCGCCGGAGGTGCTCTAACTATGAAGGTGCACAAGGGCGACACGGTCATCGTCGTCTCGGGTAAGGACAAGGGCGCCAAGGGCAAGGTCATTCAGGCCTACCCGGCGACCGGCAAGGTCCTGGTCGAGGGCGTGAACCGGATCAAGAAGCACGTCGCGAACTCCGCGAACCAGCGTGGCGCCAGCTCGGGCGGCATCGTCACTCAGGAAGCGCCGATCCAGGCCTCCAACGTGATGGTCGTCGACTCCGACGGCAAGCCGACCCGCGTGGGCTTCCGCACCGATGAGAACGGCAAGCGGGTCCGCATCTCCCGTCGCAACGGGAAGGACATCTGAGATGACTTCTACTGACAAGGTGCAGCCGCGTCTCAAGACGCGCTACCGCGCCGAGATCAAGCCGGCCCTGAACGAAGAGTTCAACTACGCCAACGTGATGCAGATCCCGGGCGTCGTGAAGGTCGTCGTGAACATGGGTGTCGGCGACGCCGCCCGTGACGCCAAGCTGATCAACGGTGCGGTCGCCGACCTCACCCTGATCACCGGCCAGAAGCCCGAGATCCGTAAGGCCACCAAGTCCATCGCGCAGTTCAAGCTGCGTGAGGGCATGCCGATCGGCGCGAAGGTCACCCTGCGCGGCGACCGCATGTGGGAGTTCCTGGATCGTCTGATCTCCATCGCGCTGCCGCGTATCCGCGACTTCCGCGGTCTGTCGCCGAAGCAGTTCGACGGCAACGGCAACTACACCTTCGGTCTCTCCGAGCAGTCCATGTTCCACGAGATCGACGTCGACCGGATCGACCGTCCGCGTGGTATGGACATCACCGTGGTCACCACGGCCACCAACAACGAAGAAGGCCGCGCGCTGCTCAAGCACCTCGGCTTCCCGTTCAAGGAGAACTGATCCATGGCTAAGAAGGCTCTGATCAACAAGGCCAACGCCAAGCCGAAGTTCGCGGTGCGTGCCTACACCCGCTGCCAGCGCTGCGGCCGCCCGCACGCCGTCTACCGCAAGTTCGGCCTGTGCCGTGTCTGCCTGCGCGAGATGGCCCACCGCGGCGAACTCCCGGGCGTCCACAAGTCGTCCTGGTGACCCCACGGTCCTAGCGACCGCGTAACACCAAACCCGAAGGCCCCCACCGAGATCCGTCCCGGTGGGGGCCTTCGGCGTTTCCGGGAAGTCAGCGGATCTGACTCCACATCCACCAGTTGATGTAGAGGCGGTCGAAGGTGTCGCCGGAGGCTTCGAGCAGGACGGTTTGCTTGCGGAGTTCCAGGCCCGGGTGGGCGGCCAGGCCGTAGGGGGTCGACGGTCCGCTCGGACGGAGCAATGCCATTGTGCTGCTGGGTGTTTCGTGAGTGCGGTCGCGTACCCAGTGCGCGTCGAGGTAGCGCTTCAGATCTGCGGGATCAGCGAATTCGGTGAACCAGGTCGACACTTCTCCGTCATCGACGCAGGTCAGCTGGCGGACCGGCACTGGATCACCTGGCTGAACCAGGATGCTACCCACGGTCGTACAACGTGCATTCGCGAAGCCTTTCTCGTCGGGCCGCAACGGCGTCACCGGATAGAAGGTCACCGCGAGGTTCCAGTGGTCGCCCCACGACGGGCGCTCCGCAACCGGTTCGTGGTGATGGGCGCGAACGAAATTCCGGTAGAGACCGACCACGCCGATCCCCGCCATGGCCACCGTCGCCACCACCACGGACACGATCAGCAGGATCAGTCGACTGGTCCTCATGCCGGGGCGAACCTGTCCCCGTTGACGACCAACTGGGACTGGGGAGTCAGGGAAGCGTTGTTGCGCAACTGGATCGGCATGGAATCGCCGCGCCAGTCGACCTTCTGGACTGGGACATGGTCCTTGAAGAAGAGGTAGAAACCCTCGGGGACCGGTTCCTTCACTCTGGGCAGGCCGTCCCAGCAATATCCGGGTGTCTGCGTGAATCCGTTCAGGTCCGCTGTCTGGGTGTTCGAACGCACCTGTGCCATGAGATCCCAGCCATCGGACCACCCGGCCGCGCGAGTGAGTTCCTCCATCCGGACAGACTGCTTGTCGTGGAGTGCAGCCCGCATGGTCGTGCTCAGCGCGAGACCGGGGCCGAGCGGCTCGGTCAATACATTGAGATCGAACTGTCCGGCACAGTTCTGTCGGCTCGAATCGTTCGATACGAGTGAGCATGCGCCGAGGATCGGGAGCATGAGTGAGATCAGGGCGAGGCGAATGGCTTTCGTCATCTCAGAACTTTCCGGTGGGCATGGGAATGTCCGCCCCCGCGATGATGGCGGTATCCGTCACCGGGATATCGCTCTTCGCGAGCTGGGGTACGCCACCCTCCACGGTGGGCTTGGCGATCACGACCATCTCGCCGCGGTCGATCGATTCGATGATCCTTGCCTTCAGTTCGTCGGGGGAGGCGTCAGGGTGCTGGCCCGCGATCGTGCGACCGCGTTCGTTGTTGAAGAGGTCCATCGCCTCACGGGCAGGTGGATTGCCCGCGGACTTCTCGTGCGCCGTCGCGTATTTCTTGGTCCAGTCCTCGCCGAACTCCTGGGTCATCCGAGCATTCCAATACGTGTGGCGCAACGCGTCCGCTTGACCGTCGGCAGCCGAATCCTCATTCATCTGCGTGTACTTGTTCGCGTTCGGATCCTTTCCGCCGCCCAGGGCTTCGGCTTCGTTCTTGATGTTGAAGAACTTCAGTGCGTTCGCCGGATTCCCACCGTTGAGCGGGTTGGCGAGTTCATCCAGCGCGTCGGCTTCCTCGCTGGTCATCTCGATGGGTTCCAGGTCCGGATACTTCAGCCGGAGGAGGTTCAGCAGGGTATTGCCAGGCCAGAGGTTGGTGCCGGATTTCGAGTCGTCCGTCTGATAGTCCTTCAGAATCCGGGCCAGGTCCGCGTCGGCGGGAATCTCGATCACCGCGTTCTTCACCGAGTCGGTCAGTGTCTCGAGGCAGCGCGCCACGGCCTGCGCGGCGAGTTTGTCGATTTCTTTGATGTCGTAGAACGCCTGGGTTAGGTCACCGCTCAACTGCATCTGCGCCGCCGCCTTCAGCGCGACCGCCGCCGCACCGTACGGCGAGGTGCTCGTCGCGGTCGCCCAGTTGGATTTGCGCGAGTACACGTCACCGGTGGTGTCCTTGTAGGCGAGATCCCACTTCGACTCCTCGACCTCCCGCACCACCGTCCGCAAGGTCGAGATCTTCACCGCGAGCGCGTGATTCGCGTCGTCGATCACACTGGCTATGGCTTGATACGAGTCGGCGGTCGTGGTCGCATCGGATTTGTGCTTGGTGGATGCCCCGCGAGCTTCCTGCCCGGCCTGGTCCCCGAAGTAGTCGCCCGACTGCTGCACCTTGGCGTCAGCATTGACGGCTTCCTGATCGAGAGTGGTCGAGGCTTGCCGCACTTTGGCGACCACCAGGCTCAGCGCCGACAGATCCCACGCCAGTACTTCCGAGATCTTCAGCTTCTGGTCGCTCATTTGATCGCCTTGAATCCGTCGGCGTTGATCTCTTCCGTCCGGTCGATCGCGTTGGCCGCGTTGTCGGTAAGGTCGGCGAACTCGCGAAGTCGTTTGGCGTGCAAGGCCAGCACCCGATCCATCGCCTTTAGTGATTCCTCGGTTCGGGTCGCCAGATCGCAGTGCGGCATCTTGTTTCGCGCCGATTCGCGATCGTTGACGGCGACGCCGGACCGGCCTTCCGACCCGGCCTCCGCGAGCTTGGCGATGGCCCCTTCGGCGGTGCGCTGCTCGGTGGCGAGCTGCCGCATCTTCGCGGTATCGAATTCCATGCCTAGATCCCGAACGTAATGCGATGCGGCACGGGCTCTTCCCACTCGGGCTCGGGCGTGGGCCGCGCTGCGGTCACGAGAGCCGTCGCCCGTCGCTCGTTCTCCTCGAGTTGCGTGTGGACACGACCGGCCTCGGCCTCGGCGCGCTGCCTCGCTGTCCGATGGCACTGCACGATGACGCCGGCAAGCCGCTCCGCGTCCGCACTCATGGCATAGGGCGAAATCCGCAGATCCGTGATCGCCCCATACGCATCGGACTCCACGACAACCAGCCCCTCCGACGCCTGTGCCCGCCCCCGAACCCGAAGGATCGCTTCGTCGGCCAGCTTGATCTTCTCCGCCAACAGCTCACCGTCGTCCAACGGGATCCCCTCATCACCAGTTGCGCACGCCCACAGCTATTTGCGGACAAAACGGACATTACTGAAGCGGCAAGCGCCCGGCAACCAGACCCGCCCGGCCGCCAAAGTCCCGCGCAGTTCAAGGCTGGATCTGGGAGGGCTTCGAGATGTGTTGGGCGATAGCGGTTTCAGCGCTGCTGTGTGGACCAAAGGGGCTGATACCGCCCATGCCTCAGCTCGCCCGGCTGGCTCGCCGACCTGGTATTCCGAGGCGGCGGAAGACGAGACGAGACCTGACCGTCCCCTCCTCAGACGCGGCCAGGGCATCGCTCGAATCGATCCTGTCAATGTCCACCGCACCCGATCAAGATCTGGGACTCCCCCAACCTGGTGGTAGCGTCGGTCGCTCTTCGGGTCGGGAGTCGAACTCCCACTGGTGCAAAGGGTCACAGATGCAGGTCGGCGATGCAGCCGAAGTCGAGATACCGACGCTCGCCGCGTTCCTGAAGCAGCTGCGCCTGCGCCGCGGGTGGACGCAGCGCGTGCTGGCGCAGCAGGTGTACCTGGGGATCGGCACCGTGCAGAAGCTCGAGCAGGGCGACAAGGTCGGGGTCGGCGACCGCGCACTGACCGTGCTCGCCGACGCGATCTGCGATGACGAGCACGAGCGGGCGCATCTGCGGGCCCTGGCCGGTCGCCCCGATCTGACGCTCGGCGAGGCCGCCACCGCCGCGGATATCGAGCGGCTGCTCGACCAGCTCGCCGCGATTCCCGCGGCGTGGCTGGTGGATTGGCGGATCGTCGTCGCGAACGCGACCTACCGCCGCCTGTGGACGGGCCTGCCCGAGGCCGAGTCCATCGCGCACTGGATGTTCACCGACCCGCGCGCCCAGCACGTGCTACCGGAATGGCGCTACGAGGCCGAGGTCGTCGTCGGCCTGCTGCGTCACTACTGGGCGGCCGAGGGCGGCGACGGTGTCACCGGAGCCATGGTGCGCGAACTGGCCACCGCCAGTGCCGAATTCCGTGAGTTCTGGGATTCGGGGGTGGTCTACGTTCGCCGCCCCGAGGGCCCACGCTACGTCCGCTCGGGGGACACCGGCGCCGTCATTCCGATCCGCGAGTCCCTGATCCCCGCAGCGGCGGGCTGGCTGGTCATCGGCCTGTGACCTGGCCCTCGATTTGGTCGCTGATCAGGGATTGTCTACCATGACCGCTCGTCTGAAACGGTTGGTAGCGGGAGTCCGGATCCGGTGGGCGGTACCGGCATCGCCTTCTGCTTGGTTGCCGACAAACCGCACTGAACTCGTCCGATTGGTCCGTATCGCGTTCACAGGCTAGCGTTTCGCCGGAAAAGTCGGTTTCTAAGCGGGGGAGGGACTCGAATTGCGCTGGTTAGTGGCGGTTTCGGCCTTGATGTTGGCTTTGTTCACGAGCGGATGCGGGCTGATCAACGGCTCGTCGAACGCCGTGCAAGCGGCCGACTGCTTGAAGAAGTCGGGGGATGACGGCTTCGACAAGGTGTCGTGTTCGTCGTCGGAGGCCGGGTTCGTGGTGCTGGATCGGGCCGGGAGCGGGAACGCGCACGAGCGGTGTGTGGACGTGGCGGGGACCGAGTACGTCTACACCGACAGCGGCAAGGGATCGATCTGTGTGGGGATCAAGGGGGTTGATCCCGCGCATGCGGCGAATGCCGCGCAGAAGGGCGATTGCCTGACCGACACCAAGGGCAACAATCCACTGAAGGCGGACTGCGGTGACAGCACGGCCGTCTACCGGGTGCTGGATCGACTCGACACGACCGAGTTCATGCCGGATGCGGCCTGCAAGAAGGTCGCGGGCACCCAAACCACCTACAGCTACCTGCTCAAGGCCAAGAAGGGCATGGGCGCCTTCGGCACCGGCATCGTATTCTGCCTGATCGCAAAGGGTTCCGACCCCACCCTCACCATCGACAACGCCAAGATCGGCGACTGCCTCAAGAAGTCCGGCGCCGACGACGTCGAGATCACCTCATGCTCCAGCTCCGACGCCGAGTACAAGATCCTCAGCTCCCAACTCGACACGTCCCTATGCGACAACGTCTCCGGCTCCATAGCCACCTACTCCTACCAACAACCCGGCGAAATCATGCCCAAGGCCTTCTGCCTAGGCCGCGCCCACTGACCTCCGGCTGCGGCGTGTCATAGGGTTCGGGCGTGAGTGTCGAGGGGGGTGCCCGGCGGTTCGGGTATTGGGTGGCGCGGGTTCAGGATGGGCTGCTGGTGTCGGCGGCGGGGACGTATGGCGTTGTCCTTGTCGTGATGGCGGTGCGGAGTGGGGAGCACTTCTTCGGTCATCTGCCGCTGGTCTGGCTGGCCAAGATGATTCCGATTGTGGTGCTGGGCATGTGGGGTGTGGTGTATGCCGCGCGGCAGTCCTGGCGGCGGGCGCGGGTGGTGGCGGTGCTCGGGCTGCTGGTGCTGTTGGCGCTCGCGGTCGTGCCGACCGTGATCATCCAGTCGCGGTTCGGGTCGGCGAATTTCACCGGCTACCTGCCGTTTCCGACGTCGATCGGGTATCTGCTCGCGCGGTTCGCCATCACGCAGCTGGCGTTGGTCGCGCTGCTGCAGATCGTGCCGACGGTGTCGATCCTCAGGCGAGGGGAGCCCGGCATCGATGGGCCCGGCCGGGTCGGGGCGTGGCTGCGCACGTCCGGGGTGGCCGTGCTCGCCGCCGGAATGGTGGCGGCCGTGACCGCGGTGTCGGCGGGTTCGTTGCATGCCTTGGATGTGAACGACACTGCCGCGGTGTCGAATCCGCCGATCAACCGGCTGCCGATGCTCGATCTGTCCCGGACCTTCATGCCACCCATCGATCGGGTGGGCAAGCTCGGGTCCGCGCCGGCCGGGCCCTGGGCCATCGTCACCGAGCCCTGGCTCGGCTGGGTGGTGGGGATCGATCCGCGATCCGGGAAGTCCCGCTGGGAGGTTCGCCGTGCGGGCTGGGAGCCGAGGCTGCACGACTCCAACGGTGTCGGCGATCAATTCGTGAATGTCGCCTGGTATTCCGAGCAGCCGACGCTGGTCATCGACACCGATACCGGTGTGGCCCGGCCCTTCCGAGTCGATCAACGCGACTGGGCGGAGTATCCCCCCGATCGGCGGAACGTTCGCGTCGATCCCCGCACGGGCCGCACGATGTGGACCTTCGACCCCACCACGATCGGGTGCGCGGCGAGAGCCGCACGGGACTACTCGATGCACGGCGGCGGCGTGGTGCTGTACGAGTGCCGGCAATCATCCCCGGCCTCGACCGACCCCCATACCGATCAGACGGTCGCCGCGCTGGATGCCGATACCGGTCAGCTGCTGTGGAAGCGGTCCGATCTCATGGGATTCGCCATGACGGCCTTCGACAAGGTCGCCGGACTCGAAACCGGCGACGGCTGCGAGACGGTCGACGCGCGGACCGGCGCGACACTCGGCCATTTCCCCCGAATGTGTACTCCCGCATCACTTCTCCGCGACGGCCATATCATCGACAGCCCGTCGGAGACCCCGGAGCTCGGTTTGCTCAGCGGAGATTTCCAATTCCTGGCACCCGACGCGAAACCGCTGTGGTCTGCGCAGATCCCCGACGGCCTGCGGGCCTGCGACTGGGCGAGCACCGGAAACCAACTGCTGATGGCATGGCGGCGAGATGACCACAGCGACTGCGGCGACGGCCTCCGATACGAATTCGGGAGACCTGAGTCGGGCTGGGTGGTCGCCTTCGATCTCACCGACGGTCACCGCACGGTGGTGGCCGGCCCCGGACCGCTCCCGGACGGCGAAAACCCCATCCTCACCATGGATGTCGCCGTCAGCTCCCTCGGCGGAACCCTGCTCACACCCCAATCCTGGGGCGTCGCGATCCCCGGCCGTAACGGCACCTTCGCCATCATCCCGGCGAGGTAGGGATTCGCCTCACGAGCAGGCGGTGACGGCCGCGTCCTTGGCGGCGAAGTAGCGGTCCTGGGCGGGGTCGAAGTCGGCGTCGTTGCTGGTGCCCAGGCCGAGTCTGGTCATTTGGCCGCCGAAAGCCGTTGCGGCTTTGGAGTATTCGGTGAGGGCGGCGGCGAAGTCGGCCGGGGTGGGGTTTTTGGCGAGGGCGTCGGAGACCTCGCTGCCCGCGCTGTTGAGGGCGTTGGCGGCGTCGGTGACGGCGGTGCGGGCGGCGGTGATGTCGTGGTCGTCGATGCGCTGGTTGGCGGTGTGGATCTTGCCCGCGACATCGAGGGCGTCGGCGACGAAGATGCCGCAGACGGCGTTCTGGTGGGCGATCAGGGCGGCGGAGGTGGCGGCCGCGGCCGAACTGGAGGCGGCGGCGACCGAGGACCGGTAGGTGGTCACCTCGGCTTGATTGGCGACGGCCGTGCCGTCGATGGTGCTGGCGCAGGCCACGATGGTGAGTGCGGTGGCCGCGGCGGCCAGCGCGGAGATCATTCCGGCGACTCGACGATTCACGCTTGCCCCTTTACCTGTAGCTCTCGCGGATGGCATCAGGCAGGAATGGTGAAAAGATCTTGTTCGCACGATACCGAACCCCGGCGGCACTGTGACCCAGGCCTCGATTTGGTCGCTGATCAGGGGTTGTCTACACTAGACCGGTTGCCCGGGCACAGCTCTGTCTTGTTCCGGGCGCAAGCGCTAACTCCGGTCGGGCATTCCCGGCTGGAACCGCCCCGAATTGTCGTAGGCCCACGACCGCCGATCACTGACGGTGCTGAATGGGAACCGCGGCGAGAAAGGTAACGGTCAAACATGACCATGACTGATCCGATCGCAGACTTCTTGACCCGTCTGCGCAACGCCAACTCGGCGTACCACGATCAGGTGAAGGCACCGCACTCGAAGATCAAGGTGAACATCGCCGAGATCCTCAAGCGCGAGGGCTACATCTCCGACTTCCGCATCGAAGATGCCACCGTCGGCAAGAACCTGATCGTCGACCTGAAGTACGGCCCTTCCCGTGAGCGCTCCCTGCAGGGCGTGCGTCGCGTGTCGAAGCCGGGCCTCCGGGTTTACGCGAAGTCCACCAACCTGCCCAAGGTGCTCGGCGGCCTCGGCGTGGCGATCATCTCCACGTCCTCGGGTCTTCTCACTGACCGTCAGGCCAAGCAGCAGGGCGTGGGCGGCGAAGTCCTCGCCTACGTCTGGTAAGGGAGGTAGGAACAATGTCGCGTATCGGTAAGAAGCCGATCCCGGTTCCCGCCGGCGTCGAGGTGAGCATCGACGGCCAGAACGTGTCGGTCAAGGGTTCCAAGGGCACCCTGTCCCACGTTGTCGCCGAGCCGATCACCGTCGTCAAGGCGGAGTCCGGTGAACTCGAGGTCGTTCGTCCGAACGACGAGCGTCAGAACCGCGCTCTGCACGGCCTGACCCGCACCCTGATCAGCAACATGATCGAGGGCGTGACCAAGGGCTACGAGAAGAAGATGGAAATCTTCGGCGTCGGTTACCGCGTCGCTGCCAAGGGCTCGAACCTCGAGTTCGCCCTGGGCTACAGCCACCCGGTTCCGGTCGACGCCCCCGAGGGCATCACCTTCGCGGTGGAGTCCCCGACCAAGTTCTCGGTGTCGGGTATCGACAAGCAGAAGGTCGGCCAGATCGCCGCGGTGATCCACGGCCTGCGTAAGCCCGACCCGTACAAGGGCAAGGGCATCCGCTACGCCGGCGAGGTCGTTCGCCGCAAGGTCGGAAAGACGGGTAAGTAAGCCATGGCACAAACCGAAAAGCAGAAGCTCGCCCGCAAGCCGGTCGGTAAGGACGTCTCGACCGCGCGTCGTCTGTCGAAGACGCGTCGTCACTTCCGTCTGCGCAAGAAGGTCGTCGGCACCACCGAGCGTCCGCGCCTGGTGGTCAACCGCTCCTCGCGTCACCTGCACGCCCAGCTGATCGACGATTCCGTCGGCAAGACCATTGCCGCCGCGTCGACCATCGAGGCCGATGTGCGTGCCGCCGAGGGCGACAAGTCCGCCAAGAGCGCCAAGGTCGGCGAGCTCATCGCCGCCCGCGCCAAGGCTGCCGGCGTCGAGGCGGTCGTGTTCGACCGTGGTGGTCACGACTACCACGGCCGTATCGCGGCCCTCGCCGACGCCGCCCGTGAAGGTGGGCTGAAGTTCTGATGATCAACTCTGCGAACGAAGGGAACGTCTGATGCCGGGACGTCAGCGGCGTGACGGCGGAAACAACGGTCCCGCCGGACAGAACAACAACGGTGGTAACGACCGCGATCAGCGTGGTGGCGGCCGTGGCCGTCGCGACGACAATCGTCGGGACAATGCCGCCGAGAAGAACCAGCTCGAGCGCGTCGTCGCGATCAACCGCGTCTCCAAGGTCGTGAAGGGTGGTCGTCGCTTCAGCTTCACCGCCCTCGTGATCGTCGGTGACGGCAACGGTCTCGTCGGCGTCGGCTACGGCAAGGCCAAGGAAGTTCCCGCGGCCATCCAGAAGGGCGTCGAAGAGGCTCGCAAGAACTTCTTCCGCGTTCCGATGATCGGCTCCACGGTCACCCACCCGGTTCAGGGTGAGGCGGCTGCCGGTGTCGTCATGCTGCGTCCGGCTTCGCCGGGTACCGGTGTGATCGCCGGTGGCGCGTGCCGTGCCGTGCTCGAATGTGCCGGTATCCATGATGTTCTGGCGAAGTCGCTCGGTAGCGACAACGCCATCAACGTTGTGCATGCCACCGTTGCTGCCCTGAAGATGCTGCAGCGTCCCGAAGAGGTTGCCGCGCGTCGCGGTCTGCCGATCGAGGATGTGGCTCCGGCGGGCATGCTGCGTGCGCGTGCAGGACAGGGAGCGCACTGACATGGCACAGCTCAAAGTGACCCAGATCAAGTCCAGCATCGGCGCCAAGTCGAATCAGCGGGATTCCCTGCGCACCCTCGGGCTGCGCAAGATCCGCCAGACCGTGCTGCGCGAGGACAATGCGCAGAACCGCGGCCTGATCAACGTCGTGCGCCACCTCGTTGTTGTTGAGGAGGTTTCCGCATGACCATCAAGTTGCATCACCTGCGTCCTGCCGCTGGTTCCAAGACCGAGAAGACCCGTGTGGGTCGCGGTGAAGGTTCCAAGGGTAAGACCGCGGGCCGCGGTACCAAGGGTACGAAGGCTCGCAAGAACGTCCCGGTCCGCTTCGAGGGCGGTCAGATGCCGATTCACATGCGTCTGCCCAAGCTCAAGGGCTTCACCAACCCGTTCCGCACCGAGTACCAGGTCGTGAACGTCGGTGACATCGCTCGGGTGTTCCCCGAGGGCGGCACCATCGGCAAGACCGAGCTGGTTGCCAAGGGTCTCGTTCGCAAGAACGAGCTCGTGAAGGTGCTCGGCGAGGGCGATATCGCTGTCGCCGTGCAGGTTTCGGCCGACAAGTTCTCCGGCTCCGCGTCGGAGAAGATCGTCGCCGCCGGTGGTAGCACCACCGTTCTGGCCGGACGGTAACCTGAAATAGCAATGGCACCGGGCGAGTCGCGAGCTCGCCCGGTGTCGCTGTTAGAGTTCAAGTGTTGTCTGCCAACACCGTCATGGTTCTCGGCTCATTGTGGCTAACCCAGCCCCATCGCTGATTCCGTGTCCTGACCCATGTCGTTAGCCAGGAGGATCTGTGCTTTCCGCCTTCGTGTCGGCTTTCCGGACCCCGGACTTACGGCGGAAGATTCTCTTCACGCTGGGACTGATCGCGCTCTACCGGCTCGGTGCGTCGCTGCCCTCGCCGGGCGTCAGTTACAAGAACGTTCAAGATTGCATCAATCTTGTCAACGGCGGTGATTCCGCCGGTATCTACCAGCTCATCAACCTGTTCTCCGGTGGTGCGCTGCTTCAACTTTCGGTGTTCGCGATCGGCATCATGCCGTACATCACGGCGAGCATCATTATTCAGCTGCTGACTGTCGTCATCCCGCGGTTCGAGGAACTGCGCAAGGAAGGCCAGTCGGGTCAGAACAAGATGACCCAGTACACGCGGTATCTCTCGATCGCGCTGGCGGTGCTGCAGTCGACCGGTCTGGTCGCGCTCGCCTCCCGTGGTCAGCTGCTGCAGGGCTGCCACAAGCCCATTCTGGATGACACCTCGATCTTCGGCATGATCATCATCGTGCTGGTCATGACCGCGGGCGCGGCCCTGGTCATGTGGTTCGGCGAGCAGATCACCGAGCGCGGCATCGGCAACGGTATGTCGCTGCTGATCTTCGCGGGTATCGCGGCGCGTATGCCGTCGCAGGGCAAGCAGATCTACGACAGCCGTGGCTTGATGACCACCATTCTGGTCGGTGTCGCCGCGCTGGTCGTGATCGTCGGCGTCATCTTCGTCGAGCAGGGCCAGCGCCGGATTCCGGTGCAGTACGCCAAGCGTGTGGTGGGTCGCAAGATGTACGGCGGTTCCTCGACCTATCTGCCGTTGAAGGTCAACCAGGCGGGTGTCATCCCGGTGATCTTCGCGTCCTCGCTGCTGTATCTGCCGAACCTGTTGGCGCAGTTGACGCACAAGAGCTCGGGCAACCCCGCCAAGTGGCAGGAGTTGATCCAGAAGTATCTGGTCAACCCGACGAACCCGGTCTACGTCGCCATCTACTTCGCGCTGATCGTGTTCTTCACCTACTTCTATGTCGCGATCACCTTCAATCCGGAGGAGCGCGCGGACGAGATGAAGAAGTTCGGCGGCTTCATCCCGGGGTATCGCCCGGGTCGGCCGACCGCCGACTACCTCAACTACGTCCTGAGCCGGATCACCCTGCCCGGCTCCATCTACCTCGGTGCGGTCGCGGTACTGCCGAACCTGTTGCTGGGCATCGGGTCCGGCGGCGGCGGAATGTCGAACCTGCCGTTCGGTGGTACCTCCGTGCTGATCATTGTGAGCGTCGGCCTCGATACCGTGAAACAGATCGAGAGCCAGTTGATGAACCGTAACTACGAAGGGTTCCTGAAGTGAGACTCGTACTGCTCGGACCGCCCGGCGCCGGTAAAGGCACCCAGGCCGAACTGTTGTCCGAAAAGCTCGGTGTTCCGCACATCTCCACCGGGAACCTCTTCCGCACCAACATCGCGGAGCAGACCGCGCTGGGCCGCGAGGCGCAGCAGTACCTGGACGCCGGCAACCTGGTGCCCTCGGACGTGACCAACCGCATGGTCGAGGCGCGCATCGGTGAGCCCGACGCTGTCAACGGCTTCATCCTGGACGGCTACCCGCGCACCGTGGATCAGGCCGAGGCGCTGGAGAAGATGCTGAAGGAGTCGGGCAAGGTCCTCGACGCCGTGCTGTCCTTCGTGGTCGACGAGGACGTGGTGGTCGATCGCATGCTGGCCCGTGGCCGCGGCGACGACACCGAAGAGGTCATCCGCAATCGCATGCGCGTCTACCGCGAGGAGACCGAGCCGCTGCTCGAGCACTACGACGGTCAGGTTGTCTCCGTCGAGGGCGTCGGCGAGATCGACGAGGTCAACACGCGGGCGCTGAAGGCGCTGGGGCGCTGAATGGTCTTCGGCCGTAAGAGCAAGAAGGTGGTGCCCTTCCGCACCGCCGGTGAACTGGACGCCATGGCGGCGGCCGGCGCTATCGTCGGTCGTGCGCTCGTGGCTGTGCGGGCTGCCGCCAAGCCCGGGGTCTCCACCCTGGAATTGGACGAAGTGGCCGAGTCGGTGATTCGGGAGGCCGGGGCGAAGCCGTCCTTCCTGGGTTACCACGGCTTTCCGGGTTCGATCTGCTCGTCGGTGAACGACCGTGTGGTGCACGGCATCCCGTCCAAGGACGATGTCCTGGTCGAGGGTGACCTGGTCTCCATCGACTGTGGCGCCATTCTCGATGGCTGGCACGGTGATTCGGCGTGGACGTTCGGCGTCGGCAACATCATCGAGGCGGACCGCCTGCTGTCGGAGGCGACGCGGCTGTCCATGGAGGCGGGTATCGCCGCCATGCTCCCCGGTAACCGGCTCACCGACGTCTCGCACGCCATCGAGCAGGGCACCTACGCCGCGGAGAAGCTGCACGGCCGCAAGTACGGCATCGTCTCCGGTTACGGCGGTCACGCGATCGGCCGTGAGATGCACATGGATCCGTTCCTGCCCAACGAGGGCGCACCCGGTAAGGGCGCGCAGCTGGTGGTCGGTTCGGTGCTGGCGATCGAGCCGATGCTCACCCTGGGCACCACGGAAACCCATGAGCTGGACGACAATTGGACCGTCGTCACCGACGACGGCACCCGTGCCGCGCATTGGGAGCACACGGTCGCGGTCACCGAGGACGGCCCGCGCATCCTGACGCTGCGCCCGGAGTAGCCTCCGCGCAACGCTTTTCGCACCCGCTCCAGCCTGGCTGGGGCGGGTGCGGTCGTTTTGCCCCGACGGCTCGGTTGGCGTGGTACCGGGGGTGCCCGATACGGTGGGCCGCGAGCGGGATGGAGTTGGAGGGGACCGTGGCCGATCGTGATGCTGGTGCGTATTCGAACGCTCCCTCGGAATCGCGGGTGGAGGATCGATTCCGGGTCACCGGTTCGTCGGGGGATGTCTACGATGTCGCCGGCGCCGCGGTCAGTGTCGGCTACGGCCGCGCGTGGCTGCACGAATGCCGGGATCAGGGTGGCCGGGAGCGGTTGTACCGGGCCTACACCCTGCCGCTGACCGACCCCGACGAGCAGGATCGGGTGGGGAAGGTGGCGGCCACCGGGCGCGGGATCGTGCTGGGCGCGGAAGCGCGTTCGGACAGTTCGGCGGTGACGATCAGCTGGCCGATCGATGCGGTGTGGCGCGACGGCGCGCTCGCCGGGGTGATCCTGCCCGCCGTGCCGGGCGAATACCTGCGGCCTGACCGTGTTCCGCGGACGCTCGATCAGCTGTACGGCCCGGAACAGCCGTTCGGGGCGGAATACCGTGTGGCGGCGGCGATCCAGTTCTGTGAGCTGTTCGAGGCGTTGGAGCGCAACGACCTGGTGCACGGTGATATCGCGCCGCACAATCTGCTGTGGTCCGGATCGAGTGCGTATCTGCTGGGCGGCGAAGGTTTGCGCTCGGCGCACGCGCTGCCGGTCCCGCAGCCGATCGCCGAGGGGTGGCGGGATCCGCGGGTGCTCTTCGACGGCATCCCCGGCCATGACCGCTACAGCGACCGGTTCGATGTCGCGCTGCTGGTGTACCGCTGCCTGCTGCTGGATACGGAGCTGCCCGCGATCCGCGACGGAAGATGGTGCAAGCCTGCCGAATTGCCGTCCCTGGACCCGCCGCTGCGCGCGCTTTTCGACCGGGCCTTCGATGACGCGTCGGCGACCGCGCAGCGCCCGACGGCGGGGGAGTGGCGGGCCGCGTTGCTCGCGGCGTTCCGCGAACCGGATGGGATCACCCCGCGCCGGGACGCACTGTCCACGCTGGGAGTGCGAGCCCAGCCCACCGCCGGGCCCGAGTGGGAGCATCTGGTGGAGGCATCCGCAGTGCCGCCTGCGGACACCCCGACGCCCACAACGGGTTTCGTCGCCTCCGGGCCGAGTGCGCTGCAGCCGCAGCCGATCTCGGGTGTGCGGGTCGCGGGAATCGCGGCCGCGGCGATCGGCGCGGTCCTCCTCGTGGTGCTGGGTGTCCGTGCCACGCAGAGTTCCGATCACAGCAGCGCGAATTCGACCTCCACGTACACGCCGTACACCTACAACACCACCGCGTACTCCTACACCCCGCCGACCTCCACCACGCCCCCGTTCAACTCGAACACCCTCGATGCGGCGGGTACCGACAAGACTCCGTTCCTCCCGAGCGCGCTACTGCCGCAATCCTTCCGGGACACCAAGAACATCCAGTACACGTTGCGCTCCAGCGGCGTCATGGACTGCATCACCCCCGACATGTCGGCGAACGTGAAATCCATTCTGCGCAGCTACAACTGCACCCAGCAGGTAGCGGGCTCCTACGTCGACGACTCCAACCAGATCCTCGTATCGATCGACGTCCTGGCCTTCGCCACCACCGCCGACGCGAACCGGATGTACCAGGCGATGATGGACCAAACTCAGGACTGGTCGATCTGGTGCCCGCACGACGGTGTCGGCGCCGACGTGTGCAACAAGAACCCCGGCCGCGCCCGCCGCAGCGAATACGGCTCCCAACAGCACCGCTACGTCTACCAATCGACCGCCCTGTACATGAACCTGTCCCGCGACCCGGTCGTCGACGAGTGGATAGATCCCCCCGCCAAAGCCGCCGTCCAAAAGGCCGGCCCGGACAATTACTGGCACAAATGACAATCGACTCAGCTGCCGCCTCCGGCGCTTCGGGTATCACCGCGGGTATCGCCCCTGCCGCGCCAGGTGCACGGATAGCCGTGATCGATTTCGCCCCCGGGCTGCCTGACGGCTGCTTTGCTGATCACAGCGCCGGGCGGATCGATACAGGTGCTCGATTCCCGTAGCCTGCCACCGGTTTCGGCCGTCGATCTGACCGAAGCAGGGCTGTCGGCGGTGGTGTCGGCTGTGGTCGATGTCGTCGGCTCGATCGATATCGGCGGCAACCCGTTCACCCTCGCGATCGATTCGGTGGCCCGCACCGCCTACATCATCGGTGGCTACGTGGACGGGGCCAAGCATGACGCGGCGACCGCCCGCAGCGGTGTTGTCATGGTGGATCTGGACTCGGCAAAGATGACCACCTCGACCCGCACGCGCAGTACGTGACCGGGCTCACCGCAGACCCCCGATCCCATACGCTCTACGCCTTCACCTCCGACTCGGTCCTGTTCATCCCGGCGGTGCAGTGATCCGGCTGGCGCCCTCCCGGGCCTGCGGTTACGGTAGGCCGCGAACAGGGGCGATCTAGGAGTGGGTGTGGCCGGTCTGGGTGCCGACGTGGGCAATGACCCGGAGTTGATGCGACGGATCGGGCAGACGGCGGGGGAGTGTGAGCTCGGGGCGCACCGGAATTTTCACCTGGCTCGCAAGATCGGTATGCGGCTGGATCTGTACGAGCACGGCGCGGTGGTGGTGCTGGCCGGGCAGCAGATTCGGGTGGTGCGCAACGATATTGCCAAGGTGACGCAGAAGATCGTGCGGCACAGCAGGAATGGCACGCATACCGGGACCACGCATCACTACCGGGTGACGGATGTCCGCGGCGCGGAGATGCTGCTCACCGAGGCGCTGTGCTGCCCGGAGGAGTGGGGTCCGCAGCTGGTGGAGGGGATCGCGTCGCGGCAGGCGGCGGGTGCGCTCGAAACCCTGCGCGGCGGTGGCACATTGGAGTTCGGGCCGTGGTGGCTGACCGCCACCCAGGCGGGGACCGGCAAGAAAACCTTTGCGCTGCAGGAGCTTCGCGGTTTCCGGGTGAAGGCCGGTCAGGCGATCATCGAGGCGGGCGAGGACACCCGCATCACCGACAGCATCGACAAGTTCCCCAATTTCCTGCTGTTCCAATTCCTGGTGCACCAGCTGGTCCCGGATATTCCGGAGTCGGCGGGCAAGGTCTTCGGCCGCCGGTTGGCGGTGCGCGCCTGGAACACCGCCTTCGCGGTGGTCGCCGTGATCGCGTTCGTCATCGCCTGCGTGAGCAGTTGGCCGGTGGATCGAACCGAACTGTGCGACAAGTACTCCGCGGTGCAGCAGGCGGGTGTCGAGCTCACCGATCCGGTGAAGAACCTGCGCGACGCCGCCCACAACTACCGCGGCGACCAGCAGTCCGCGGTCCGCGCCGACGGCGACAAACTCGGCAAATTCACCGGTTCCGGCTTCCACTGGGTCAAGAAGGAAGAACTCGACGACGCCACCCTGTCGATCCGCGGCGTCTGCAACGCCAACATCTTCACGGCCCGAAAGTGATGCCATGAACCGCGACATCCGCAGCCTGATCACCGCCGCATTCACCCTGACCCTGGGCATCCTGGCGCTGATCCTGACCACCAGCGTGTGGTTGCCGATCCTGATCCTGGTCCTGGGCGGCATCGGCCTGCTGGCCGCCGCCCTCACCCCGGCCCGCGAATCCTGATCGGTCGGGCGTGGCGCTGGGCGACCGAGGCCGGGTCTGGTTCGATGAGGACATGACCGACAAGGTTGTTCTCATCACGGGTACTTCCACGGGGATCGGGCTGGCGGTCGCGGCCGCCGCGATGCGGGCCGGCTATCGGACCGTGGCGACATTGCGCAGCATGGACAAGGCCGGTCCGGTCCGGGAAACCGGCGCGGACGTGCGGCAATTGGATGTGACCGACCCGAACTCGGTCGCCGACTGCCTGGCCGGCGTGGCCGCCGATTACGGCCGGCTGGACGCCCTGGTCAACAATGCCGGGGTCTCGGTGCTGGGCACCGTGGAACACCTGCCGATGGCCGATATCCGCCGCGCCATGGAGGTCAACTTCTTCGGCGTGGTCGAAACGACGAAGGCCGCCATGCCGCTGCTGCGCGCCTCGAAGGGCCGCGTGGTGACGGTGACCAGCGTCGGCGGCGCGGTCGGCCAGCCTTTCAACGAGGCGTACTGTGCCGCTAAGTTCGCCGTCGAGGGTTTCATGCAGAGCCTCGAACCGGTGGCCGCCACGGTCGGCGTCGGCGTGAGCGTCATCGAACCCGGCGCGGTCATAACGGAATTCGTCAACAACGCCCGCGTCGATATCCCCACCGCGATCAGCGCCGCCGGTCCGTACGCGCCCGCGTTGGAGGCCTACATCAACCGCACCCGAGGCGCCTACAGCACCGCCCAAACCGCCGACCAGGTGGCCGAGGTAGTCCTCTCCGCCCTCACCGCCTACCCCATCGTATTCCGCTGGCAGACCTCCGATTTCGCCCGAGCCTTCGTCGCCGACAGCCTCTCCGACCTCGACGGCTCCATCGTCGCGGGCTTGACCTCGAAGTGGGTCCGCTGACCCCGCTCAGCCCTCGAGCATGAGCGTCACGGGCCCGTCGTTGACCAACTCGACGTGCATGTGCGCCCCGAACCGTCCGGTGGCCACGGTCGCCCCGAGTTCACGCAGGGTGTCGGCGAAAGTGTCGACCAGGGGTTCGGCGACCGAGCCGGGAGCGGCGGCATTCCATGAGGGTCGGCGGCCCTTGGCGGTGTCGGCGTAGAGGGTGAACTGGCTGATCACCAGGATCGGTGCGCCCAGATCGGCGGCGGATCGTTCGCCGTCGAGAATGCGCAGCCGGAACACCTTGTCGGCCAGCGCCTTCGCGTTCGCCTCCGTGTCGGTGTGGGTAGCACCGACCAGTGCCACCAAACCGTGGGGCGCCCCGTGCGCGCCGGGATCGATTCGCCCGACGACCTCGCCGCCCACACTCACCTGCGCCGACGTGACCCGCTGCACCAGTACCCGCATGACGACCGATCCTTCCAGGTGACCGCCCGGCGTCGGCACGGCAACCCCGCAAGGTCCGGGCCTGCCCCGAATTTCCTTGTGCGCCACCGAGAGTTCACAGCAGTAGGCTGTGCTGGCACAAACAGCTGAGAACTGGGCGGAGCGACGGAACTAACCGATGGCACCTGATAACAACACAACGCCCCCGGTATGGGGTTCGACCTTGACACCGCTGATCAGCGGGCACACGCTGCAGTTCGACCCCTCTGCTGCACAGACCGGCATGAATGCCGCCGGGGATATGGCGCGGGCGATGCGGGGTTTCAAGGACGCGGTTACCACCCAGGGTCTCAATTCGTTGCCGCAGATCGGGAATCAGCCGTCGGGGCTGGCGCTCGCAGCGGCATTGAGTCGGCGTGGCAACGAACTGATGAACGCGTTCGACGGCCATGCCAAGATGCTCGAGGCCATGGTGGAGACGTTCCGGGCGGCGGGTCAGGCGTACCAGTACACGGACGGTCTCTCCGCCGAGCAGATCGAGAAGTCCGCCGTTACCGTCGGCAAGCTGGGTGACTACAAGATCCCCGACGGTTCGGCGAGTGCCGGTCTCCCGGACCCGAGTTCGCGCAGCATGGGTTTGCTCGGTGCGGACGGGCTGTCGGCGGGCAAGTCCACCAAGCACGACTTTCCGAAGGATCTGCAGGACTACAAGGGCGCGAAGGAGTCCATTTACATCGAGTGGGAGAGCGGTCAGAACAAGAGCTGGGATTGGTTGATCGCCTTCCGGAATTCGATGAACTCCGACCCCTACTACTTCGCCGGCCAGGACTGGAAGGCGCTGGCCGACAAGGTCAATGCGGATGTCGCCAACTTCGGAACCCAGATCGAGGGGCTGAGCAACAGCTGGCACGGAGTCGGCGCCGACGCGGCCAGGCAGGCCGTCCGTGACTATGCCAACAACACCAAGCCGCTCATCGACACCATGCACGCGATGAACTCTCTGCTCGACTACACCTCCCGCTGGGTCCAGTACTGCTACGAGCAACTGCCCTGGAAGAAGGAGAACGACTCGTGGTGTCAGGACGCGCTCGGCGACTACCGCAAGCGCTTCGACGACTGCTACGTCAAGAACGGAAAGCAGACCCAGGGCATCCTGCCGATCGTTCCGGGCGCCCCGGTGGATAAGACGCCTGCGGTAACTCCCGGGCCGACCCCGACGCCCACCCCCACGCCGACGCCCACGCCGACGCCCACGCCCACGCCCACCCCCACGCCGACGCCTACCCCCACGCCGACGCCGACTCCGACGCCCACCCCCACACCGACGCCCACACCGACCCCGACTCCGACGCCGTCAGGTCCTGGTGGACCGAGTGCCAGTGGCGGTGCGCAAGGTTCGCCCAAGGCGCCGGTGATCCCGCCGGTGGACGACAAGCAGACGCCCACCGGGACCACCCCTCCGGGAACCAATCCCGCGGGCACCAATCCGGCTGGCAACAACCCCTCAACGCCGGTCCCGTCCGGCACCGGGTCGCCGACTCCCACTTCGACCGGGTCGCAGACCGGCAGCACGACAGGCGGTTCCGACAGCTCCGGCATGTCCCAGATCGCGAGCGTGCTGAGTTCACTGGCGGGCGTGGCCTCCACCGGTATCCAGTCGCTGTCGAGTGTGCTGCCCACCGTGTTGCAGGAGCTGCAATCCCTGAGTAGCACCGAAACCACGCAGCTGGCACAGGCATTGGGGGTGCCGGAGGACAAGCTTGCTACCGCGTTCACCACGATCGAGAAGTCGCCGGACAAGCTCTCGCAGTTGTCGCAGCTGCTCGGCCTGTCCGCCGGAACCGATACGCAGCCGGTTGCGCCGGCGGCCGCGCCTGTCAACCCGGTAGCCACGGTCGCGTCCGGCGCGGCCCCGACCCCTTCGGGTGCGTCGCTGCCGGGACAGCCGACGGCGCCGTCGTTCACGAATCTGTTCCGTAGTGGACTGGCCGATCTGCCCGCAGAGCCGGTGGTTGCCACCCCGGACGGTGCCATGGTTGCCGGAGTTACAGGCACAGCGACGGCGGGCGCCGAGCTGCCGGTCGACTTCGTGACCGATCTGGTGGGTACCGTCGCGCACTCGCAGGCCGTACTGGGGGCGGTCGCGGACTCGATCGAGCCTCTCGCGCAGGCGGTTCCGGTGGTGGAGCAGTGAACTGGGAGCTCACCGACGACGAGTTCAAGGTGCTGTGCAATCGGTACCTGGATGGGTGGTTGCCGGCTCCCCTCACCTACACCAGTCGTATTCCTACCCTCGACGCCTACGAGCGCGAACTCGACCGGGTGGAGGCCGGGCTGCGTGATCGTCTCGACGGCGGCCTGAACCTACCCTTCGAGACCCTGGCCAATCCGGAGGTGCTGGTCGTTTCGGGCACGTGGTGCGACAGCGATCTCGACAATCAGGACAAGCAGATTCGTATTCACGCGGCCCTGCGCGGCTGGCACGCGGTGATGATCGTCCAGCACCCGGGAGAAACCGCGCTGCACAGTGCGGGATACACGCTCATCGAATGCGACCCGGATGCGTTGTCCACGTTGATGGTCGAGCGCCTGCCGGTCACAGAGGCCGCGGGTGGACCGCCCTTGCCCATGGTATTCGAAGCCCTGGAGCAGGACCCCTACGAGTCCCGTCAAGGCTTGGCCTTCGATTCCTTCGACGACACCGCCGAGGCCAGCAGTCTGGCGTTCTGGAACAAGGCCGCCGAGCGCACCGGTTTCCTCCGTGTGGTGCAGGGACGTTCCATCTATGGCCCGCGTGGACGGCTGATGACGACCGCGATCTGGCGCGACGTGCCGGGGGAAGGCCGCTACCTGGTCGAGGTCGACGAACCGGAGATCCGTGCGATGGGTGCGGATTCGTCGATGTTGATCCACAGCATCGACCGCCGCGTGGCTCTGGTACTCGACCACATGGCGGAGCGCGGGGAGCTGCGGGTGTGATCGTGACGGAGGCGGTCGATCAGCCCGGCTGATCTACCGCCCCGCCCGAATCAGCACTCTCCGTTAATATTCCGGCTACTGAGTAGTTGCCCGGGGCTGCCAAGGTCAACAGCATGAGTGGCGGTCGGCTGGAGTCCTACCATGATTTGCTGGTCACGGCGTCGCGCAAGACGGGCGAGGTCCGGGACGGGATCCAGGGCGTGGTAGACCAATTCACGTCCGCCGCCGATGCGCTCGGGGAGCCGTGGGGCAACGACAGTCTCGGTAAGCAGTTCGCCGATGGCGAGCAGGGCTATCTGGCCAGCCGGAAGAACATTGTCGAGGGCGCCACGAATATGGCGGGGACCTTCGGGAATTTCTCGAAGGGGCAGCAGGATTCGGCGGCGCAGCTCGAGCAGATGGAGCGCGATAATGCCGACGGGTTCAAGGGCCAGCCGCAGCAATGAGCAATGAGCAGGCCAAGGACGATCTCGCGGCCATCCTCGACGGCTTCGCCGACCAGATGCGCACCATCACCCGGTTGCAGCGTGAGCGTGCGGCGCTGACCGCGTCCGCGACCGTGCGCGGCAGGCGGGTTACCGTCACCGTGAACGCGGACGGCACCGTCATCGAGACCCGATTCGGTTCCGGCATCGAGGATCTCGACTATCCGGAGATCGCGAAGGCGATGACCGAGGCGGCCCAGCAGGCGTCCGCCGAGGTGGCGCGGCTCGGTCGCGAACTCATGGCCCCGGTGTCGCAGAATCGCAACCGGCTGCCCAAGCTGGCCGATCTGGTTCCCGGAATGCCGGATCTCAGCAAGGAATTGACGATTCCGGAACCGCCGGTGGTGTCGACCGCACCGCCGAAGTCGCCGGAGCGCCTGGGTGGATTCCAGGAGTCGATTCCCGACGCCGAGCAGCCGCGGCGAGGCGGAGCCACCGATTCCGGATGGTGATGCGAATCCGCTGGGATCGGTAGCGGCGTATGGCTCTCTACCTGCCCCCTGAACTCGACTTTCTGAGCTGGCTCGTCGGTGTCGAATGGCCCGAGGGCAACGAAGACCAGATGTGGGAGCTGGCCAACCAGTGGAAGGCCGCCGCCAGTGGTCTGCGCGGCCAGGTCTCGAAGATGGACGACGCCAAGTACGCGACGCTCTCGGCGTACGTGGACGGCGACGGTCGCGACGCCATGGCCAAGGTCTTCGACAATCTGGCCGGTGTCGGCGGCCATCAGGACGGCAACACCTCGATCCTGGATCTGGCGAACTTCTACGACCAGATCGGTGGCTCGGTGCACGACACCGGCACCGAGATCGAGTCGACCAAACTCATGTTCTATACGTCGCTGGTCATGCTGGCGGGGGAAATGCTTGCGGCGTGGATCTTTCCGCCGACCGCGCCCGCCGTCGAGGCGGCCGCCCAGGCCGCCACCCGCGTCGCGGTGCGCATCATCGCCAAGCGGGCGCTGGCGGCCATCGAGGAGTATGTCGGCAAGCTGGTCGGCTCGACCCTGGCGAAATTCATGGTGCGGCACTTCCTGCTGGACGCCGGGCTGGGTGTGCTGCAGGAAGCCGGTATCGAGGGCTACCAGGTGGCGGCGGGGCACCGCAGTGGCATGGACTGGGGCAAGGTCGGGGTCACCGCCATCAGTTCGGCCGCGGGCGGTATCGCGGGTGGCAAGGTGGGCAAGGCGCTCGGTGAGCACTTCGAGACCTCCACCCTGAACCACTATCTGACCGCCGCCATCACCGGCAGCAGCGCTGGGCTGGCCGGTGCGGGAACGGGATTCATCGCCGGGACGGCGGCACAGTTCGGCCTGGACACCTACCAGCACGGTCTGGGTGAGGCGTGGAAGAACACGGAGAACGCGTTCACCCATTTCGATCCGCGCATGCTGACCGCGGGCGGGCTGAACGGCACCCTTTCCGGTCTCAATCACACTGCCGCCCATAGTTTCTGGGAGCCTCGCGTTTCCCGCCGGCAGGCGGGGGTCTCGACCGATATGGCGAATGTCGGCGCGGTCCCCGAAGGGGCTGCGGGTGGCTCCGGTCATGTCGGCAGCGGTGATTCCGGTGGCCCCCAGGTTCACCCGTCCGGATTCGCCGGCGGCTCAGGCGATTCCGGCAACGGATCTCATCCCGCCGGTGACGGCAGCACGCAGCATCCGCAGAGCCAGGACGCGGGCGGCGGCGTAACAACCGACAGTCGCGGCAGTTCCGATCGTGGCGCATCTGACGCCGGGCAGTCGGCCGCCTTCGACAATGGCCAGTCCGGAACTTCTCAGCATGAGTCTCAAACCCCTTCCGAGCCGGCCGCTTCCGACACGCACGGCGCCCAGCCCCACGCAGGCTCGCCCGACACCTCCGGCACCCCGGAATCCGGCGTCCAGGCCGGCAAGCACGAAACCGCTGCCCCCGCCGCCGCTCCCGACGGCGGCTCCGGGCCGGTCGCGCAGAACACGCCAGCCGCAGCCCAATCGTCCGCGACCCCCGGCGCCGCCGACGCCCGCCCCGCCACGTCGTCCGCCCCAGCCGCCGACACCCGAGCCACCCCGTCCACCGCCCCCACGGATTCGGGCTCCCGCCCGCAACCCGCCGGCGTGAACTCGGGCGGCCGCGACTCCTCGACCCCTGCCGCGCAGTCCGGCTCGGGTGCCCGTGACGCGTCCACGCCCGCCGCGCAAAACGGGTCGGGAGCTCGAGATGCGTCCACACCTGCCGCGCAGCCTGATTCAGGTGCGCGCGATGCGTCCGCCGCTGCCGCGCAGCCTGATTCCGGCGCACCGGGTGCACCGGCTGCCGCCACGCAGTCCGATGCGGGTGCGCAGGGTGGTTCCGCGCCGGCCTCACAATCCGACTCCGGTGCGCGTGCTACCGCCGCACCCGCAGCACAGTCCGATTCGGGCGCAAGCGCTTCCGGCGCATCCGCCGACGCCGGAGCAGGTGCGAGCCTGCACACCGCCCAGGCCGCACCTGTCGTCGAACCCCACGAGGCGCCCGCCGCAACCGTCTCCGCGCCCGCCCCGGCCGAGCGCCCGAACGCGCCCGCCGGTGAGGCCGCGTCCGCTCTGGCGAACGCCGCCGCACCGCTCGGCGGCGACGCGACCGGCGGTGCCCCGGACCGGTCCGGTCCCGCGTCGCCGCAGCACGGCGGCGCAACTCCCGAGTCCCGCACCGCGCCCTCGGACGTTCGCCAATCGCCCACCCGCCCGGGCGACGCCACCGCACCCCGCCCGGACCCCACCCGCCCGGACCCCACCCGCCCGGAATCCGGCCGCCCGCAACCAGGCTCCGACTCCCGCCCACCCGCGGGCTCCGACTCCCGCCCCAACCCGAATGGCGCCGAGCGCACCCCGAACGCCGAAACTCCCGCAGAACAAACGGATTCCCCGGCCACCGACCGCAACGCCGACCCGGCTGACGCGGCCGCTACCCGAGACGGAGCCTCCGACCCCGCGGAGCCTGCTCGCCCCGGCTCCGACGAGCCCCTCTCGGCCCGCGACGGGTCGGAGGCGCACCCCGAGCCCACATCACAGCGTGATGACACTCCCGCCGAGCCCGAGGCCCCCCACCCGGCCGCCGAATCAGACCGCGCACCAGCGGAATCCACCCACGGCGAAAAGCCTGCGCCCCACGACGAATCTGCCCCTCGTGATGAGGCCGCGCCGCGTGATGAGGCCGCGCCGCGTGATCCTGCTGTGCCCCGTGAAGAGGCCGTGCCGCGTGACGGGGCTTCTCCTCGGGATGAGGCGTTGTCGCGTGATGCGGCTGGTTTGCGGGCGGAGGAGTCTGCGTCGGATGTTGATTCGGGTGCGCGGTCGGAGGATCTGCCGCTCGATGGGGCGGGGCGCACGCCGGGAGATGATGGCGTGGCGGGCGATGGTGCGAACCGGCCGCACGGCGACGACGGCGCGGATCGGGCGGCGGAGGGGCCGGATGCGGTGCGGTCCGAGCCCGAGGGTGCTGGGCGTGGGGACGAGTCGGTACCCGCAGCCGAACGTCCCGAGGCTGGTGAGCGCACGGGCTCCGGCAATGAGCGGGTGGAACCGGCTGCGCATGAGCATGATTCGGCGGCCGGTGCGGGGCAGCCCGCGCACGATCGGTCGCGGGACGACCGGACCGGTCATGATGCTCCTGCGGAGGGGCTCCTTATCGCGCCGGTTCCTTTGGGGGAGCACTCGATCCCGCACGGCGGCGAGGGCGACGGCCGGGCCTCGGGTGGAGAGCGACCGCGTGACGGCGCGGGGGAGAGGCAACCTGCGCCCGCGATGCGACGCGGACTTGCGGATCGCGCGGCCGAGCGCCGGACCGGACCGGCGGAACACGGCGATGGTGCGGTCGAGCACCCCGGGTCCGTGCGGGAACCGTCGGAGCATCCGGTGTCGGAGCATCCGGGCGCGGCGCCCGAACATGCTGTGCCGCAGCCGGAGCGGGCTACCGCACCGGGCGATCATCCCAACCGCGGGCGCTGCGGTGAGCTGGCGTTGAAGCTGCTGCGCCAACTCACCGGCAACGATGGTGTCCGGGTGCCGGAGCGTCCGGTCGGTCCGGAGGGCATGTCTGCGTCCGAGGTCGTCTCCATGGCGGGCGGCAGGCTGCGCGGCTACGAAGGCCACGAGGCGATCGCGGATCGGCTGCGGGAGTTGGGCCCCGGCTCTTCCGCGCTGGTCATCGATCACTACGCCGGTCCTGCCGATGAGCACGGGGTGGGCGCGCACGCCTACCTGCTGGTCAACGAGGGCGGCAAGATCGTCGTGAAGGATCCGGCGGCGGGCCGCGAGCACGGCTTCCCGCCGGAGGTGCCGCAGGAGACCAAGGGCACCCACGCGATCCTGTTCAAAGACGATGGCACGCCGGTGGATCCGCTCAGCGAGCGCACCCGCCAGGGCCTGCTCCCGATGCGTGGTCCGCACAGCGCCCCGCCCGGCTCGATCGACATGTCGGGTGACTTGCGCACGCAGATTGCCCAGGCACACGAGTTCGCCCGCCACGACCTGCGTAAGGCCATCGCCGGCCTGCAGAAGGCGACCGGCTTCCGGGTCGCCGAATCCGACCTGACCGCGGCCAAATTCGACGACACCATGCGGGAACTCGAATCCCGCCCGGTCCGTGCCACGCGCGGCTCCGACCCCCAGGCGGCCTTCACCAAACTGCGGGAAGCCGCCCAACAGTTCCACCGCACCGACAACCTCACCCGCCTGACCATCGCCGCCGACCTGGAACACGCCGCCAACCAAGCCCGCGCCGCCGATCCAGCCCACCCGGACGACCTTGCGCGCGTGGGCGATCCCCAGCACGCGGATGATCCCGCGCTCGCGGCGGACCCGGTCCACGCGCCGGGCTCCGCGCACCCGGGCGTCGCCGATCCGGTGGCGGAGGCGCGGGAGTTCGGGCGCCGGGTCGAGGAGGCGATCGGGTCGGGGGAGGCGTCGGTCGAGGTCATCAGTGAGGGGGCGCTCAAGAGCGCGCAGCGGGTTGAGCTGGTTACCTTCGAGGACGGCACCCAGCTGATTCGCAAGCTGGTCACCGTTTCCGCGCACGCCGATGCGGAGGAGCTCGCCTCGCTGGTGGGCCGGGCGGTCGGCGTGGATGTGCCGCGCGTGTATCGGGACCCGGCGAACGAGCGTGTCGTCTACATGGATCTGATGCCCGGCGATACCGCGGCGTATCACCATGGGGCCGAGGTGAATCCGGCGCTGCTCTATCACGACACCCCCGAGGGTCTCCGGATGGGCCTGTTCGACGCTCTGCTCGAGATCCCGGACCGCAACCCCGGCAACTGGATGGTCGGCCCGGACGGTCACCTCATCGCCATCGATCACAGCCTGGCCTTCGGCAATGATGCCCGGGCCCGCGACCCGATCAGCCAGTTCGCCCGTCAGTTCGCCGAACACGGACCGAACCGCGAAACAGTCTGGCGTGACCATGAACTCACCCGCTCGGAGCTCGCCGAGGTCCGCGCCCGCCTCGACGCCCTGGCTCCCGAGTTCGAGCGCGCCGGTCACCCGGAGTGGCACGAAGCCATGCGCGCCCGCCTCGATCAGATCGAGCAGCACGCCCGCCCCAACGGGCCGGGACATGAACACCCACAGTCCGCGACGAATGAGGCCGCGCCTGTCCGTGATTCGGCGCATGGCCCGCGCCACCTCGATGAATCCGGCGAACAGGGCAATCACGCTGCCGATTCCCGCTCCGGGGGTGAGCACACCGGTCACTCGGGAGCAGATCTTCCCGAACACCCCCAGGATTGGGGCGCACAGATCTATGACGAGTGGAACGGGCTGAATGCCGAGCAGATTGCCGAGCGTCTCGAAAGTCGCTGGGATATAGACGTTTTCGGATTCGGGCCCGCCATTCATCCCGGGGTGCTGCGCGAGTTCGCGCGCGCTGTCGACGACATGTTCTCGAAGTACCCCGCGACCAATGTGCGCTCGGTCGGGATCGGGGAGCTGCCGGAGGGCGTTTACGCGCGGTCGAAGTCGGAGCGGAGCCCCACCGTCGGCTGGTACGGCGAGAAGATCATCTTCAACGAGGATTTCGCGCGCAGGCCGGAAGAGCTGGCGCGGCAGGCGGCGTCGGACGAGAGCTCGGGTCACCACGTCCCGGGCGGGAGCGAACGTCCGATCTACGCGACGATCGTGCACGAGTTCGGGCACGGTGTGGACTTCACCGGTCAAGGCGAGGCCCGCATCCGCATCATGCCCGCGCTGTTGAGACACTATGTGGCCGAACATGGCAACCTCGACAACTTCGAGTCCTGGCTGAAGGAGAGTCTCTCCCGGTACAGCTTCAACAAGCAGTACCGGATCGACACGCCCGAAGCGCTGGCCGAAGCCTTCACCGACGTCGAACTCAACGGCCCCCACGCGAGCGACGCCGCGAAGGTGATCCACCGCGTCCTGCTCGACGCTTTCGCCGAACACACCGCCGGCCACCCCTCCGAGGGCGGCCCCAGAGCCCGAATCACTCTCCCGGAGACCGTTATCCGCGATGCGGCGGGCGAGCACGAGCCGCCCAGGGATTCGCGCTCCGGCGGCGGGCCCGAGCACGTTCACCCGGAGCAGCATCCGGCCGGTCACGATGCACCGCACTCCGATGATGCGCAGCCCGTCCACGAGGCGAACCCGGCCTGGTCGCCGAATCCGGTCGACAAGTGGTCGGGCCTGGATGCCGAGCACATCGTCGACAAGCTGGAGAAGAGCTGGGGCATCAATGTTTTCGGGTTCACCCCGGAAATCCATCCCGAGTTGTTGCGCGAGTACGCGCGCGCCATCGACACCATGTTCGAGAAGTACCCCGGGACCAACTTGACCACGGTCGGGATCGGGAAGCTGGACGATCTCGTCTACGCCGTGGCCGATCCGGTCCGTGGCCCCAACGGCTGGTATTGCGAAAAGCTGATTCTCAACCAGGATCTGGCGCTGCATCCGGACAAGCTGGCGCAGCGCGCGGCCGAGGACTCGGCCTCGGGCTTCCACGTGCCCGGTTCCGGCGACCGCCCGGTCTACGCCACGGTTCTGCACGAGTTCGGTCACGCCATGGACATGACCAGCCAGGGCGTGGTCCACCGGCGCATGATGGAAGCGCTGGCCGAACACTATGTGGCCGAGCACGGCAATATCGTCGGCATCCGGCAGTGGCTGAACCGCACCCTCTCGGGCTACAGCTTCTCCAGCCGTGACGTGCCCCGCAGCATCGTCCACACCGAAGCAGTGGCAGAGGCGTTCACGGACGTCGAACTCAACGGCGACAAGGCCAGCGCACCCGCGAAGATCATCCACAAAGTTCTGGTGGACGCCCTGGCCCAGCGCGCCGAAGCGCACCCGGCCACCGACCGCCGCCATGTCGAGCCCCCGGCGGCCGAACCCCGAGCCGGGACTCCACGGCCGGAGGTTCGGCCCGGGGGCGCACGCGATGCGGACCTGGGCAAGCCGCTGGATTCACGCCACGGTGGGTCCCCGAATGAAGCGGGCGGTCGTCGCCCGGAGGAACCGGCCGCCGGTGGCGAGAACGGCAAGGAGCCGCCGAAACCGCCCGCCGCGGTGCCGGGCCCTGAGCGGGAGCCGAACGGCGACAACGGACGTCACACGCCACCGGGTGAACACCCGCACCCGGAAACCCCTGCCGCGGCAGCGGAACCCGCGCCGGAGCCCAGTGCTTGGCTGAAGCGTCAGGAGGCCGTGCAGGCCGACTGGACTGCCGCCATGGAGGGCAAGCGCGCGGGTTGGCTGCGCGATATGGCGAACCTGATGCCGGAGGGCAGTCCCGAACAGGCCTTGTTCGAACGCCGTGCGGACGAAGCGGATGCGCGCGCCCAGGTCGCCCGGGGCGCGGCGGATCAGATGTGGGAGCACGCGGGCGGCCGAGAGGGTGAGCCGGCTTCGGAGAACCCGAATCCCGCACCGGCACAAGGTAATACCCGGCCTGAGACGGGACCGGGTTCGACTGTCGAGACAACGGTGCCGGACCTGCGGGCCGCGAGCGCCACGCCCGCCGTAGTCGCGATCGCCGAGGCCGACACCCGGGACATGCCGCTGCCCCTTCGCAAACCCGGCGAGCTGGTCTACATAGCTCCGCCGGTCGAGGCCGCACCCGCGCTCCGGTCTGCGGCGGACTACCTGCGCCGTTCCGGCCCGGAGCCCGGAGTGCGTGAGCGCACTCCCGCCGAGGTGTTGTACGCGCGGCGTCTGGTGGATTCGCTGGGCCTCGGTGACGCGATGGGCAGGCGCCGCGATCCGCTGGCCGCCCTGCGTGATGTGGCCGAGAATGCGCGTGCGCGTGGTGGTTTCGGCGACCCGCGAGAGAACGTGCCCCCGCGCACCATGCGTCCGGACGAGTTCGGCGAGCTGTCGCTCGATGACCGTTTCTTCCCGAAGCAGCCCGAGCCCAGATCGGGTGAGACGCCCAGGGAGCTGCCGCTCGAGCCGTGGGCGGAGGCGAATCACGGTCCTGCCGAGCGGGAACCGCGCGCGCTGTCACTGCCGGAGCTGCGGCGGGAGCTGGCCGATCGGCTCGGCCTGCGCCCCGAGGACCTCACCTCGGGACACCTGTCGGTTCTTGCCGGCGAGCTCCAGTATCGGAATCTGTTGCGCGCCGGAGCGATCGAGGCCCTCGGCGAGGCGATGGATCGGCACGGCCAGGCGACCACCGAGGGCCGCCGCGAGGCCTATACGGCCGTCCGCGACGAGTGGGCCCGCCTGCTCGGCGTGGACCCGGAACACCTGGCCCGCGATCCCGAGGCCACACTGAATCGCCTCCGCGCCGAAACCCTCCGCCGCGCCGACGATGTCGCCGATCTGGTGGCCGCCACCTTCCACACTCCCGACCCGGAGGCGGGCCGCAGGCTGGTCCTGGAGGCCGACGGCCGGCGGGTGCACGTCGAGGTCACCGTGGGCGAGGATGGTGTGCCCCGGTTGGAGGAGGCGGGTCGGCCGAAGTTGCCGACGCGGCCGGAAAGCACTGTCCGGGAGCCGGATCCGGGGCTGTTCCGCCGGATGTGGCGTGCCGTCAAGGGGCACGACTACGAAGGCCAGTACCCCAAGTACCCGTCGGGTTCGGGCAACGACGGCGCCGGTCAGGCGTGGCTGCTCCGATTCATGGGCAAGCTGTTCGGCCACGAATTCCCCTTCACCGAGCATCCCGGGGAGGCACTCGAACGCATCGCGTCGGGCGAGGAACACGAGTGGCCGGACATGGTGCACGAGTTCCCCCTCGCCCGCATCCTCAAAGAGGGCATCACCATCTACAAGTCGCGGGAGCGGATGCCCCTGCTGAGTTACCGCAAGAGCCGCATCGCCGATGTGGCCGCCGATATCCATCCCATGCGAGTCCGGGGTGGCGGCGAGTACGAGCCGTGGTTTGCGGAGGCCGATCCCCGGCTGCGCGCCCCGATCGAGACGGACCTGCGCGAGCGCGGGGCGCTCACCGAGGCGGACTACATTCGCGCTCGCGCCGAGCACCAGACGGTGGAGATTCCCGCGGTACAGGAAGCGCCGCCGCGGCATTGGGCGTCGAATCTGCCCGAGCCCATGGCGCGTGCGGCGCAAGCCCGTGACGCCGCGTTGAGTGATGTGCGGCGCGTGGTAGCCGCGCAGCGGCTGGATCTGCCCGAGACGACTCCCGAGGCGCTGCGCAAACTGGTCGCCGAGGAGACTTATCGACTGGTGCGCCGGGCCGGTGCGCTGGAGGCGCTCAGCGATGTCGCGCAGCGGTTCAACGAGGCCGAGGCGAAGGTGCCGCATCAACCGGTCGCCATCAACGACCAAAACCCGCTGGGCCGGTATGTGCGGGAGGTCTACGCCGCCAAGGAGCAGGAGCGCCTGCAGCGCGAGGCCGCCCAGCAAGGCGAGAAACACCTTGCCAAGGGCCAGGATCCGTCGAAGCTGCCGGAACCGGGCAAGCCCAAGCCCACCTTCCTCAATACCGAGGGCACCAATGTCGGCAGCGAGTGGGCGAACCATTTCGAGGATCCGGAGCTCGGATTCCCGCAGAGCGAGCAGGGCGAGCTGTTCCATGACGCCCTGACCCGCGACCAGATCACCGAGGAGCGGTCGAACTGGGCCCAGTTGCTCGGCCTCGATCTGGACGGACTGGGCCCGACCAAGGAGCAGCTCGACCACGCCATCGCCGCACAGCGGATGGCGGTGCGCGACGCGCGGGACCGCTTGAGCGAGTTCTCCACCGCGGTCGATCATTACCTCGAACTGGACGCCGAATCCGAGCGCAAAACGAGAGAGCTGGCCGAGCAGACGGCGCACTCCTGGATGGACGCCAACGGCGGCGCGATGCTCGAACCCGGGGTCGGTGTGCGTCCGGGTGAGCACCCCGGCGACCCGAACCGGCTGGTGGTGATCAGCGGCGAGGAAAACCATCACGCGCTGCTGGCCGAGGCACTGGCCGCCCATCCGGAACTGGGCGAAATGCTCAATCATGGTGAGCTGCACCTGGATTACCGCAATGTCGCGCTGAACGAGGCCGACGGCTCCGTGCACGTCGTGGCGGAAGAGACCCCGCACGCGCGCTTCCAGGAGGTGACGGTCGCCGGCGAGCGCACCCCCGTGGTCATGGTGCGCGACGAGCACGGTCCGTGGCAGCTCGTCGGGCCCGAGCGCACCACGCCCGAGCCGGAGACGCCGAAGCAGGCCGGTGGTCCGCGCGACCCGGACATTGTGCGTGAGGAACGCAATGCGGCCGCCGCGAAGCTGGAGGCGCAGCACCTGGATCTGGGCGAGCACCTCGATCACACCATTGCCGCACTGCGCCAGGACAATATGTTGCGGGCCGCGCAGATCGAGGGCATCGCCGACTATGTGCGCAGCGGCGACGCCATCGAGCATTTCAACGACCTCAGCGACAAGCTGGGCGATCTGGCGCACGTGCTCGGCGTCGATCCGAAGGACCTGTCGCCGCAGCGGCTCGCCGAGGAGCTCACCAAGCCGAAGATGAGGTCGGCGCGCCGCAGGCAGGCCATCGGCGACCTGTTCGATTACGCCAAGGAATTGCAGAACGCCGACAAGAAGGCCGACAGCCACAACCGGCCCGCCTACAAGCCGATCGTGACCGAGGCACGCGACCGGCTGGTGCGGCAGCTCGGTGTGGACCCGAAGGATGTGTACGGGTCGAAGTGGCAGACGGACAAGAAGACCTCGAGGCTCACCCACGGGCCGGATCAGTATTCCACCGACAAGAACGCGATGGTCCGCGCGATCAAGGACGCGCTGAAGGATCCCGAGCAACGCTCGAACGTGACGGCCGCGCTCGCCGAGTTCGCGCACACGCTGGGGACTCTCGACCCGTACCACCCGGACCTGCGCTTCGATCCGCGCACCGATCCACGCGCGAACGACGGGGTGCTGCCCATCCACGATGTGGAGGGTCTGGCACTGCTGAACCGCCTGATGAGCGAATATGTCGGTGAGCCGGTGCTTTCCGACAATCCGTCGCAGGCTCAGGGTGTCTGGTCACATCTGCAGGGCGTGGACGTCGACGACATCGACCACATTGTCGACCTGTACAGAAAGAAGCTGTCCGGCCTGCACCGCCAGATGCCGCCGGAGGAGCTGCGCCGGGTGCTGGAACGTCATCAGGAGGAGCTCGGCAAGGCGCTGGAGCGCCAGCCGGCGGAGTCGCGCAAGGAGCTGGAGCATCGGCCGGAGAGGCTGATGCGGGAACTGGAGCGTCAGGGGGAGAAGCGACCGGTCGAGCTGCTGTACCCGGAGTACGTGCAGCGCGTGGATCCCGCGGTGCGGCCGCTGTCGGAGGCCGACTTCGTCCGGCTGGTCGACACCGTCCGTGAGGCCCGCTTCGCCGCCGTATACGAGGTGTACCGCGACGGCAAGATCGACACTCACGAGCGGCCCGATCCACAGGATCTCGAGGCGATGCTCGCCGATCTGCGCACCAAGGTCGGGACGCGTGAGCTCGATATCGACGCGCTCGAGCGACTGGCCGTCGAACATCATGCCCTGACCTCGGTGCCGGAACCCGAAGCGCCGCACCGCAGCCCGCGCGAACACGCCGTCGAGGTGGTCGAGGCTCGGCAGGCGCGTGACCAGGCTCGCGCACAGCGTGACGCCGCCCTGGCACAGCTGGACCACGGCACGGAGCGGGCCGTGCGTGAGAGTGATCTGCGCCCGCAGCGGTTGCGCGGCACCTTGCAATACCTGGCTACCCGGATCTCCGAAGACGGTGGCCGCCTGGTCAATTCCGGGGAGCGCGTCGCGGAACTGGAGCGGGCCGCGACCGACTTCACCGAGGCCGATCGCCGGGTGAACGCCGAGGAGGCGCGACTGCGCGCGGTCGTCGAGGCTGCCGCGGGTCCGGGCGAGACACCCGCCGAATTGTGGCAGCGCGAAGTCGACAGTGCGAGAGGCGATCTGCTGGCCGTGGCGGCCGCCACGCCGGGGGACTGGCCCGCGCACGCCGATCAGATCGTCGGCCGGCTCGACCGGCTCGCACGGGCGAGCTCGGAGCACGGCCTGCCCCCCGAACTCGCCCCGCTCAGTGACGCCGTGCGTCGGTACCAGACGGCTATGGACTTCCAGGCCGCCGTGCGGCCCGAGCCGATCGAGTCGGTTCGCCGCACGGAGACACCGCAGGCCCAGGCGCAGCGCGGACTCCGCTACGCCCGGCAAGACGCCGACATCGCCAAGGTGGCGGTGGATTCGGCGCGGGCGGGCCTGCCGGTCAGCGAAGCCGACCTCACCCGCGACTGGATCGCCGCCACCCGAGCGGAATTCGGCGGCACGCCACCCGAACAGCTCACCCCCGAACAGCGCAGCCGCCTGCGCCTGGCCGACGTTGCCGAGCATCACCTCGACCTGCAGGACCGCGGTGCACGCTGGCAGGCCCAGCTCGACAACCTCGCCGCGCTCGCCGCCCACGCCGCGGACACCCCGCACGCCGCCGCGGCACGCGGCATCGACGAGGCACAGGCCGAATTGCGTGCTGCGATAGCGCATTTCCACGAGCAGACCGGCCTGCACATCGACGAGACCACGCTCCTGGAACGGCCCGACGACGCCCTGGCCAACCTCCCCGAACGCATCCTCGCCGACTCCGAAGCCGATTTCCCGCTCCCCGGCGAGCGCTCGCTGGACGGTGCCGCGAACGACCTGCGCCAGGCGGCCGAAAAGGTCCACCACGCCGAGGAATTCGCCCAGTGGATCGATGAGCACACCGCTGGCCGCGACCCGGGCGACCCAGGCGAATCCGGCACCCCCGAGCCCAGCGGCCCCGGCAAGCCCGGCTCCGATGGCGGAGCTTCCGGAGCCGATCCGACCCCGCCCAAGCCCAGCCACCCGGGCGGCTTTGCCCAGAGCCCGTCCCGTTTCGGTGGCCCCGGCGGCGAAGGCGGTGCCGGAGAAGGCCGCGGCGCCACGCCGAATCCCGGTGGTGCGGGCGAACGGTCCAGCACGGGTGGTACGGCGTCCAACGCGCGCGAGTCCGGTACCCCACCCACCACACCCCCAACCGGCCTGACGAGGGAGTCCCTCGACAGAAGAGGTGCTTCGTCCGGCAACGAGGGCGAGCCCACCAAGCCCGCTGGGTCTCCTGATCCCGCCGCACCGAAGCCGGATCCCGCTGCGCCCAAGCCGGATCCCGCTGCATCGACTCCGGATCCGGCCGCGTCGACTCCGGATCCTGCCGTGCAAGCGCCGGATCCGGCGGTTACGCACGGATCCGGGGTGGTCGTACCAGCATCCGAGGCGACGATCGAGGGGCAGCACCCGGCGGGGAGTGAGCCGGAGGGGCCGTTGTCGGTGAACCCGGCGGTGGTCTCGCCCACGCTGAAGGCGGTCTCGGACTTCCTGGCGGATGCGCCGCTGGAACACAATGCGCGCCAGCGCACTCCGGAGGAGCTCGCATACCTGGCGCGACTGGCCGATGGGCTGGGCATGGTCGAGCCGCTGTCGAAGCGGCCGGACGCCCTTGCCTCGCTGCAGGAACTGGCCGAGATGGCCAAGGCACGCGGCTTCTTCGGTGATCCGGAAACCGGTACCGGGCCCGCGTCCATGCGCGATCCCGAGGATTACCGCCCGCTGACCACCGAGGAGCGTTACGGCGGCGAGGAGTACTGGCGTACCGAGGCCGATCCGCGTGAACTCGCGGCATTCGAGGCTCAACTGCGGGACCTGGGGCTCACCGACCGCCTTCAGCAGGCGGGTGCGGCCGAGGCCGCCGCGGCCCGACAAGCCTTGGAGCAGAATGCCTCTGGCCGCGGCGAGGCACAGAATCTCCCGCACGAGCCGTGGTCGGACGCCACGCATCAGGCCGGAGACCAGCCCCGCGGATTGACGCTCGACGAGCTGCGCCGGGACATCGCCACCCGTCTGGGCCTGTCGGATGCGGATCTCGCCAAGGGCCGGTTGCCGGAGGTCGCCGGAGAACTGCAGTACCGGAACATGTTGCGTGCCGGTGCGATCGAGGCACTCGACGAGGCCACCGCCCGCCATGATGCGGCGACCGATCCGCAGCAGCGGGCGCAACTGGCCACCATCCGAGACGAGTGGGCACGCCTGCTGGGCGTCGACCCCGAGCGGCTCGCGCCGGAGCATCGGGCGGCCACTCTGACCGATCTGCGCGACGAAACCGTCCGGCGCGCAGCCGATGTCACCGATCTGATGGCGGCGACCTTCCACCAGCCCGCCCCGTCCGCCCCGCACCGTCTGGTGCTCGAGATCAACGGCGACCGCGTTCACGTCGTGGTCCGCACCGACGCCGACGGCGTGCGCCACCTGGAGCCGGCGGCCCGGCCGAGCCTGCCGGGCGATCGTCTCCCGGCCGAGCGGCAGCCGGTCCGGCCGCCGTTCCTGCGCCGGCTGTGGGATTTCGTGCGCGCCGGATTCAAGGACCAGTACCCGAAATACGCCTCGGGCTCGGGTCTCGACGGCACCGGGCAGAAGCAGATCATCCACGAGATCGGTGGCTGGCTGCACAACGACTTCCTGCATCACCTGGACATCAACCCGTCCCGGTTGGGCAAGGAACTCGCGACCTTCTGGAAGTCGCGTGAGGACCTGCCGTTCTTCCACCGCCTCACCGCGCGGATACCCGATGTGGCCTCCGAGGCGGTGCCGATGCGCACCCGCGGCGGCGAGTACGAGCCCTGGTTCAGCGAGGTGGATGCCTCCACCCGAGCGCTGGCCGCCGCGGATCTGCGCCTGGCCGGCATCTCGCAGGATCATGCGACACCCGCCGCACCTCGAACCGGACCCGACCCGGTCCGGGACCCGGCCGCCGTCCCGCAGCGAGAGCCGCTCGCGCAGCTGCCGAGCGGCGAACGTGCAGGTGCGATCGAGCCCGCGCACGGGGCCGCCGAACATGCTGGTACACAGTCGGATCCGGCCGTTCGGCCGCGGGAGCACGAGACGGGCCCCACCCGTGACGCGCTGCCCAAGACGCTGGCCGACCGCCTCGACGTCCGCGACGACGCCCTGCGCGAAGTGCTGAAACAGGCTGCGCGCCAGGGCATCGACCTGCGCACCGCCGATCCGGCGACCCTGCGTCGTCTCGTCGACGAGTCGACCTACGTGCTGCTACGCCGCGCGGGTGCGGTCGAGGCGCTGTTCGAGGTCGCCCAGCGCTACAACACCGAGGACGCCCGCGTCCCCTACAGCCGCAGCATCAACTTCTTCGACAAGGATCCGCTGGGTCGTTTCCTACGCGAGTTGGTGCACAGCGATCCGACTCGAACCGACGGTGTGGTCGCCAAGCTGGCCCGCAAGGTCGGGCTGATCGGCAAGACCGACCCGCACCCCACCACCCTGGACTGGGAAGGCACACCCAATGGTGGTGAGCCCGCCCGCAATTTCGATGATCTGTCCCCGGACGAGCTGGCGGTCCACAAGGCGGGCGTGCTGTTCGACAACGCCCTGTACCGCGATCAGACCCGGGAGGAGCGTTCGAACTGGGCGCAGCTGCTGGGCGTCGGCCTGGACGAGCTGACCCCGGAACGCTTGCGGCACACCGTGGCCGAGTTGCGGATGGCGGTGCGCGAGCATGCCGGCCAGGTCGCCGATCTCGGCCGTGCCGTCGACGATTACCTGCGTGCGGACTCCGAGGCCCGCACGGTCGCGGGCGACCTCGCCGATGACGCGGCCCGCACCTGGGCGGACGAGCACGGCGGCGCGCCCCTCGAACACGGCATTGCGGTGCTCCCGGGTGATCCGCCGCGGCTGACGGTCATTCGCGCCGACGGCGAGCACGCGCGAGCCCTGGCCGACTACCTCACCGCGCATCCCGAGATCGGCCGTCAGCTCAATGACGGCCGCCTGGTAGCCGATTTCCGCACGGTCACCATGGATGGCGAGGGTCGCCTGCATGTGCTCGCCGGGCACACGCCCGAGGTGCGCTTCCACGAGCCCGAACACGACGGCGAGAAGGTTCCGGCCACGACGGTGCGTGATCACCCGTCCGATCGCTGGCGGGTCGTCGAACAGACGCCGGAAGGCCCGCTCCCGCACGAGGATCCGACGCCACTACCCACCTCGATCGACGAGTTGCGCACCGCGCGTGACGAACTGGCGAAGCGGTTGGCCGTCTACCGTGACGACCTCACGCCCGACCGGCTGGCCGACGCCATCCAGGCCATGCAGCACGACAATGCGTTGCGGGCCGCGCAGATCGAGGGGGTCGCCGACTTCATCGCCAGCAGCGACGGCATCGAGTCGTTCCACGATCTCAATGACGCGCTGCAGCAGTTGTCGCATCGGCTGGGCCTGGATCCGGCCGAGCTGACGCCGGAGAAGATGGTCGAGGCGCTCACCGACCCGGGCATGCGCAATGTGCGCCGCCTGCAAGCGGTGCAGGATCTGGTCGCCTACGCCTCGGCGGTGCGCGGCGTGGACGGCCCGGCGGCGCTGGCCGCACGCGACCGGCTCGCGACCCGCCTCGGCCTGACCTCCGAGGACCTGTACTCCGACAAGTACAACAAGACCGACGATCGCTTCGAGCCGGATGCCAAGAGCATCGCGGCGCCGGCGTTGCTGCGGGCGATCAACGACATGATGCACCGCTCGCTCGAGCGCCCGGAACTGGTTGCCGCGCTGACCGAATACGCGCACGCCCTCAGCGCCATCGACCCGTTCCACGATGGTCTGCGTTTCGATCCGAACACCGATCCGCGGGTGGCCGAGGGTGAGCTGCCGATCCGCGAGGCGGCTGCGGCGGCGGCACTGCGCGGCTTCGACCACGGATCCCTCGGCGAGCCACCGAGCTCGGACGACCCGTCGCGGGCGGGCTCGGCGTGGGCGCGACTGCAGGGACTGGAACTCGGTGACGATCCCGCGCGCTCGGCCAAGGCATACGAGGCATACCGCGACGGCAAGATCGAGAAGTTCGAGCGCCCGACCGATGCCCAGACGAAGGCAACCGTCGAGGAATTGCGCGCCGAAGTCCGCGCTCGCGCAGCCGATATTGCGGAGTTGCAGCGGCTCGCGCAGGCATACAACGACGCGACCGCCCTGCCGGAGCCGGAACGCCCGCCGGTCCGCCCCAGCGCGGCCGCGGCCGAACTGCACAGCGCGCGAACCGATCTCGAACGAGCGAGCAACAGCCGCGATTTCGCGCTGCGCAGGGTCACGCATCCGGATGCGCACGAACCCCATCTCGACGGCGCCCCGGGCCGACGGGTCGAGGCCGGAGACCTGACTCCGCAGCGCTTGGCCGCCACGATCGAGCACCTCGAAGCGCTGCCCGTGCACGAGGGCCTGCGCTCCAGCCACGATGCCCGCGTCGCCGAACTCCGCGCGGCCGCGGAACATTACAACGAAGCCGAGGCCCGGGTACGCGCGGCGGAAGCGGAACTCGACAGATCCCTCATGGCCGGCGCCCACTCGGACGAACCCCCGGCGGACACCCTGCGCCGCGAACTCGAACAGGCCGTCCGCGATCGCGACCGGGCAATGCGGGGCGTGCGGGTGAACGCCTCCGACCTCACCCCCGAGCACTTCCGTGACGCCCTCGACGAGGCCGCCCAGCACGCCCGCACCCCCGAGGCGCAGGCCGAGGCCGGCCCACGCATCCAGCGTCTGCACGACGCGACGGTGCGGGTGCACCAGATCGAGGAGTTGATTGCCCGCCACGAGGCCGCCGCCGAAGCCCAGGCGCGCGCGGCCGAATCTCCCCTCGACACCGCCCGCCGAGAATCCAGAGCGGCGCAAGCGGAACTCCGCGCCGCCCAGGCCGACCGCGACGTGATCATGGCCGGCCCGAAGACCAACAGTGCCGAGGAGTTCGTGGCCCGCAACGAGGCCCTGCGCGCTGCCCTCGACCGTGTCGATCAGGCCCGGGCTGTCGCCGATCGCTGGTCGACCGAGCTGAAGCGGCTGTGGGCCGCCGAAACTCGCGCCGCGGTTACCCCGCACGAGGCGGCTGCCCAGGCCCGCGACGAGGCTCGCGCCGCCCTGCGTCGGGCCATCACAGACTTCCATGCGGCGACGGGTCTGCGCGTCGCCGAGTCCGATCTGACCCCCGCGAACCACGGCCCGGCTATCGAGGAGCTGCAGGGCAAGACCGTGCTGTCCAACGGTCCCGGCAGCGCCACGGCCTTCGAGGACCTCCGCAGGGCCGCCGAGACCTCCCACCGTGCCGACGCTCTCGCCCAGTGGGTCGACGACAACTTTCCGCGCTCAAACGAGCTGGAACCGGTTGTCGGCGAAGGTGATCCGAACCAGGAGTCGTCGCCCCGGCCGCCGGTCGATCCGAACGATCCGAGCACCTGGTTGGACCGCCAGGAGGCCGTTCAGGCCGACTGGACCGCGCGGATGGATGCCGAGCGCGCCCGATGGCTGCACCAGATCGCCGACGGCATGCCGCCCGGCAGCACCGAGCAGCGCTTCGCCCGGTTGCGCGCCGAGAACGCCGAACTACTGGCCCGCATCTCCGCCGACCGCGCCGACTGGTTCTGGGAACTCGCCGGTGGTCGTCCCGAAGAACCGCCCACCCCGCCGCACGGCGGTGGCGGCGGGGAGGAACCGCCCACACCCGCGGGCTCCGGTGCAGGCGGCAAGAACCCACCGAACCCGCCGCACGGCAACGCATCCGAACCTACCCCGGAACCCGATCCGGCCGGTGGCAGTCAAATGCATGCCGGTCCCGGGAATTCCGAGCCCGCACCGCTACCGGCGAAGCCCGCAACGCCTGAGCCGACGGCCGGGTCCCACCCGCTTGGTGAGGTCGAAACCGAAGCCACGCCGACCGGTGAGGCCCAAGCCGAAGCCACGCCGACCGGTGAGAGTGATCCGGAGTCCGCGCCGACCGGTGCGGACAAACACGGGGCTGCGCCTGATCACCGGCAGGAGCGGGGGAGCGCGTCGGGCGGGCGGAATTGGGATCCCAACTGGCGGTCGCATATTCCGCATCCGCCTCGGCAATTCGATCCGGAGTTCCCGCAGTACACACCGCAGCCGTCGCAGCAGGCCGCACCGTGGACGCTGCCGCCGGACGCGAATCCGCCGCAGCCGCCCGCGCCGCCGAGCCCGCCACCGCCGCCGGGTGTGCCTGGTGGCCAGCAGTATTCGAGTGGCCAGCAGTATTCGGACGGACAGCCGTATGCGGGTGGTCCCGGATCGTCGGGTGGGGGGATGCCGGGGCAGCCGGGCATGCCGCAGTTGCCGCAACCGCCCGCGATGCCGCAGGCACCCATGGTGCCCCCGTATCAGGGCGGGCAGATGCCACCGGGCGGTGGCGCGCCGAATGGTCAGTTGCCGCCGTGGGGTTCGTGGCCCGATTCGGCGCAGCAGCCCGGCGGTTCGTCGCAGTGGCCGGACGGGTCTCAGACCTGGCCGAATGGCTCGCAGCAGTGGCCCGATGGGTCGCAGCAGTCGACCGACGGTTCCCAGCAGTCGCCGAACGGTTCCCAGCAGTGGCCGGGCTCGACCGACGGCCGGAATCCGGGCTACCCAGGATCGCCGTCGACGCCGCACGGTCCCTACAAACCCGGCAGTCCGCACCTACCCGGCGGGCCGAACATGCCCGGTGGGCCCAATAGCGGTGTCCCGCACGGTCCGAATGGTGCTCCGGGCTGGAATCCCGTGCCGGACAATTCGTTCGGCGGCTACGGGGCGAACGGTGCCGATTCGAGCGACGGTGGCACGAACGGTGCAGCCGGATCATCGGGTGGATCGCCCGGCGGCCCGATGGGTGGCGGCTCGGGCGGCCAGCCGGGTGGTCAGCAGCAGGGCGGGGCGAACGGTGGTCGTTCGCGCGGCGGCAGCCGCTTCCCGCGCGCCTCGGGTCCGACAGCGCAGTCGGGTGGTGGGGTGTACCTGCGCTCGCATTCCGGGTTCGGCGAATTCGCCATGCTGAATCCGCTGACCGGCGAGCTGAATTCGGCACCGCTCGGCGCGGGTTCGCCGGCGGGCGTCTACGACGATCTGGACGGCCTGCGGGTGGCCTTCTACCGCGACCATCAGGCGGGCCTGGTGCTGCGGGTGGGTGATCAAGCCATCGAGGTGGATCGGCTCGGTGCGGATGTGCACTGGGAACGCACGCAGCAGGGCTTCAACCGCCTGCTGGTCGGTGTCGGCGGTGCCGCGCAGTGCGAGGTGCGCTATCGCACCGTCCCGCAGGACGCAGACCTGGGCTTGCTGATCCGGGATGTGTTGTCGGATCCGGCTCGCCGGGCGGGCATCTTCGGATAACCATGGGCGAGTTCGCCGATTCTTACGGTTCCCGCAACCGCGTGGTCAATTGGGATATGTGATGCTGGGTTTCGGCTCGGCAGAGGGAGGAGAGGGACGTGCGGCACGGATACCCCAGTGACGATGAGTTGCGGGCGAATTTCGACGAGGTGCTCGGGCACGTGTTGGAGGGCCGGGGCGTGCACACCGCCACCGGTCTCGACGACGACACCCAGAACGCCCTGTGGGCGATCGCCGAGGCTCATCCCGACGCCACCCCTGAGATGATCGAGGCAGCCCGCAAGGCCCTCGCCGGTCAGCTCGACGGTAGCAATGCCGTCCGCTGGGCCGAGGAAATGGACAACTGGGTCAAGGAATACGGAACAGGAAAGGCCGCAGGCGATCAGCAGGGGTCGGCGGAGCAGGGCTGATCGCGCGTGACCGACGAGAACAGCCAAGACCGCATCGGCGCATCCCTGGCCGCCGATATCGCCGAGCCGGTCGAAATCATCGGTGCTCCGGACGATTCCGATCCGGACATCGGTTTCAGCTCCGACCCGGATATCGGCTTCAGCCTGACCGCGCCGGTCATCGACATCCCGCAGCGCGCTCGCACCCTGGCCCACCGCATCGCGCAGGACCTGCGTGAGCTGGGGCCGGAGGGCTGGGCGCGCGTGCACGCCGCCTTCGCGCTCACCGCGACCGGCCACCGCTCCCGGGTCGTGTTCTCCGACGACGGGGACCGCCTCGCCCAGGTGCTGCCGTCCGCCGAGATCCTCGAATACGTCACCGAACACCGCCGGCTCTCCGCCGATCTCGGTGATGGCCCGTGGTGGCGGCTGGAATTGACGATCACCGCCGCGGGCGAGCTGACCGTCGATCACGATTACGGCGATGAACCGTTCCCGGCCGACCAGATGTTCGCGCCGGAGGACTACCTGGCCGATCTGGAGGTATTCCCCCGCACCGAGCTGCCGCTGTGGCTGGCCGCCCATCTGCATCAAGGCAACCGCCAGTCCCGCGATCCGCGTCATGCCGCCGATTCCGCGCGCGCGGATCGCGAATCCGGTTATCTCCCGGTGGTTTCCGACGGGGATTTCCCGGATTTCCCAGTGCTGTGGTCGCGTTGGGCCGCCATCTCCGCCGCCTTCGTGGCGATCGGCTCCGAGTGGGGCCCCCGGGTGCTGCCGTCCTTCGGCTGGTTCGAGGGTTCGCGCCGTTCCGGTTCCTCGCTGTATCTGCTGCCCGGCGGTCGCGCGGTGCTGTCCGGAGGCGTCTGGAACGCACCGGAATTGGCGGCCGCCTACAACCGCGGCAGCGAGCTTCCGCGCCTGTACGCGGGTGCTCCGGAATGGGTCGCCAACCAGGTGCTCAATAACCGCGCGGCCGGTGGACTGCTCACCTTCTGCTACTGGTGGGAGCGTGGGCGCTGGTATCGCGGTGATTCCCCGGCCGGCGCCGACGTGGCGGCCGCGGTTCCCGGCATCTGGACGGCCGCCACCGTCATCGACGTGATCAGCGGACTGGTCGATACCGATCCGACCCTCGAACAGCGTTCCGCCGTAGCGGAATTCGTGGCCGCCGCCGAACGCCGCGACGTCACACATGCCGTCCTCGCCGCCGTCTTCGGCGACATCGCCGACCTGGATGCCGCGCACTACCAGCTGACCTTGGCCGGGGTGGCCCGCCTGGGCCCGGATCCGCTGCCGGAGTTCGAGGCCCTGGAAGCGGTCCGCCACCATGTCCGCTCCGCGGGCGTGGACTCGCTCGCCTACCCGCTGGATCGGCTTCGCGGCGAACGGCTTTCGGTCGGGTGGATGGTGTACGTGCCCACCGAGCCGGAGGAGGTCGTGATCGATCGCGCCCTCTACTATGTGGCCGACGACGGCGTCGTGGAACAGACCACCTCGAGCATGCCCGCGTCGGTCTATGTGCCGGGTCTGGAACAGCGCTTCCGCCAAAGGCATTCGTAGGGAACGAATCCGGACGACTGGAGTGTTGGTGTCGGCGAGCCGTAATGTTTCGGTGTGTCGGGAGTTAGGAGCGGGACGTGAGCGACGGTGACAAGGTCGACAATCCTTGGCTCGGGTGCGACGGGAGCCTGCGCGACGGTGAACTCACCCTGAAGCACGACGCGGCCCTGGACGCCGCCAAGAAGGCGGCCATCGCGGCGAACACGCTGGAATCGCTGAAGGGCTACCAGCACCTGCTGACCAACCACAAGGGCTTCAACGACAACGGCCCCCTGACGAAGTGTCAGCAGCTCGCCGCTGAATTCGACGCGCAGGGCAAGCAGCTGGACACGGTGCTGAATCACTACATCGACCTGGTGAACGCCATGGCCGACGTGATGATCCGGGCGGACAAGGATTACAAGGCCGCCGAAGAGGATTCGAAGCACAAGTTCGATCAGCTCAAGACGGACAACCCCGTCGGCGGCGGCAATCCGACGCTGGCCCACGGCAAGATCCCCAGCTTCGACACCGACAAGATGCAGCCGTTGGACGCCAAACACGGTTACGGCGACCTGTCCGACATCGCGCACTCGAAGAACCACTCCCAAGCGATCGTTCCCGAGGACCCGTATTCGCTGACCCACGAGCAGTTCCACGAGGCGCGCGTGGCCATGAACCCGCAGTTGGTGGCGGACGCCGGCGCGACCTGGCTGCTCGTCGCCGGGAAGCTGGACACCGCCTTCGGTGACCTGAACACGCAGCTGCAGAAGATGGAGACCGACAAGAGCTGGACGGGACTCGGCGCCAAGGGCGCGATCACGGCCTCCGGCAGGTTCAAAACTCAGGCCGCGGATCTCAGCTCGGATCTGCGCGCCATCTCGAGCAACCTGATCGCGGTGTCGGGGTGGCTGGCCAACACCCAGGTGTATCTGCCCCCCAACGCGCCGACCGACGCCGACTACGACCGCCCGCAGCGTGAGGACAGAATCCTCACCCGCGCCCGGCTCGGATTCACCAACTGGTACATCCCCGGTCTGAGCGCCGCGGGCCCGGCCATCCCGATCCTGGCCGACCCGACCGCGCCGATGCCCGGTGGGGGCAGCCCGAGGAACTATTACACCGGCGACGGCGGCGGCGGTGGTGGTGGCCGCGCCCAGCCGCGCGGCAAGATCGGCGCTACCGGTGCGCCGACCTTCGGTGACGGCTCCACACCGAGTGGTACCTCATCGAAGGGCGGTTCCGGCGCGGGTGCCGGTGCCAAGGGCTCGAATCCGAACGGCACCGACCCGAAGGGCAATGGCTCGAATCCCAACGGCTCCAACCCGAATGGCTCGAATCCGAACGGTTCCAGCCCGGGCGGCTCCGGTGGCTCGAATTCCGGCAGCAACCCCAGCTCCAGCCAGAGCGGCGATTCCAGTTCGCAGCTGTCGCAGTTGTCCAGCGCCCTGCAGCAGGGCATGCAGAGCCTGCAGAGCCAGACCCAGCAGAGCAACAAACAGTCGGATCTGTCCAAGCAGCTGGAGAATTCGCCGCTGGCCGCCCTGCCGAACCTGCTCGACCAGTTGAAGACGGCCGGGGGCGGCGGACCGGGCGGTGGCGGACCGGGCGGCAAGTCGCCGCTGGAACCCGCTCAGGCCAAGCTGTTTCCGCGTGCCGCGGTCACCGCCGAGGTGGCGGAGGCGGAAGTCCTCGGCGCTTCCCGCGCGGGCGTCGCGGCCGGTGCCTCCCCGATGGGCGGCATGGGCGGCGGCATGGGCGGTATGGGACACGGCGGCGGCGCGCACGGCGCGGGCGGCAAAGAACACAAGCGCCCCGACTTCCTGGACCGCGCCGAGTATCTCGACGAGGCCATGGGTACGCCCCCGGTGGTGGCGAAACCGGTGGTGGAGGGCTGAATTCGATGGGTCGAAGCTGGTCGCTGACCGACCTCGAGTTCCTGGTGCTGTGGGAGGAGCTGGGCGAGGAGTCGCTGCCCGCCCCGCTGTTCTTCACCAGCCGTACCGCATTCTGGGACGCGCACCTGGACAACAAGGCTCGCGCCCGCAGCGCCCTGCGGGACCGCGATCCTGATCTGGATTACGTATTGCGTGCCGTGCACATGCCGGAGTTGCGGGTGGAGGTGCACGGCTGGGACGGCCGCGACCCGCGCGCTCCGGCGGCCGGCATTCGTATGCTCGGGGTGCGCAGCGGCGAAGCCGGTTATCTGGTGGTGCAACGGCCGGGCGAAACTGTCAGGCACAGTGCGGGATTCACCATCACCGAGTTCTGGGCGGCGGAGCTGGCGACCGAAGTGGTGGCCGGGCTGCCGGACACCGCCGCCGGGCGTGGCCCCGACACCGTCCTCGCCGAGCCCGAGGACACCGCCATGGTCGACTACGCCTTCGGCCTGTCCCCGGCGCACGAGACCCTGGAGGGCGGCGTGGTCGACCGGGCCGCCGAGTTTCTGGCCGCGCCCGCGCCGAGCATGGGCACCATCGATGTGGTGCAGGGCCGTTCGCGTTTCGGCCCGCGCGGCGTCACCCGGCATCACCTGGAATGGCGGGATCTGGACGCGGACGGCCGCTACGTGGTCACCGCCGAGCAGCCGCCGGTCGCGGTGCCCGCGGATCGCCGCCGGATGATCACAACCCTGGAATCGGTGATCGCCGAAGTGGTGTTGGCGATCGCGGACGAATGAGAGGCAGTGCAGTGGCATCCGAGGCAGTGCCGTCGAGTGAGGTGGCGTCGAGCGAGTTCACGTTTCCGACCGAGTTCACGCTCGCGTCGCGCACCGGGGCGATCGTGGTGACCACCACGGAACAGGGTCTGCCCCGGGCGATCTCGGTGGAGCGCGAGCACCTGCGCGGCGACCCCGAGCAGCTCGCGGGCGAGATCCTGCGGCTGTGCCGACAATCCGCGGCCCGCGCCGGAATCGAGCGCCGTGCCCAGCTGAAGGCCGCGGGCCTGGCCCCCGAACTGCTGGCCCTGACCGGTCTGCCGACCGCCGAAGAGGTGACCCGGCAGGAGTACATCGAAGAACAGGACTACGAGACCGAACCCGACAGCTGGCTGCGACCGATCTGAGTGTCCGGTGCCGGAGCTTCTGGGGGGTTCGCTGAAATATACAGTGTGGCAACATTATCCAGCAGACCGCAGATAACCTGCGGAATACCTGGAGTTCACCGCATCGTTCACGGGTTGGTGAACTCTTTGCTGTACCGGGTGAATCTCCGCTCTGTATAGTTCGATTCGAAATGATCTTCCTGATGGGAGCCTCATGAGCAACCTCGTTGCCACACCGGACGCGATTCGCGGCTACGGCGAGGCGTCGGCCGCCATGGCGAGCACCGTCGCCGGAGCCGCCGCGGTCGACCAGGTCGCCACCGTCGTGGGTCTGGTACCCGTCTTCGGTCTGATCGGGCAGGACTTCCTGCTGAGTTACGCGGGCGCACAGGGCAATCACCTGTCCTCGGTCGCCGAGCTGGCCGCCGTGCACGCGGGCACCGCCGTCGCCGCCTACGATGCGGCCGCGAACTACGAGGCCGTCGACGACGCCTCCGGGGTCGACTTCCTCTCGCTCACGCGGGACCTGTGACCACGCCCCTGGAAGGGGCCGCCGGGGCCGCGCCCATGATGGCGAGCAGCCAGACGGTGGCGGATGCCTTGCGCGACACCACCTTCGCGCCCCTGCTGGACAGCCCGGTCGGCGATGTCCTGCAGACGCTCGGCCTGCCCGCGCTGCCACAGCTGCCCGCGCTGCCCCCGCTTCCGGACATGCCGCCGCTGCCCACCCTGGATCTGACCGCGCTCACCAAGCCGCTCACCGATCTGGCCTCCGCGTTCGGCACCGGTCAACTGGGTCAGGGCGTGGACGCCTCCCAGCTGCTCTCGGGCGTCTCCTCCGCACTGCAGCAGATCATGTCGATCGCCCAATCGGTCATGTCACTGGCCAACTCGGGCAACTGGCAGGGCAGCGGCGCGACCGGCGCGGCCGAGAAGGGCACCGAGGCGCAGACCAATGCGCTCGAGCTGGAAACCCAGAACCTGCACCAGAAGACGGTGATGACCGGTGCCGCCGGGTCGGTGGCCACGGGTGCGGCCATGATGTCGGCCATCATCACCAAGTTCGTCACCGGCGTCACGATCGCCGCACCGTTCATCGCCACCCCGCCCGGGCAGGCGTTCCTGCTGTCGCTGGCCGGCGAGACGGCCTCGGAGGCCACCGCGGTGGTCGCCAAGACCCGCACCGAGATGACGGTGCACAGCGCCAATATGACTACCGCCGGGCAGAAGGTGAAGGTCACTTCCGCCCCGACCGGCGACTCGCTCTCACAGGTGTCGCAGCTGCTGAGCCTGATCTCACCGCTGAGCAGCGCGGCGAGTTCGGGCGTGCAGCAATTGCAGTCGATCAGCCAGGCCTCCACCGTCCAGCCGACCCTTGACGCCGAACCGATTGCCGCACCGACGGATTCGGGCGGGCTCGGTGCCGGTGGCCTCGGTGCGGGCGAGCTTTCGCCGATGGGCATTCCGAGCCTCCCGGCGACCGCCGCACCGCTCGGTCAGGCCAGTCCCCGCACCATGAGCGCGACGGCCACGCCGACGGTTCCGGTGCCCGCTCCGGTCCCCGGTTCCGGTGCGATGGGCATGGGCGGCGGCATGGTGCCGCCCATGGGCATGGCGGGCGCGGGCGCGCACACGGCGGGTGACGCCGACGAGGACGTGCGCACCAATCTGGTCACCGGCGAACACGGTGACGAGGTGGTGGGCGAAATGGGTTACACCGGTGTGCCGGTGGTCGGCGCGGTCGGCACCAACGGCCCGCGCCCGGCGCACTAGCCCGGTCGTCCGGTGCGAGAAACCCGGTCGGTATTTGTCGGCGCGACGCGGTAGGATTCGCGCGGAAAGGGAGGGACGATGAGCGAATTCAACTTGGGCGGTGTGCGTTTCGACGCCGACACCGTACTGTCCGCGGCCGCCGATCTGGACGCGATGGCCGACCGCTTGGAGGCTGCGCTCGGCGCGGAGGGCCACGCCCTGTCCGTACCCGCTGCGGGCTCGGACAAGGTGTCGCTGGCCGCGGCCGACACTCTCACCTCGGTCGGCACTTCCTTTGTCGCGCAGACCGGTTCCGGTGTGGACGAGCTCCGCAAGCTCGCCGCCCTGGTGCGTGGTCAGGCGAACGCCTTCGGCCAGGTCGAGGTCGACAACGCGACGGACTTCATGAACCTCTGAGCCCGTCGGAGCGTCGGCGGTCGAGTCAGACCGCCGACCTGCGATGGACATCGAGGACGTTGGTTCGATTGAGCCAGAACACCTCGAACAATGCGTCCTCACCCTCGCCATGCGCGAAGTCGATTTCGGGGGCGGTGACCGGCACCAGGGTGATCATCTGCAGGACCGGGGCGGTCGCGTCCGGGAAGAGATTGAACCCTTGGTCGAAGGTCGGGTTCACATGCGCTATGACCCCGACGATTTCGGTACCCTCCACGATGGGCTGATCATTCTCGAATATCGACCCGAACTCCATCCCGCGGCGGTTGCGGATGATCATGGACGCAATCGAGTCGACGAGGTAATGGGCGATGTGCTGCTGATCCGAACGGAGTGAGCAGACCAATTCTTCGGGCAGCATCGACGTAATGTTCTGAAACCGAAGCCCATTCGTCACGACGGTGGTGACGGGCGGCTCCTCGACATCGTAGAAAGTCAAGTCGTAGCCGCGATTGCCGTTATCGGTATTCGCCGATTCGACGCGCTGCACAGGTCCGAGGCGGCGCTCGAGATGTTCGAGAAGTCCAGTGAACTTTTGGTCTTCCGGCATGGTGCATCCCTAATCTATTTCGAGGAGTTCGGGGTCCTGTGGGTTGCGAGCCTATCATCGTCGAGGATCGCCAGGTTTCCGTCCTCCCTTGATGATTCCGCTGTCGTCCGGGGGTGCCGCGGGGATGGGCGGGATCGTTTCACCCGGGAACAGACGCTTGTAGAGCTTGGGGTAATTGCCGTAACCGGGGTCCGTCGATTCGTGGTCGTGGCCTTCGTTCTCCTCTTTCAGTTCGAGCCGGTAATGCCCTGGATCGTCGTATACCCGCTCGAACTGTTCGACGGTTCCCTTGTGGTACAGGGCAAATGAGCGCTGCCGCCAGTATTCGTACTCCGGTAGATGGCCCATGTGGGCGCTGTTGGGCTCCGGAATGGTGAATTTGTCGTGCGGCGGATTCGGTGGATTCTCGCCCCGCTTATACCAATCCGGTGGATCGGTCTCGGTGCGTCTACCACCGACCATCTCATGGAACCGAGGGTGACCGTCCGATCCCAGGACTACCGGAATGGGTCTGCCGGATACGGCACACTTGTATGTTCCATCCGCATTCATCTCGGTCGCCGCATAGACGGAATACTTGGTGGCAGTGGAGAATGACGGGCGATCACCTGCGTAGACGTACCCCATGAATTTCTGGTCATCCCGAAGATGATCGGGTGTTTCCGGAGTCGGTTCGAGCGTGCCTTCCCGTTCGACCCATGCGCCATGCCCGTGGTCGGCGGTCGCGTCCCAGCGCAAGGGCGGTCCGGACTCGCCGCTGCGGAGCCGAGCCTCCTGGCCGCCGGCGTAGAGGTAGTACTTCTCCGGGAGGGCATTCCGCCGCAAATCCCGCTCGGCTGCGGTGATCGGGTGGCCCGGATCGGGTGACGGCATCGGGGGGTGGTGCGCGTCCGGCTCGTAGACGATGACCATCCGGTGTTCCGGCATCGGCCGGTCGATTCCGGCCATGCGGGTGCGGTCGAGGTTATTACTGCCGCCTGCGTTGATGGTGTAGTCGTAGTTGTTGTTGCCGGGCGGCGGGAACTCGGTGTGCTCGTCGACCCGGAATGGGTTGGTACGGCCCTCGTAGCGCTGCTTGATGGCTTCCCACAGGTCGGTGCCGGTGATGTGCCCGCGATTGCCGGGCCGGCCACCCGGTTCCTCCGGCTTCATGTCCCATTGGATCTCGATGCGCCCGCCGGGTTTCAGTGTCGTCTCGAGCCTGTCGGCCATGGCGCGGTAGGCGGCCTCGTTCGGGTGGGCGCTGACATTGTTGATGTAGACACGCCCTGCTTCGCCGCCCGGTCCGTCGCCGAGCAGATGCCCGTTGCCGAGCAGATCGCCGAACACCATGACGGTCCCCGGCTCGGTGAGCGGACCCGGATCGAGGATGCCGCGATCGCGTCGGCGTTGGGCGGGGCCCGGCATTTCCGAGGCCAGCTCGGTCTTGATGACGAGGCCACCGCCGGAGCGGTCCGCCGCGGGGGTCAGTTCGACCGCGAACGCGCCGCGCCCGACACCGACATCGATGGTGTGCCCGCCCTCGACCGCGGCCTGCACCGACGGCCGTTCCACCAGCGGGATTCGCTCGTCGTGCTCGCCGAAGGTGTTCTGCTCCAGCGGTAGTCGATGCTGTGGCCGAGGCCGGGGGAGCACCTCGACGGCGGAGTGGCCGTCGACCGCGTCGTGCAGGACCACGGTGTATTCGACATTGAGCCCGTGTTCGGTCGCGCCGCGGTTGGCGCGGTCGATGCCGCGCAGGAACTCCCCGAGGGTGGTGTGCTCGCCGTCGATGGTGAGGCGGCCGGTGGTCATGTCGATGCTGCCGGTGATGTGGTCCGGGCCGAAAGCCAGTGCGTCCGCGGCCTTGTGCATGTGCTCGAAGCCGCCGGGGCCGATGGCGTCGCGCAGCGCGTCGGGCATGGCGTCGTGGAGGTTGTCGATGGCCCGGTGCAGGGCGTCGGCGCGGGGCTGTCCGTGCCCGGCCGGGTCGTTGACGGCGGCACTGATCGGGTCCAGCGTCTCGAACAGCTCCGGCCAGGCCTTCCGCGCGGCCTCGACGCTCTGGTCGAAGATCGGGTCGAGGATGCGCCGCGCGAGTTCCTCGCGCAGGCGGCCCTGCATACCCATCTCCTCGGCGCGCAGCACATCGTCGGCGTGCGGGCCGGTCAGCAGGTCGCGCAGCTGCGTCAGATGTTCCCGGGCGGCATGGTCGAACTGGTCCTCGGTGAGCGAGGGGTCGAAGGTCGGCCGGTGTTCCAGAATGCCGTGTTCCGCCAGCGCTATTCGGCGGGCCAGCTCGGGATCATACTGGCGCAGTAGTTCTTCGGCGATCGGCGCGTGGTCCGGATCGCGCAGTCCCAGCCTCTCGGTGAGATCGTGCAGATCCCGGCGCACGCCCGGCAGCTCGCGCGCCGGATCCGGATCCATCACCGCCCGATCGAAATGCGCGGCCAGCACCCGCAATTCGGCGAACCGCCCCGCTAGATGCGGGGTCAGCTCGCCGGGCCGGTCCTCCCGCACATCCGGCCGCAGATCCAGTGGTATCGGATCATCCTGAGCCAGCCGGATCTCGGCCAGCTCGTGCGCCAGCGCCCGCACCACATCCTCGTCGCGGGCATGCCGCGACAGCCGAATGTCGTACCCGTCCGCGCTCGGATGAATCTCCGCGACATTGCGCCTACCGGTATCCGGCTGCAGCTGCGTATCGGCGATCTCGATCCGGATCTTGCGACCGTCCTCGAGCAGGAAATACCGCTCATCCCGATTCCACGAGATCCCCTCGGGCGTCATCAATCTCAGCCCGTCATCGATCTCCCCGTCGAGAAACTCCTGACTCAGCTCGCCTTCCGGCCGTGCGTCACCATGGAATTCGCCGACCGGGGCCGCCGCCGCAATGCCGGGCCGACGGTTATCGGATACGTGCGGACCGACCTCGGCATCATGCGGTGTGGGAAAGGGAACCAGTACCGGCCCGCCCTCACCCGGCAGTCCGGCATGCGGCTCATCCGCCCGGCTCCGCCCGCCCGGATCGGAGGGCTCGCGCTCCGCACCGGAACCGCGCCCCTCGCCGGTCGGATGCCCCGCCCCCTGCACCCCTTCCTCATCGCGCGTAGAGGTTTCGGCGGGCGTGTGACCGTCGCCCGAACCACGCCCTTCGCCTGGCGGGCGGCCGTCATCGGCTGAGCGGCTGTCACCGGTCGTGCGGCCATCTCCAGATGCGCGGTCGTCGCCGCTGGGTGTGTGACTGCCGGTGCGGGCATCGCCTTCGCCTGGCGGTCGGCCATTGCCGGGTGCGTCACCTTCGCCGGGCGCGTGGCCGGTCTCGCTCAGCCGGTCCCGGATGGTGCGATCGATCCCGCGCGAGGCGGGGTCGACGCCGGTTCGGGCGGCTTGAACCGGCGGGCTGTCGCCGCGGAAGGACTTGTCGGGCGCGGTTGCGCGGGATTCGGGGCCGGGCACAGTGGGTTTGGGCGCGGTGCCATCGTTGGGCGGCCCGGTGCGGACGTCGCGAGGCAAGACAGTGGACCGGGCCGGGTCGGCGGCCGGGCGGCCATCGCCGCCGAGATGGGTGGTGCCGGAGCCCGAACCGGCGCTCGACGAGCTGCCTGTGCTCTTGGCGGCCTCGGCACCCGGTCCGTTCTGTGCGGGGGAGTTCGGATCGGTGCCCTGAATCGGGCCCGTCGCCTGATTATTCGGGTCCCGAGTGGGTTCGGGTGCGGCGTCGAGCCGCGACTCCGGTGTGTGGCTGCCCGGATCGGTGGCGCGAGTGGGCTCGCCCGTGTGGTCGGCGGGCGCGTGTGAGTCGCCCGCGGTCGAGGTGTCGCCGGTAGCCGTGTGCGTATCGGGCGTGCGCTGCGCGCCGAAATCCGAAGTGTCGGACACATTCTGCGGATCCGCTTCCGGACGCTCCCGGCGAGTGTCGATGCCCGCCGCGCCCGAATTGTCGGCAGGCGCCGAGTCGTGTCCGGTATCGGTGTTCTGCGGGTGTTCGGTGGTCGGCGCGCCGGCCGCACCGGACGGGTGCATCGAGGGACCGCCCTCGCCGCCATTCGGTGCCGAAGTGTCCGAGCCACCCGAGGTGCCGGTGCCCGGCTGTGTGGCTGCCGGTCTCGGTTCGGCGTCGCCACCCGGCCGGCCGTCAGTGCCCAGGTGATCGAAGGACGGCGTGGTGCCCCTACCCGGCACGCGCGTGCCGTCGGGGATCTGCGAATCCACCGGGATCCCCGCGTGATTGGAGCGCCCCTCGTATCCGTGCAATCCGGCGGGCCCGGCCCCGGCCAATCCCGCGCCGACGATCGAGCGCGGATCGAACTCCCAGTTCCCGTTGACCAATCCATTGCCGAGCCACCCGGCCCCGGCCCCGCCCACTCCGGCGGCGAATCCGGTCAGCGCGCCGTTGAAACTGCCACGCCACCCGCCCATCTCGGTGGGCAGCACCGAGTGTGCCCCGAACCCGACGGCTCCGCCCGCCGCGCCGGACAGCGCCGCGACGGCCGCGTTCTTCCCGATCGCGCCCCAGTCGTACCCGTGCCCGTGGCCGTCCATGTTCTGGACGGTCTGCACCGCGAGTTCCTGCCCGACGCTCTGCACGGTCGACACCACCGCGCCCTTGCCGATCTCGTAGATCGACTTGACCACGATCTCCTTGAGCACCTCATTGGTGATCCGGTTGCCGATCAGGCTCTCGATGCGCTTGGTGAGCAGCTCGCCCAGCTCCCGGAAGGTGGTGCGGGCGAGGGTGATCACCTCGATCTCCGTCTCGGGCGCGAACGGTCCGGTCATGGCCGCCCATGCCATCTCGCCGACCAGCCAGGCGCCCGCGATATAGAAATTGAGCTTGGCCGACTGCAGTTGATCGCCCATATCGTCGGCGGCCTTGGACAGCTGGCGGTAGTTGTCGCCGAACTCCTTCACCGACCCGTGCCCCGACGCGTCGCCGTCGCGCAACGGCTGCAGCCATTCGAGGGCCTGCTCACCGCCGACGCCGTCGGGATAGGCGCCCTTGATGGAGTCCATCAGGTGCGTCAGCTCGTCGTGCAGCGCATCCGACTGTCCCGCAACCGATTCCAGATCCCGGGCCATCTGCCACATCCGGTCCTCGTTGCCGTGCGGCCACTCGGAACCCACCAGCCAGCTCATCCATTCGAGCCAGGATGGAAATTCCAGCGCCACAGGTCACCTCACGCCGGTCGGATCTGATCTTGGCGAGACCGACTGTGCCACAACGCACCAGGTGAACTCAACACGAACGGCGAATGTGGAGCGCATGACCGGTTAACGGCCGCTCGGTAGTTATTGCCGGTGATAGGGTCCGCCCCGAAAGGAGACCGTATGCCCGACCGCCCCGAACCGGCGCGCACGAGCGAGACCGTGACCCCCGGCTTCGTGCTGTGCTACGAATGCGACGGCGTCGGCCGCTGCCCCCGTTGCGACGGTGCCGGCTGGCTCACCGACGACACCGGCGAGAAGCGCAAATGCCCGGTGTGCCACGCACACCGGGTCTGCCTGATCTGCCGGGGCGACGGCCAGCTGGCGATCTCCCGGCTGTCCAGATACCAGCGCGGCTACTACCCGCAGTTGCGCGCGCCGGACTGACTCACCAACTGGAGTCGGTGGCTCCCCGGTTGGCCTGGTCGGAACTCCACTCGTCGTAGTCGACCGCATTGCTGAACCGTGGCGCGGGCTCGGTGTACTGTGCCAGCCGTTCGCGCGCCTGCGGCGGCGCCAGTGAGGCGGGCGGGATCGGCGCACGCGTCGCCAGCTCGGGCATCCCCTCGATCAGCTCCGACAGTCTGGGCATTTTCGCCCGTCGATCACGCAACGGCTGCAACAGTTCTCGCGACTGCCGCTGCACCTCTTCGGTGGCCTGCTGTGCGGCGGCGGTCACCGCGGCGGCGATCTCCTGGTAGGTGAGTTCACCGATATCGGCGGCGAACCGGGTGGAGATCACCACGCCATCGGCATTCACCGTCACGGTGACCCGTCCGCGCGCCGCCGTCCCACTGGCCGTCAACTGTACCCGGCGCTGCGATGCCTCGGCGATCTCACGCATCTGTGCGGTAAACCCCTCGAGAATCGATGCCGCAGTGGATTCCCCTTCATCCCTGGACATTTCGCGCTACTCGAACGTTCCGGTATTGCCGTGCTCCATGGCCTCGAGCGCCGCCGCCGACTTGTCCAACCCCGTCTTCAGGTTCTCGAACGAGGTCGCCAGATTCCCGGTCCCGGTGACCAGATTGTCGCCACCGCTGACGAACCCCTTCGCCCCGTTGGCGAACTTGCCACCGAAATCGTCATCGCCCCAGGCGGATTCACCCGGCGTCATCGCGGTGTGCGCGTCGGCGGCCATGCGCTGCAACCGATCCCGAATCTCCTCGGCGAATCCGGCCGCACTGCGCACCAGCTCCGGATGCGCTTCCAGTCTCTCCGCCATCGCGCCCCTCACGATTCATCCGACCAATCGAAGCATCGACTCTCCCACGGCCATCCGATGAACGCAACGTGAACTGCCTCTGCGCGGCCCCGATCCGCGCCGGGCCGGGATTGTTCGTATGCTCGAGACCGGACCGCCCCGCCACGGGGCCGACATCGACCCCGGGGAAGGAGCGGGCATGCCCGACACGCTGCCGCTGGCACGCACCAATGCGGAGGCCCGCCTGTTCGTCAGCCTGCAACCCTGCCCCACCTGCGGCGAAACCCGCTGCACCTTCCGCAGCGCCGTGGTGAACATCGACGGCGTCCTGGCCAGCCGCTACACCGGCGAATGCCCCGGCTGCGCCGCCCAGCGCGCCTACGAGTTCCGCCTCCCCGCCGACATCCTCCCGCCCCCGGCGAACACCGTCCGCTTCGGCGCCGAAGACCCTTCCGAGCTGCTGGATCCCGGTGTCTGGCTCTGGTATTCCGACCTGTGCGCCCGCCAGGTCCCCGCCACCACCGCCGACCTGGACACTCGCGCGGTGCGCGCCGCCCGCCACGCCCTGGCCACGGCTCTGGCCGCGATCGAGGAAACCCTCAAATTCGTCCCGGCGTCCGCCGACCGCATCCCGGCATCCGCCTTCACCTCCCCCGAAGGCCGAGCCGCCTACGCCCGCGAACCAGGCCGCTTCACCCGCCCCCGCCTGGAAGCCTTGCGCGACACCTACTCCGCCATCACCCTGGACTGACCCGGCCTCACCCGCCGGTGATCACCTTGATCGCCGCATCCTTCGCCGCCTCGTCCACGTTCCCAACCCGGAACCCGCGACTCACAATGTGCTGCACCAACTCCGGCTCCGGCGTGAGCCCATGCTTGTGCAGGTAGTGCGACACCGCCCCCGCCCACACCCACACCCCATCGGTCCGGAAATTCAACGGCACATCCCGCTCCGCCGGCGCGAACTCATCCTGATCAAAACTCCGAGCCGCCAACACAATCGGCGCCGACTCCAAGTACGCCAACACCGCCATCCGGGAATTCCCATCCAACTCCGGCCGATTCACCACCGGCCGCCCGTCGGCACCCTTCTCGTCGTAAACCTTCGCCATCCGAGGCGGCTGCACCGCCCCGGGCTTCGGCTCGATCCTGACCGTCGTCTCCACCTCCGGCCCGGTCTGTGCCGGCGCAAACGGGTTCTGCACCATCAGATTCGGCCCGGACACGAGCGGGTTCGGCACGGGCGTGGCTGCTGCGAATGGATTGGGTGCGGCAGCCGCGGCCGCGAACGGGTTGGGGCCCGGCATTGCGGGCTGACCCACGGGTGCAAAAGGATTCGCTCCGGGAGCGGGCGCGAACCCAGGCACCTGCCCCGCTCGCGGCTGCGCCATCAGCCGCGGCCGCGCCACCTGCGCCACCACTCCCGCCACCGCTGCGGCGAAGGACAGGACGACCGTCAGCACCAGTAGCCAGAACCCGGCTCCCGCGTACTCCCAGAAGTTCGGTCCCATAATGGAGAACACGTCCCCCAGCCCGCCGACCGCGCTCACCGCGATGAGCCCCGCCGCAGCCCCACTGGCCGCTCGCACTGCCGCATTCCGCACACCGAATCCAGCCAACAACGCGATAGCCACAACGAGCACCGCGATCGAACCCAGCGTGAACCGCACTGCGGACCATGGAAAACCCGCGGTTTCTCCCGCGCTCCAGATGGTTGTGAAATGCCGCGTCCGGTCCACCGCCGGTACGAACGTCGCCCCGAAATCGACCGCCGCGGCAACAATCAGGAATACACCGGCAACCCGGTCGGCGGCCCCGCCTGCCTGCTGCACCGCACCACGTTTCGCCACCACGGCATCCCACAACGCGGTCGCCAACGCAGCGATGCCGAGCACCATCACCAGCGTGATCACCCAGTACCCGGAGCCCAGCGAGACTCCATGCCCGAAACCTCGTCCATACCCCACCACGTCCTGCGACGCGATCTGCAACGCCATTCCGCTCGCGAACGCCCCCAGCCAGAACAGTCCACCGCGCCGAGCCCCCACTCCCACTGCGAGCGGTATCCCGGCAACCGCGGCAGAGATCGCCACGAGCACGTAAGGCGCCACGCCGAAGTAGTCGGAGAATCGCGTGGACCCATGATGGATCACGACCTTCCAGACAAACGCATCCCACTTCCCGTCGCCGTAGGTCATTACGGGCAGCCAAAACATCGCAACCGTCAACACCGCCGCCGCGATCAGCAAAAACCCCGCGATCCGCCCGACTGACCGTCTCGGCTCCCCGGTTGTCATCGCAGGCACACCGGTGCCCCCGTCATTCCGTGTGTAAGCCATACGTTTTCGTGCCTCTCCCTACCAAGCTGTCCCCGGCCACCCCGCAAACAGCCCGTACCCAACCCCGTTAGCGGTTCTCCCCGTCCGATGCTGCCGCCGACCCTAATTGCCCACCTCCCCCGACGCCAACGCGACCAAATTCCCCTATCGTGTCCACTATGTCGGGGGAGCGCACATGACGATCGTCTCGTGGCAGTGGCCACTAGTCCTCTCCATCCCCCTGATCCGAGTCCTGGCCCCCGGCTGGTACCTCTTCCTCACGGTCCTGACCCTCGGCCTCCCCCTCTGGATAGCCTGCGCCCCACTCCTGATCACGGCCTCCATAGTCACCCCCGACCAGCACCACTACCTCCAACTAGCAGACCTCTGCCTCCTCATCGCCGCCTTCACCCTCCCCGACGGCGGCGACAACGCGGGCCACCACATCCCCGTGGTAACCCTGGTCAAGTTCGACCCCGAACTAGACGTAGAAAGCCCAATCGCCAAGGCCCTGATCACGATCGGCCTACTCGCCGTCCTCGGCTACATCGTCTCCCTCGCCGCCATCTGGATCTCTGTCAACGGAGTGTGGTGAATCGCTCGTGCTCTACTACCGCGCCGTCTACAAGGGCGACTACGAAAAGTCCCCACCCTTCACGATTTTCGTATCCACCGACAAATCCGACGACGCCCTCGTCTGGGCCCAACGAATCCAAATGTGGCAGTACGACCCCGGCCGAGTAATCCGCTTCACCTCCGACTTCCGCAACGACGACCGCTGGGAACTCGTAGACCGCCCCACCGCCGAAGCCTTCTCCCGCCGCCTGGCCGTACCTGGTTCCACAGCCAGCGAACTCCCCACCGAGGCGTGGATCGAATGGTTCTTCTCCTGGCAGGGCGATCCCCCCGACCACGAAGACATCTCCTGGAACGACGACTACTACGTCCGCGAGTGGAACCGCCTGCGCAACAACCCTCCACACCCCGACCTCTGAACCGAACCCCTGATCTTGAAAGCCATGGTCGTCGGATCTCGTCGGGACGCAGCGGAGCGCCGTATTACACTGCGCCGCAAAGCATGACGATGCGTCGACTAGGGGAATAACCGTGGAGGAACTTCATCGTCCAGGTAGGCCGACGGATCTGCCGGACGCTTGGGTGTTGTGGGCTCGGTGGGCGGCTCTAGCCGTGGCCGGGTATGACCGGGAGGCGGAGGGGCAGTCGGATCGAGCGGGGATCTGGCTCAATGACACCGGCCTGCACTGGGACGACAGCGGTTGCACCTGGTGGACGCTCGCCTGGCTGGGGGAGGGGCGTGCGGTGCTGTTCGGCGAGGATGAATCCAGTGATATCCGCTGGTACAACTACAAGTTCGAGCACCCGGTGATCGACATGCTCGCCGGCGCGCCCGACTGGCTGCCACGAGCGGACCTCGAGGAGATCGACGACATGCTCGGCTGCGTCTACTGGTGGGACAACGCCGCCTGGCACCGCGCCCCCTACCCCGACGACCTCACCGACGACGGCCTCGACTGCGGCATCTCCCGTTTCATCACCCGCGCCCACCTCGTCCACGACATGGCAGCGGACCTGGAAGTCCCCACCGCGTCCTTCCCCGAGGCCCTCGCCCTGTGCGATCGCTTCGTCCACCACGCCGAACACGGCACCCTGTCCGCGACGGTACTGACTGAATTCGTCACTGCAACAGTACATTCGACATCCAGCCCCACCTCGGAATCAGACCTCCACGCAATGCTCGCCCTCGCTCACCGCGCCGGCCTCGATACCCCACCCTGGAGTCAGACCCTCGCCCTCCAGCACCGACTCAGCCCCGCATGAGTCCGGCACAAGATCAACTGAGCAGGCAATGACGGCCCTGGCATGCTGTCTACATGTCAGAGGGTTTGAACGAGCGCTCCTCCTATGAAGGGCTGTTGGAACACAACCTTCAGCACCTAGGGAAGTTCAGATACGCCGAACCCGCTGACAACGGTGTCAGGAATCGCGGATACGACCTCGTGTTCTACGACCTTGATGAGCACGGCGTCACGTCCGTCACGACGAACGGCCTCCGATTCCAAGCCATCGACGCCCTCCTCCCCGAGGAACTCATCTGCACCCTGAGCATCGGCGAGGAAGGCTTCGCCCACCATCTTGTCGGTCTAGTGGCCAGCCGGATCATCCAGCGCCGCAAGGGCCTTGAATTCGGGGAGATCCTGGTGACCGAAACCCCGCTGATCGACGACACGCAAATCAGCGGAGTACTCGCAGCCACAAGCCCCTTCTTCGGCACCGACTTCGACTTCTTCTGCGGCTCCGGAGAACACCCTGTGCTGCAAACGATTACCCTCCTCCCGATCACCAGCCGTGAGGCGAAGTTCGTCGTGGAGAACAGCCCGGACGAACTCTGGGATGCGTGGAAGGCCAGCGCCGCAAACATATTGACCATCAACCGCCCCTCAACCATCTGACAAGATGCCCGTCCCGGCCGGAACGCCGGGGCCGGGTTCCCCCGGGTCAGTACTCCTGGAACCCTTGTTCCGGCCAGCTCCCGGTGTTCTTCTGCAGCATCGTGATTTTCGACATTGCCATCGCACAGTCGGTGGGGAACGCTCCGGGAATATTGGTTCGGTACCCGCGCGGCTGCTTGGTGATCGTCAGCCGATATTCCGCCGTCGGCTGCGGTGGCTGGGTCAGTGATTCGGTGGTCACCCGGTAGTCGAGTTCCGTCGCGGTCTCCGTGATCAGCTGGAACACAACCCGCCACTGGCGTGGAAAGACCTGTTGGGCCGGTAGTCGCTCTCCCGTCCGGATCGACTCGTCGTACATCTCACCCCAGGTTTTCCAAGATCTCGCAGCCCCGTAGCTCGTCACCACCCCCGTTCGCGCGTCCACGATGCAGCAGCCGCCCGTTCCCGGCGTCCGCATCGCGACGACCTGCTCCGCTGAGGTCAGCGGCATCCAGCAGACCCAAGCGAACTCGGTCTGGAAGATACCGATCTCCCGATCCTGCGGGTAGACGCGAGCCTCCCGCAGATATGCCGCAACCTGCTCCCGGGTGTGTAGCTCCTGCACGGGTGAAACCTCCGATTGGATCGCAGTGGCGGCCGGTCTGCGGGTGCGCAGGAGACCCCGTGCACCGCAGCCCGTATCGCAAGATCAGTCAGTGCACTTGGTGACCATGATCCGCCCCTGGCCCGGTGAACCGCCCGAGCTGCCGGAGGGCAGGAACGACTGCGAGCTCCGGGCGTACAACGCGTTTAACGCATTCTGTTCGGACTCGGCCCGGCTGGGCCCGCCGGCCCAGGCCCGCCAGTTGCTGGCGGGATTCACCGCGATGGAGCCGCACGACCCGTCCGAGAACTCCACCGCCACAATGCAATCGCTGCCGCACTGCACAATCGCCGCGTGATTCGCAGCAGCCTGCGTGGGAAAGTTCACCGCTGAGCCCCACACATCGCGGCTATTGACCGGCCCGATCGCGAGCGCCCCATAGATCGACCCATCCGGCCCCCGTTCCGCATTGGCGGTCGCCGCACTGAACGACGACACCAGCGCGGCAGACGCAACGACCGTCAACGCACCCTTGACCAGAACAGACTTCAAAAGAACTCCCCACACTTCAAGATCGGCCTCCGACTCCGGAGCCTCGCCGATCCTGGCCAAGGGAGCACCGAAATGTCCACCTATTTCAGCCGAGATCACACGCCCCGCTCAGTGCGACCACCTCGATTCCACTGGCTCTTCCGACTACGTCGGAAACTCGCCCAGCCAGCTCCGCTGCACGATATGCCGTGGCAGGTAGTCGGACTCGACATCGATGGACAGCCCGGCGTCATAGGCGAGGCAAGTCATGGCGAGCGGCCCCGCGGCGATCATGCCATCGCGATCATCCCGCCGGTCGTCGTGGTCGGAGTCCCAAAATGTGTCGTGTAGTTGAAGCGCTTGTGCCAAACCGTTGTTGAACTCCTCGTGTTGTTCGGCGAGGAATCGGTAGAACAGATCGATCGGCGGGTACAAAAGCTGGAGCATGAGATCAGGGGGCGCGTACCTGGCGTTGGCCGGGTCGGTGCCTTCGAATGCGGCCCGGAGTTTTGCTCCGATGTCAGAACCCTCCGACCAATACGTTTGCAGTGTGTCGACCCAGTGGTAGATGTACTCGTCGTAGACCGATCCCGACGTGCGCAATAGATCGATCGGTACGTCGCAAAGCATGTCGAGGCGCGCCTGGTCGCGCCCCATGATCGCGAAGAAGAACGCAGTCACCCAGTTACCCGCATCGGCGATACCGCGGGTCGCACCGGCCGGAAGCGTCAGAGTCCGGTCGGCATAACGAACTTCGATCATGCCGTCAGCCTTGCCGGCAATCGCGAAGATCGCTGAGGATGCTTGCATGACCTGGACGTAGGCTTGCCAGGTCTCAACCTTCCTGGCCGTCGGATCGATAGCGGAACGCAGCCCTGCCAGCCGCATCGACGCGTGGAGAATATCCTTGAAGCGCCGTGGATGCTTCTCTGCACGGGTGAGATGGTGCTCGATCCCGTGGGAGATACGCTCTTGCTCACCCTCCTGATCCAGGATCTCGAGGTGGTGTCTGGCAGCTGCCCTGGTGGTCATCTAGTTGTGTCTTCCTTCCCGTACGACCCGTCTCCCGAATACCGGAACGAGGGCGGTAAGCCGAGGGCCCGACGCGCGAACTCCTCCTCCCACAGCGCGAATGTCTTGCGCCACAAGGCCGTGATCGTCGCGATCTCCTCGTCGGTCATGGACCGTCGTCGCCGTCGGATCGGTGCGAAGATCTGCTCGATCTGCCGGTAGATCTCGAAAATCGGACCGTCACCCCGCAGATACCAGCGTCGCGCCTCCTCGGTCTCCCGCACGAAGCGCTCCTCGAAGAGCTGCGCGTAGTCGAGATCGGCTGCAGGCCTTAGGACCTCGGTGATGTCGTCGTGGGTGGCCGGCTCGAAGGTGCCGAGGTGGATATTCAATTTCCGGCCGATTTCGTCACCTTGCCAGCGTTCCTCCATGCGAATGGTGCCGTTGCGGAATCGGAAGTACGACGGTGACTGCCGCAACGAGATCGGGTGGAAAGGCTTCTCGGCCGCCAGCGTGTCGTCCAGCCACGCCAGCAACCAAGACCTGAACGCGGGATAGTCCGCAGACCGTGTCAGGGAGACTTGGTACTGCCCGTAGGTCAGCTTTCCGGTCTCGTCGATGTCGACTCCGACTGTCTCGGAACGCAATTGCGAAATCTCCAGCGCCCGCCCCAACGCCATCGCATCATGCTGCATCGTGCCCGGATAGAAGCTCTCGAACCACCGGTCCAGATGTGCCCGAAGCAACTGCCCCGCCGCCCGCGATCCCTCGAGTATCGTGTATTCCCTGGAGCTCGAGTTGATTTCATTCTCGGGGTGGAAGGTAACGTCCGCCGGCACGATCCGCAGGTGTAACCCGGCCCGCAACACCGTCTGTGCTGCGTCCACATCGAGCCGAATATTGTGCTCGGCCCGGCCGACCCCATCCAGATCCCCACCCATCTGCGTAACTACCAGCCGTCCAGCGCAATCGGGAATCTCCCTCACGACATCCGCAAGGTTCGACATCGGCCCGAGACCCAGCCACCGCACCCACCCCTCGGCCCGCGTCAACACCCACCGCACCGCCCCCACCACATCTCCGCCAGGCAACACCACATCCTCGGGCACGAGCCCGTCCGCAGCCCAATACTTCTCATTCCCCAAGTCCCGCCCCGCCACCACCGGCACATCGGACCGCCCAAGCAGATCCAACAGATGCCGAGCCAGCCGAGCCCGCCGATCCCCATGCTCATCACTGGTAAGAACCAACGCCAACTCCGGCCTCCGCGCTGCAACCACCAGTGCGACAGCATCATCCGGATCACCCCCGACATCGGTATCCACAATCAGCAACGTCTCCCGAAGCTCCGCCGCCGACGGCCCCACCGACTTCCCGCCCTCGGCCATAGGCCCTCCCGCCCCTCGCGTCCTTGCCCCGACGGTACCGACCCCCACCTCCGCCGGCACTCCCATTTCGACCAGCCAGCCCGGGGTTGCTCTGGCTCGATACTCATCTGCTCGTTACGGCAAACCATCGGCCGAATAGCGGAACGAAGGCGGCTCACCAGCGGCACGACGGGCGAATTCCTGCTCCCACATGCCAAATGTCTTCCGGCGCAACGCACGCAGCATCTCGACCTCATCTGCGGTGAGCGGCCGCCGCTCGCGCCGAGCGGTGTCCAGCACCCGATCAATCTGCCCGTAGATCTCGAAAATCGGCCCTTCGCCCCACAGGTAGCTGCTTCGAGCGTCCTCGGTCTCCGCGATGAACTCGTCTTCGGTGAGCTCTGCGAAATCCAGATCGGCTCCGGGCTGGAAAACATCGTTGATGTCAGCCCGGGTAGCCGGTTCGAAAGCCCCGGTATCAATATTGAGCTTCCGGCCGACCACCTGAGCCGGAGCAGGCTCTTCGAGCCGGATGGTCTTGTTGCGGAACCGGAAGTACGACGGCGATTGCCACAGCATCAGCGAACTTGCTCTAGACCGGTCTGGAACCAGTCCGGGATGAATCCGCCACTGCGGGGATGGATTTCAAGCTCTTCATGAAAGGCTGTCCGCCCGGGGCGTTGATCACCCCAGCCCGCGTCTTCGTGCCAGAAGTACGAGATATCAACAGTATTTGAGGATCTCAGCACGAGATCCATGCTCAACCAGGCTCCCCGCTCCGGTCGGTACATGTTGTGACGCAGCTGTTCAAGCAACTGAACAGCCTCACCCGGAGGCCGCCATAGACACCCGGCGTTGTCCCTGTTCCACACCATGGCGGGCGCTTGGCTGACGCTGCCTAGCGCGCGGTACTTCTGTACCAATCGCTTCCAGTCGGATGGAAGGTGAGTCCTGAGCAAACTGACCAGACGCTCGATAGTTTCACGATCGTCGAAGGCGCGAAGGTCTTCATGGCTCGACACTGGACACCTCGCAGTAGATCCCGACCGGCTTCAACTCCGTCGTCGTTCTGGACACTGTGTATCCCCCGAACGATCTGAGCAGGAACGCTGCCCAGCGTACTGGCCCAACCGCGGTACTGGATCGTGAAGTGTCGCGGCTATCTCTGCCCCCATCCCGGGTCTGTCGGGTCATATCGATCATGCCGGGCGTCGAGAGTCGGTGGCGTCGGACCCTGTTGAGCTGCACGGTGATTCGGCGTCTGTCGTATGCGATGCTGTGCGAGGACGTACGGGCAGGTTTGGGGTGCTATGGACGCGGAGGACACGGGTTGGGGCCGGTAGCGGATGACGAATCGCGCCGGTATCGCGCAGAACTACTCACCGAAGGGAACCGGCTGCGCAAGATCTACCGGCAACGCGATTTGACACCGGAAACCAGGGAAGCGTCTGTGCGAGGCGGCGAGATCCTTGAACGGTATCTGGAGTGGTTGCCGGAGATCCCGGTGGCTCGCAGCCCATTCAGCGATGAACTCATCAAGTGGCCGATCGACAATGTCGACCTCGATGGCTGGTTCTGGAACTGGTCCAACCCGGCCCGCCGCGGTAGATCGAAGGTTTTCGGCGGCTGGCTGGCCATGGGCGGCGCGATGCGCCTGTCCGAACCGCTGTCCCCGATGCCCTTCGATTTCTGCCTCCCCGGTCCTGCCGTCCCATACGTCGTTCCTCATATTCTGGAGCTGCCCGGAACCCGCGCGGTCGTTACCGAGGTTCCCATCGGCCACCACATCGGATGGACAACCACCTACTTCACAACTCACCGTCCGCGCCGAACTCCGCTGGAAGATCTGTGGGGCACACAGAAATACGACCTCTATGACGATTCCGGCAACTGGCGAGCCTGGAGCGAACACATGCTCACCGGGAGCGAATACGACTTCGACCTTCGCCCCTGGCTGGACTCCGGCAAACTGCTCTGGATAGCACCTGATGACGCGAACTGCACGCTGCGATCCGGCCCGACCGATTGCCCTTACCTCGACCTACCCGGCGAGCGGCGCGTGCAGATGATCAAGAACGGCACGATCAGATTGGCCTGATTCCAGGGGATCGCGTGGCGGCTACTCCGGCCCGTAGAGCAGCTGGAGCGCCTCCTTGACTCGATCCATAGTCGGTTCTACGGCTGTGTAGTCGCTGCGCCGGACATGCTCTAGGAAGTCGGTCTCGATCGGTATGTCGTGCTCGTACATGTAGTAGGCGATACTCACCGGCCAGATCCATATCCCATCCGTGCGATAGAAGATCGGAACGACTCGCCCCCGGTTAGGATCGACGTTGTCGATGCTCTTCCTCCCGGTTCCCAGGACGATCCCGCCGCCTTTCAGGAATCGTTCGATACGAGGTCGCTCATCTGGATCGGACACGGAAGTGCGGCTCGCCGAAAGTATCGGGCGCCCAGCCTCATCCAAGCCATCGAAAACATTCGCGAGATTCACGGCTCAATCCCCGCCCTCAGTCAATCAGCCCCAGCAGTCCGCACAGTAGACGTCGACAAATTGCGATACCTCCTGGGGTGAGGCTTACGAAGCATTAGCGGGTGTCGTCGCCGGAGTAGTGGAACGAGGGCGGTTCGCCGGCGGCACGACGAGTGAACTCCTGCTCCCACATATTGAATGTCTTCTGACGCAGAGCGGCGATGGTCTCGCGTTCCTCGGAAGTCATCGGCCGGCGGAGGTGATTCCCGGGCCGGCGATATCGACAGTCAACCCCCCGAATTCCCCGAGAAATCGCTCCACCGCTGCGTTCCACCGGAACCCGCCGCGCTCGACCGTCTCCTTCCATGCACTGGTGTCGACCTGCCTACCGGGCCACCATCCGGAAGCACGAAGTACGCGTTCAGTCTCGCTCGTGAGCTGTGTCATAGTCAGTTCCCATCGTCGGTGATGAATTCCAGCGAATAGTGCTCTCGCAGAGGCCTACAGCTACCACACGGTGTGGGATCCAACCCGGCGTCGAGTGCTGCAGATATGCACTGAGGAAGTCCGCACGCGCCATGACCGCGCTCACGCTCCGCGACAGGCATGTTCTTCGGGATCTGCGCTACGTTCACCGGCGTTGAAGACGCGATCGGAGGTGCTGTGCAACTGGTCGATGTGTTCTGTTCTTTGTAGAACTCCTCGAATTCAGCCACGGCGTCCGAACCTGGTGTTGTGGCGACAGCCGGTGCGTCGAGTTCGGGGTTGTTGTGGAGATCCCGTGGTGGCGGAAGCTCGTTGCGCTGGTGTATCAGTCGTGCTGCGACCTCCGGTTTCGGGGTGTGGGATGCTGGGGTCAGTTCGACACAGAAGGGGACCCGACGTGCGGCTGGGCCATGCCAGTGAGGATGAGCTGCGGAGCAGCTTCGATCGGGTGCTGGCGTTTGTTCTGGAGGGCAGGGGTGTACCCAGCGATACCGGGCTGGATGATGAGACGGAGGCGGCCCTGTGGGCGGTCGCCCGAGCTCATCCGAACGCTTCCGCGGATCTGGTCGAAGCCGCTCGCCGCGCCTTCGCCGGACTGTTGGACGGTAGCAATACCGCCCGCTGGCGGGCAGCGCGAGACCGCAGGTTCGCCGAGCGTGAAGCGGGGTCCGCACGCCGCTACCGGGATGAGCTACTGGCTGAAGGCAACCGGCTGAATCAGCTTCACCGGGAACTTGGTACAACACCCGAAGGCAGCCAGGCCTTTTCGCAGAGCGGTGCAGTCCGTAAGAAGTACATCGACTGGCTCCCGGAACTGCCCGTCGCGCGCAGCCCCTTCACCGATGAGCTCGTCACTTGGCCGATCGACAACGTCGACCTGGATGGCTGGTACTGGAATTGGCGAAATCCGATCCGCCGCCGCAAGTCGACCGTCCCGTCGGACTGGCTGTGCATGGGTGGCGCGATGCGGTTGACCGAGCCTCTGACCGCGATGCCGTTCGACTTCTGCATGCCGGGCCCTGACGTCCCCTATGTCGTCCCGAGATTGCTGGAGCTACCCGAGACCCGAGCTGTCATTTCCCAGGTGCCGGTAGGCCCTCACATCGGATGGGCAATTACCTACTTCACCACTGGTCGCCCCAGTCGATTCCCACTGGAAAATACCTGGGGTGCACAGGAATATGACGTCTATGACAATTCTGGCCATTGGCGAGCCTGGGGTGAACACGCCCAAACGCCCCGTGACTACTCTTTCGAACTTCGTCCCTGGCTGGAATCGGGAAAGCTGCTGTGGATTGTTCCGGGCGATCCGGCCCTCACCCTCCGTTCCGGTACCGCAGATTGCCCCTACCTGGATCTTCCCGGCCAACGGCGCATGCAGATGATCAATAACGGCACGATCCGGCTATGGGGAAAGCCCTCCTCGGATGTACCGGAGCAGCGTTCCACCGAGGACAAGTTGCGGGAAAGCTTCGACTTCATGCTGTCACGCATCCTGGCGGGCAACGGTTTCCTGACCGGTTCCAGCCTGGACGAGGAGACCAAGACGGCTCTGCGAGCGATCGCCCGCGCCTACCCGGCCGTCACCGATGAACTCGTCGCCGCCGCCCGTAAAGCCTTCTCCGGCCAGCTGGATGGAAGCAACGCCGAGCGCTGGCGCAGGGAGCGCGACCGCAGGCTCACCGAGCTCGACGAGCAGGTGAAACGCTCGCAGTAAACACAATCGACTCTCGGCTCAGAAGTAGTTCGCGATCGCGGTGTCGAACTTGGCGTCGGCCACGTCGATACCCCCGTGGGGCCGATAGTTTCGGCCCCGCACGTGCTCCAGAAACGCGGCTGGAATCGCCAGCGCGTAGGTCTCCAGATAGTGAATCGAATCCATTCGCCAGATCCACTCGCCGTCCGAAACCAGCGAGGGCCCGCTGCGGATGGTCCGGGTGGTGTCGAGCAGATCAGTGACATCCCCGGCCACATCGAACACCGGCGTCCCGGCTTTCATGTACTCCGCTACCAGTTTTCGGTCCTCGATCGGCCAACTTGTATAGGAGTCGCGCAGCGCCGGCAACTCCTCCCGCACCTTTCGGTACATCTCGCGATAGATCCCGACGGGCTTCAGTCCACCCGCCGACGGCGTCTCTGCCACTCTGTAACCCCCGATTCGGTCTGACGCTGGATGTCGTCAGGGTACCGGTCGGTCGGCCTTCTTGCCTCTGCGCCGGACCATCCTCAGTTCGGCAAGGAATGCTCGAGGGCGTAGCGCGGCAAGTAGTGCCGGAAGAATTCCGATACGTCCCCTGGAATCGGGCGTATGGCTGACAACGAGTAGGTGAGGACATAGCCCGATCTCTTGGGTGCTCCCCTCCAGAAGCTGTATTCCGGCGCGTTGCCGTCGATCAAGTCCTGGTACAGGTCGCGGATCCGGAGGAAATTGAGCAACTCGTCCAGACCCCATCCGGCGATGACATCCCCGGGGCGCTCCGGCAGAAAGGCAGGACGTCCACCGCTGTTGCCGCGCAGTGGTTTTCCCTGCGACAGGGCGAGCGCCTGGTCGAAGTCCAGGAAATGGATCGGTCCGGCTGTCTCGGCGAAGACCCAGCGATCGAATCGCAGGCTTTCGTAGATGTCGCCGCTCGGGACAGTCGCGAGATGCCGTGTATAACCGAGCCCCGTCCGCATCGTGTCATGTGGCAGCCCGTCTTCACCTCGGGCCGTAACGAGGTGCTCTGTTCCGCAGATCCAGTTCAACAACTCGGTCCGGAACTTCGGCCCGAACTCGGAGGCGCGGACACAGGACCAGTGGTAGCAGCCGTGGAAGAACATCGGGTCGTCGCTCCAAGGGGCCAGCACCTTGTGCCCGGGCCGCAGAGATTCCGCCCAGCCTTCGACCTCGAGAACGTACCGCCCGCAGAACTGGCAGGCGTGCGGCGAGTCGAACGCCGTGAGGTTCGCGACGACACTCAGTCCCGCTACGCGGCAGGCGATTTCGGTCAGGCATTGCCAGGGATCGAGATCGGTGTCGAGCACGGCGTCTATCGTCAGCGACCACTGCTGCGCATCCACACGCGAGAACGTCATCACCATCCGCGTGATACCGCTGTTCGGCTGGAGTTCGGCGCGTTCTCCCAGAACAGTATTCGCGGGCTCGCCGGAAGAATTGACGGCGACGAGCCCGAGATTGCGTCGGAGTCGATCAAGGCGATCGGGGGTCAGGTCCCCGCGCAGATCCAATTCGAGGCGGCGTTTCAGCGGTTGCCGGCCCGGTGTGCTTGTCGGCGAATCAGCTTGGTGCGGGAGAGGGCTCATTGTCTGTCGATTCCCAGCCGCGGCAGGTCGAGGTCACGGTTTCCGAGGCTCGAGTTCCAGGCCCGATACACCAGGCGCGTCGGGCTGGAGACGTGAAAGACATCCCGCAGCCCGGTCACTGCCATGGCTGCCAGCGCCCGGTAGATATCGGTGGTTATCGGCCAGGGCAATTCGACCCACCAGTTGTAGTGATCGGTCTGGTCCGGGCGATGCCAGCCGGCGGCCGAGGCGAGCAGGGCTCCCGGCATATTCGGCTCGGCGCCTTCGTCGAGGTCCCCAGCCGCGCCCAATTCGGCCACCAACTTGTCCTCGTACTGTGCGAATTGGGCCAACCCGAGTTCAGTGTCCACCCGTGTCTCGATGACAACGAGCGCGCCCGCGGGGAGCTCGGCCAACTGCTCGGCGAGTCCGGCCTCGAAGCGATCCCAGCTGGTCACAGCAAACCCTGCTCGTCAAGTGCGGAAACCCGATCCTCGAGGTCGAGAGCCGAATTGGTGAAGAGATAAAGCGAAACACAGCTGGCGAGATCGCGGAGTCGCAGTGTGGTTTCCGTTCCGGCCCAACGGATTTCGGCGTCCTCCCCGGGGATCCTCAGGGTGGGTGGGCCGAGGGCGCTGATGATCGCGGAGGTCATATTGGCAAACGCGTCGCGAACATGTCCGCGGCCATTCGAGTCGTCGTCGGCGTAATCCGTGACCCGGATGCTGATGTCGTCGGCTGTTTCGGATCGGCCTGACACACTGCCGGTGCGAGGTCCGAGCTCGGTGCCCACCGAAACCGAATACTGATAGGTCGTTCCGATGGTCCAGCCGAAATCCACAGCCAGTGCGGGCACATCCGCGAGCTGCCAAGACCAGTCGAGGGACCGCAGCCTGAGGGCCAGCTCGGCTACGTCGGGCCCAGCCAGCGCACGCCATTCCGTCATGTGATCACCCTAGCCTCAGTGTTCTTCGTCGAATGCGATCGGTGACATCACAGCTCACGTGCGAGGCCGCGCGCGCGTTCTTCTATCTGCCGAGTCATCGTCCGCTGGGCGACCTCCGTCTCCCGCGCCAAAGCAGCGGCACGAGCTGTCTGAGCCTGACCGAGGCTCAGCGCGTAACTGGCCTGCACGGCTTCCAACGACACTCCACGTTCCAAGTCCCTGGCCGCCTGTGCGAGCCGCCAGGCCTCCGACTTCACCGACACCTCGACCTCGCGTCCATGCTGCTCGAAGACCAGCGCCTGTTTCTCCGGGGCGGATCGGATCGGATTCTGCTCTCGGCAGAGCTGGTACGTCCGCGCATCGAAATCCCGCGCAGATCGGACCGGGATATGCAGACCTGTCTCGGGGCCGAATAGTCGATTGTGCTCTTGCCGCTGCATCTCCCGGGTGAGTGGGTCGAGCGCCGGCGTGATCTGGCCGCGGCGGTTGTCCTCGAATTCCCTGGTCACCTCCTGCGCCAGGTGTTGGCCGAGCTCCAGCCGCTCCAGTTCTTTTACCTCGCACGCGCGTTCGGCCTCCACTGCCCGCTGTAGCCCTTCGTGCGCTTCCTCAACGCGTGCCAGGTTCGGCTGCTTGCCTTGCTCGTAGGAGAGCTCAATCTCGCGCGCGACTTCCAGAGCCTTTTCCTGCGCTCTGGAGCGTGCCTCGACTTCCACGGCACGTGCCGCCTCGGTGCGCTCCACGCTCTGGCGCACGACTTCCCGACGTAATGACTCCTCTGTCTTGTCGAGGGTGTGTGCATGTTCCCGGTCGAGCGCCTCCTGGGCCAGCTGGCGGTGATTGTCACTCAACTCCATCGCCTCGAGTGCCCGTACGTCACTTGCTCGTTCGTACTCGCCAACCTTCTGCACGCGCTCGAAGGCATCCCGCACACCACTCAACTCGGGAGTCGGACGCCCTTCAACCCTGGCGGTCTCGATGTCCCGGGCCAGATTGAGATGGTGCTGAATGAATTTGGCGCGATCCTTGGGCGAGACTTCTCGCGCGTTGATTGTCTCGGCGACGCTCCGGTCGACGAGTTCGCGTTCGAGTACCTGAACCTGTGCGCTGAGCACGCTGTTCCGCTGCTCCAGGTCCAACACGAGCAATTCCTTGGTCGCACCCCCCTCCGGGCCGGAACCGAGATCGGCCACCGTCGCCATTCGGCTGTCGAGTTCGAGTTGCTGTACGCGATCCAGGGCATTCCGCGCGTCGGTGAGGCTCTTGCTCACCTGGGCCAGGTCGCTGTGCTCTTCCATGGCTCGCACAACGTTGCCCAAGGCGTCCTGAGTGAGCATGAATTGTTGTGCCGCGGTGATACTCCGGCCCTCGCGTGCGGTACCGAGTGCCGATTCGACAATTTCCCGTTGCGCGGGAGTCAGGCGTTCGAGTATCTCGGTGCGCTCCCTTTCGATCGCTTGGACGATCTCCAATTCTCTTTGTTTGGCCAGTTCCAGCACGGGCGTCCGAACCCGTGTGATACCGGCGATGTTATCGATCTCCATGGCGATTCCGTCGCGTTCCAGGCTGTATGTTGTGACGGAAACAGAGTAGGTTGTGTTACCGTCCCTGTCTTTCGCGAGATCGGCATGAACCTTCTCGACCTTGTATACGAGCGTGCCGTCTTGGAATGCCTGCAGCATTTCGTCTCGGGCTTTGAGTACTTTCTCGATTTCAGGTGTCATTACGATCCCGCGAGCCTTCAAACTCTCTGGGGTGTCTTCCATTAGGAGCCTGAAGTTCTTCTCGACCTCCAATGTCCGCTTGGTGTATTCCGGTGTGCATTGTCGTGCGCGACCCACATCGGTATCCGCGTGGCCCAGTTCGGACCCGACGCCCTTGCACTCGATCGCCGTGAGCGTCGGTGGTTTGCCGCCCGCGGCCGGGTCGAATACCGGTATGTCGAAGGTGTCCCTGCCGTCGACGAACCGTCCGGGGGATTCCAGGACGACACCGTTGGGGTGAAGATTCCGATCGTTGGCGCGCGCTGTTCCCGCAGTATCACCCATTTTCTTGGATGTTTCGACCATCTCCGGGCCGAGGCTGTGGTATATGGCGGCGTTTGTCTTCAGTTCCTTTAGACGTGCAAGCTTTGCGTCCTTATCGGGGCCCTCGGGCATGCGTTCGGCCTTTGCCTCGAGTTCCGTGAACTTTTTTTCTGCTTTCTTGCCGGAGAGGTCGTTTATGTGTTCGATATCGAATTCTTTCATATGTCCGCGGACTATATTTGCGGCCGGATCCCGCTTATCCTGCTGGCGGCTGCGAAGTTCGGCATTCGCCTGGAGTTGCTTCTGGGCCTCCGAATCTGTCACCTCGTAAGGTTCGGGTTTTCCAATGGGTGTGGTCTCGTATAGTACGGGCTCATCGCGATTCGATAGATGGTCTTCGATCCAGCCAAAACCTTTGGGTGTCGGACCGTGAAGACTGAAATCCTTGGCCCGGAAGGTGCCTGCCGGGTCGGTCTTATGGTGCAGTCGACCATCCGCATGCGGGCCGTCGAGGGTGCGATAAGTTTCCTCTCGGTCCGTCGGGAGATGTAGTAGCTTGTCCTTGCCGAGAATCAAATTGCCCGCATTGGGGGGCAATTTGGTATATGTCTCCGGCTGCGCCGGCGGTGGCCTTTCCTTATCGGTCGGATTTCGATACAGCTCTGCCGGTTTTACCTGCGATGGCTCCGCGCGCGGCGGAGCGACGCCGTGGTCTCCCGGCCCGATCTCTCGGGCAACCTGGTTGGTTTCCGACACGGTAGGTGCAGCGGTCGAATCCGCGGCTGGTTCCACGTGCGATCGGTCGACTTCTTGAGCCTTGCCGCTCTGGGCGGTCGCTTGCAGGTCTCGGCTCTGCCTCGTGGCGGGGTCCCGATCGGTATGAGATCGAGGGTCAGCTGGCTCCAGCTGTGTGCGGTTATTCGGATGGGCGTCGTGGCGGACGGCATTGACGTCCGCGTGATACCTGCCCGCGGGAGTCTGTGTACTCCATTCCGACTCCGGTATGCGGTGCTCGCCCCGTCCTCGCTTCGACTCCCACCGTGTGGGTTGCTCATTGCCCTCTGCCGGAACTTCGAAGCCCTCGACGGGGACCACGAATCCTTGCCGATCGACAGGGCCGCCTTCAGGAAATTCTTCGGAGGACAGCACACCGTTGTCATCGAAGAGTCTGACATGGCCATCGCTGCTGACGACGGCTTCGACATGCGAGGTGGTCTTGTACAGCACATCGAGGTGCATGCTCTCCTCGGACGGCACACCCGCCTCGGCATGTGCGTGCACGATGAATTCGTAACCATCGCGCAGACTTTCGGGAATCGTGCTGGTCGTCTCGGTTCCGCGGAAGAGCCGTAGCTCCCCGTCCGGGCCCTGGACGATCGCGTACTCGACACCCGAATGCTGTTGTAGTTCGGCCAGATGCGCGACATTGACTTCCCCGGGCTGGATCTCGATGTGCTCGGCGACCGCCAGCCGCGCGTCGAGCTCCTGCGCTTCGGGTGAGAGCGCGGGCGGATCGGCACCGTGCTCGTCTGTTTTGTCGACGCCGGACTCCTGGTCCAGGTGGGAACTCTGTTCGTCGCCGAGGATGTCCCAGTCTGCCCGCAACTGTCCGTTGTCCGTCGGAAGGTTCTTGTCGGTCCGGCCCGGCTTGTGGACAGTGGGCTCCGGTGTGGTGCCGTCCGCCTCGGCGGGATGGAAGGTGCGCCATTCCGCCGTGTCGTGGATGGCTGCGGGGGAATCGGGGACGGCGCGGACGCCGACCAGGTCGGAGGGGGCGCGGACGGGAACACACAACTCGTTGGCGATGTGCTGGGCCCAGCCGATGTCGTTGCCGCTGTGGCAGGACAGGAGGCGGATGGGGGTGCCGTCGACGTAGTTGGGGTTGTTGCGGATGGCTTCGGCGACCTGGTGGGGGTCGAGTTCGAAACCCCCGTCGGCGGTGGGCTTTCCGAAGCGGTCGCCGTGAACGATGACATCGTGCTCGCCCTCGTTGCGGACATTGTCGAAGGCACGCTGGCCTTCGGGCGAATTGCCGAGCGCGGTGCGGTCGGTGCCATGACGGACCGGAGGTTCTTCGGGAATGTGCGGGTCGGCACTCGGTGCGCTGCCAGGATCGTTTGGATGTGCCTCGTGATCGACGTTATCCGTGGGCTTCTCGTGGGTAGCGGCGCGTTTGGGTAGCTGCTCGCTTTTGGGCGGCTCGACGTGCGACTCCGGTTGCTGCTGGCCGGATGGCTTCGCGGGCGGCTCCAGGTGCGCATGGGAGCGATCGTCGGCGGTAGGGAGCAGATCCTTGTGGCCGGTCTCGACATACTTCGCGACCATTTCATTGTGCTGCCGGAACAAGTTCCATGCAGTTGGCCCTGCTACAGGGTCACGAAGGCCCAGCTTGTCGACGAGGTCACCGAATTTCACACGTAGACCAGGTAATTCGGGTGCACGGTGAGGATTGTGGTAGGCCCGCATCAGATCATTGATGTGCTGCTGAACTTCGTCGAAACGTCCCTGCAAATGCGGCGTCAGCGTTGGGGGCCGATCCGGATCGATCGGGGTGTGCGACTCCGGCGGCAGTAGGGCGGGTCCGTATTCCTTGAGGTATTCGGCCAGCTTCGAATCGTGTTCGTGAAGGCGCTGCCACGCGTCCGCCTCGGATTCGGGCGACCGTAGGCCCAGACGGTCGTATTGCTCCGCGAGTTCCGCACGGAGCGTGGGTAGTTCGGCGGCACGCGCTGGGTTGTTGAACGCTGCGACGACGTCCTTGGTTTGCCCCCGTAGATCATTGAAGGCGCTGCCCAACTGCTCGGGCGATAAGGGCTGCTGTTGGGCAGGTTCTTCGGGTTTCGTGATCGGCTGGTCGGGGCGATGCGGTTCGTGAACTCTGGCGATGGTGTCGTGAGGTATTCGTGTGAATCCTGTAGAGGCGACGCTGTGTGCATTGGCACTGTCCAGCAGATGCCAGTACAGCACCTTGGCCGGTTCGGTGGCCGCCTCACCATTGAGTTCCACATCCGCGAACGCCTCCGCCAGCGCCTCGTCGCCATTCAGCCGGTTCTCGCTGAAGCTGTAGCCGCTCAGCTGGTCGAGCCATTGGTCGAATGCCGCCTTGTCCATCCCGCCGCGGCTGTTGGCGAAGTAGGTTTCCAGCACCTTTTCGGCGGTTGCGGCGGCGTGCTGCTGCCCTTCGGCGACGATGGCGTGGCCGTATTCGTGGATGATGGTCGCGTGGATCGGGCGGTTGTCCGAACCTGCCACGAAGTGACCGGCCGCCGTGTCTTGCGCCACTTCGCCGGCCATCTTGTCGGGCGAGAGGACGTGGGTCTCGTTCAGAATCACCTGTTGGGTGCTCACCGGTCCACTCGTGGGGCCGCCCACATCAGTGGCCGCCAAGTACTCCTCGGGGAGTTTCTCGATGACGATCCTGGGGATGTTCACGTCCGGATACCGCGACTTCATATCCGCTATGGCACGGGCGAATTCGCGCACGACCTCCGGGTGCAGTTCCGTCGCACCGAAATCTGCATCGATCCCATAGAGGTCCTTGAGCCTGCTCGCAATGTCCTCGGCAGTCAGATTGGACCAGGTGTCCGCGGTGTCGGGTGCCCAGTCGACAGCGGCGGAATGATCAGGTGCCGAAGGGGTTTCAGTGAGAAGGGGCTCGCCGGAATGCGTCTCGACATGCGCACCTGATGGCGACGCGGATGCCTGCGCGAACAGTCGCGAGTGATTGTCCGAACCGTGATTCGCCTCGGCGGGAACTGGTTCCGAGGTCGGCACGGACAGGTGCTGTTCGGGCCCGGCGGGCCGGGTGGTCGCATCGCCGGGGGCCCGGAATCCGGTCGGTTCCGTGCTGTGTGCGGCGGCGTTGTCCAGCAAGTGCTGGTAGAGCACCTTTGCCGGTTCGGTGGCAGCCGCGCCATTGGCTTCCACGTCCGCGAACGCCTCGGCCACCGCTTCGAGAGGCCTCAGTCGGCCGTCATTCCTGAAGCTGTAGCCGCTGAGTTGATTGAGCCAGCTTTCGAACGCATCCCTGCCCTGCCCCGGCCGGGTTGACTCGAAATAGTTCTCCAACGCGGCTTCAGCGGTTGCCGACGCATGATTCTGGCCTTCGTTGTCCAGGACATGCCCGAACTCGTGCACGAAGGTGGCGTGGATCGGGCGTCCGCTGTCGTTCGGTACCAGGAAGCCTTCGGCTTGGACTCCCGCGATGAGGCGGGCCATCTCCTCGGGCTCGCGGAGATGGACTTCGTTGATCACGACCCAGTCGTTGTACACCCGGCCGTTGACGGAGTGAGGAAAAGTTTGGCCGAGCACGCCCTCTTCCATCGGCTCGATCGAGACATGAGGAAGTTTCGCGTCCGGGTAGCGGGTCAACATTTCGTCGACGGCGCGAGCGAGTTCACGCACGGCCTCCGGATGCAGGCCGGGGATGTCGAAGCCGATCGCCTCGACGCCGTGGGTGCGTTTCAGCTCGTCGACGATCTGCTCGGGACTCATCGCCGACCACTTGTCATTCAGGTGCGCATGCCAATCCACGGACGTGGGCTGCACTTCACCGGTCGGACTGTCGACGGGGTCCGGCGATTCCGGGCTGTAATGCTGCGGATCTGCGGAATGGCCGTTGTCCCCAAGGGGATTCGTGGCGCGGGTGGCATCCTCGCGCAGGTTCTTGCCCAGCTTCACCGCTTCCTCGGCGGAATGCACAACAGGTGCGCTCGAAGGGTGGTATTCCCGTTCCGGCTGCCGGTCGTGTGGGTTCAGCTCGTTGCGTAACTCCTGGCGGAGCTCGGCCAATTGGTGTGCGGGAGCGTCGATACGCGCAAGGACGGGGTCGATTTCTTTTCCGCGGTCGATGAACATCATCGGTTGTCGGTGCCCGTCGATCTCGACGTCGATCGGAGTGCGGAAAGTATCGTCCAGCCAGCCGCGATACTCGGCATGCTCGAAATCGGGATCCTCGGCCAGTTCGGCGACTCTGTCCCGAATTTCGGAGATATCGGAATCGATGCGCTGGCGTAGGTCGTTCTCGAACCGGGCTCTCTCGGCCGGCGTCGCGTCGGGCTTGTCTGCGAAATGAGCGCGGGACTGTTCTTCCACGGCCTGCAGCCGCTGTTCGTGAACCGCGGTCAACTCGGACTCGATGTGCCACGGGGTCAGCTCGCGATCAATGGTATCCAAATCCATGGCAGCCCAGGCGAGTTCGGGTTGCTCGTCGGGCCGGAACCGCACCAGCGGTGTGTTGTCGCTGCCTGCCGGAGTCGGGTCGTACTGATGCTCTCGGACGATGCTCTCGAAATTGCGGACACGCTGATACTCGTTCGGCGGTTCCCAATAGACGTGCGGGCCGTGCTGGATTCCGGCGTCGCGTTCGACGAGCGCCTGGCGGTGGAACAATTCTTCTTCCGGCGTGAGGCGGGTGCCGTCCGCGTGCCGGATGTCGAAGAGATCATGGTCTCCCGTGACCTCCCTCCACCTGTCCCCGAACCATCCTTCGATGACACCGTCGTCGCGGACCTGGAACAGACCCTGATCGATCAGCTCCTCCATATGGTCCTGGTACTTCTCGAAGTCCTTGATCCGCTTGGCGAGCCGGTCCTCCAGTTTGGCGTAATGCTCGTCGGAAACCGTGCCGCGCTCCGGGAGGCTCAGCTGGTCCGGGCTGAATCGACCGACCAGACCTTTGGATTCGGCAGGCGCGCCGAGCTCGACGTCGAGGTCATTGATCGTCTTGTCCTTGATCGACATCGGCTTCGGCATTGCCCCGTCCTTCAAGTGCTGGACGGCATCGGGATTGGTCGATCGAACCTCGATGATCAGGCTGTTCTCATCGGCGTACGCCTGGATCTTCTGCTGGTTCTCCTCGGGAATGCCCAACTCCGACTCGATTTCGTGTGGAGTGAGCGGCGTGGGTTCCGGCAGTGAGTGCTGTGCTTGTTGCTCGGAGTCGTGTGGGTGCGGAGCGTGTTCATCCGACAGGATCTCGGTCAGTTCGTGGGAGATCGCACGGGCGACATCCTCGGTGCGGGCGCGATCGGAGACGGTGATGTGATAGTCGGGTTCGTCCGGGGTGCGCTCTTCGGGGGTGCGTTCGTTGGGCTTGAATTCCGCCACCACATCGGGATGGCTCACCGGGCCGACTCCGACCTCGACCTTGAGCTCACGGCCGGTCAGGTCGTCGCGAAGAACGAACTGTCCGCTCTCCGGATCCCAACGGACAGAGGGAGTTGCGGTGTCCGGGTGGGTGGGGAGGATGCCGTCGAGTTTGTCGCCGATCTCGTGCAGCAGTGCGTCGTGGGTGAGGTTGGGTTGTCCCTCCGGTCGGGCCTCCCCGCGGAAATCGCCAATCGGGCCCAGAGCTTGGCGTGGGCCCGCTTCGCCAGTGCGGGCGGGGGCGGACCGAGGAGTTTCGGCCACCGGCTCGGTGTAGAGCATCGGGCCTACGAACTGGTCCGAGGCGGGGTCGGCGGCGTTCCGGTCCTTGTCCGCTTCGCTGTCTTTCGAAATCTCTTCCGGCGCACGGGCAGCCGGGTCCTTGCGGGCGTTCGGATCGCCCGATCGGGTGCGATCGGTGAGGGTGTCCGTACGTGATGCCTGGTCCGGGGATGGTTGCCGGGCGGGCGCGCCGCCATCGGTCTTCTGGTCGGGGCGCGCCGGTGCGGCGTCGGGTGTGGACGGTGCGTCGGCTTGTGCCGGCGTGCGCTGGCCCGCAGGTGTTGCGTCCGAGTTCGGGGAGGCGACGTCGGTGGCGGGCTTGATGCCCTCTCGCACCTCGGTGACGTGCTGCTGCGCTGGCGGAGTGGCGGTCTCGGCGACGACCGGCCGCACTTCGGCCGGCGGGACAACAGGCTTGACCTCGGGTGTCCGCCCGGCCGGGACCTGCGCGGGCGTATCTTTCGCCCCCGCAGGGAAACTCGCCTTCTGATCGCCGGGCGGCGTGCCCGACCCACGAGCCGAGGCGTCCTCCGCCGGCCTGACGCCCGCGCCGTCCTTCAGCGCATTCGCCTCCTGCGCACCGAGCGGCCGCGCCCCGCTTTCCGCGGGCTTCGCGCCATCGCCAGCGGGTTTCGCACCCTCGGCATTGGACCGGTTCGCGCCGTCTCCGGCGGGTTTCGCCCCTTCGGCATTGGCACGGTTCGCGTCACCACCACCTCGGTGGCCGTCCGCGTTCGACGGATTAGCCCGCTGCTCTGCTCCATTCGCAGCACCGTTGGCCGAGGCTCGGCCATTCGCAGGCGGATTCGAATGTCCTCCGTTGTTCTGCTGGCCGGTATCGCCTGCCGGTTTCTGGTTGATCTGCTCGGCGGGCGTCTTCTGATGGCCCGCGTCAAACGATTGCGGGCTCACGACCTTGGCGGTGGCGGGTGAGCCCGCACCCGACTGCCCCCCACCGGAATTGAGCGCCTCGAGCTTCTGCATCTCCTCGGCGTGCGCCTTCAACCCGTGTGCGCCGCCGCCCATGGCACCCATGGCCAGACCGCCGGCGATCAGCTGCCCGCTGGGGACGTAGTCGACCTTCGTGAAATCCCAGTGGTGGTCGGACGCCGAGGTGCCGATCCCCGCGACATACATGCCGGCCGCGCCGGCAAGTCCACCCCCGGTGCCGACTACGAGTCCACCCATCCTCTTCGACAGCAGCTGCTCGGACGGGGCCAACTGGGGATTCATCAGCTTGCGACCCAAGCCCTCGCCGGCCATCCCACCGGTCACACCGCCCGCGCCCCACTGGATACCGGTCTGGAAGGTCTGCTTCAGATTGAAGCCGTCGTCGCGATGCCCCTCCATGATTTGGCCGATCTGGGTGGCGGCATCCAGGCCCGTGCCCATGATCGTTCCGTGCGTGAAGCCCTTCAGCGCCGCGACCGGGTAGCGGACCCGTGCTCCGCTCTTGGCGATGGTCTGATTCAGCGCCTCCCACTTCTCGTAGGTCTCCGGAGACCACTTTTGGACCAGCCGCCCACGCCATGTAGGAGCCTTCTTGGTGGCATCCTCGGCGGCTTTCTTGGCAGCCTGCTCGGTGGTCTTCTCGGCAGCGTCTTCAGCGGCTTTCTTGCTTGCTTGCTCCGCTGCGTCCTCGGTGGCCTTCTTGGCGGCTTGTTCGGCAGCGTCTTTGGCAGCTTGGTCTGCGGCGTCCTTAGTGGCTTGCTCGGCAGCGTCTTTGGCGGCTTGCTGGGCGGCTTTCTTAGCGGCCTGTTCGGCGGCATCTTCCGCGATCGGTGCGAGTTCCCGGGCCAGCGGTTCTGCTGCGTCCTTCAGGGCCGCCATCGCCATACGGTCGCCGATGCGCTGCGCCATCTCCGCTGCGAATTCGGCGAGCCCTTTCCGGGCTGCCGCGAGTAGAGCGGGGACCGCAAGGGAACCGTATTGGGAAACGATGAGCGCGTAGACGGAATACAGCGTCATGAGCGCGAAGATCTCCGACTGGATCTTTGCGAACTCGATGTCCGTTGCGGTGGATCGCGCATCGTGGCCGAGGTTGTTCAGTGTCTCGACCAGCTTCGGGATCGAGTGAACATCGTTGGTGTCGAAGAGTTTTGCGAACTCGGCGGCCGCAGCCGTCGCACCGTCGCCCTCGTAATACTGCGGGACCTTGTCGGTGGTGCTCTTGACCGACGGCTCGAGCTTCTCGAGCTCCGCGGCCGCATGCTTCAACGCGTCACCGAGCGCGAAGAGTTGGTCCTCGTCGCCCTTCGGGTATGCAGCTCCGAAGTTGAGCCACTTCATCAGCCATCCGGGGAGGAAGTCCCCACCGGCGGTACTCCACCCCACGTGTGGTCCTGTGCGCCGCTAGCTCACCACTCCGGAGCTGAAATCGAGGACCGGCCAGCCCCGTCGTGGTCCCACTCCTCGACATTGCTGAAGCGCACGGCCTCTTCAGGCTCCGGCGTGCTGCGCTCAGGAGAACCAGGCGGCGCAGTCGACACGGTCGGTGAGGACGGCATCATGGTCTTGATATCCGGCATAGCGGGGAAGAATTCGGATAGCGATGGGACACGCGACTGCTCTTGCTGCGCTGCTGCCAGGATCTGCTGAGCCTTCTCCTGCACCTTGGCCGCGGCATCCTGAGTGACCGCGGTGACAGCGGCAGCGATCTCCGAGTACTCGAGATCGTCTATGTCGTCGGAGAACTCGGTCTTGATCACGATGCAGTCGGCGTTAACCGTGATGGTGACCCGACGGTCCGCCGAGCGGGCAGTCGCGGTGAGGCGGGCACGCTCCTCCTGTGCACGAGCCATGGAAGCGATGCCACCCTGCACCAATTCCATCAGTTCGGCTAGTTGCCCTTTTGCGGCCTCGTTCGCCATGATCTGCTCCTCCCCAGCCCAATAGGACGCCGATGTTCGGCGTGTGGGCTCGTGTTCCGGCTACGTCTGGAAACCGTCTTGGTTGACCTGATCAGTCTTTTCGAGCTTGTTGGCCATGTCGTGCGTTCCGCCGGAGTACACGTGCAGCCGACTCACTATCGAGCCCACCGTGTCCAGTGAATCGGATCCCCGCTTGAGGTAACCGTTGTCGCCGTTGTCGCCGTTGGCGAACTGGTTTCCATACTCGTCGTTGCCCCAGCAGCCCTTGCCCGCCGTCATCGCAGCGTCGAGCGCTGCCTTGACGGTGTCCAGCGCCGATGCCACGCCATCGAGCTCGGTTGCCGTCGAGCGGAGCCCAGCGACCTCGACCCGCACCTTGTCTGTCATGGTCAACCCCCCGGTAGCAATGTCTGGAGCAAATTCCCGACGATCATATACGCCCGGCGGTGACGATGGCGACGCCAATCATCTCGAATGGCGTTGTGCCTATTGGGGTGTCACCACCCCGGCCAGGAGGAGTTGGTAGAACGCACTATGAGCACTAGCTGTCCCCCCGAGGATCGGAGCAGCGAATTGGCGGGTCACGGTGCCCGCCTCAGCCGCCGTGACCAGTCTCGCAGCTGCGTCCGCAGGGACTCGCGCATTCGTTTCGATGATCGCCTCAACAGCGCTGGCGCTGGTCCACACACCGGGCAGTGCGGGACCCAGATCCGCGGCGGCCGGCGACTCACCGCAGTACCACGCCACACCATCCCACCAGTAGCAAAATGACAGCAATCCGCTTGTGGCACGGGGATTCAGTACGGGACCAGCGACCCAATCCGGCGCACCCCGATACAACAGCGGCATAGCGACCCCATCGTTGTAGGTGGCGTCCAACCGCGAATCGTTCCACAACCCACCCGACAGCACCGCGCGACCATGCGGCAGCAGATGCAGCGTGGACCCGCTGCGTGAGGTTCCCTCGAACCAGCCGAGCGCAGATGTGATCCGTGGACCCAACTGAGAGTCGGCCGCCACAAACGCCGCCGCGATGGTCGCCCATCGCGCCCACATCAAAGGCAGAGCGGGAAGCCCTTTTTCGACCCGTGGCGTGAATGCGCCATCGCCCGCGCGTGAATTCGCCGCATGGCTCGGTGTACGGATCTGCCGGTCCATATGGCCGATATACGCGGCCAGCCACATTGGCAGACGCCGGCGCGGATATGTCTGCAGATCAGCCAGATACGCCTGCGGTGGAAACAGTTGCTGATCCGGAAAAGGGATTACCCCATAGTCGTATTCAACCTCCGCCGAGCCGCTCTTGTCGACCGAGGCCACAACCCGCCACCACGGCCCGTTCGCTGTCGCCGCCGATTCGTGTCGTAACTCCCGCAGCATCTCGATAGCCCGCGCCGACAGCGGCACCGGCACCGGCACCGCATGCTCCGCATCCGACACAATGACCTGCGCTGCCTCGTCGCTGACAGTCATGGCCACGGCTGCATCAAGCCGATCCCACCCGTCCGGCAACAATGAAAACAGCTCCGCGGCAAGTTGCTCCACCAGCTGTTCCAGTCTGGCGGAACTGTCCGGCACGGTCGTCGCACCCGCGCGGGCTCCGGCTGGCCCAGCCGCCACCGTCGGCTCCACCATCCGGAAGCCCACGTCCGGCGATCCGGCAGTCGAATTGTCCTGACTCACACTGTCCTCGGTATCCACACCCAACGCGCTCCCAGCGCGCCCGAATCTATCGGATCTCCGAAGACGGCGGTGCACGCCAGGTGCGGTCCATGTGTTCTGAACGTCGTGTTGCGGAGTCGCGGGGGCTCTTCGCTGTGGGTTAGGGTGCGAACCGGCAGTGCATGATCGAAGCGGGGGACTGATGTATCGGCTGAAACGCTACTCGACCAGTCGAATTGCTATGCTGGCGGCTACGCTCTGCGCGGTCGTCGTCACGGCCGGGTGCACCTCAATATCCGGACATCCAGTGGCCGCACGGAATACCTCCCCGTTCTACACGGCGGTCGTCGATCTGATGATGCAGTCCGCCGCGCACTACACCGGATCGGATGCCAACGGCACCACCTGGGACATGCGCACCACCAGTGGTGGGGAGGTGCTTGGTAAGGCCACGTCGGGAGGAGATTCGACCGACATTCTCGTGGTCGGTGGGAAGTCGTACGTCAAACTGCCCAAGAGTAAAGCTGCAGCGAATCTACCTCGCGGACTTTCGCTCTCGGACGTGGACGGCAAATGGCTCACCGGCTCCGACGATCTCGATGCGGAGATTCCGACCGGAGCGCTGTCTCCTCGTGAACTTGCCAAGCGGCTGTTGCAAGCACTCGACAACACCACCAACTTCCCGCGTGTCGGTGACGCACCCGTGCAGGTCGGCTCCGACCAGGCATTCGTGGTCCCGACACCGATGGGCACGCTGGCGGTTTCGGCGACCGCACCGTATCGGTTACTGAGTCTGACTCCCTCGCCGGACGCCGACAGTGCGACAAGCACCAGTCCAACATTCGATCCAGGTGGCGGCCTCGGCGGCGGTTCTCAGAACGATCAGCTGTCGGGTCCGATCGCGTTCGTCCTCATGACGCCGACGGACCGCGACCAGGCGTTCAACGACATCATCAATCAGACTCAAACACTGAACAATTCGCTGGATGTCGGTATCAATTTCAACTTCGACCAGTCCGGTGACATCAACTGCTCGGACACCAGCTGCACGGTCACCTCGAATGTCACGACGTCGACGTCTTCGACCCGTAGCGCCAAGCTGTCCGGCAACGTCTCCGCGGTTATGAGGGCCTCCGTCACCATCGACGACAAGCCCAGTGCCGGCTGCGTCACCACCCAAGCCTTGCCCATCAGCGGCAGCTCGGTAATGAGCTGCATAGACGGTAGCGTGGCGCCGATCATCGCCGCTATCAAAGCCGGCAAGGATGCCGAGGCCCAAGCCAAAGCTAACGCCGAGGGCCACGACGTAACCTTGAACTACAAGATCCACCTCGCCGCCCAGATCACCGTCCAAGCGACGGCAATGATCCAGGCCGAGATCGACCGGATTGTGATGGTTGTACGTACCGAGGGTGACAACTCCCGCAACCGCGCCAACTGCAGCCAGACCTGCAGTTACAGCCAAATCCCCTACGGCAGTGACAAGCTCAGCCAAGTGGCCAATCGCGCGCGCACGACTGGCGGAGTCGCTCCAAGTAACAACATCATGGTCGCCGTCGTGCCCGGCTGGAACGACCCGACTACCGGCGACCAGGTAGTCGGTTCCGGCGACACCCAACCCGACAATGCCACCGGCAAATCTGAAGATGACCTCGTCACCAAGCTCGCGGCGAAGGGCTTCAAGCCCGACCAGATCACCGGTCTCTACAGCGAACGCCAACCCTGCTTCTCGATCTGCAAATCTCAACTGGCGCAGAGCCTTCATACTGGAACCCAGGTGGGGTACAGCGTCCCGTGGATACCGAACGATGCCGATTCGACGAGCGCCGTAGACGATCTCATCAAGCGGCTGGCGGCCGAAGACTCTGGAGCGCAGCACAAGTAAGCAATCGAGTGACCCTTATCGCTGCGCGAACGTTGGGTGGACCTCCGTCGTCACGAATGGAGGTCTGATCCCGCCTACGTGGCTTCCGGTCGCGGTCGAGAAGGCAACCAGAGGACAAGTCCGATCGCAATCGCCGATAGTGCTGCCGCAACCATGAGCATCCAAGCGCCTGAACGCAGGCTTCCGACGTCTCCGCCGTTCAGGAACTCGTGTGAAGTCGTATCGAGGACAACGGTCAGGGTGACGCCGAAAATAAGACCAGCTGCGGAAGCGCTCGCTGTACGAACGAACCCGGTGCGCAGCGCAATCGGTGTGAGGAGCAGACCGGCGCACAGGATTCCGAGGAATGCTGCTAGCAGGAGCGGTACTCCCAGTTCTACCGGGTCCGTTCTACCGCTGGTGGCCGAAGAGTAATCGAGATGCCACGCTGATAGCGAGAGTCTTTTAGTCATACCTGCTGCCGGTGGATCCTGCCACTGATCAGGAACTGAGCCGATCGCGGCGATCGCTGATGCGAGTAGCAAGACTCCCGCGAACACGATGGCCGCGTACCGATCTCGGACGGTGCCTAGTCGGCCGACCTTTGCAGTGATACCTATGGCCATCGCGGTGGCCGCAACCAACGCCGCTGCGAGGAGTAACCAATAGCCTGCGTGGCGGGCAAGAGGATGGGCGGATGATGAGCCGTACGATTCGGCAGCGAACATGGTGGTCGCTGTCACTCCGACCGACAGTCCGGATGCAACAGCAGCCACCGTCGGAGCCGATCGTCTATCTCCAACTCGTACCAATATCGCCAGTAAGCCGGCAACAACGATGAGTACGCCGGAAACCACAAGCGCGACGCCATCAAGCTGTTCGTAGGTACGGCTGTTGGGCGCACCATTCGAGTGGATCTGCCAGGCAGTCCAGTGGCGCGACGGATACACCAATTCGGTGCTGGCGATCTCAGCGAAAGTCGCTCCGAGCGTCAAAATCCCACTGAGTATCAGCAGTGCGCCCCAAGGGAAACGTAATATGCCGCCTTCCCTTCCGTGATCAGGCAGGGGAAGCTCTTGCTGCCCAATATCGTTGCCCGGGGCGAATCCGATCTGCGGCGAAGGAATCGAGTTGCCGGGCACCATCATCTGTGCATGTCTCTGGTCGGGCGCCGGCCAACCTATCTCAGGTATCTCTCCCAATTTCCTAACCACCCCTCGACTGGAGACGCTGTGCTTCGCGATGCTAACAGCCAATCGTCAGTGGGGTCATCTGATGCTGAGGCGTCCTCCTTGCCAGATTCATGACCAATCTCGCACGACCGCATGGGTTAGGCTGCGACGCACAGGTGCTGACGGATGGGGCGAGGAACGGGCAATGTGCAGGCGCAGGGGGCAACATTGGTGGCGCGATGAGAAGCCAGGTGGGACAGCATGATTGCGGATGCCCCAACAGGCAATGCCCCGGCTACGCCTCGATCCAGGCGGTGGCCATGGGTGGTTGGTTCAGTACTTGTCGTCGTTCTCGTCGTCGCAGGGGTTCTGCTCGGTCGGCAGACTGTTCAGCAAAATGCTGGCACAGGAGGTGTGACATCGACATTCGCGTCCACCCCCCTGCCGGATCCATGTGTGTTGAGTCCGAGTCAGCGAGACGCGTATGGGTTCGTAGACCAAGTCCAGCTTGGCTCTGGCCCGGACAAGCGGTATTGCGCCGTAACACTGGCCCACAATGATTTCACGCGACCGTACCGTGACTTGATGATCTATGTGACCAGGGCGAACATGGGTGGCGACGACCAGTCGGGGGTGACCGTTACTTCATCTGCCGTGCGGGTCGCTGGGCAGGTAGACGGTCGGAGAGTTCTCGTGCTGCAGAACGGAGATCCTCATTACGCGGTGTGCTACGTGGAGTGGGGCAGGTCCTACGGCTATATCAAGGTAGTCATGTCCGGAACCGGAAGCGGCGACACCGACGGACTATGCAGAGCGGCAGAAGAAGTTGCAAACCAGGCCGCTGCGGTATTGCCCCGCTGAGCAGGCGGAACCGGAGTGGTAGCGGGTCCAGCGCGGATGCGGCAGGATGGACTGCGCGACTGCGGGAGTGATGTGCGGTCCACCGTCGTTGTTGCTATAGGGGAGGGTCATCGGTGGCTCCAACAGATACACCATCATGGAGTTTTGTCCGCGGGTTGGGTGCGAACTCGGCGGAGCTCTTTTTTACGGTCGACTCGGCGAAGATCGGTATCAATGCATGTACCGATCTGATGTGGGCGCTGCTTTCGGTGCAGGACACTCTCAATCGAGATGATAAAGGTTCGATTTGCAATCCCCGTGATTTCGCGGGACCTAAGCAATTCCCCTCGGGTGCAAAATGGGCCGATGTGTTCCGAAGTGCAGGCGTAGATCTACGTGATAGGGTGAATTCGCAAATTGCGGTTGTCAAGGCCATGGGCGAGACTATGCAGTCGGCAATCAAGGCCTTTGGAGATGCTGAAGAGAAATCGGCGGATGATCTGAGGAAGGCGATTATTCCGGGTTCAATCCCCTCGTACTCGGATGATTTGAGTACTCCAAATGGGAAGGCGTGGGATTCTTGGAAAAACTGGATGTCAACGAATGCGCCGACTCCTTGGCCTCAATTGGGAAATAGTCCGGCGAATGCGCAGATTTCCGACGCCTACAAAAAGCTTAATGAAAAAGACTCGGATAGGACATCCGAACTGCCGGGTTTGACAAACCTGATGATGGAATCTGGTGACAATCAGAAGGCGGCTAAGGATCACAAGGACGCGGAGTTTTTGACGACGCATGGTGCGGTTCAGCCGGAGTGGCCATTTTACAGTGGTTTTCATTGGGATGACTTCTATGAATTTGGCAACAGCATTGTTGAGGAGCAGGTCATGACAACCGCGGTTGGCTGGGAACTGATTCGCGGTGAGCTGGATCGGGCTTACAAGGAGTTTGAATCAAAAAGCCGCCGGATTGCCGATGGTTGGCAGGGTCATTCGAGTGAATCCGCCACTACAGCGATGGCTGCGGTGATTGCTGACGGTGCTGCACTGGTTGCGAAAATACCGGACATAGAGGATCGGTTGATGGACGCTCATGGTTGGTTGAAGGCTGCCCGCCTGAAGATGCCTACCAATCGTCAGCCGAAGCTCGAGGATGTCAAAAAGAATGCGGACGAGACCTATGTCGTGCAAATCGATGACCGCACTGGCCGCCTGGGATCTAATAATGGGGGTAACGAGGTTGGGGGTCCAACGCCGGAAGCGGCTATCGAGCACGGTACCACGTTTTATCGAATAGAATTCTATGAAACGTATTTCAAGGGAATCGAGGCCCATAACAAGGCGTTGGCGAGTCTGACCTTTCCGACCATGACCAGTAAACCCGGTACTTCGGCGTTGCCACCTCCACCGGAGGTCCTGACTCCTCCGGATGACAAATCGAAGGGCAACGGCGGCAATCCGAGTGCAGGAAGTCCGAGTGCTGGAAGTCCGTCAGCACCCGGTGGCACACCGACTGTGCCGGATGGCAAGGATCCGAAGGACACCGACCCGAAGGAAACGGATCCTAAGGACGTCGACAAAAACACCAAAGACACTACGAAGACGGGTGACACGACGCTGTCGACGATTGTGTCGGCTGTCGAAAACCTTGCGCAGCAGGGAGTCTCGCTGGTCGAGTCGTTGGCTTCCACGGGTGAGACTGCACTTCAGCAGGGCATAACGTCTTTGTCGTCGCTATTGACCAGCCAGCAGACTACGCAGACGACTACCACCGACCAGGTGAAGCAGTTGGAGGAGCAACTCGCAGCGCTGACCAATACGCCCACGGATAAAGGGAGTCCGGTTTCTCCTGGAGGCGGCACTCCTGGTGGGCCGTCGACGACAACACCCGTCAAGGACACACCGCAAACCACCCGTCTCTTTCCGCGTGCGAACGTTCCGGCGACCACAGATGAGAAGGAAGAAACCGTCACTGCCTCGCGAGCCGGGCTAGCGACGGGTTCGACCACATCGACAGCGACATCAGGCGCCTCGGGGAGTGGTATGCCGATGGGTGGCGCCGGGGCTGCCGGGGGACAAGGCTCCGGCAAGGAACACAAGCGTCCTGAATATCTGCGGTCCGGCGAGAATCTCGAGGAAGTATTCGAAGGTCTCCCGGAGGCGGTGCGTCCGGTGGCTGAGAAATGAGCGCGACGTGGCATTTCGACGACCTGGAGTTCCTTACGCTGTGGGGTCGCACGACCGGTGAGTGGCTCCCGTTTCCCTTCGTATACACCAGCGACACTTCCTCGTATTACGACCATCTGCGACAGCAGCGGGCCGCAACTGAGCGGGTGTTCGCCAACTGGGATCGATCATTCGATCCGGCGCTCGATACGTTCACTGAACCGGACTTACGAATCTCGGTCGATGGTATGGACCGGAGGGACTCGGGTAGTCGCCGTATCCGAATGATCGGTCTTCGGAGAGGTAGCCGGGGCTACGTCGTCGAGCAACTCGCTGGTGAGAAGCCGATGGAAACAGCAGGATTCACTGTGTCCGAGTGTGATCCCGTGGGTCTGGTCGATGTGCTTGTCGCGGCACTTCCCGAGGCCACAGTCGGACGCCAGGCGCAGATACGGCTGGTATACGAGGATGAGAGCGATGATGCCGAGTCCGACCCCGACTACCACCGGATCATCGTCGATGACATCTTCGGAGAATCGGCGAGGATGCGAACGAAAAGATTCGAGGATGCGCCTGTCGACACCGAAGGTAGGTTCGAAATCGTCCAGGGCTACTCGAAATTCGGTCCGCGCGGGGTGGCCAGGCGCACGCTGAGCTGGCGTGATCTCTCGGACGACGGTCGGTACGTAATCGGCAACGAGCCGCACGTGGCAACTCCCGCCGATGCCAAGAGGATGGTTGCCGCCCTCAATGTTCTGGTCGCGGCCATAGTCCAGAAAATTCGCGAAGAGCGAGCGCTATGACCTCCCCGGGCCTCAGCCGAACCGGGGTTGGAAAAACAATGGTGGCAGCGGATTGCCGTATGGTACTGATACGCCAGGCAAACTGGGAGGGAGTTCGCGGATGGAGGGCCAGGGGGACGTGAGTTCTAGCTCTGCTGAGGGTGATTGGGCTTCGGTTAGCGTTGCGAACGCTTATGGGACGATTCGGGTGCGGACTACCCAGCAGGGGGTTCCGTTGGCCTTGAAGGTGGATTCGGCCGAGTTGCATCGGGATCCGGGGCAACTGGCTGCAGAGGTTTTGCGGCTTTGTCAGAAGGCTGCCAATCGAGCTGGGCTGGAGTTGCGGAAGCAGTTGGAGGAAGCCGGGATGAGTGCCGAGAGCATTGCTCGGGCTGGGCTTCCCACCGTGGCCGAAGTTGCTCGGCAGGAGATTGTCGAGGAGCAGGACTACGATACTGAGCCGCAGAGTTGGCTCAGGTCGGTGTGAGAGGGGGGCACGTGGTCTCTTCGATGGATGAGCTGCAGGAGCAGGTTCGGCGGCAGCTGTATCGGTTTCAGGACTTGGCTGATCAGATGGCCGCGGTGCGGGGGCGGGAGACTTCCGAGGACGGGGCCGTGACCGCTGAGGTCGACGGGAACGGGGCGCTGAAGGATCTGCGGTTCAGCAGTGCTGTTTCGCGCATGACGCCGGCGGAGTTCGAGCGGGTTGTGGTGACGACTGCGGCGCAGGCGGCGCGGCGGGCGTTCGAGCGGCGGGCCGAGATCGTCAATCGGTTCAACGAGGAGATGGCCGGGTAGCGCCCGGATTGTTTACAGAAGTTTGAGCCAGAGTTTGCACCTTGCGGTCTGGCCCAACACAATTCGTACTTGTAGTCTGTGCAAGATCATAGGTAGTGGGAGGGACACTCATGACGGCCGATCACGTGGCGGCAGAATTTCCGCCGATCTTGGCGTACGCCACCGAAAAAACTGGGATCGCCGCGCAGGTAGCGGGGTCGGCTGCAGCCGATGTGGGTACAGCCCTCGCGCAGGCGGTGCCGACGTTCGGGCTGATCGGGCAGCAGTTCCTCGCGGCTTTCGCTGTGGCGCAAGGGAACTTCCTGATGTCCTCGGCCGAGATCGCGGCGGTGCACGCGAACACGGCGACCACGGCTTATGCGGCCGTCGGCGCGTACAGCACCAATGAGATCACCTCCGCGGCAAGCTTCCTATCGACGCTGTGACCAATCCGTCCAACCCGACGGTGCTGGACGAGCTGCGTAGTAGTCCCATCGGTCCTTACCTCGATACGCCGGTCACCGATGTATTGAGCAACCTGGGATTGCCGCAGCTGCCACAGCTTCCGTCCATCAGCCTGCCGGATCTATCGGGGATACAGCTGCCCACGCTGCCCACAATCGATCTGACCACGCTGATTCAGCCGGTGATCAGCATGTTGCAGTCGTTCGGAACCGGGACCTCGAGCAACAGCAGCTTCAATCCGGCGACCATCATCACCGACCTGATCAGTGCGCTGACTTCCGCTACGTCGCAGAGCAAGTCCGCCACCAGCACGGTACTGAACACCTGGACAGGCGACGCCGCGAAGGCCGCGGAGGCGCTGAGTAAAACCGTCGAGGCGCAAAGCGGCGAGGTCGCCGCACAGGGGGCGAACCAGCACGGCATCCTGATCACGGCGCAGGGTGTCGTCGCCACGGGCAATGCGCAAATGGTCGCTCTGATCGGTGATTTCATCACCGAGGTGAGCGGGAGCATCGCGACGCTGGCGACCCCGGCCGGCCTTCCGTGGCTGATCGCAACCGTGATCAAGACGATCAATCTGGCCTTGGGCATCGTGGCCGATACCGAGGCGGCGCTGGCAGGTCCGACGGCCGACATTGCCGTGGCCGGCACGAAGATCATTATCGCGGGCGCGCCCATTGCACAGAACATCGGGTCGCTGGTGAGCATGGTCGGCACCGCGCTGCAGCCGATCACCAACGCGCTGCCCACTGCCGCGGCCGATGTCGCATCGAAGGGCGCGACGGTGGTCGAAACAGGTGTCAAGGACATCAGTTCGGCGCTGAGCAGTAGCAACACCAACTCGAATACCAACACCAACACGAATACCGACACCACCAAGAAGACCACCACTCCGACGGTCACCACTACCAAGACCGACGACGAGAAGAAGACCGAGACCCCGGACACCACGAAAACCGATGGCGGCGGGACCAGCCCGGTCAGTACCCTCCTCGGAGGCGGTGTACCTAGCACCACAACACCGGCAACTACAGTGGGGGCCAACAGAATTCCGACCGGTGAGGTAAGTACCTCCGGAGCCGGAATCCCCAAAACCACAACCGAAGCGAACGGCCGCTCCACCGCGACCACTTCGCCGGCGATGGCCGGCGGTGCGGGGGCGGCGGGACGCGCGGGGGCTGCCGACGAGGAGTCCACCTCGGACCGCTCGAAGCTGGTTACCGGCGCACACGGTGACGAGGTCGTCGGAGTCATCGAGGGCGTGGTGCTCCCGGTCGTCGGTGCCATCGAAGCCATCGAAGAGCCGCCGGACAAGGCGCTCACACTCTGACATCACGAAGAACTGAATTGCCAGGGGTAACAGGAGGATTGGCATGAGCACCAACGCATTCGAGGGTCTGCGCTTCGACCAGTCGACCGCGCTTTCGGCCGCGGCCCAGCTGGACGCTCTCGCAGATCGGATCGCGGGCGGACTTGCGGTCGAGCAGGTCAAGCTGAATCTGACGCCCGCCGGCGCCGACGAGGTGTCGGTGCAAGCTGCACAGACTCTCACCAGCGTCGCCGCCTCGTTCGTACAGTCGGGTGGTGATGGCGTTACCGAGTTGCGGTCGCTCGCAGCAACGTTGCGCGCTCAGTTCAACACTATCGGCCAGGCTGAGGAGCAGAACGCTCTCGGCTTCGCGGTCTAGGCGGACGCACCTCGATGCTGGAACCGACGAAACCTGGCTTCACCGGGACGGTGTGGGAGTCCCGGCCGGCCGAGCAGCTGGCCCGTGAGCTGGTGACGGGCGCCGGTGCGGTCCCCGCTGCCGAGGCAGGGCTGGCATGGGCGCGGCTGAGCGCCGGTTTCGCCGCTGCGGCAATCGAGTACGAGCGGATCCTCACCGTCCTCGACAGCGCTTGGGAGTCGAAGAACAGCGGATCATTCATCGAACGTATTCGTGCCCTGCGTGATTGGCTCGCAACATCGGCCAGCGCCGCGGCTGGCAATGCCGGGCAGGCTGAAACTCATGCGGCCGCATATGAGCTCGCGAAACTGACCATGCCCGATGTGGACGAGGTCGAGAAGCTGAAGGATATTCAGCAGCTCATGCAGAACCTCGGCCTCGCCTTCGGCCTTCCACTGCTGGGCGGCCTGGCCGCCACCGATGCCGATGCCGAACAGGCGAAAGCCGCCGCCGCGCGGGTAATGCGCACGTACGAGGCTGCGACCGAAAACCTTTCCAAGCCTTGGGAGCACGCGGCGCCACCGCAGGTCGTCTCTGGGGTGCAACCCGCCGAACAGGCGCAGCCGACACAGCCTGCGGAAACGGCACCGACTCCGGAGCCGGGGTCGGTTCCCACATTGTCGCTGGGTTCGATCGAGATGCCGCCGATGCCGTTCGTACAATTGCGTGCGCCGGGCATGCAGACCAGTGAGAACACGACCACACAACGTGTGGTATCGCAGCCGGTGACGGTTCAGCAGACGGGAACCTCGTTGGCTCCCGCCGCCATGGGCGGGACTGCCAGCCATGCAGAGGATGAAGCGCATACTCCGCGTGCTGGACTGGTGGGTGCGCCCACGAGTGATGCCGAACTCGGACTCATGTCGGGCATGCAGGTCGCGCCCGCCGTACTGGGTGGTCTCGACCCGAACGTGCAACGTGTCCCCGATATTGCGTTCAACGCGTCGACGACTGGGGCCGAAAGCAGTTCGGGCACGGCCGAGTCGAGGGTGCCGACAGAGGCAGCGTCATGATCACACTGACGAACGACGGTCTGATTGCACTGGCTGGCTGCCTCGGTGTACAGACACTGCCGCTGGTCTTGTCCATCGGCCCGCAGCAGAATTCATATCATGACTGGGAGCGGGCCCAGCACGATGCTCGCACTGATCTGCGGGCTCAGCGCATCGTCGACGACCACGGTGACGTCGATGGTGACACCGCTACAGCTCTTTTCACACTGGCGCAGCCCAATCGCGAACTGGCGATGCGCGTCCAGACCGACGCCGGTCCTGTCCGTGTTTGTGTCGCCCGTCGAGCCGAGAACCACGCCGTCGCCGTTCGGCATGGCGATCTCATCGATATTCACCCCGTGTGGTCGGACGGTTCAGGCGAATCCCTGGCGCGCCCACTGCTGGACGTACTTGGCTACTGCCCGCCCGTCGATCTGGCGGCCTTCAGTGCCGAATCGACCGATGTGGCCGAACGCTTCGACGCTGCAACGACTTCCGAGGATTACGCGAGCACCGTCTACCACCTCGGTGTCTCCGACTCCGACGCCACCGGTTACGGTCTCGCCCTATCCTCCATCCACGCCTACGCCGAAATCGTGGCCTATGCCTACGCCGACGGCGTCACAGACCGATCGTCGGGAGCCGTCGCGGTGTATGACACCGCGCGGGGACGCCTTGTGGCGGCACCGGGGGTCGCCCCGGACCAGCAACTCTGGTCCACCTTGACACCGGGCAGTGATCACCGTATCGCGCAATCGATCACGGCTCTGATCGAACTGCTGCCTGGGGGGAGGTGGCTGTCGTAATCCCGTGTGTGATCAGACAGCCGTTCAACTCCGAGCGAGGGTGGTGCATGTTCGCATCACCCAGTGAATCAACTATCTACCCAAAGGCAGGTACATCATGAGCGGCGGCAGTCTCGACTCGAACGATTCGAACCAGGTCAGTGCGGAACACGATGTCGCGGAAAAGGCCAAGAACCACATGGCCGACATCATCAGCACCGTAAAGGCGACTCTCAAGAAGTGCACGGATGCTGTGGATGCCGTGAAGCCGGGCTTCCAAGGTGACGCCGCGGGCACTTTCAAGACCGCCAGCGATGCATGGCATGCCGAGGCCGACAAGCTGAACACGAAGCTGGACGCGATTCAAGACCAGGTGGGCGTCGGAACCCAGCTCCAGCAGCACGCTGATGGTGAGAGCGCCAGCGGGTTCACAAAGTTCACCACGCTGTAGTTATCCCACGTACTTGACCTAGCACCAATCTTCAAGCAAGGAGTAGACAATGGTGATGATCTATGACCGCAAGTTCATCGAGCCTATGCTGGACGAACTCAAGTCCTGCTATGGCCAATTGGTCTCGGCTGCCGACGATATGAAAGAGGCCCATGACCAGATGCAGCATGCTTGGAAGGGCACGGCCTACACCGGTTTCGACAATGCCTATATGGATTGGAAGAACGCGTATGACGGCAACGACGGCAGCGGCGATGGCTCTTCGCTGCACATTCTGAACCAGATCATGGACCAGGTCGAGATCGCTATGAACCGGGCGTTCAGCACCGATCACAAGATCGGCCAGGGCTTCGGCGCGTAAGACGGAGGCTGTCCGTCTCCCAAGGTGCGTACCCCTCCCGGCGGGAGGGGTACGCACCTGCCCATTGATGGCATAGGTATTGTCGTGCAAGAGGTTCCAGGTTCACCGGAGGATTAGTGCCAGCACAATTGAGCACCCGTGCCCAGGTCAATGGGTACCGCTTCCTATTGCGCCGGCTCGATCATGCGTTGGTGCGTCGCGATGTACGGATGCTCCACGATCCGATGCGGGCACAGTTCCGGTCGTTGATCTCCGGGGCCATCATCGCGATGCTCGTGGTCGCGGGTGCGGCGATCATGGCGTTCATCAAGCCTCAAGGCTCGATCGGCAACGCGCATATCGTGATGGGCAAGGACAGTGGTGCGCTTTATGTGCTCACGAATGACGACAAGAATGACAAGACCAAGACGACTCTGCATCCCGCGCTGAATCTTGCGTCGGCGCGGTTGATCACCGGCAGCAGTGAGTCGCCGACCTCGGTCAAGGACAGCAAGCTGAATTCGGTGCCGCGTGGGCCGCTACTCGGAATCCCGGGTGTGCCTGCGGCTTTGCCGGGCAGTTCGCAGGGTGAGCGTTCGCAGTGGACCATGTGTGACACGGTGAAGCTCTCCGACACCGGTGGTGCTGCTTCTTCGCCCGGTGCCGCGGCCACGGTGATCGCCGGCGGATTGACGCTCGGTGACCGGATCAAGCAGGGGGATCCCGGCACTGCACTGCTCGTGCATCACCGCGATGAAGTGCGGAAGGTCGAAGTCACCTATCTGATCTATGACGGCAAGAAGGCCGAGATCCAGACCGATGCCGAGCCACAGAACGCGGCCGTGATGAACGCTCTCAAGGTGAAGGACAAGGTAATCCGGCCGATTTCGGCGGACTTTCTCAACGCGGCGATCCCGGCAGCTCCGCTCAAGGTGCCGAACATCCCGCAGAAGGGTGCCGCAGGACCGAACGGACTGAGTGACACCCCGGTCGGCAGCGTCATCAAGGTTCAGGCCAACGACGGTTCGGATCGCTCGGACCTGTACATCGTGCTGTCCAATGGTGTGCAACGGATTTCGCCGTTCACGTCGGCGGTGCTGCAGACCGTTGTCAAGACCGTGTCATCGGACAAACTGAGCGGCCTGCTGCCGCCGATCCATGACCTGCCGCTCGATGACTTTCCGGAGGCGGTGTCGAAGGTCATTGCCCCGGAGGATGGTCCGGTCGCCTGCATAACGTGGATCAAGAGAAGCGGCCTGGGTAAGGAAGACCTGGACGCCACCGAAGGCCCGGCCGACCGGCCCGAGATTCAGCTATTGGTCGGCACCCGCCCGCCGCTGTCCGATTCTCAGACCCCGGTCAAATTGGCTACGAAGAAGGACTCCACTGTCGACAGCGTCACGAAGGTGTATGTGCCGCCCACTACCGGCGAGTACGTACGCACGACCGGGATCGACCCGAACAATCCTCGGCGCGACAGCCTCTTCTACATCGCAGACAACGGAATTCGCTATGGCATCCCGGACAAGGACACGGCGAAGCTACTCGGGTTGGGCGACCAACCGCGTCTGGCCCCATGGTCGATTGTGAGCAGCCTGATCTCGGGACCCACCCTGTCCAAGTCGGATGCGATGACGCAGTGGGACGACATGAGCATGACCGGCGGTAAGTCGTACGGTTCTTGACCGCCAGATCTACTTGACGGACCTGCGCAGGATCGGCAGAAGTTTGTCGAGCAGGATCTGTTCGGAACCGTCGGACCACTGACGAATTGCATTGACCGCCGTGGGGTCGTCGAGAACGATGACCTGGGCCTTGCTGGCGGCGACAGCGAAGGGAAGATTGACCAGGCCGCCGCCTCCGGCGGCGCTGTCACTGCGAACGGCCAGTAGATATCCGGATCCGATCGATCCGAGCGCGGCGTCCTGGGTGCTCGAATCCGATGGAATCGGCCGTGGATTCGCTTCATCACCCTGACGGATGAAATTGGGGTCGTAGGTGAAGCCAAGGCCTTCGAAGAACTTCGTTTGCGGACTGGGTTGCAAGGGGACATCCATGGTCGCCTTGGATCCACTCGTACCCGAGATATCGACCACCACAATGCGTTTGCCGTAGAAGGCCGGATTCTGCGATCGAGCGCTGGATATGGCGCTACCTGATGTAGTCGTGTCGTGTTGGGTGGCCCAGATGCCCACGCCCGCCGCGATCGCAACAATGGTCACGCCGACGCCACTCAGAAGCAAGGTGCGCTTGCCTTTACCGGGTTTCACGGGTGCTCTCGTTGTCTCCGGCAACGGAACTGGCGCAGCATCGTCGGCGAGCTTGTGCGGCACGGTGTGCATGGTCAACCCGGAAACCCCGTATTCGAGAACGGATTTCAAGGCAGTAGTGAACTCATGGCAGGTGTCGAATCGATCCGCCGGGTTTTTCGCCATCGCGATGGCGATCACCTCGTCCAACGCGGCTGGGAGCGAGGGGTCGACCGCAGTGACCTTCGGCGGCGGTTCGTTGATGTGGCCCATCATGACCGCTGCCGGTAGCGCCCCCGGGTAGGGATTCTGTCCGGTCAACAGCCGGAAGAACGAACAGGCGAGGCTGTAGATGTCGGCGCGGCTGTCGACCTGGTTCCCACTGAGTTGCTCGGGTGAGGCGTAGGCGATGGTGGCGACGAAGCCACCAGCCTGAGTGAGCTCGTTGGTGTCCTCAGTAGATTTGGCGACACCGAAATCGGTGAGCAGAACCCGCTCTTCGCCGTTGTCAGCCATGGAGAGCAGGAAATTGGCGGGCTTGATATCCCGGTGCAGCAGGCCCCGGCGGTGTGCGTGGTCGAGACCGCGCCCGACCTCGGTGACGATGTGCAGTGCGCGCCACGGTGTGATAGATCGAGGATCACGTTCCGCCGCGGCCGCCGCATCGATGCCGTTCACGTACTGCATCGCGATCCACAGTTGCCCGTTGTCTTCGCCGCGGTTGTAGATCGAGACGATATTCGGATGGTCCAATGCCGCTGCCAGATTCGCCTCACGCTCGAATCGCGCACGGTATTCGGGATCTGCACTGTACTGCGGGCTGAGCACCTTCAACGCATCCCAGCGGGGGAGCTCGGGGTGCTTCGCGAGATACACCGTGCCCATGCCACCCATGCCGAGTACGCGCTCGATCCGGTATCCGCGGACAATAGTGCCGGGTCCGATGTTCATCACTTTTCCTTACATGAACTGGCTGTTGGCCAGCAGTGCGTATTGGGCGGCTGCGCGCAGATGGGCGTCTGCCAGTTGCGAACTCGCCACCCGCGCGACGTAGCGGTCGTAATGCACTGTGCAGACGAACCGGCTGTTGTGGTTCCACGCGTCGGTTGACCACGCAGTCTGGTCATTCGGGTTCGCGGCCTTCGGGCTCTCGGCGCAGGACATATCGGGTACGGCCGCCGACTTGTCATCGGACACCGGCGTGATGGCATTGATGCCGGACCACAGGGTGGTTGCGGCGGCAACATCACGCGCCCGGAAAAGCAGTGCGCCGTTCTTGGTATCGGAGATCTTGTCCACCCCACCGGCGTCGAGCAGCTTCTTCCAGGCGGCCTGGTCCTCGGCGAAATGCAGATAGCCACGTGGCGTGCGCGTGATCTCGTCCTGGGCATTCGGGGTCGAGTAGTCCTTCGGGTGAAGGGTTCGTCGGATCATCCCGTCCGGGTCGTAGTCCAGCCGCAGGATGTCACGCTGCGACAGGGCCGGAACTTTATCGAGGAGCGGTAGTTGCGCTGCTAGCACCTTCTCCGCCAAGGCCTTCAGTCCATCGAGGTCGGGCTTGGTCTGCTGGACAAAAATGGTCACTACATACTGCCCGGTGGCCAGGGTCGCAGCCATCGATGGCACCCCGGGGCGCCAGTGTGCCCGGGCGTTCGGCTGCTTGTCCAGTGTCACCCTGGCGTTTTGATCGGCCGCCATCGCGAAATCGACGGCCTCCGTCTGATCGGCTGCGGATTGCGCCAACTGCTGATCGGGGAACTGCAACACGGTGACGTTGAAGCCAGTTGTGTCGGGATTGGTCTCAGCTCCACCGAGTGGCGAATATCCGCTGCCCCCGGAGACGAAGTGGTCGGGCAGCGGCTGACTGCTAGCGCTTGCAGTGAATCCGAACTGCATCTTGTTCTGTTCCAGCACCGGCCGGGTGGTGTATGCGAGTGCGCCGTAATCACTCGAGTCGATCAATGCCTTGGCCTTGACGCTGTGATTGAACGTCGGATCGACCTCGACGCCCGTGACGACAGCGTCCATGAGACGGCCGGCCGCGAGCTCTCTCCCCTTGAACACGTCGTGCTGATAGTCATCCCGGGCATCGAGAGGCACGGTCGAGTACTGGCCGACTTCTAGTTTCCGGACGTCCATCTCACCGGCATTGGCCGTGCCGGAAACTGTGCTCCCGCAGCCGGAGAGGAGGACCGTCGAGATAATTGCGGCGGCCGTGCAGACAAGCGCCGTGCAAGCGAGCCTGCGGCCATCGAGGATTCCCACAGTTCCCCCTACTTATCGTTGGCGAGTATGGCGTACTGCGCCGATATCTGCTGGTACGCGTCCTGTTGCTGGGTGGACATGGCTTGCGCCAGGTACCGCCCGTAGGTCAGATAGCAATGGAAGGACGGCGAACCTGAGCGGGTTCCCTTGAAGCATTGCGCTGTGGACAACCCTGGGGGTGAGTCGATGAGCTGCTCGAACTTGGTACGGGTACGTCCCTCGTAAAGGTCCTTGGCGGCTGCGGCATCGCGAGTCCTGATCAGCTGTGTGGTGCCGTAACTCACGTAGTCCACACCGGCCTTGTCGAAGCTCGCCCGAGTCTTGGCTGCATCGGAGGCGAGGCCGAGATCGGTGCGCTTGTCCAATGTTCCGTCGAAGGCGTACGCGAAGATTGGGCTCGCGGGTAGCGGAATCGTCAACCGCAGCATGCTCTGAGGGTCGAGCGGGAGATCGGAGAGCTTGTCTTTCGCGGTTGGTTGAAACGTTGCCAAACGGTCCACGGCCGCAGCTGTCGCTTTGTCGGCCAACGTCTGCAGGCCGGGCAGGTCGGATACCTTCAGCTGCCAGTTCTCTTCGTTCACTGCGGTCGAGATGATGACGAATTGTCCTGTGGCGTAGAAGGACGCGAGTATCTGGTCGTCCGGAAGCCAGATGACCTGAGCACTCGGATAGGCCGTTGAAGGCACAGGAACCGGAGGAACCCTACTTGTGCCAGGAAAGAAGCCGCTGTGCGCGAGGGCGAGAGCGGCCGAATTCGCGGCGTCGGGACTTTCGAAGATCATCACGGCTTGGCGCATGGAACGCGAGATGTTCCAGTCGTCCTCCGATTGGGCCGCTGTCGCGAAGCCTGCCACCAGGCCGGGGGTATTTGCGGCGAAATCCTTGATGTTCAACATGTCCAGGAAGGCGGTGCCCTCCAACGAATCTGCTCCGGTGAACGGATGGACGCCAAGCATAGTGTGGGTCAGGGCGGGGTCGATCTCCATCGGCAGTGGCATGGCGCTGCCCAGCCGCAAGGCTTCGGCATTGCGGGCAGCCAGTGCAGCGTCCTTCGGGGCGTACTGATGCGGCTTCGTCGGATAAGTCCCGGTATCCAGCTTGCTCAGATCGACCGGTTTCGTCTCGTCCGCATGTGATTCCGACCCACACCCGGCTCCCACCAGCACCGAGGCCGCAAGCGCCACAGCGACCGCCGCGCGCACCCGAAAACGGGCCGACCGTAGTCGGCCATAGCCATGACGCATGCCGAACATCCCCCCGCCGATACCGAACTGTCTGTGAGACCTTGCCTCTGGTGTGCAGAGTGTAATGGGAGGTATGTCCGGAAGGTGCATGACGTCAACTCGCTGCATTGCTTCTCACAGGTACTGACTGTTCGCGAGCAGTGCGTACTGGGCTGCCGCCTTCTGCTGGGCGTCGATGATCTGGTTGCTTGCGACACGGGCGACGTAGCGGTCGTAGTGCACGGTGCAGGTGTACTTGTTCATCGCGTCCCAGGCGTCGTCGGACTCGGCATCGCCGGTCAGGCTCCATCCGGTCTTGGGGTTCGGGTTCTCGACGCAGGTCGCGTCGGGGATACCCTGCGGTGCATCGACGGACGTGCCGGATTTCGCGTTGATCGCGGTCCAGAAAGCGGTGGCGGCCTTCGCATCACGGGTGCGGAAGAGTAGGCCGCCGGCTCTGGCGGTCGAGATCCGGTCGACACCATTGTCGTCCAGGAGGCGCTTCGTGGTTGCCTGATCTTCCACGGCGTGAAGGTAGCCCCGTGGAGTGTGGGTGATTTCGAAGAGGTGCTGGGGGCTCAGGTAGTCCTTGGGGTGCAGGGTTCGGCGCATCATGAGGTCTGGGTCGTACTTCAGGCGGAAGATCTCCCGCGGCGACAGGGCGGGAGCCTGATCGAGCAGGGGCAGTTGGGCCGCGAAGACCTGGTCGGTGAGCTTCCGCATGCTGTCCAGGTCCGCGGTGGGCTGCGCGACATAGACGTTCACGACGTAACCACCGTGGGCCAGGGTGGCTGCCATGGACGGAATACCCGGCCGCCAATGTGCTTTCGCGTCCGGCTGGTGATCGAGGGTGACGTGTGCGTTCTGGTCCGCCGCGACCGCGAAGTCCGCGGCCTCTATCTGCTCGGCGGCCGTCTTCGCCTTCTGCGGATCGGGGAACTGCAGCACGGTCACGTTGAAGGAGGTCGCCTGCGGGCCGTCCTTGGCGCCCCCGAAGGGGTTGAAGGTATCGGGGGCCTGCTGGACGGCGGACACTGCCAGCGACTGGGTACTCGCGGCCGCGGAGAAGCCGAACATCATCCCGTTCGCAGCCAGTGCGGGCAGAATCGCGTTCGGAAGTACATTGGCGTACTGCGTATTTCGCGTCGAACTCAGATACCGCACCAGCGCGTTGTGCCCGAACATCGGGTCGACGTCGGATCCGATGACGATATTGTCGGCCAGCCGTCCACGCGCGAGCGCTGAGCCATCGGTGGAGCCGTAGAAGTCCTGGACCCGGAGATCCAGCGGATCGGTCGGGTAATTGCCGACGGCGAGCTTTCGGACGTCGAGCTCACTCGCCGCCGGGTTTCCCGAAACCTGGCCGCACCCCGTGAGGGCGGCCGCGGCCAGCACGCCGGCCATTGCGGCGAATATCGTTCTGCCACAGGGGCGGAGAAGAATTCTCACGATGCCCCCTACTTGTCATTCGCGAGGATGGCGTACTGCGCGGAGATCCGCTGATACACGTCCTGCTGTTGCTGTGACCACACCGACGCCACGTATCGCCCGAACGTCACATGGCAAGTGAACGGGAACTGGTGAGTGTCGGGACCGTGGTACTTGACGCAACGGGCGTTCGGGATTCCCGGCGGCGCGTCGATCGGGCGGTGATACCGATCGGCGAACGCGGCATCGAAGTAGCTCTGTGCGGAGTCGGCATCGCGGGTACGAATCAATTGCCCTGCACCGTAACTCACGTTGTCCACGCCGGTCTTGTCGAACAGTGCGCGCTTGACCGGATCGTCCTCGTCGTACAGCGCGCCGTGCGCATCGAGCGTCCCGGTGAATGCGTTCGCGGTCTGGTCTCCCTCCGGCCGTGGCAGCGTCAGCCGGAGCATGCCGTCGGGGTCGAGGGGAAGGCCGGCGAGTTTGTCCGGTGGTGTGGGCTGGAAGGATTTCAATCGGCCCGCTGTGACATCGATAGCCTTGTCCGCCAATGCGAACGGCGCGGGATCAGGAGCAGCGTTCCAATAGTTCTGCAGGTAGGAGCTCTCGGGCTGCAGGATGAGCGTGAAGATGATGTACCGGCCCGTGGGATACCAGGAAGCGAAGGTCTGCTCGTGCGCGGACCACACGATCTGGGCAGCCGGATGTTGATTCGATTGCAGTGGGACGCTGTCCGGTTGAATACCGGCAGATTTCGCCGAGCTGAGATTCAGTCCGCTACGCGCGAGCGCGGCGGCCGCATTGGTCGCGGCGAGGTCACTGTCGAAGATCATGACCGAGTTGTTCAGCGAGTAGTGGCCGGATTCGCGCGACGACGCCGCCGCCGCGGCGAAGCCGGAAATGAATCCCGTGGTGTCGGAGTCGAAATGATCGACATTGAGGTAGCCGGCGAACGAGTTCGCCTTCAGGAAGACGTGGGTGCCGCCGACGTACTCGGTCAGCGCCGGGTCGATCTCGAACGCCAATGGCATCGCATCGGCAAGTCTCAGCGCCTCGATGACGCGGCCGCGCGTCGCCGGATCCGTGCTGGTCGGATCCTGCGGTTTCGTCGGATAGCTACCGACGTCCAACTTGCTCAGATCTAGCGGCTTTGCCTCGGCAGCACGGGATTCCGACCCGCAACCGGAGCTTGCCAGGGCACAGAACGCCAGTGTTGCCGCGGCGGTCGCGCGCAGCAGGACGCCGGCCGACCGTAGTCGGCCTGTGTAGTTACCCATGTCGTGCAGGTCCCCCCTAGTCGGTCAGCGTCGGGCCAGGGCCCCGCTCAGGTAGTGCTGTTCCGCCGGCGTGGTGACCATTTGGGCGGTGGTCGTAGTAGCCGGGGTGCGGACGGTGATCGTGTGGGGGGCATCCGGGTGCTGCACGATGGTGACGTCGGCATCGGGTTCGTAGTCGGCGGGCTGGGATTCGTGGATCGTGACCACGGTGGCCGAGCCGGGAGGTGCGCTGGCGGGAACGCCGTCGAAGACGATGACGGTGGCGGCCGGGGTGGGGAGGCGGCCGGTGACGGCTGTCCCTCGGGCAGAGTGGGTCACCGAGGAAGCCAAGGCCAGGGCGTGCGGGGCGGCCACGTTGGCGACCATGCCCTGCCAGGCCCAGGGGCGGGCGGTGTGGACGACAGCGCCCGCGCCGAGAGCGATGGCGCGAAGGATGACCTGTTGTGCCAGCGGGAGACTGGCGATGATGTCGATGCGGCGGGAGCCGTCACCGATGAGAGGGACAGCGATGCCGCTGCCGGTGGCGTCGGCGCCGATGAGCTGGCCGCAACCGGCGGTCGGCATGGTGATGTTGGTGAGGACGTCGACCGGGCCGCGGTAGCCGCTGGGGCGAATTTCCTGGGCGCCGTAGAAGAGTAGGTCCATGAGGGCCCAAAGTTGGCGGCGGGGAAGTTCTTTCAGGCCTGCGACTGGGGGCTCACCATGCTCGTAAGGAGTGTCGTAGCGGACGCGGGCGTCCACCTCGATGAAGGCGGCGGGCTGACCGGGGCGCGCGTTGGGTTCGGCGACCGGCTGTAGTCGCACCGCCACGGTGGTGGCGAGACTGCGGACTGCCCAGATCTTCGCCAGGCCATCGGAATTGAAGAGCTGGGGATCGATCTGGTAGCTCGTCAGGTGCGTCCCGTTGTACTCCAGGTTGTCCGGGTTCTCGGTCAACTCGCTGAGCGGAATGCCGCGGGCGATCTCGCGCAGCGCGGAGGTCATTTCGGGAGTTGTCAGGACCGAGGCGGTGATCCCGTGTCCGGCAAGACGATTGGCGACACGACGGGTGGCGACCAGGGCGGAACGGAGGGCTCCCTCCGGACCGCCGCCGCGATTGTCGACCGCCTTGGCATTGTCGAGCGGGTTCAGGCGCAGGACCAGCCACATGGTGCGGTGGGCAATGGCGGGCAGCGGGCCGAGGATCTCGTCATAGAGGCGGCCCAACGGCGCGATGCTGGCCGCGTAGCCGGAGATCACGGCTTCCGTGCTGGCCGTACGGGTGCCGTTGCTGATCACGTCCACCGAATGCAGCTCGACATCGTATTGTCGCAGGCAGGCGGCGATTTCGTCGAGCGGCAGCAGCTGGTCGGTGCTCAGCGAGCCACGGCGCAGCAGGGTCAGGGTGTCCGGTGGCGAGTCGATGCGCAGCATGGTGGTGATCAGCGTGCCGTCCCAGCGGAGGCCGCAGCTGCCACCGTCCGGCATGGGGACGTCGACGACGCCGCTCTCGTCGAACGACTGGCGGCGCGCCTGCTGCCAGCGGTAGGCCAGCCAACGGCCCAGACGCAGGCCGAGCGGCACACCACCGATCGGAACGAGGCCCAGCAGGACGGGCACCACACCGGCGGCCAGGGCAGCCCACCACGGTGCGTGGGCCGCGACCACGATCAGAGAAATCGCGACACCGATCAAGGCCAGCGGAATCACCAGGTGCAGCGGCAGATTCCGCAGCAGCCACAGGTCATCGGAACGTAGCTCGGCCGCAGCGGCATTCGTCGCGGCCCGGTCGGCGGAAGTCTGTGCGTGCCGACCCCGGGACGGTGTCGGTTCCGGCGCGGATGGTGCAGGTCGACGCGGTTCGGGAGACGGCTGCGGCGGTGCCGGTCGCGGCGGAGCGGCGACACTCGAACCGCCCTGCGCGAATCCGTCGAACGTACCGTCGCCGACCTCGCCACGCCGACTGTGCGACTGCCCCTGCGCGGGCGGGTAATTGCCGGGAGGGCCCGGACGGAAGCCATCCGATTCACCCGGCCCGTAATTGCCTCGCTCCGCCGGTGGACGGCTGCCCGGCCCGAAACCTTGCTCGCCCCGGCCGAACTCGCGCGGGTCGCGCTGCCCATGGCCGTCCGGCGCATTCGGTGGCCGGCCACCAGGCCCGAAACCGCCGGGTCCGCCCTGCGGCGGACCACTCGGCGGGCGGTTGAATCGCCCGTCGCCGGGGAAGCCCCCGTTCCCACCGTTTCCGCCCGGCTGATAGCCGCCCGCTCCCCGCGGAAAGTCGTTCACAGTTCAGATGCCCCTCAGTCGGCGGCAGACGCCAGGTTTAGGCCGCTGAGCAGGGTGCCCAGCGCGGCCCGCATATCGGGACCTTCGATCCGCATGAGCACCGCGTCGTCGATGGCGCTCAGATCGATGGATTCGTCGTTGGCCAGCCGGAACTCGCGTTCCTCTTCGGCGGCCTCGATCACGTTGCGGATGAAACGGCCGTTGCCGGCCAGGTCGACACCGCGGCGGGGCTGCCCGCTCTGGTCGGTGCTCTCCATGTCGTAGAGCTTCTGGCAGGTTTCGACCAGCGCGGCCAGGGCGTCTTCGGAAAGTTCCGAATCACGCTTGGTGGCAACGACATCGCCGATCGCGCCGAGCTCTTCCGCTGTGTAGGAAGGGAATTGCAGGCGCTTGGCGAAACGCGAGGCCAGACCGTCATTGGCGGCCAGGAAGCGGTCGATCTCGCCGTCGTAGCCGGCGATGATCACCACCAGGCGATCGCGGTCGTTCTCCATGCGGGCCAGCAAGGTGTCCACGGCCTCACGGCCGAAGGCGTCTCCACCCGAAAGGCCCTGCTGGATCAGCGTGTACGCCTCGTCGACGAAGAGCACGCCGTCCATGGCGGTATCGATCAGCGCGTCGGTCTTGATGGCGGTGGAGCCCAGGTGCTGACCGACGAAGTCGGAACGCTTGGTCTCGACCACCTTGTCGGTCTTGAGAATGCCGAGGCCGCAATAGATTTTGGCGACCACGCGCGCGATGGTGGTCTTACCGGTTCCGGGCGGGCCCGTGAAGGCGAGGTGCTGACCGCGCGCCGAGCTCGAAAGTCCCTTCTCCGCACGGATCTTCGCCAGCTGCGCACTCGACTGCAACTTGGCGACCTGCGTCTTCACCGCGGTCAGACCGATCTGCTTGTCCAGCTCGGCACGGGCCTGGGCCAGGATCTCCTTGGCGCGATCCTCGTGCTCGGCGGCCTGCTTCTCCTCCAGCGAGGGGGCCGAGGCCGGATCCCACTTGTCGGTGCGGGCCTCGATCACCTCCTTGGTGGTCAGCGTGATCCGGTAGGTGCGATCACGCATCGCGGAGGTGTTGGCGTCGAAATCCGGTGCCTGCGAATACACCTTCTCGAACAGTGCCTGCGCCTCATCGGCGGCACCGCTCTCACGCAGGCACAGGCCGCGGCAGAACATGGCGGCGGTGCGGGCGGCCGGAATCGGTCCCGCCTCCGCGGCTTCCATCCGGCGAATCGCCTCACCGAACAAACCCAGCTGCGCGCAGGCTGTGCCGACCATCACATGGGCACCGGCGGCCAGATACGGGTCTTCCCAGCCGTCGGAGCCGTTCAAGACGGCCATCACATCCGGCCAGCGCTGAGTGTTGTAGTGCAGGATGCCGCGCACGTACTTGGCGATCCGGGTGTCGATTTCGAAGTCGGATTCCGAAGCCCGCGCGCGGCGGTGCTTTTCGAGCTCGTCGAGTACCTCGACGGCCTCGTCATAGGATTTCTCCGCGATCAGATGCGCCGCCCACGCCAGGTGGATCTCGGTGAAACTCGCCAGCGGATAGTCGATGTAGAGGCCCGGCAGAAAACGTCCAGCAAGCACCCGTGCGCCCAGCCCCAACCGGCGCTGTTCCCGTCCCAACGAGACGGTGCTGCACTTGTACAGGTTGCTCAGAACATCCTTGGTGACCTCACCGGCGGCCGCGCGGCCCAGCCAGGCGTCGGCCATGGTCGGGTCCCATTCCGTGGCCCGTTGGAAGGCGAGTTTCGCGTAGTCGAGGTCGCGGGTCGACTCCTGGCCCTCGATGCTCAACCCCAGGGACAGCACTCCGGCGTCGAAGGCGCGTTGGGCCTGGCGAGTGTCGATCATCCTAGTCGAACCCCGAATTCGTCGAACCTGATAGGTCTTTCGTTCACAATCCCCACCCACACGGTGCGATCGCACAGCTGCGGACAGTCGGATACATTATGGTTAACCGCCCTGGGCGGGCAACTGTTGAGAGCTACAGGGGAGCAGTTCAGCTAGTGACAGCACAGTCGATCGGGGGCTCGCGGGCCACCGAACCCGAGTTGTGCCGAGTGTCCGTCATCGGGGGGAATACCCAGCTCGACGTCGGTCTGCCGGCCAACGTGCCGATCGCCGCGTTCATCGGTGATCTGGTGCGGCTCATCGAATCCCGCAATCCGGAACCGATCGGCGGCGAGGACGGGGGCACACCCCTCCAGTCGCAGCATTGGACACTGGCCAAATTGGGACGCGACATGATCGCGCCGAGTCAGACGCTCAATGACGCCGAGATCTATGACGGCGAATTGCTCGTACTGCGCTCGGTTTCCGCCAAGGAAGCGCCGGCGCTGTTCGACGATGTGATCGACGCGGTTTCGCGGCTCACCGCCGAAGAATTCCGAGGTTGGTCGGCTACCGCCGCACGGTGGACCGGACTCGTCGCGGGTGTCGCGGCAGTGGTGTTCGCCGTACTGCTGAGCCTGCTTTCGCGTGCCGACGGAGACAACTTCGTGGCGCCGCTGCTCCTGCTCGGCGGGGCCATTGCGTCGCTCGTGGCGGCTGCCATCGCCATGCGCAAATATGCAGACGAGCTGACCGCAACCGTGCTCACGCTGTGCATGTTGCTGCTGACCTGCAGTGGCGCGGCACTATTGGTGCCCGGATCACTGGGCAGTCCGCACATGATGCTCGGTGCGGCAGCGACGCTGCTGATCGCGATCGTCGGCTATCGGATCATCGGGGCCGGTGCCGCGGTGATCGCCGCGATCGTCACCGTTGTGCTGCTGTCGGGAATCGGTGCCGCCGTCCGCATGGTCTGGGACACGGGACTCCCGAAAGTCGCTGCCGGCGTGATGGTCGCTTCGATCCTGCTGCTGTCGATGGTGCCGCGACTGGCCGCCATGCTGGCTCGACTACCCGTGCCGCCGGTGCCCACCGCCGGCGCGGCGATCGACCCGGCCGACCACGAACCCCGGCCCACCATCGAGGGCATCGGCGCCATCGGCGCGACCGTGCTGCCCTCGGCACACGGCCTCGGCCAGCGGGCCCGCACGGCCAACCAGTTCCAGACCGGCATCGTGTTCGGCAGCGCCATCGGTGCCGTCACCGGTGCACTCGGCGCGGCCGACCCGCTGCACTCCGATCGCTGGCAGGGCATCGCGCTCGCCGTGGTCATCGCCATCATCCTGTGCCTGCGCGGACGTTCGTTCGCCGATCTCACACAGGCCGCGATCCTGATCGCCAGCGGCTGTGTGACTTTCATCGCTCTCGCGGTATTGCTCGCGATGCCCGCGGACGGCATCCCGCTGGTTTCGGTCGGTCTGCTCCTTGCATTCACGGTGGGAGCCATCGGATTCGGTGTCATCGGCCCGCACGTCGAGGTGACGCCGGTGACGCGGCGCTTCAACGAGATCTTCGAATACGGCCTCATCGTGTCGATCGTCCCGCTGGTGCTGTGGATCATGGACGTCTACTCGACGGCTCGGAACATATGAGTCGGCGTCCCGGAAACTGGGCGCGAACACTGTGTGCGGTAGCGGTTCTCGGCGGTGCGCTGCTGGGACCGCAGGCATCGGCGGGGGCCCGGCCGATGGCAACCGTCGATCCCCCGAAACCGGGGACGAGCCTGTCCGACGACACCAAGAAACTCGTCGACAAGCCCGCACCCAAGGCGGTCACCGAACTGCGTCAGGAATGCGGGAGCCTGGGGTTCCTGAAGGGGGCCGCCCCGAAAGACGAGTCGGTGCCGCAGAAGATGCTCAATCTGCCGGCCGCCTGGCGCGCCAACCCGGACCTCGAACACAACAAGGGCGCGGGAATCAAGATCGCGGTCATCGATACCGGTGTGAACCGTAATCCGCGACTCGACGTTCAGCCCGGCGGCGACTACGTCTCCAACGCGGACGGCACCGACGACTGCGATGGGCACGGGACTTTCGTCGCGGGCCTGATCGCCGCGAAGCCCAGCCCCGACGACTCGCTCGTCGGGGTCGCGCCGGACGCCCAGATCATTGCCATCCGTCAGGTCAGTGACCATTTTCAGGCCAAGGACCAGAACGGCGACAAGCCGCCGGGCAGCATGAGCAAGGAAGGCTACGGCCCGCCCGAGACCCTGGCCGCCGCCGTCGTGCACGCCGTCAACATGGATGCCGACATCATCAACATCTCCGAAACCTCGTGCACGGCAGCCAATTCCCCGACCGGTGACGATGATCTCGGCGTGGCGGTGCGGTACGCGTTCGAGAAGGGCCGCGTCGTTGTCGTAGCCGCGGGCAATACGGGCACGAACTCCAACTGCTCTACACCGAACGGCGAATACTCGGACAGCAAGACCAGTTGGGACAATGTGCACACCGTCGCCAGCCCGGCCTGGTTCAGTCCCTATGTGCTGACGGTGGGTTCGGTCAACCGTTTCGGCGATGCATCCAGTTTCACGCTCTACGGTCCCTGGGTCGACGTCGCGGCGATCGGCGAGGGCGCGGTTTCCCTCGACAGCAAGAGCACCACCGGCGGGGTGATCGACTCGATGCTCGGTGACAAGGGACAGCCCGTCCCGATTCCCGGAACCAGTTTCTCCACGCCCTTGGTGTCGGGGCTGGCGGCGCTGTTGAAGGCCAAACATACGGATTGGTCGCCGCGGGAGATCATGAACCAGATCATCCTCACCGCGCATCAACCCGGCACCGGGCGTAACGACCGCATCGGTGCGGGCGCGATCGATCCGGTCGCGGCGCTGTCCCAGGACTTTCCGCTCGACGTGCTCAACGCGGAAAACCCGGTGCTGCCGGTCCATGCCGGATCGGATCAGCCGCACGCCCTGCCCACACCACTGAAGCCGGACGGCCCACCGCGACTCCCGCGGCTCGTCGCCACCGTCGGCTCCCTCGTCTGTCTGGCCGCGCTGGGAATCGGTCTCGCCGTATCGATTCCGTTCCGGCGTCGTCGCCACGACGACGAGCTGCCCGACCTCGATTCCTGACAATCGGAGAAATACCCATGGCTACCGAAGGTTTCGTGCGCCGGCCCCGCATCGCCCCGCCGCGTGCACCGGGCGGTGAAATGGCATTGACCGCGCCGCCGGAGATTCCACGCGCGGTGTCCGCACCGCTCATGCAGAAGCTCATGCCCGTCGTGATGATCGTCGCCATGATCGGCATGATGGCGATGATGGCCATGATGGGCCGGTCCATGCTGACCAACCCGTACATGATGATGATGCCGCTCATGATGCTCATGGGTATGGGCGGCATGCTGATGGGACAGCGTGGCAGCGGTAAGAGTGCCGCCGAGCTGAACGAGGAGCGCAAGGACTACTTCCGCTACCTCGACCAGACCCGCCGCGAGGTGCGGCGCACCGGGCAGAAGCAGCTCGAGACTCTGGTCTGGAGTCATCCGGAACCGTCGGACCTGCCGTCGATCGTGTCGAGTCGGCGCATGTGGGAGCGTCGGCCCAACGACCCGGACTTCGGGCATGTGCGCGTGGGCATCGGCACGCATCGGCTCGCGGCCAAACTGGCCCGGCCGGAAACCGGTCCGCTGGAGGACTTGGAGCCGGTCTCCACGGTGGCGTTGCGTCGTTTCGTGCGAACACATTCCGTGGTGCACCATCTGCCGACCGCGGTATCGCTGCGGGCCTTCCCGGCCATCAATATCGAAGGGCCCTCCGAAGACACGCATGCGCTGGTCTGGTCGATGCTCATGGAGCTCACCGCCTTTCACGGACCCGACCACGTCGGCGTCGCCATCGTCACCGCCGAACCGGACTGTGAAGCCTGGTCATGGGCGAAATGGCTGCCGCACGTGCAGCATTCGAGCCAGCGTGACGGGATGGGCGCCTCCCGCATGATCTACGGCTCGCTCGGTGAGCTGGAGACCGCGCTGGCCGACGATCTGCTCGAACGCGGACGGTTCATGCGCAACCCGCAACCGACCCAGGGGCGGCTGCACCTGGTCGTCATCATCGACGACGGATATGTCAGCGGCAGTGAGCGTTTGATCAGCGAGTCCGGTCTGGACGCCGTGACCGTCATCGACCTGAGCGCCGCCGAGAACAGCCTGGCCGCGCGGCGAGGGCTGCAACTGGTGGCCGCCGACGGCGAGGTGTTCGCCAAGAGCGCGGCGGGCAGTGAGAAGTTCGCCAATGCCGACCGCGTGACGCTCGCCGAGGCGGAGTCGTTCTCGCGCAGTCTGGCTCGATTCCGCGTCGCCACCGCCGCGCAGATCGTCAGCCTCGGTGACAACACCTCGGTCAGCGATCCGGGTCTGATGAACCTGCTCAAGATTCCGGATGCGGCGCAGATCGACGCGTCCAAGGTGTGGCGTCCGCGCGCGGGACGTGAGCGACTACGGGTGCCGATCGGCATTACGCCGGACGGGACGCCCGTCGAGATCGACATCAAGGAATCCGCCGAGAGCGGTATGGGCCCGCACGGCCTGTGCATCGGCGCGACCGGTTCCGGTAAGTCGGAATTCCTTCGGACACTTATCCTTTCGATGGTCACCACGCACTCGCCGGATCAGCTCAACCTGATCCTCGTCGACTTCAAGGGTGGCGCGACGTTCCTCGGTATGGATCCGCTGCCGCACGTGGCAGCCGTCATCACCAACCTCGAGGAAGAACTCTCGCTCGTCGACCGTATGCGTGACGCGCTGGCCGGTGAGATGAACCGGCGGCAGGAACTGCTGCGCTCCGCGGGCAACTTCGCCAACGTCAACGAGTACGAGAAGGCACGCGCGGCCGGCGTCCCGCTCGACCCGCTGCCCGCGCTGTTCGTCGTCATCGACGAGTTCTCCGAATTGCTTTCGCAGAAGCCCGATTTCGCGGACCTCTTCGTCATGATCGGCCGACTGGGTCGATCCCTGCACGTCCACCTGCTGCTCGCGTCCCAGCGGTTGGAAGAGAACAAGATGCGCGGCCTGGACTCGCACCTGTCCTACCGCATCGGTCTGCGCACGTTCTCCGCCAACGAATCCCGCGCGGTGCTGGGTATCACCGACGCCTACCACCTGCCCGGCGTCCCCGGCTCGGGTTACCTCAAGAGCGACGCCTCGGATCCGCTGCGGTTCAACGCCACCTATGTGTCGGGGCCGTACGTCGCGCCACGCGCCACCCGGCAGATCGACGGTCGCGCGATCGTCGAGGCACCGCCGCGCGAATTCACCGCCTCGGCAGTCGAAATGCTCGAACTACCCGAGCCGGAGAATCCGCTCGACCCATTCGACCTGCTGCCCCCACCGCCGCCCGCCGCCGAGGAGGGCTTGCCCGACAGCCTGCTGCAGACCGTTGTGAAGCGCCTGACCGGTCACGGTCGTCCGGCCCACGAGGTCTGGCTGCCGCCGCTCGAAGAGTCGCCGACCGTCGACATGCTGCTGCCGGACCCGGACTGGCGTTCGTCGGTCAACCGGCACGGGCAGCTGTGGATGCCCATCGGCATCATCGACAAGCCCTACGAGCAGCGCCGCGACGTGCTCACCATCAATCTCTCCGGTGCACAAGGCAATGTGGCGGTCGTCGGTGGTCCGCAGTCCGGAAAATCGACCGCGCTGCGCACCATCATCATGGCCGCGGCGGCCACACACACGCCCGAGCAGATCCAGTTCTACTGCCTCGACTTCGGTGGTGGATCCATGGCCGGCCTGGTCGGGCTGCCGCACGTCGGTTCCGTGGCGGGCAAGCTCGATTCCGACCGCGTGCGTCGGACCCTCGCAGAACTTACGACGCTGCTACGCGAGCGGGAAGAACGCTTTGCCGCGCAGGGCATCGAGTCGATGGCGGAGTTCCGCCGTCGCAAGCACGCCGCGTTGGCCTCGGATCGAACCGACGATCCGGTACTGGCCGACCGATTCGGCGACGTCTTCCTCGTTATCGACAACTGGCTGGTCGTTCGCGAAGAGTTCGACAGTCTGGAGCCGATGGTCGGACAGCTTGCCGCCCAGGGACTTTCCTACGGCATCCATGTCATCCTCGGTGCGAACCGGTGGGGAGAGGTGCGAGCCTCCATCAAGGACATGATCGGTACTCGAGTCGAGCTGCGCCTGGGTGACCCCTCGGACTCCGAGATGGGCCGCCGCGTCGCCGTCAACGTGCCGCTCAATCGGCCGGGTCGCGGTCTCACCTCGGATCAGCTGCACATGCTCATCGCCATGCCGCGCCTGGACTCCGACACCAACCCCCAGAATCTGGCCGAGGGCGTTGCCGCCGCGCGTAACGAGATGCAGGCGTTGTGGGGCGATCGCAGGGCACCGCAGGTTCGTACCCTGCCGCCCAGCGTGTCCCGCCAGCAGGTGCTGGAGCTCGCTCGCCGCCACGGCATTCAGCAGAGCGCTACCAAGGTGGTCGTGGGCATCGGCGAGTCCGAGCTGCAGCCGATCGCCCTGGACTTCGGCACCGACCCGCACTTCATGGTCTTTTCCGAAGTCGAATCCGGTAAGACCACGGTGCTGCGCAACCTCCTGCGCGGCTTGGCCGAGAGCTCCAATTCCGAGCAGGCCCGCGTCATCCTGATCGACTACCGCCGAACCTTGCTGGGCGTGCTCGAGGGTGAACAGCTAGCCGGGTATTCGACCTCATCGCAGACGTGCGGCCCCATGATCAAGGAGGTCGTCAACTTCCTCGCGAAGCGTGTCCCGGGCTCTGACATCACCCCGCAGCAGATCCGTGATCGTGACTGGTGGACCGGCCCGGAGATCTACATCGTCATCGACGACTACGACATGGTCGTCGCGGGTGGTAGCCCCTTGAGCCCCTTGGTCGAACTCCTACCGCAGGCCCGCGACATCGGCCTGCACGTCGTCATCTCCCGCAACATGGGCGGTATTTCCCGAGCCCTCTTCGATTCGGTTCTGGGCTCGATGAAGAACCTCTCGGTCCCCGCCCTGCTCATGAGCGGTCCCCGAGACGAAGGCAAGGTCATCGGCGACGTCCGCCCCATGAAGCTGCCCCCCGGCCGAGGCCAATACTGGTCCCGCGGCGCCGGCGTCGAAATGATCCAAATCGCCGACCTACCCCCCATGTAAACCTCTGCGACACACCAAGGAAGCCGCATGAACATCGGCCCCGGCTCGATACTCGGCGGCTACCGCATCGAACGCGCGCTCGGCAGCGGCGGGATGGGCACGGTCTACCTGGCCGCCCACCCCGCCCTGCCTCGCCGCGACGCCATCAAGGTCCTGTGGCCTCATATGGCGGCCGATCCGGAGTTCCGTGCCCGTTTCGAACGCGAAGCGAATCTCGCTGCGACCCTCGATCATCCGAACATCGTCGCCGTCCACAACCGGGGCGAGGATGAGGGTTGTCTCTGGATCGCCCTCCAATATGTCGCAGGCACCGACGCGGCCACCGCTCAAGGCCATGACCCGGTGTCGATGACTCCGATGCGGGTCCTGCACATCATCACCGAGATCGGCAAGGCCCTCGACTACGCCCACCATCACGGCATGCTTCACCGCGACGTCAAACCCGCGAACTTCCTCCTGTCTCCCCAACCTCACGGCCCTGAACGAGTCCTCCTGGCCGACTTCGGAATAGCGAAGCCCACCGACGGCTCCACTGAGCTGACTCGCACCGGCGCCTTCATGGCCACCGTCGCCTTCGCGTCCCCCGAACAACTCTCGGCTGGCAAACTCGACCCCCGCAGCGACCAATACAGCCTCGCCTGCTCGTTCTACCGGCTGCTGGTGGGCCGAAACCCCTACCCCGGCACCGAAGCCCTGAACGTGATGCTTGCCCACCTGAACGAGCCCCCACCCCGCATCACCGCACTACGCCCCGAGTTGCCCGCCGCGCTCGACGGTGTGCTGGCCCGAGCTCTCGCCAAAGACCCATCCCAGCGGTTCGGCAGTTGCCTCGAATTCACGACCGCGGCAATGGAAGCCATCTCGAGCGCACCCGCGCGAACCGCGGAAACCGTGCGTGCCTCGGCTCCGGTTCGGCCAATGGACCCTGTGTCCGGAGCTCGTTCATTCTCCGATCTCCTCAGCAATGTCGGTGCTTCCGATCCAGGTACGAACCGTCGCCCTGGTGATCGCTCGTTCGCGGGTCTCCTCACCAATACCGACCCGGCCGCTCGGAATGCGCGACCCGGGGCGGCCCCGCCACCGCTGACTCCGTTCGACAAGCCACTTTTCAGCGGGCGGTCCTCACGTTCGATTCCTCAGGAGCCGAAGCCATTCGACCATGAGACCGAGTGGAGCCGATCCCACCGGGTGGCGGCATGGGGGCTCGGTCTGTTCGTCCTGCTTGTGGTCGTCATGGCCTTCGCGTTCCACTCCGGTTCGTCCTCCGACGAGTCGGCCGGGGCGGCCACCACGACCTCGACCTTCAACGCCTACAGCACCTCCAGTACGCAGCCGCGGGTTCCGCCGTCCGGACTTCAGGACCCCTGCGACTTCCTCAAAGAAGACTCGGCAACCGCCCCGTCGCGATTCGACCTGCGCAACACGGGAACCCCAGCATTCACCGCGGACCAGCGCCGATGCGATTGGTACCCGGTGGCTTCCGGCAACATGTCCGCCAACGTCACCGTCGCCGCGAAGCCCCTACCGGCAGACCCGGGCGTACAGCCGGTGCGGATCGCGAACGAACTCGACGCCCAGGAACTTCGCGCCCCCGCGGCCACCGGCCAGAGCTTCTCCACCTGCACGATCAGCTGGACTACCTCCTACGGCTACGCCCGCTTCGCGATGAACAACTACTTCGCGACCCTGACAATGGACGAGTTGTGCCAGCGCACAGCAGATCTCGCGACCGCCATCTACACGAGCTCCTCCCCGAAACTGGCCCGCTGACATGCAAATCGGCCGTAATCCACTGCGACACAACAAGGAAGCCGCATGAACATCGGCCCCGGCTCGATACTCGGCGGCTACCGCATCGAACGCGCGCTCGGGAGCGGCGGGATGGGTACCGTCTATTTGGCCCAGCACCCCGTTCTGCCCCGTCGCGATGCGCTCAAGGTCCTCTGGCCCCACCTCGCTACCGACCCGGAATTCCGTGCGCGCTTCGACCGCGAAGCGAATCTCGCGGCCACGTTGGATCATCCGAACATCGTTGCCGTTCACAACAAGGGTGAGGATCAGGGCTGCCTGTGGATCGCCCTGCAGTACGTGCCTGGCCTCGATGCCGCCAGCGCGCAGGAGCAGGACAGAGTCGCGATGACGGCTGATCGGGTCGTGCGGATCATCACCGAGATCGGTCATGGGCTCGATCATGCTCATCGGGCCGGGCTACTGCATCGGGACATCAAGCCCGCGAACTTCCTGCTCGCACCACAGCAACATGGTCCGGAGCGAGTTCTGTTGGCCGACTTCGGCATTGCCAAACCGGCCGACGGCGCGACCGAACTCACCCGCACCGGTACCTTCATGGCCACGGTCGCTTACGCCTCCCCGGAACAGCTCTCGGGTGAGCGCATCGATGCTCGCAGCGACATCTACAGCCTCGCTTGTTCCTTTTATCGTCTGCTCACCGGGCAGACGCCCTATCCGGGGACGCAGCCCCTGAACGTCATGATGGGGCATCTCAATGAGCCGCCACCTCGGATCACCGCGCTGCGCCCGGATCTGCCCGCCGCGCTGGACGGGGTCTTCGCCCGCGCGTTGGCCAAGGATCCGGGGCGGCGTTTCGGGAGTTGCCTGGAACTGACCGAAGCGGCGGCGGGCGCACTGGGTGGCTGGACGGCCAGACGTGCTCCCACCGTGCTCAATTCGACCCCCGCGATGCCTGCCCAACCCGCTTCAGGCTCGCCGTTCGCTCGGCTCAAGGCAGAGGCGGATGTCGACCGTGCACGCAGAGAAGGCGCACGCAGAGAAGCCGAACTGAGAGAACGCCGCGAAGCCGAACGCCGCGAAGCCGAGCGTGCCGCGAAAGTGAAATGGACGCCGCCGAGCCCGGCCGCACCTATGGCACCGGTCGACCGTCAGGGTGTGCAGTCTTTCGCGAGTCTCGCGGCTGAGCGCGCACATGGACGGGAACGCCCGGCGCAGGAGGAATGGTCGCTCGACGCGATGCGAGCACAAGCCCGACAGGAGATGGCGGCGGGTCGTCGGCCCAGGGCGGAGGATCTCGCCCCGGGGCGGTCGTGGGACGTCAGATCGGCCGTACTCGCGATTCGCCTGGGGATCATCGCGTTACTCGCTCTGTGCACTCTCCTGATCATGTTGTTCCACTAGCCGTTTCGGCTCAGGTCGTAGGTGCTGGGCCGGGTTCGGCGACTACGCCCGGGTGGGGGCGGAGGAAGGGGCTGTGGGGGAGGGGCCAGGTGGTGGGGGGTGTGAGGGGGAGGGTGAAGAGGGTGGGTTCGGTGGTTGCGGGGGTGAGGGGTGGGTAGGTGGAGGTGTGGGGGGCCGTCCAGTCGGCGGTGGGGCGTTCGAAGAGGGCTCGGGAGGGGCCGGTGGCTTCGGGGCCGGCTATGCGGGCTAAGTGGAAGCCGGAGCGGAGGTAGTAGGCGTGGAGGGCTTCGTTGGTGGTCCAGGCGTCCAGGCGGACCCAGGTGCGGTGTTTGCGGCGGGCCAGGCAGGCGGCGTGGGCCAGGAGGGATTCGCCGACTCGGAGGCCGGCGAAGCGGAGGTCGACGATCATGTAGTGGATGATCACGGCGTCGGCGAGTTCGCCGGGGGACCAGAGGTTTTCGTCGGCGCGGTCGTTGACGGTGATGGTGGCGGCGGGCTCGCCGTTGACCTCGGCTATCCAGGTTTCGCCGTTACGGACGGCCTGGGCCACGGACCGGACGAAGGTCTCGATGGGGAGGCCTCGTCCGGTCCGGGTCCACTGGTCGCTGCCGCGCGCGGCCAGCCAGTTCGTACGTTGCAGCCGGAACCGGGTGATGGTTCCCAGGTCCGAGAGACTGGCCGGGCGCAGGTGCGGTGTCATGGCGAGCCGGGTAGCAGAGAATTGCCGAAGGAATGGGAATTTCCGGGCGGATTGGGCGAGCCCAGAGTTTTACGAATAATGTCCGTTCCTTCGTTGTCGCCCAATTCGTATGCCAATCGGTTGCGGGCAGCTGTGGAACGATGCCGGGTCACTCGAGTTATTCGCTCGTGGTTGGCTCCGATGCGTAAATGATCGAGCAGGAGCGTGCCGGGACCGACGCCCAGCAGGGCGGCCTCGTCCGCGGTGGCGGGGCGTGCGACGACGGTGTCGCGGTGTGCGGTCTCGGCGAAACCGCGGTCGGCCAGCCGGCGCGTGGTGCCCTCCGGAATGTCGTGCGGTGCGTCGATTCCCGTGGCCTCGGCCAGATCTCGCGGATAGAAGCTGACCTCCCATGACCATGGCTCGTTGTCCAGGTACTGCATGATCGTGCGGGACACCACCCACTCGTCGCGCTCCACGCCCAGCCAGTGCGCCACCTGCTGACTGGCCGGTTCCATTCTGGCACTGAACTGTTTGGACGGCTGCCGCCCCGCGGCGCGCGCGATCTCCGAGAAGATGTCGTGCGCGGCCTTGGGGCGGTCCGGCCGAATATGGTTCGTGACAACCGATTCCAGAACCTCTTGACTTCGCACGATGGTGCCGCGCGAAGTTGCTGTGTAAACGAGGTTTTCGGCGACCAGGAGTTGAATCGCATTGCGGGCCGTCGTAATCGAGACCTGCATCTGCTCAGCCAACTCATTGTGACTCGGTAGTCGATCGCCCGGTTCCCACTTGCCGGCGCGGATCTCCTCGCGGAGGAGGTCTGCGATCCGTTGATATCTCGGACCGTCCGCCATCTCGCTCCTCGGTTGTTGCTTCAAGGCTGTGAAGTCTACTCCGGTGGTACTACTGCCGTGTAAGGCTTGACAGCAGCATTCTGAGGTTTATTGTAATGAACGTCCTGAATGCGGTGTTGTTATACGTCGAAGAACGCGAGGCAACGTGGCTGGTTCGGAGACATCAAACACGGTCGTCGTGGCATTGCCCGACGTGTCCTGTTCCTATGTGGACATGGAGGCGCAGCCACTGGCTTCCGGCCTATTGCCGACCTCCGACCTACTCCTGCGCGCTTGTCGCGGGCACCGGGTCATCGGCGGACCCTTACTGTGGTTCGCCCACGACCTCGCCGTGCTGCACGAGCGCCGAGTGGTCGGACGGGGCGGTATCGGGCCGGAGACGGATCCGACCTCGATCATCGAAAACAAGCGCCGCCGAATCGAATTGGTCATGGCCATTGACGACTGGATCGTGCGCTCGGTTCCCCAGCATCGACTGGGTGCGACCTTGCATACCGAAACGGTCGGATCGGTCATCGATCGACTTGCCGAGGCGTCGATCCGTGCCCATCACGCGTTGATGACCCTTGACGCGAATGATGAAATGCTGCACGGCGCTTGGCACCATTTGGCTGAATTGTCCGACGCTTATGACGATCTCGTGCGCGATGTGCTCGCGGGTCGGCGTCGACTGCCCGCCTGGTAAATAGCAAACCCACTGTGCGGTCCGGGCCCGAGGGTGGCCCGGACCGCCATCTGTTTTGTACTAATTCACTTCGGCAAACGCGGAATCGCATCGGTGAGTAGTTTTTCCGCTTTGCCGCAAGCGTCCGGTGAATTCGAAAGATCGGAAACTCTGATCTTCAACTGCTCGGCATTGTCCTTTTCGGTCGGACGCACCAGGTAGCTGAGCGAACAGTCGCTGGCCGACTGTGCGCCGATGGCGTAAGTCGTGAACTCACCCACCGGCACGGTGTCGTAGGTCCAGTCACCGCGATCCGGGCGCGACTCGTCGGACAGGTCGACCCGGACCCAGCCCTCGCGGCCGATCGTCGTGCAGGAATGCGGGGCGCGCTGATGGTCGACGAGGTCGCCCGCGAGATCGTGAATCATGCTCTCCTGCACCACTGCACAGGGATCCAGGCGCAGGACCGACGCCGCGGGCAGCTGACGCTGCGGCGCGTAATCGGTGAGCTGCTGCACCACGGCCAGCAGAGCCGCTTCGGAGGCGGCGCAGGCGGATTCGGGCGGCGCCGCGGGGTCGAGTTCCGCGGCGGACATGCGCAGCGTGACCGGGACCGCCGACTGGGTGACGACCGCGGTATCGCAGGTGCTGCCCGCGGCTCCGGCGCTCAGGATGGGTGCCCAGCCCGCGGTACGGCCGGTCGGGGTCAACTGGTCTACACCGATCGCGTGATCGGGGATGTCGAAGGTGTACTGGACCTTTCGCTGCGTGGAATCGACGACGGTGGTGGCGCAGCCGCCCTCGGGAGTGGACTCCGGATCGCCCGTGCGGGTGCCCAGCTTGCCCGCCACCGACTTGTCGATGACCGCGCAGACATCCAGCAGGCGCAGTTCCGCCGCCGACAGATCCAGCGACGGGTCCTTGTGCGGCTGGGCGTGCCCGCCGGTATCCGGGGAGTCGCTCAGACTCCACACCGTGCCACCGATCACCACCAGGCCGACAGCCGCGGCCGCCGCCAAGCCGACCGTGCGCCGGCGACGACCGGCCAAGCGCGCCAACTGATCCCGGTACCGGGTCTCCTGCTCGCCGCTGGACGCCCACCATTCGGCATCCACCCGATGCGCCTCGATGAAATCCAGCACCGGTTGCGGCCAGGCGGATTCCGTGGGGATGCGCTCGGCCTGCTCCAGCATCTGCCGCGCCGAGGGGCGATGCGCGGGATCCGGCGCCAGGCACGACTCCACGAGTTTGCGGAGAGAATGCGGGATCGCCTGGAAATCCGGCGAAGCGGACGCGGTGCCGGTGGCGGCCAGGGTCAGCAGCATGCCGACCGCATAGACGTCGGCGGCGGAGGTCACCGGCTGGCCCTCGGCCTGCTCGGGTGCCTGGAAGGTCGGGCCCGTGGCGCCGTCGGCGGCACGCGGGCTGGCGATCCCGAAATCGATGACCTGCGGCCCCTCCGGGGTCAGCAGCACATTGCCGGGCTTGAGATTGCGGTGCACCAGCACCGCGCGGTGCACCTCGATCAGGGTGGTGGCCAGGCCGATCGCCAACAGCCGCAGCCCGGACAGCGGCATCGGGCCACAGCCCGCGATCACCGTCGCCAGATCCGGGGCCGCCACGTATTCGCTGGCCAGCCAAGGGGTCTCGGCATCAGGATCACTGTCCACCACGGTCGCCGTGAACGCGCCCGTCAGCTGCTTGCCGGTCTCCAGCTCACGCTGGAATCGGGCGCGGAACTCCAGATCGTCGGCATGCGCACGGTGAATCTGTTTGACCGCCACCAGCTTCCCGGTCGGCGTCCGGCCCAGCAGCACCCGGCCCATACCGCCGGTGCCGATCACGGCGATCATGTGATGCGGGCCGATCCAGCGCGGATCGTCGGGCAGCAGCGCCTTCATCGCCCACCCGCCATGACCGCGTACTGCGCCGCCGCCAGCTGCCGGACATCGCTGTCGGTATTGCTGTAGACCGTCGCCACGTACTCGCCGCGGGTCACCACACAGCGATATCTGCGGGCCGACAGCGATTTCGGGTCCGGGCGGGTCGCCTCCGAGCAGCGGGCGCCGGGCAGGGCATTACGCATCCAGGTGTACTCCGAGTTCTCCGGGTCATCGGACAGCCAGCCGGCATACGACTGGGCGGACTTCGAATCGCGCATCCGATACAGGTATTTGTCGTGCGAGACCGCCAAGGCGGTGACGCCATAGCCGGACAGTGTGGTCAGCTTGCGGGCCGGCTCCGTAGCCAGCGCTGCGAAGGCGCGAACACCGAAGGCGGCGAAGGACTTCGGATCCGCCAGCGGATCACCGGTGTGAACCAGCCTGGTCAGCAGGCCATCCGGGTCGAGTGCGATCGCGGCCGGATCCGGCACCGGCGCGGTATCGAATCCGGTCAACTGCGCCACCTGCTTGCGATAGGTGGCGTCCACCAGATCGGCCAGCCGCCCCGGATCCGGCTCCGGCAACTCCGCGTACACCCGGATCACCACGTTCTTCCACGCCAGCAGACTGCCGACCGAGGCGACGCCCGGCCGCCAATGACTCAACGCGGACGGGAAGTCCGCCAACGGGATCGGCGCGTTCTCCGGACTCGCCTCGAAATCCACCCGCGCCATCTCCGCCGCGGCCGTCGTGGCGGCGGAGTCGTCACGGAACGCGGTGAGGGATACCGCGAGATACTTCTGCGGCGGGCCCTGCGCGGCGGACCGATTCGCCGCCGCGAGACCGAACGACCCGGCCACCCCGAAGGGACGCGCCACCGCCCGCTGGGCCGGCGAAAGCGCGGGCTCATGCCAGCCGCGATCATCCGCGGACACGCCGCCGCCGCGCATCGTCGTCAGGTCGGGATCGATATCGACCGGGAACACGATATGGTCGGCCAGCCGCAACGACTCGGCCAGAATTCCCCGAATCCGACTCGGCTGCCGATCGAAATCATTCCCACCCGGCGCGACCGAATACGGCCCGTAATCGGCTGCCGCAGCATCATTCCCGCATGCCGTGGCCACAACGAGCAGCGCGACACCCATTCCGGCAACCGACAATCGCCGGAACCTCAGACGCATGCGTTTCAACCCTCATCACCGGACAGCAGCGGGCCACTGAACTATTCGATCCCGCACGCGCCGGACGGGCGGCGCTCGAGCCACAAGTTAGCACCGGTCCGGTGCTGTGTCATGTGCGGGCGAGGGGACTGAACTCGGTGCCGGCGAACGGGTTCGAATCAGCCTCGATAGCGGCGGTGGTCGGCCGAGAAATCATCGGCGACCGTGGCCGCCAATTCGACGTAGGCGCGCTTGGTGGGCTTGCTCAGGCGGTGCAGGTCGATCTCGGCGCCCTCACCGAGATGGGAGTCGTAGGGGATGATGTGGACTGCGCGGCAACGGGACAGGAAATAGTCGCGGAGTTGGTTGATGCCGACGCTGGGGGCGCCGGGGCGGGGCAGGTTGATCACCACGACGGCGTTGCGGACCAGGTGGTCGTGGCCGTGCAGGGAGAGCCAGTCGAGGGTGGCGGCGGCACTGCGGGCGCCGTCGATGGCCGACGACGAGATCAGGACCAGGGAGTGGGCCAGGTCCAGGACGCCCGCCATCGCCGAATGCATCAGGCCGGTGCCGCAGTCGGTGAGGATGATGTTGTAGAAGCGCTGCAGAATTCGCGCGACCGCGCGGTACTCGTCCTCGCTGAAGGCCTCCGAGGCCGCCGGATCCCGTTCACTGGCCAGCACTTCCAGCCGGCTGCTGCCCTGTGAGGTGTGGCGGCGCACATCCGAATATCGCTGAATATGCTCGTCCAGCAGCAAATCCCGGACCGTGGAGCGCGTCTGCAAGGGGACGCGCTGTGAGAGCGTGCCGAAGTCGGGATTCGCATCCACCGCGATGACCCGATCGCCGCGAATGGAGGAGAAAATCGAACCCAGGCCCATCGTGGTGGTCGTCTTACCGACGCCACCCTTCAGCGACAGCACCGCGATCCGGTAATCACCGCGCACGGGCTGCCGAATTCGCGCCACCAACTCCTGCAGGCGGCGCTCCTCCGCCGACATGCCGGGATTGATCGTGCCACCGGACATATGGTGAACGGCCCGCCGCCAACCGGAATCCGGTGCCTTCTTGGCCTTACGGAACGGGACATCATCCAGCGACGGCGCGGTCCCGCCGGGACCGTTCGCACCCCACGCGGGCGCGGCGTAGCCGGGCTGGCCCTGCGGACCGGGGCCGTACTGACCCGTCGCCGGACCGGGCTGACCGGGCGCGTACTGGCCCGGCGCGAAGTTCGAATTCGGGCCCGCGCCACCGGGATAGCCCGCGGGCTGTTCCGAACCCGGCGCGCCCCACTGGCCTTGACCGGGGTCACCCTGCTGGTACCCGGGGGCGGGCTGCTGGCCCTGCACAGCCCACGGCATCTGCCCGGGTGCGCCGAGCTGCCCGGCATCCTGGCCGGGAGCGAAACCGTCGGGTCCCGGTGCGGCCGGGTACGGCGCACCCTGCTGCGGTCCGGGCCCGTAACCCGGCATCGCCTGCTGATCCGGTGCGCCCCACGGCGCGGACGGGGCTTGCTGTCCGGATGCGTCCGGACCCCAATTCGATTGCGCGGGTGCGATATTGCCCGGAAAACCGGTGCCCGCCGGTGTGGTACCGAGACCGTGCGGACCGGTCAGGCCGGCTGCGGCCGCCTCGGACATGGGGGCGTTGGTCCACGGATTCGCATCCGGGTCGATGGCCTCCTGCGCGGCCGGGACACCTGGAAGCTGACCCTGCGGTCCCAGGGGCGTGCCCGGGATCGGCGGCTGCGGCGGTGTCCAGTGGCCACCGGTCGGCGGCTGCGGGCTCGGGACCTGCGGAATAGGGCCGGAACTCTGCGGGCCGGGGCCCGGAACCTGCGGCCCCGGGGCCGACAGCTGCGGACCGACACCCGGGAACTGCTGGCCCGGAACGGAATTCTGCGGCCCTGGGCCGGGAATCTGCGGGGCAGGGGCCGAATTCTGCGGGACAAGGGTCGGGCTTTGCGGGGAAGGGGTCGAGCTCAGCGGCGCCGGGCCGGAACCCTGCGGGATCGGCGGGGCCGGTGGCCGGAATGCGGGCTGCGCGGGATCGGCGTGCGGCGTCGACGGGATCGGGCCGCCCTGGGGGGAATTCGTGGGAAGGGGGAGGGGGACCTCCACTGCGCGGTGTCGACCAGGGGGGATCGGCTGATCGAGTTCGGTGTCCGGCGTCGAGTTCTCGACTGCGGCATTCTCGATCGCGGGGGAGTCGGAGCCGTGGCGGTGTGCACCGGAATCTGTTGCGGCCAGGCTGTCCGGCGCTGTGGTCGGGGCGCCGCCATTGGCGGTGGGGGCCAGCGGATTCGGGCCCGCGAGAGCGCCACCCAGGCTGGCCAACTGGGCCTCCAGCAGGCCGTGGGCGGCGGCCGTGGTGTTCGGCACCGGGCCGCCCACCGCGGGCGTACCGGCAGGCGGAGTGATGATGCCGGTGCCGGTCGCATCGAGATCGCCGGGCGCCGGAGGCAAGGGCGGCTGCGAGATCTTGGTGGTCGCACCGATCGGGTCGGACGCGGTCGCGCCGACTTCACCGGGCGACGGCGGCAGCTCGGGACGCCCGACGGGAGCGGCCGAATCGCTTGTCGCCGAGCTGGATTCACGGGACGCGCGCGGCAGCGGCACCCGAGTGGTGGGGTCCGACGGAGCCACGGGAGCCGGGGCGATCGCCGACGGACCGGCAGCGTGCGAGGCACCGCCGGACTGCGCCGCGGCCGAGTCCTGCTGCGGAATGGGTGACGGCGGCAGCGACGGCGGGGTGAAACCCGGGTTGCTCTGCTGCGGGCGCGACTGCGCCGACTGATCCGCCGGAGCCTCGGGAATGGCAGGGCCGGACAGCCGCGGCCCGGCCGAACCGGAGTTCGGCCCCGGCAGCGGCGATTCCGGGATGACCGGCGGCTGCGAGAAATGGCCGCCGACCGAGGGTGCAGACGTTGGGCCGAGCGGACCCGAAGGCGGTCCCGGGGTCACCGGAGGGCGTGAGAACTGACCGCCGTTCTCGGCGAGGTCGGTCGGCGAGAGCGGGCTCGACTGCGGCCGGTCCGGAAGCCGTTGCTCCGCTTGACCGTTCGGAACCGCGCCACCGGTGCCGGGCCGATTCGGCTGCGCCGGAGGGAATCCGGTGCCACCCGGCTGCGTCGCGGGGAATCCCTGGCCGTTGGGCTGCTGAGCCGGGAAGCCTTGACTGTTGGGCTGCTGGGCCGGGAAGCCTTGACCGTTGGGCGGCTGCTGCGGGAAACCTTGGCCGTTGGGCTGCGCGGGGGCGGAGCCGAAGCCGTTGCGCTGGGCTGCCGTGGGGCGCTGGCCGTTGGGGGTGGGCGGGGTGCCGGACTGCTGGGTCGCGCCGTTCGGCGGAGTGCCCTGCGAGGGGAGATTGAAATGGGTGCCCGGCGCGCGCTGCGGCATCGGGGCACCCGACTGCGGGGAGTTGGACCGGTCGGGCTCGGCGGCCTTGGGTGCGGGGGGTGCGGAACGGTCCGGGGCAGGAGTCGGGGTCGGCGACTTCGACTGCGGTGCCGGTTCGGGAGTCGAGGACTTCTTACGACGGTCGCGATTGCCGAAGATGCGGCCCTTGGCCTTGGGGATGACCTCGTCCTGCGGGAGGTTCTGGACCGGGGGAGCCTCATAGGCGCTGTCGGAGACCTCGCCCTCCGACAGCCAGGGTGGGAGCATTGGGAGGCCGTCGTTCTCGCGACTCACATCTACCCCCGGGTGCTCGACCGATCTAGCTGGACAGGGCGTAGTTTAGCGATCTCCGGCGACGGTGTGCCCGCTGTATATGTTCCCGGGCCGGCGAGGGCGTGGAGTCGGAGCACGTCACAGGCCCCGTATTTGGCCGGATCTGGGGAAACGGGTAGGCTAGGCAGCTGGTGACTTACATAGTGGTTGTGGCATGTCTACGTGCCGCCCCCAGTGAGTATGTCACCGGGTTGGCCAGCGTGCACCACTAACTTCTGGGCCGACCAGCCGTAATGAGCTCGAGCCAACCAGGTTCGGCCTAACCGGGATCGCGGAGGATATGGCGAAGAAGGAAGGGGCCATCGAGGTCGAGGGCCGGGTTATCGAGCCGTTGCCCAATGCGATGTTCCGGATCGAGCTGGAAAACGGGCACAAGGTTCTGGCCCACATCAGCGGCAAGATGCGGCAGCACTACATCCGCATCCTCCCCGAAGATCGCGTCGTCGTTGAGTTGTCTCCTTATGACTTGACTCGCGGCCGCATCGTCTACCGCTACAAGTGAGTCACCCTCGCGGGTGCGTCAAGACTTCCGGGGCCTAGAGTCCCGGGTTTTCCCCGGTCAAACCGGCCGGGGAAAAACTGTGTTCACGGCCAGTGAACACCAACCCAGATTGGATCTGACGTGAAGGTTCAGCCGTCCGTCAAGCCGATCTGCGAGAAGTGCAAGGTGATCCGTCGTCACGGTCGGGTCATGGTGATCTGCGAGAACCTGCGCCACAAGCAGCGTCAGGGCTGATTACCGCCAAGCACCGAACGCGATTCGGATTGGCAGTAATAGAAGAACTCCCAGCTCCAGTCGCCGTCGACGAGTCCCGTAGGGGACGGACGGCGGCCTACCCCCGGTACGGAGGCCGGGGCCCCACTTTCGAGGGGACGGACAGGGAGAAGACCTCCGCAAAAGTAAGGAATCGCCAAACATGGCACGTCTGATGGGCGTCGATCTCCCGCGCGAAAAGCGCATGGAGATCGCGCTGACCTACATCTTCGGCATCGGCCGTACCCGCGCCAAGGAGATCCTGGACCAGACCGGCGTCAGCCCGGACCTGCGTTCCAAGGACCTCAGCGATGACGACCTGACCAAGCTCCGCGACTTCATCGAAGCCTCGGACATGAAGGTCGAGGGTGACCTGCGCCGCGAGGTGCAGGCCGACATTCGTCGCAAGATCGAGATCGGCTGCTACCAGGGCATCCGCCACCGTCGTGGCCTGCCCGTGCGTGGTCAGCGGACGAAGACCAACGCTCGTACGCGCAAGGGTCCGAAGAAGACCGTCGCCGGCAAGAAGAAGTAGGGATAGCGCATGCCTCCGAAGAGCCGGGCCTCGGGCCCGAAGAAGACTCAGAAGTCGCGTCGCCGGGATAAGAAGAACATCCCGCACGGCCACGCGCACATCAAGAGCACGTTCAACAACACGATCGTGTCCATCACCGATCCCGAAGGCAACGTCATCTCCTGGGCGTCCTCGGGTCACGTCGGCTTCAAGGGTTCGCGTAAGTCGACCCCGTTCGCCGCGCAGCTCGCTGCCGAGAACGCTGCCCGCAAGGCGCAGGAGAACGGCGTCAAGAAGGTCGACGTTTTCGTCAAGGGCCCGGGTTCGGGTCGTGAGACCGCGATTCGCTCGCTTCAGGCCGCCGGCCTCGAGGTTGGCTCGATCTCCGACGTCACCCCGCAGCCGCACAACGGCTGCCGTCCGCCCAAGCGCCGTCGCGTCTAGCGGGAAAGGATTCAGATAAAAAATGGCTCGTTATACAGGCCCCATCACCCGCAAGTCGCGTCGTCTGCGCGTCGACCTCGTCGGAGGCGACCAGGCGTTCGAGCGTCGTCCTTACCCGCCGGGCCAGCACGGCCGCGCGCGGATCAAGGAGTCCGAGTACCTGCTCCAGCTGCAGGAGAAGCAGAAGGCTCGCTTCTCGTACGGCGTCATGGAGAAGCAGTTCCGCCGCTACTACGAAGAGGCGAACCGCCAGAAGGGTAAGACCGGCGACAACCTGCTGCGTCTGCTCGAGACCCGTCTGGACAACGTCGTGTACCGCGCCGGTCTGGCCCGTACCCGTCGTGGCGCCCGTCAGCTGGTCTCGCACGGCCACTTCGTCGTCAACGGCGTCAAGGTGAACGTGCCGAGCTTCCAGGTGTCGCAGTACGACATCATCGACGTCAAGCCGAAGTCGGCCTCCATGCTGCCGTTCCAGGTCGCGCGTGAGACCGTCGGCGATCGTCAGGCTCCGGGCTGGCTGCAGGTCGTCCCCGGCCGTCTGCGGATTCTGGTGCACCAGCTCCCCGAGCGTGCGCAGATCGATGTTCCGCTCCAGGAACAGCTGATCGTCGAGTACTACTCGAAGTAATGAGGTGCGCTTAGGCGCGCCGCTGGTTGCGGCCCACTGGGTCTATTAACGAAGCCCTTAGGGCCGCAACAGCTCCCAATCGTGAGCATCAAATGGTGGGTGCTCGAAGGAGGAAGAAATGCTGATTTCACAGCGACCGACGCTGACCGAAGAGGTCGTGTCCGAGAACCGGTCGCGGTTCACTATCGAGCCGCTGGAGCCGGGCTTCGGTTACACCCTCGGCAACTCGCTGCGGCGCACGCTGCTGTCGTCGATTCCTGGTGCGGCTGTCACCAGCATTCGCATCGACGGCGTGCTGCACGAGTTCACCACGGTTCCGGGCGTGAAGGAAGATGTCACCGACATCATCCTGAACCTCAAGGGCCTCGTGGTGTCGTCCGAAGAGGACGAGCCGGTCACCATGTACGTGCGCAAGCAGGGTCCGGGCACCGTCACCGCCGGTGACATCGTCCCCCCGGCGGGCGTGACCGTGCACAACCCGGACATGCACATCGCCACCCTGAACGACAAGGGCAAGCTGGAGATCGAGCTCGTTGTCGAGCGCGGTCGCGGCTACGTCCCGGCCGTGCAGAACAAGGCGTCGGGTGCGGAAATCGGCCGGATTCCGGTTGACTCGATCTACTCGCCGGTTCTCAAGGTGACGTACAAGGTCGAGGCCACCCGTGTCGAGCAGCGCACCGACTTCGACCGGCTCATCCTGGATGTCGAGACCAAGAACTCGATCTCCGCGCGGGATGCGCTGGCGTCGGCGGGCAAGACCCTGGTCGAACTGTTCGGTCTCGCTCGCGAGCTGAACATCGAGGCCGAGGGCATCGAGATCGGCCCGAGCCCGGCCGAGGCGGACCACATCGCCTCGTTCGGTCTGCCGATCGAGGACCTGGATCTCACCGTTCGGTCGTACAACTGCCTCAAGCGTGAGGGCGTGCACACCGTCGGCGAGCTGGTCGCCCGCACCGAGTCGGACCTGCTGGACATCCGCAACTTCGGTCAGAAGTCCATCGACGAGGTCAAGGTCAAGCTGCATTCGCTCGGCCTGTCCCTCAAGGATTCTCCGGCTTCCTTCGATCCGTCCTCCGTCGTCGGCTACGACGCGGCCAGCGGCACCTGGAGCGACAGCGGCTCGTTCAGCGACACCGACAGCGGCGAGCAGGACTACGCCGAAACCGAACAGCTTTAGGTCATTCGGGGTGTAGCGCCCCGAATCGGCCTTCAACACAGGAGATTCAAACAATGCCCAAGCCCAAGAAGGGTGCCCGCTTCGGCGGGACGGCGTCGCACCAGAAGGCGATCTTCGCCAACCTGGCGACGGCGCTCTTCGAGCACGGTCGCATCACGACCACCGAGGCCAAGGCCAAGGCGCTGCGCCCCTACGCCGAGAAGCTCGTGACCAAGGCGAAGGGCGGCACCCTTGCCGACCGTCGCGAGGTCATGAAGGTGATCCGTAGCAAGGACATCGTCCACGCCCTGTTCGCCGACATCGGTCCCTCGTTCGAGGGCCGTGATGGTGGCTACACCCGGATCATCAAGACGATCCCGCGCAAGGGCGACAACGCCCCGATGGCGATCATCGAGCTGGTTCGCGAGAAGACCGTGACCAACGAGGCCGATCGTGCCCGTCGTGTCGCGGCTTCGCAGAAGCCCGCCGAGGCCCCCGCTGCTGCCGAAGAGGCCGTGGTCGAGGATGCCGCCGAGGAGACCGTGGCTGACGCCCCGGCCGCCGAGGCCAAGGACGCGGAGTAACCCCGCCCCTATCGGATTCATGAGTGAGCCCGCCGTCCCCTCCGGGTCGGCGGGCTTTCTCCATGTTAACCAGGAGATCGCTGTGACCGTAGAGGTTCCGACGCCCGAACCGGTTTCGATTCGGGTACGGCTGGACATCAGCTACGACGGCACCGATTTCACCGGCTGGGCGCGGCAGCCCGGCCTGCGCACCGTGCAGGGCGTGCTGGAGGAGGCGCTGAGCAAGGTGCAGCGGGAGACCGTCCAACTGACCGTCGCCGGGCGCACCGACGCCGGCGTGCACGCGGAAGGGCAAGTCGCGCACTTCGATACGCACACCGAGGTGGACGGCCCCAAGCTGGTGCACCGGCTGGCGCGGTTTCTGCCCAAGGACGTCCGGGTCAAGGACGTCAGCCTCGCGCCCCCGGAGTTCGACGCCCGGTTCTCGGCGATCCGCCGCCATTACGCCTACCGGCTGACCACCGCCCCTTACGGCGCGGAACCGCTGCAGGCCCGCGGTGTGGTCCCCGTACGGTCCGGTCTCGATGTGGAGGCCATGCGCGAAGCCTCGCGAAACCTGTTGGGCCTGCACGATTTCGCGGCCTTCTGCAAACGTCGCGAGGGCGCTACCACCATTCGTGAGCTGCAGCGCTTCGATTGGGCCCAGGACGGCCATCTGCTGACCGCCTACGTCAGCGCCGACGCCTTCTGCTGGTCGATGGTCCGCAGCCTGGTCGGCGGCGTGCTGGCGGTCGGTGAGGGCCGCCGGACCCCGGCCTGGATCGCCGGTCTGCTGAACGAACGGGAGCGTTCCAGCTCCGTCACCGTGGCCCCCGCGCACGGTCTGAGCCTCGTCGCCGTCGACTATCCCGCCGATTCCGAACTGGCGGCCCGCAATCTGCAGACCCGCGAGGTGCGCACCGTGCCGAGCGGCGAAGATTGCTGTGGCGGATAGGGTTTCGGACGACATCCCGGCTCCCGAGATCCGGCGGATGGAGTTGCGGTCCGGACCGGAGCTGGGACGGACGGAGGCCTTCGAGCAGTGGGAGGCCGGGATGATCGATACGTACTTCCCGCTGGCCGTCGCGCCGCTGCCCGCACCCGACTTCCACGGCCGGATCAGTCACGGGCGCTACGGCGACCTGGACGTGACCGGTATCGGGGCCTCGCCGCAGCAGGTGCGATTGACCGACGGCTTGATCGCGGCCGCGGACGACGAGTATCTACTGGCGAGCGTGTGCGTCCGCGGCCGTGGCCGACTGCACCTGGGTGACCGGACCGCCGAGATTCGCCCCGGCGAGATGGTCTTCTTCGGCAGCAGCCGGAAACTGTTGTGGGAGTTCGACGCCGCCTGGGAGAAGACGGTGCTGCAGGTGCCCGTGGCGAGTCTGCGGGAGCGCACCGGCCTGACCCTCGACGATGTGCCGCTGGCGGTCACGCTGCCGAACGCGGGCGCGGCGGCGGTGGTCTCCCGGTTCTTCCGTGAGCTCGTCGGATTGCAGGAGCGGGCGCCGGGTGCGGCGGCGCTGATCGGCGAACCCGCCTTGGATCTGCTGGGCTCTGCGGTGCTGCTGGCGGGTGGCCGACGCCCGGGCCGGGTCTCCGCCGATGCGCTGCTGCGGGAGCGCGTGCTGAGCTTCATGCGCGATCACCGCGCCGACCCTGCGCTGTCGGTGGACCGGATCGCCCAGGGCTGCATGATCTCCCGCCGAGCCCTCTATCGGATCTTCGATGAATTCCCCGACGGGCCAGCGGCCGTCCTGCGCCGCATGCGCGTGGAACGGGCGTGCGACCTACTGGCGAACACCGACCTATCGGTACCGGCCATTGTCGCCGCGGCGGGATTCACCGGCGAACGCCAGTTCTACCGCGCCTTCCGCACCGAAATGGGTACCACCCCCGCAGCCTTCCGCACCGGAGGCCGCGCGCCGCGCTGACCGCGTTCGGGCGCGAATTTTCGTCGAAATTGCGGATGTCGGGTGTGGGTGAAAGTGCAAGTCCGGGATGAAGATTCGTCACGCAACTTGCGGGCAATGGGTCAATTCGGGCGGAAGGGCGAAAGTTGGATGTTGTTAAGGGAATTGGGGGGTTGGGGGGTGGGCGGGGTGCGAGAATCGGGCGATGAGGGGCGGCGCCACGCCTGCGGTGGTGGAGGTTCGGTCCACACCGGAGGTTTCGCAGCAGGAGACGTTCGAGGAGTGGGAGGCCGCGGTCGCGGCGGCCTACGTTCCGCTGGTGGTGACACCGGTGCGGTCGGGGGAGTTCCGGGCCCGAATAGTGCAGTCCCGCTTCGACGGGATCGATGTGTCGATGGTGACCGCCAGCGGGCAGCATCTGAGCCGGATACCGCGGCTGATCCACCAGCCCGAGGAACCGATCCTGTTCGCCAGCGTGACCACGCACGGGCACGGCTGGCTCGAGCAGGACGGGCGGGTCGGTGAACTGGCCGACGGTGGGCTCACCCTGCACGTGAGTTCGCGGCCCTTCAGCGCGCATTTCGAGCAGTCCTGGGGCGTGGTGGCGGTGCAGGTGCCGCTGGCCGAGGTGGTGGGCGCGTCGGGGGTGCCCGCCGATCGGATGCCGACCGCGGTGCGCTTTCCCCCGGAGGGCGCGGCCGGCATCGTCGGGCGGTTCTTCTGCGGGCTGGCGCAATTGCAGTACAGCGCACCGGATCAGGCGGCCGAGCTGGCCCGCCACGGTACCGGGCTGCTGGCTTCGGTGGTTCAGCTGGCGGCCGGGGACCTGCCGCGCGACGAGCCGGCGCGGGCGCTGGCCAAGCAGCGGGCGCTGGGCTACATCCAGCGCAATTACGCCGACCCGGAACTCACCATCGATCAGGTGGCCGGTGCCTGTGCGGTCTCGCGTCGCACTCTCTACCGACTGTTCGAGCAGGGCGAGGATGGGGTGGCGGCCATGTTGCGGCGCATGCGGGTGGAGCGGGCGCTCGCGCTCATCCGCACCGATCCGACCCGTCCGCTGCTGTCGGTGGCCCGCGCGTCGGGCTTCGTGTCGGAGCGGCAGTTCTATCGTGCCTTCAAGCGCGAAACCGGTATGACGCCTGGCGAATTCCGTACGCATCGTGCCTGATCAGGATATGAAACGGTGGTGACGCTAATTGGCAGTGATCTGGCACGGGCGGGCAGTCACAACGCGGCCGTAGCTCGTAATACTGGACACGCGCCGCCCGGTCGCCGCCTCGAGCCGCCGACGACCGGGCAGGCGGCCTCTTCTAAGCCAATTGTTACGCGAGCTCTGACCTCGAAAAACCCAGGCAATTGGTCTGTTTCGTCGCATCGGTCGGCTTCATTCGCAGTTTGCCAGCGGCCCGGTAGTGGAATGATGGCGGAGTGGGTACCGCCTCCACTGCCAGCGCCGAAGTCCGCACGACATCGGAGATTTCCGCGCGGCAGGCATTCGAACAGTGGGAGGCGATCGTCGCGGACGCCGTGCTGCCCTCGATCATCGAACCGCTGCGCCAGGGTCACTGGTACGGCAAGGTTCGCTCCACCTCGTTCGACCGTTCCAGCCTCACCCTGATGACCTCCAGCGCGCAGCGGGTGGTGCGCAGCAAGCGCCAGCTCGAACAGGCCAGTGCGGACTTCCTGCTGGTGAATATTGTTGTCGAGGGCGCGAACTGGACCGAGCAGAACGGCCGGCTCGCCGCGGGCGGCGCCGGGACCATCGCCTTCTACGACAGCGCCCGCGCCATCGAGAGCCGCACCACCGAGAACGCGGTGTCCACCATCGTGCGCGCGCCCATGGCCGCGGTGCTGGAGCACGCCGGGATCCCGCGCGACGAATTACCCATCGCCCGGGCGATTCCGGCGACCGGCGCCATGGGCGTGGTGACCGATTTCTTCCGGGGCATGGCGTCGCTGCCCGTGAACGAGGGCAACCGCGCGGCGGACGTACTGGAATCCCATGTCACGGCGATGCTCTCGTCGGCGGTGCTGCTGGCCAACGGGCAGAGCTCACCGGCCCCGGCGGATTCGCTCTACACCCGGCAGCAGGTGCTGGCGGTGCTGCGGCGGCGCTACACCGACCCGGACCTCACCGTCGACGAGGTGGCGCACGCCTGCCTGGTCTCGCGCAGGACGCTGTATCGGGTGTGCGAGGACATCGGCGGCCCGGCCGCGCTGGTGCGCCGGATGCGGGTCGAGCACGCCCGCAGGCTGTTACGCGCCGACCCGAACCGGCCGTTGTCGGCGGTTGCCGCGGCTTCCGGGTTTGCCACCGATCGACATTTCTACCGGGCATTTCGGCAGGAAACCGGCGTGACGCCCGGTCAATTTCGGTCACAACTGGACTCAGGCACACGCGGTCTGTAGCTCGGCACGGTATGTCGCTGTTAGCGGCACGCGTTCGGCGAAGGGTGATTGCACAGATCATCCGATCCGTCGAAGGAGCCGAGGTGCCGACGAAGGTGCGAGTCGCGGCCGTCCAAGCCGAACCACGATGGCTGGATCTGCGTGCGGGAGTCCAGCAGGCCATCGAGTTGATCGAGGACGCGGCCGCGGGCGGTGCGCAGTTGGTGGCTTTCCCGGAGACCTTCCTGCCCGGCTACCCGTGGTGGTTGTGGCTGGACTCGGTGAGTTGGGGGCAGGGCTTCTTCGCACGCTATCGGACGAATTCGATGACGGTGGGCCGCACCGAGTTCCGCCGCCTCGCCGATGCCGCGCGCCGGCATCGGATTCATGTGCTGCTCGGCTTCAGCGAACGCTGTGGCAGCGCGCTCTACATGTCGCAGTGCCTCATCGACGATCGAGGGGTACTGCTCGGAGTCCGTCGCAAGCCCGAGCTCACGCCGCTGGAGCACAAGATCTTCCGGTGTGGCGAGCCCGGTGATTCGCAGGTCTTCCGTACCGGCATCGGCCGCATCGCGGTGCAGGGCGGCTCCGAGCAGTTGCATCTCCCCGCGCGGCGCGAGCTGGAACGCACCGGTGCGCAGATCCATGTGGTCTCATGGCCGGGCTTCATCGTCGCCCGGGACGTGGATTGGGGTGTGCGCGTGAACAATGCGGCCACCCTCTGGTACGCGGTGGTCGGGCAGTTGAACGTGATCGCGGCGTGCGCGGTGATGGATGTGGCGGGCAGTGAGAGCCGCCGGGGCAGTGAGCCGGCCAAGCAGTTGGTGCGCGGGCCGGGTGGGCACGCGCGCATCTTCGCGCCGGGCGGCGAGGAGTTGGCGTCGCCGATGAGCGGGCACGAACAGGGTTTGCTGTACGCGGATCTGGAGCTGGACCTGAGCTTCGAGTCGGCGGCCTGAGGGTTCGTTTCCGGTGGGGCGTGCGCCGATCCGGTGCATTGGCCCCATATCCCGCGATCTGACACACTCACCCGAGTATTCGGCCGTACATGGCCGTCCATTGCAGTCGAGGGATGGGGAGTGGAAGCGTCAGACGCGGTCAATCGGATCGAGGTTCGGTCCGGACCGGAGCAGTCACCGGCGGAGGCGTTCGAGCGGTGGGAAGCGCAGGTGACGGCCGCCTATGTGCCATTGGCTGTTTCGCCAATACCGACCGGTCGCTTTCGTGGTTATATCGAACACGCACGATACGACGAGCTGGATCTTTCGGTAATCGGTTCAACGCCACAGGTGATCCAGCGCACCGATTCACTCATCGCGCGCAGCAACGAGGAGTACCTGCTCGCCAGCATTCCCACCCAGGGCACCGCCCGGCTTCATCAGGACGGTCGCGTGGCCGATGTGAGTCCCGGCGGAATTGGGTTCTACGACAGCACTCGTCCCTACCACTGGGACGCTTACCAGGACTTCGAGCAAGTGGTCGTACAGGTCCCGCTGAGCCGGTTGCAGGAACGGTATGGGTTGGACAGCAAGGAGATTCCTACCGCGACCATCTTTTCTCCCGACACCGCACCGGGAATCGTCGCGCAATTCTTCCGCGGTGTCGCGGCATTGCAGCGCACCGATCCCACCGGGGCGGCGATCCTGGCCGAGCCGGGCATGGATCTGATGGCGGCCGCCGTCACCGCGGCGGCCGGGCGCATGCCGCGCGACCAGTCCGCGGACGCGCTGAACCGCCAGCGTGTGCTGGCCTTCATGCGCAGTCACTGCGCTGATCCGGACCTCGGTGTGGATCGAATCGCGGAGGGCTGCAGTATGTCCCGGCGTACGCTCTATCGGGTATTCGGTGAGTTCGAAGGCGGGCCCGGAACCGTGTTGCGACGCATGCGAATCGAACGTGCTTGCGATCTCTTGCGGAATGCGCCGCAGTTGCCGCTTTCGGCGGTCGCCAAAGCCGCGGGATTCCTGACGGAACGGAGTTTCTACCGAAGCTTCCGGTTGGAAATGGGGACAACTCCGGGGTCATTTCGCGCAATGGCATGATCAGTCGGTCATTCGGCACTCGTCGCCCTTGTACGGCCTGAAACTCTTGGGCGAGCATCACGTTCCATGAGGGATAAGCGATGAGGATTACGGTGCGAGTCGCCGCCGTCCAGGCCGAACCCAGCTGGCTGCGGCTGTCCGACGGAGTCGATCAGGTCGTCGAACTGGTCGAAGCGGCAGCGATGCGAGGTGCTCGGCTGATCGCATTCCCGGAGGCGTTTCTCCCGGGATATCCGTGGTGGCGCTGGATTGATACGAATCAGTGGAATGTCGAATATTCGACCCGCTGCCGCGAGAATTCGATGACCCGCGATGGTGCGGAAATGCGCGCGATCAGTGCCGCGGCCGCCGCACACGGCATTCATGTCGTGCTCGGATTCGGGGAGCGGCAGGAGCGGCGAATCTATATGTCACAGGCGGTAATAGACGATTCCGGTGAGTTGCTGTCGGTACGCCGCAAGGCTGGACTCAACAGCATCGAACGCAAGATTTTCGCCTCCGGAACTCCGAATCTGCCCGCGGTGCACCACACCCCGATCGGCAAATACGGTGCGTTGTCCGGTCAGGAGAATCAGCGGCCGCTGCTCACCCGTGCGCTGCGCGCCGACGAGGAACAGATCCACGTGGCCGCCTGGCCTGCCAGCCCCACCCCCGATGCGGGCGGACCGGATTCGAGCGCCACGGTGAGCCGCATGTACGCGCTCGAGGTCGGCGCCTACGTGCTCGCCCCCACCGCCGTGGTCGGCGACGCCGCCTGGGGCGGCATGCCTCGCCCGAACACCACCGCCCCCACCGGCAGTGCCCACATCTACGCCGCCGACGGCTCCGAAGTGGTAACACCCCTGGCGGAAGGCGAGGAGGGCATCCTCTACGCCGACCTCGAGATCGGCGCCGCCAACGCCAATGGCATGCAATGCGAATCCACCCGCGCCCCGCGCGAACGCAGAGACGTCCCCCCGGCCCGCCGCGGCTCCCGCCGCGCCGCGGCGGGCTGGCAGTCCGGCCCCGACCGCTGGGCCCTCCCGATGTCGCTCGTCTCCTACCCCGGCGGCATCACCGCCTGCTGAAACCGCACGCACCATGGCTCAGGCAAGGCTGCTGGGCCGGGTGGGCTTCAGGGCGAAGCCCCTGGGGTGTGAAAGCGGTTTCAGGGGAAGCCCCTGAGAGTTACGAGAGTTGTTAACTCCGCACCAGGCGGGCGATGGCGTCGGTCGCCTCTTTGATCTTGGCTTCGGCCTCGGGGCCGCCCGCCACGGCCGCGTCGACGACGCAGTGGCTGATGTGGTCCTCGAGCAGACCCATGGCTACGGCTTGGAGCGCCTTGGTCATGGCCGACACCTGGGTGAGGATGTCGATGCAGTACTTCTCCTCGTCGACCATGCGCTGCAGGCCGCGGGCCTGGCCCTCGATCCGGCGCAGGCGCTTGAGGTAGTCGTCCTTGGCGGTGATGTAGCCGTGCGTGGCGTGGTCGTGGCAGGACTGGTCGGCCGTGGTCTCTGCCGTGGCGGTCTTGTCGTCGGTCACCTGCTTGTCCTGTCTCCGAGGGGGAAATACCCCCCTAGGGTACATGGTTCGCCCTGGTCCCACCACTCATGCGCGCATGCGCAAGAATCGTGGCCATGAGTTCGGATGCACGGGCGACCCTCGCCATTATCGGAGGCAGTGGGTTCTACGACTTCTTCGGCGACGACGCCACCACGGTCGAGGTCGAGACCCCCTACGGCGCGCCCAGCGCGCCCATCACCATCGGTCAGGTGGAAGGACGCGCGGTCGCGTTCCTGCCCCGGCACGGCCGCAAGCACGAGTACTCCCCGCACACCGTGCCCTACCGCGCGAACATGTGGGCCCTGCGCACCCTGGGCGTGCGCCGGATCTTCGGCCCCTGTGCCGTCGGCAGCCTGCGCGCCGACTGGGGCCCGGGCACCGTGGCCGTGCCCGACCAGCTGGTGGACCGCACCTCCGGCCGCGCCCAGACCTTCTACGACACCGGCGGCGTGCACGTCTCCTTCGCCGACCCGTACTGCGACGAACTGCGCACGGCCGCAATCGCTTCCCTCGGCGAGGAACTGCCCTCGCACGACCACGGCACCATGGTCGTGGTGGAGGGTCCGCGCTTCTCCACCCGCGCCGAGAGCCGCTGGTTCGCCGGTCAGGGCTGGGAACTGGTCAATATGACCGGGCACCCGGAGGCCGTGCTCGCCCGGGAACTCGAAATGTGCTACTCCGCAATCGCTCTGGTCACCGATCTGGATGCCGGGCTGGAGTCGGGTGCGGGCGTCAGCGCCGCCGACGTCTTCGCCGAGTTCGAGAAGAACCTGGTGCCGTTCAAGGCGCTGGTGCGCCGCGCCGTCGCCGCCGTCGAGGGCGACGAGACCTGCGACAACTGCCGCGTGCTGACGGGCACCGGTGTGCAGCTCCCCTTCGAACTGCCCTGATGACCTCCACGCCTCTCCGAATCTCACGCGGCAACTGATTTCGAGCCGACCGGGGTAACTCGTCGGGTACGTCCAGAATTGGTTCGCTACCCAACCGTCGGCACGGGTTGCCAACGCGGACGGCTCTTAGCCGTCCGCGGAAGGCGCGGAGAGGCGGGGGAGTCCGGGGCACCACGCTGTGCCCCGCGGTGCGCCATTGCACCTGCTCGCGGCGGCATCCGGGAATATCTGCTTCGCCCGGAATGCCCATCAACAAATAGGTATTCGGGTTACGGCCCCCGTTGGATGTGAGCGACCTCGGCCGGTCGAATAGGCTGGAGGTATGACTGCGGGCGGTTCCGATCCCGTGCGCGTCCTGCTGACCGGCGCGGCCGGTTATCTGGGCTCCCACGTCCACCGCGCCTTGCTCGCGGCCGGGCACGAGGTGATCGGCGCGGATCTGCTGCTCGACACCGTGCACGGGCCGGATACCGTTGTCCCCGAGGATGTTCGACGGGTCGATATCCGCGATTCCGACGCACTCGAGCCTTTGCTCGACGGCGTCGACGTGGTCTGTCACCTGGCCGCCGCGGTTCCGCTGCCGCGTGCGTCGGCACCCGCCGAGGTCGCGCCGTCGACCTCCTCGAATGCTGCTGTGCAGCAGGAATTCCCACGTTCGGACGGCATTCGGACACCCGACGTGGCACGTCTCGAGCACGGTCCGGGACGGGCCGGAGGGCGCGACGAGTCCGGCGGACCCGGAACCGGGCCCTGCGTGCGCGCACCACTCTGGTCCGGGCGGATGGGCGCGGAGCGGCCGGGCCTGGACGGCATGCAATGGGCCGCGCTCTACGCCAGCCACAACGATGCGGGCACGGCCGTGCTGCTGGCGGCGATGGAGCGGGCGGGCGTGCGGCGGCTGGTGCTCGGCTCCTCGGTGGCGGTCTATGGGGAGGGTCGGTATCGGGGCGCCCGGGGTGGGATCTTCTATCCGGGGTTGCGGCGCCGGCGAGATCTGGATCGGGGGATGTTCGATCATCGCGAGCTGCGGTCCGGTGATGTGCTGACCTGGGAACCGATGGGGGAGGACGCGCCGCTGCGGCCCCGCAGCGCTTATGCGGCAAGCAAAGTCGCGCAGGAGCATTACGGGCTGGCCTGGGTGGCCAATACCGGTGGGAACGCGACCGTGCTGCGGTATCACCATCTCTACGGGGAGCCGGTGGCCGACGGTCGCCGGGTGCGTTCGGCGGAATCCGGTGTGGTGGCGCGGTTTCGGTCGGAGCTGATCGCGGGCCGTCCGCCCAGAGTGTTCGAAGATGGCGGGCAGGTAAGGGATTTCGTGCACGTGCGGGACGCCGCGGTCGCGACGGTGGCGGCGGTGGAGCGCTCGCTGCCCGGGTTCGTGCCGCTGAATATCGCCTCGGGGCGGCCGCTCACGCTGTGGGAGGTGGCCTCGACCATGGCCAAGGCGGTGGATGGGCCGACGCCGGTGGTGACCGGGCAGTGCCGGGTCGCCGATATCCGCCATGTCGTCGCGCATCCGGATCGGGCGCGACAGGCGCTGGAGTTCACCGCCCGCACCCAGCCGGGCAAGGGGCTGGCCGAGTACGCCGCGCGCGGGATCGGGCGGCGCTGAATCCGGGCCGGTTAGGCTCGCGGCATGGACTATCCGCTCCGGCTCGAGGTCATTGTCGCCAGCGTGCGCCCGAAGCGGTTCGCACCGGTCGTCGCGGACTGGTTCCTGCGGCAGGCGCGGGCCGACGCGGCTTTCGACGTGGGAGTCATCGACCTGATCGATACGCCACTGCCGCTGGATTTGACCGAGACCGACGCGGTGCGGGCCTTCCAGCAGCGCGTCGATGCCGCGGACGCGTTCGTGGCCGTCACCTCCGAGTACAACCACGGGTATCCGGCGTCGCTCAAGACGGCATTGGACAGTGCCAAGCGCGAATGGCGCGGCAAGCCCATCGGTTTCGTCAGCTACGGCGGGCTGTCGGGTGGATTGCGCGCGGTCGAGCAGTTGCGGCAGGTGGTCGCCGAGATCCACATGGTGTCGGTGCGCGAGTCGGTCAGCTTCCACGAGGCCAAGCGGAAGTTCGATGCGGACGGGGAGACCACGGACGGCGCGGCCATCGACGCCTCCGGTCGCATGCTGCGTCAACTGTCCTGGTGGGCAACGGCTTTGCGGACCGCCCGGACCGCCGATCCCTATCCGGGTAGCTGACGGTCGCTAGCGCGCGAAAGCGTGTGCCGCGCGCGGTGTTCCGACGTAGGTGGCTTCGCGCGGGATGGAGACCATGGTCAGCGGTACCTCGGTGCTGCCGGTGCGCAGGATGATCCGGTTTCCGGTCGCGCCGGGCTGCGTGATCGACAGGTCCGGCCGGATATCGGGCCAGCCGAGCGGATCGCCGGTCAGATAGAGCGTGGTGATGCCCGCGTGCGGGGCCGGGGCGAGCAGGCCGTCGACCACGGTGGCGGTGAAATCGGTGTCGGACTGGTGGGTTTCGACGGCGAGGGCCAGCCGTTCCGGATTGCCGATGGTGGTGACCAGTTGCTGCCAGGCGTCGGGCCGGTCGGTGCGGATGAGCACGCGTTCCCCGACGGCGAGCGCGCGGAAGATCAGCTGCTGGGCGAGATACAGCTCGCCCGCGATGAACACACTCGAAATACCTTGGCCGACCAGGCGGATGGCGACCCCGTTGCCGTCCTCGTCGGAACCGAGCAGCTGCCCGCACCCCGCCGAGGGCAGTTGCAGCGCGTCGATGCCCGCGATCGCGCGCAGCTCGGTGGGGACGGTGTCGTCCAGGCCCGGCACCGCGAACGGCAGATGCGCGAGCAGCCCCTCCCGGTGGCGGCCGTTCATCGAGATCATGTGCTGCTGTACCGGTTCCTCGGGCAGTTCCCGGGCGGTGAGCCGCCAGGCCGCGCCGATGCGCACGGTATCGGCGCTGCGGCCCGGACGCAGCCGCACCGCCACCGTGGTGCCGCGTGAGGCGGGTACCCACAGCTGGGCGAGCAGGTCGGCGGCGAGCTGCCCCGGATCCACGGCCGCGCCGATGTTCACGCTGTTGCCGAGTTCGGTGTAGCGCCAATGCTGGCTCAGCGCACCGGGATCCACGCCGGCGGTGACCTGCAGGGCGGCCTGGCGGATCTCGGGCGCGGTGAGCAGCCGGGCCGCGCAGTCGCCGTCCTCGAGGGTGCGCACGATGCGTTCGGTGGCGACGGTGACGGACCGGCACGCGCCGTCCAGTCCGCCGCCGCGGCGCGCCGCCGCGTCGGGGCACAGCAGCGGATCGAAGGCGATGGCCAGCCAGACGGTGCGGTGTGCGGTGGCGGGCAGCGGGCCGAGCAGGGATTCGTAGATCGCGCCCGCGGGGGTGCCCGAGCGGCTGCGGTAGCCGTGTGAGACCACGTCGATGCCGGCCAGCAGGATGTCGTGCTGGGTCAGGCTTTTCGCGAGTTCGGGCAGCGGCAGCAGGTGGGTGGATTGCACGGCGGAGCGGCCGAGCCGGGTCAGTCCGCCCTTGGGGGCGAGCAGTTCGACGACGGCGACCACGCGGCTGCCGTCGCGGTAGAGCCCGAGGGAGCGGCCGTCGGGGGCGCGGAAGTCGATGATGTCGGCCGGTGGGTGGGCGCGGCGGGCGCGGAAGCGGCCGCGGGTGGCGATCCAGTCGGAAATTGTTCGTTTGCCGAGTGGTAACAGAAGAACCAGACCGACCACTATTCCGAGGGCGAGCGCGCCCCACCAGGGCAGTCCGCACAATATGGCGAGAACCAGGGCGACCAGTCCGACCACTTGAGCGCAGACCAGGCTCGTGAACGAGATCCGGCCCAGCAGCGGCCGCCCCGCCGCCGTCCCGGAATCGATCGTCATCATCGGTCCCCGGCTCCCCGATGTCGGCCCGCGCCGCGGCCCGAGTGCGAATAAAGGTCCTGGTAAATGTACTGTGTTCGGCGAACGCAACGACTGCCGGGGACACGGATGCCTTCGAAACCCACGACCCGATGGCAGGTGAGCGGATATCGCTTCCTGGTCCGTCGCATGGAACACGCGCTGGTCCGCAGGGATGTGCGAATGTTGCACGATCCCATGCGGTCCCAGTCCCGCGCGTTCACCGCCGGGCTGATCCTCGCGTGTGTCGCGCTGGCGGGTTGCGGAGTATTGGCTCTGCTGCGGCCGCAGGACAAGATCGGGTCCAACAAGATCCTCATCGGCAAGGACACCGGCGCGGTCTACGTGGTGCTCGACAATGTGGTGCATCCCGCCCTGAACATCGCCTCGGCGCGGCTTGCGGCCGGGGACGCGGCCAAACCCGCGACGGTCAAGGAATCCGAGCTGGCCAAGAAGCCGCGCGGCCAGCTGATCGGCATCCCGGGCGCGCCGACCTCGCTGAACTTCGACGCGGGCGGCCGCACCTGGACCGTGTGCGACGCGCTGTCCAACGACGGCAGCCGCAATCTCACCACCTCGGTGCTGGTCGGCGATCTGACCTTGGCGGACAAGGCCTCCGCGATGGGGTCCGGCCAGGCGTTGCTCGTGCAGGGGCGCGACCACACGTATCTGGTCTACGACAACGAACGCGCCCAGATCGACCTCAACGACCGCGCGGTGGCCGACGCCCTGGATCTGCGCGGGCGCACCCCGCGGCCGATCAGCGAGGGCCTGCTCAATGCCATTCCCGAGGTGCTGCCGCTGGTCGCGCCGCGCATCGACAATGCCGGTGCCACACCGGGTTACCCGCTCGGCGACCATCACATCGGCGATGTCGTGCAGGTGCGGACGGACAGCAAGTACTACGTGGTGCTGCCCGACGGTCTGCAGGCGGTCTCGCCGTTGACGGCCGACATCATTCGCAATACCTACCGGTCGGCGGCCGCCGACAACTACATCGCGCAGGCCGACCGCACGAGCGCCCCGGTGTCCTCGGCCCTGCAGGTCGGCAACTATCCCGACCATGCGCCCGACCTGGTGGACGGCAAGGATCAGCCCATCGACTGCCTGTCCTGGAAACCGCTGAATTCCGCCGACACCTCCGACGGCAGCAAGCACGCCGAACTGACCGTGCTCACCGGGCATGCGATGCCGATTCCCGACCGCGCCAAACTGGTTCCGCTGGCCCAGGCCGACGGCAGCGGGCCGAATGTGGACAGCTTCTACATGAAGCCCGGTGCGGGCGCGTACGTGCAGTCCACCGGTATCGAACCGGACAGTCAGCGCCACGACAGCCTGTTCTTCGTGTCCGACTACGGCGTTCGTTTCGGCATCAAGAACCTGGACTCCGCGAAGGCGCTGGGCATGGATCCCGCATCGGTGCGGCCCGCGCCCGCGCCCTGGCCGATCCTCGGATTGCTCGCCCCCGGACCGACTTTGAGCCGCGAGGCCGCGATGGTCGCCCACGACGGTGTGGCATCGGATCCGAGTCCGGCCAAGGAGCCGGTGAGAACCCAAGCGCCACCGGCGAATTGATTCAGGCGTCGGTGTCGTGGTCGCCGAAGCGGCGGCGCAGGGGGAACGAGGCGAGGAAGCCGAGTACCAGCAGCAGGGCGACGATTCCGGTACCGATCAGGGCGACGTCGCGGGGCGTATTGTTCGGCGCGGGTGCGGGTTTGGGGAGTGCCAGCTGCTGATCGCGCGGGCCGGCGGCGCGCTTCGGCGGTAGTTCGCCCGGTACCTGCTCGGTCAGCGCGGCCACGGGATCGACTGTGCCGTAACCGATATACGGGTTCCAGCCTTCGCCGGGCGCGTGTGCGGTGGCTTCGATGCGCTTGATGACGTCGGCAGCGCGCAGGTCCGGGAAGCGGGAACGTACGAGCGCGGCCACGCCCGAGACCTGCGGCGCGGCGAAACTCGTTCCGCTGTACGGGGTCACCTGTCCCTGATTGGTGACCTTCGCGGTGGTGAGCCCGGTATTGCGGGGATCGAGGGAGATGATGTTCTCGCCCGGCGCGGCCACCCCCATCCACGGCCCCGGGACGCTGAACTTCGACGGCTGGCCGATGGCGTCCACCGAGCCGACCGACAGCACGTAGGCATCCCACCACGCGGGCACCACGTAGGAGCTGACGTGATCCCACGGATCGTCGTTGGGGTGCAAGGGATCCAGGCCCGGATTGCTCGCCTTGCAGGTGTCGGTATTGCCCGCCGCGGCCACGATGACCACGTCCTTCTCGACCGCCGCGTACTGCACGGCCGCGCCGAGGGCACCCATGTCGGCGCTGGTCGGTTCACTGGTGGGGCAGGCGACCAGCGAGATATTGATGACCCGCGCGCCCGCGTCGGCGGCCCGGCGCACCGCGGAGGCCAGCGCCGAGATCTTGCCGTAGCCGTCGGGCATATCGTCGGGGCCCTTCTCCTTGCCCGCGCCCTTGGTCTGATAGAGCGCGCTGGTCTGGCGGATCGTCATGATCCGCGCCTCGGGTGCGACCCCGGCGAAGCCCTGCCCCTCGGCCTGCGCGGCACCGATGAGGCCCGCCACGATGGTGCCGTGCGCATCGCAGTCCTCGGTGCCGTCGCCGCCCGCGGCCACGTAATCGCCGTCGGGGATGAGGCCGGGCAGGCGCGGATGCGGGGATACGCCGGTGTCGATGACGGCCACCAATTGTCCTGCGCCACGCGAGAACTGCCAGGCATCGGGCAGATCCAGGGTGCGCTGGGTCGGGGGGATGGTCGGCCCGTCACCGCCCGCCTGGGTGCTGAAGCACGGCGAGTTCGCGGGATGTTCGGTCTCGGTCGGCGGCACCGCCGGACTGCCGGACGGGAGTAGGCCCGCATCGATGGGCGGTGGCCGATCCGCCAGGGCCACCGCCGGATTCGAACCGAACGACACTCCCAGCGCCAGTACGGATACCGCCGCAGCCACGTGGAAAACCTTGCCGCCCATCGATCTACCGCGCGGTCACAGTCCGCGCACCAGCGCGTAGAGGTCGGTCACCCAGAAGGTCAGGGGCACCACGGCGGCGACGAACGCGTACTCGAGCAGTTCCACCGCGCGCCGCATGGGCGGGGTCGCCTGCTGGCGCGGCACGATGATGCCGAGGACCAGGGCCGACGCGAAAAGCACCAGTGCCACACCGAAAATCGTGAGCGGCTGCCGCTGGGTGAGGGCTGCGCCGATGAGCACCAGCAGCACGATGGCGGTGCCGCCCGCGATCAACACCACGGCCTGTTCCGCACCCGCGTAGGTGCGGCTGCGGAACATCAGCACCACCGCGCACACCAACGCCAGCGCCAGACCCGGCCAGTACGGGCTGTCCGCGGTGGGATTCACGGCGGTGACGGCTCCGGCCACGACCACCACGGTGGTGGCGGTCACCAGGCCGGCTAGATATTCGCGTGCCCGTTCGGATTTCAGGCGCAGCGCCTCGAGCGTGGGCAGGGCGCGATGGTCGTCCGGATCGTCCTCGGTGGGGTCGATCGGGGTGCCCGGAGCCGGGACGGGCGGCAGCGGCAGCTTGGCCAGCAGCATGGAAACCCGTGGCGCCAAGGATAATCCGGCCAGTCCCAGGGCGGCCGCACCGCCGCCGATGGCCCGCGCCGGCAGGTCGGTGAGCAGGCCGACAAGGCCGGCCGGGACGGCGAACACGGCCAGCGTGGTGGCGCCGATGAACAGGCCGAGCCCGACCCCGCTCACCCGCCAGGCCAGAATCGCGGTCGCGCCGAGCAGTACCGCACCCAATAGCGCGTTGGCCCAGCCGTAATGGCTCGGCACGAACAGCATGCCCGCGCTGAAGGCGGTCGGCAGCGCACAGCCGCCCAGTACCAGCGCGCTCGCGTGATCGCGGTACATGCGGGCCAGCACCATGGCGGCGGTGACCAGCAGCAGGGTGACGAAGGTGGCCACGGTCGCGCTGACCCAGCTCGGGATCGCGGTCGGCGCGGCCAGCAGTCCGAAGCAGCCGGTCAGCATGATAGCCACGGCCAGCGCCGAGCCGGTGATCCGCGCGGTGCGGGGCGTCCAGCCGCGGAAGTGGTCGGTGTCGGCGATGGCGACGTTGTACATGATGTCGTCGAACAGCGGTGTCGGCGCGATGTGCGCGGCGCTTTCGAGCATGAGCAGTTCGCCGTCGCGCACGCCCTGCTCGGCCAGGCTCAGGGAGTTGGAGAACGGCGGCTGCCCGATGCGGGCCAGCACCCACTCATGGGGTTCGACCTGTTCGCCGTCCTGGTCGAAGTCGTTGCCGCGATTGTGTTGATCGACCATGTCGACCACGCTCGGGATGACCAGCGCCACCGGCACATCGACGGGAATGGCCATGTCGACCTGGGTGTGTTTGGCCAGAATGGTGACTCGCGCCAAGTCCGGCGCGCGGACGGCGCCCGTCGGGTTGGACCGGAGTTCTTCGAGATGATCCGTACGCGAGTGCGTCACGCCCGCAGAGTACGGCATGATGGTTGCCGTCCGTACACTGAGGCCGCATGTCCGCGGGTTTCGATGGGTGAATATCAGCGATGAGCACCGTACGGTTCCAGCGCCGTCCACGCCGGGAGATGCCCCGCTCGCCCGGCGGCGAGGTGACCCTGCAGCCGCCGCCGGAGATCCCGAGGGCGGTCCCGGCCAACCTCTTCTCGAAGCTGATGCCCGTCGTGATGGGTGTGGGCATGCTCGGGATGGTGGCGCTCATGATCACCTCCGGCAGTGGTCTGGCGACCAATCCGATGAGCCTGATGTTCCCGATGATGATGGTGTTCTCCATGGTCGGGATGTATGCGGGGCAGGGTGGCAAGGGTCAGAAGGCGGCCGAGGCGAACGAGGACCGCAAGGACTATCTGCGCTATCTCGATCAGGTGCGCCGGGATGTGGAGGAGACGGCCGGGCAGCAGCGGGCGGCCGTGGAGTGGAGTCATCCGGAGCCCGGGGTGATCTGGATGCTGGCCGGGACGACGCGCATGTGGGAGCGGCGGCCGGGGGACAAGGACTTCTGCCACGCCCGCATCGGGCTCGGTAGCCAGAGACTTGCTACCAGACTGGTCGCCCCGGAAACTGGGCCCGTCGAGGAGCTCGAACCCATTGCCGCGGTCTCGCTGCGGCGCTTCGTGCGCACCCACTCCACCGTGCCGGATCTGCCCACCGCCATCGCCGTGAAGGGCTTCGCAGCGGTGCAGCTCACCGGCGACCGCGCGCAGGGACGCGAGATGACCCGCGCCCTGCTGCTGCAGCTGGCCATGTTCCAGGGTCCCGATCAGGTTCTCATCGCCGTCGTCTGCGGGCCCGACACCGTGCGCGAATGGGAATGGACCAAATGGCTGCCGCACACCCAGCACCCCGACTCCCAGGACGGAGTCGGCACCGGGCGCATGGTGTACGGCTCCATCCGGGAGGCGCACGCGGACCTGAACCCTTTGCTGTACAACCGGGTTCGCTACTCGCGTAATCAGCCGCCCAACCCGAACCTGGTCCAGATCGTGCTGGTGGTGGACGGCGGACTGCTCGAGGCCGAGGAAGATCCGCTGCGGGAGAACGGCTTCGAGGGCGTCACCATTCTCGACCTGTGCGGCTACGCACCCCGGCTGGCCGCCTCCCGCGGCATCCAGATGGTGGTGGAGAACGGCGAGTGTGCCGGGCGCGGGCCGACCGGCGTGATGGAGCGCTTCGCGGTCATCGACCGCATCAGCGCCAAGGAGGCTGAGCAGGCGGCGCGGCGGCTCGCGCCCTACCGGGCTGCCACCCAACGCGCCGCCGAGGCGACCGGCGAAGAGGGCGAGGTGATTTCGAGCTGGACGCAACTGCTGAGCCTGGGCGACCTCGGCACCTTCACCCCCGAGACCGCATGGAAGCCGCGCTACGGCCGCGAACGGCTGCGGGTGCCGTTCGGTGTCGGGGCCGACGGACTGCCGGTGGTGCTCGATATCAAGGAGGCCGCCGAGCACGGCATGGGCCCGCACGGGCTGTGCATCGGTGCGACCGGTTCGGGTAAGTCGGAATTCCTTCGGACGCTGGTGCTTTCGCTCATCGCCACGCACTCGCCCGATCAGCTCAACTTCGTGCTGGTGGACTTCAAGGGTGGCGCCACCTTCCTCGGGCTCGATGGTGTCGCGCACGTCGCGGCCATCATCACGAACCTGGAGGAGGAGGCCGACCTGGTCGACCGCATGCGTGACGCCCTGGCCGGTGAGATGAACCGCCGGCAGGAACTGCTGCGCGCGGCAGGCAATTTCGCCAATGTCTCCGAATACGAGAAGGCCCGGGCGGCGGGCGCCGACCTGGATCCCATGCCCGCGCTGTTCGTGGTGCTCGACGAGTTCTCCGAATTGCTCTCGCAACACCCGGATTTCGCGGAACTGTTCACCATGATCGGGCGCCTGGGGCGCTCGCTGCACGTGCACCTGCTGCTGGCTTCGCAGCGGCTGGAGGAGGGGCGGCTCAAGGGACTGGAGAGCCACCTGTCCTACCGGATCGGCTTGAAGACGTTCTCCGCCAATGAATCCCGGCAGGTGCTCGGCGTACCGGACGCCTACAACCTGCCCAACAACCCCGGCGGCGGCTACCTGAAATCCGATTCGGGGGAGATCCAGCGCTTCCAGTCCGCCTACGTCTCCGGCCCGTATGTGGGCGGCGGTTCCCAGCGCGACGCCACCGTCTCCACTCAATCCGGTGAGATCGACGTGACCGCGCGACCCTTCGTCGCCGGGCACGTGGATTTCCGTGCCGCCGACCGGATTCCGCTGCCCGAGCAGGTGGAGACGGTCGAGGCGCCAGTGGACGCCGAGCAGATCTCCAACCTGCAGATGCTGGTCTCGCGGGTGCGTGGGCACGGCCGTCCCGCCCACGAGATCTGGCTGCCGCCACTCGGGGCGGCCCCGACCCTGGACGAGCTGCTGCCACGCTCGATCCTGACCGGCGACTGGAATACCGTTGCGGCACTGCGGGCCCCGATCGGCATCGTCGACCGGCCCTACGACCAGCGTCGCGATCCCATGGTGGTGGACCTGTCCGGATCCCGGGGCAATGCGGCCGTGGTCGGCGGCCCACAGTCGGGCAAGTCGACCGCGTTGCGCTCGCTGGTGATGGCGATGTCGTTGACGCACACCGCTGAACAGGTGCAGTTCTACCTGCTGGACTTCGGCGGCGGCACGATGGTCGGCCTGGAAGGGCTGCCGCATGTGGGCGCGGTCGCCACCCGCATGGAAGAGGACACCGTGCGCCGCACCATCGCCGAGATGGTGGGCACCGTGCGCCGCCGCGAAGCCACCTTCCGGCGGCTGGGCGTGGAATCCATGACGGAGTTCCGCAGGCTGCGGGCAGCGGACTCGGCCGATCAGACCGCCGCGGGCGTGCAGGCCGATCCCTTCGGCGACGTGTTCCTGGTGATCGACGGGTACGGCGCATTCCGGCAGGAGTTCGACCTGCTCGAGCAGACCGTCATGAACCTTGCGGTGCAAGGTCTTTCGTACGGTGTGCACGTCGTCATGTCGCTCAACCGGTGGGCCGAGGCGCGGCCGGCGCTCAAGGATCAGATCGGTACCCGCATCGAACTGCGCCTGGGTGATCCGATGGACTCCGATCTGGGGCGCAAGTTCGCGGCGCTGGTGCCGATGGGGCGTCCCGGCCGCGGCATGACCGCCGACGGCCTGCACATGCTGACCGCGCTGCCCCGACTGGATGGCAACCCGGATCCATCGAGCCTGGGAACCGGTGTGGCACAGGCGGTCTCGGCCATCGCGCAATTCACGCCCGGCCGTCCAGCCCCGGTGGTGCGGATGCTGCCCGGACGACTGCCGCGCGCGGACCTGCTGCGCCTGGACGGCGACTGGCCCGCCCAGGTGGACCGCACGCGGCCCTGCCTGCGTTTCCCGCTCGGCATCAACGAGTCCGAACTGGCCCCGGTCCATCTGGACCTGGCCGCCAGTCAGCACTTCGTCATCGTCGGCGACTCCGAATGCGGCAAGACCACGGTGCTGCGTTCACTGGTCGAATCCATCTGCGCCGCGAACACTCCCGACCAGGCCCGCATCATCATGGGCGACTACCGCCGCAGCATGCTCGGCATCGTCCCGCAGGGTTACCTCGCCGGATACGGCACCACCGCGCCCCAGTTCACCCAGAACATGGCCGATCTCGCCGCGTATGTCACCCAGCGCATGCCCGGCCCGGATGTCACCCCGCAGCAGCTCAAGGACCGCTCGTGGTGGTCCGGCCCGGAGCTCTACGTCATCGTCGACGACTACGACCTGGTCGCCAATGCCAGCGGCAATCCGCTGCACGCCCTCGTCGACCACCTCGCGCACGCCCGCGACCTCGGCTTCCACGTCATCCTCGCCCGCCGCTCCGGCGGCGCGGGCCGTGCCATGTACGAGGCCACCTTCAACCGCCTCAAGGAACTCAACTCGGCGGCTTTGATCATGAGCTGCAGCCGCGAGGAGGGCGTCCTGTTCGGCACCACCCGCCCGTCCCCGCAGCCCCCGGGCCGCGGTACCTACGTCACCCGCGCGGGCGAGGGCCTCATCCAGACCGGCTGGCTGCCGCCGTCGGAATGACCTGAAATGCGAGCGGGCCCCGGCAGAGTGCCGGGGCCCGCTCGCTATGAAGTTCTGGGGTTTCCGTCAGAACAGACCGGCGAGGGCCGTGTCCTTCATCTGGAGTTCGGCGTTGCCGGTGTGCACGAGCTGGGCGGCGCCGTTCAGGGTGGTGTTGAGCTGGACGACGTGCTGGTTCCACATGCGCTGGAGGTCGGCGAACGCGTCGTTGGCGTCACCCTTCCAGTTGTTCTGGACGAACTCCTCGACGCTGCGGTGGAACGCCTCGAGTTGATCGCGCACGCCCTCGGCGCGCTTGATGATCGACATCGCGCCGTCGGCGACACCCTCGAAATGGGCGGAGATGATCTGGCCGTCTGCTGCTGCCATGGTGAATTCCTTTGCCAAATGTCTGAAAGAAGGGAGGCCGGACCGGTTAGACGGCCGGGAGATCGAGGCTGGAGATCTGCGCGTTGACCTTGGCCTTGTAATCCTGGTCGTGGTCCTCGTAATTGGAACCGGCCTTGATCAGGTTCTCGGCGGTCTGCATCAGCTTGTCGTTCATCTTGTCGGCCTGGAAGTAGTAGCGCTGCATGAACGCGTTGAACGCGTCGGCGGCGCCGCCCTTCCAGTTGGAGCCCGCCACCATGCTGTCCTCATCGCGCTTGAGATCGGCGATGGAGTGCATCAGCATCTCGTGCGTCTTCTGGAATTCCTGGGCCTTGGCCTGGATGAGGTCATTACTGGCTTCGAATGCACCGGCCACGGTGCCTCCTTTCGATTCGCGGGCGGACGGACCTGTTCGCAGTGTTTAGACGTAGGTCACGGCCCGGCGGTTCCACCCCTGATACAGCTATTCGTCAGCACACTATCCAAGGATCGGTATCGCTGACCAGTGCTGACGGCAAACGGGTGACAACCTCCACTCGAGAGGAAGCTCACAAACCTCTCACCAGGTGCTGTTCGCCAACAATGCGTACTGGGCGGCCGCTCGCTGGTGGGCGTCGGCGAGCTGATCCCCCTCGACCGAGGCCGTGTAGTTGCGATAGCTGATCATGCATTCGAAGCGGTTCCGGCTGCCGCCCTGATTCTGGTCGGTCTTCTCCCCGCATTTCACATCCGGAACTCTGGACGGTGCGTCCGCGACACCGGAATGGGTGCGGTCGAGAATGGCGGCCGCCAAATCTCGTGCGGCCTTGGCGTCCCGGGTGCGGAAGAGCATCGTGACACCGTCATAGTCCGCACCGGAGGTGGCGAAGCGATCCAGTCCGCTTTCGGTGATGAGCCGCCGCCAGAAATCTTGATTGCCTACACGATTCAGGAATCCACGCGGTTGCGCGACGGCGTTATCGGAGAAGTCCGGGCCGAAGTAGTTCTGCGTTTCGAGGGTCCGCCGCAGCATCGCATCCGGGTCGAAGGGCAGTCGCAATACGCCCTCACGATCCAAGGGCGGCAAGGAATCCAGCAGCGGAAGCTGGGCGTCGTAGACCTTTTCGGCAAGGGCCGTCAATTCCGAAAGGTCCGGATCCTTCGTCCCGAGATAGGCATACACAACATAGTTGCCATGCGCGATGGCCGATCCGATGCTGGCCACGCCGGGCAGCCAATGGCTGTGCGCGTCGGGATATTTCGGCAGCGAGACGTGCTGGTTGACATCCGCCGCCACGCCGAAGTCGGCGTTCTCAAGATCCGCGGCGGCCTTCGTCGCGGACGCCGCGTCGGGGAACTGCATCACCGTCACCGTGGTGAAGGCGCTGTCGTCGGGTGCCTTGCCGGACTGGTCCGGCTGTTTCTCGCTGTGCCCCACGGCGATACCGAACATCATCTTGTCGGCATCGAGCACCGGCGCCGTCACTTTGGCCAGCACCTTGGTGGCGTCGTCCGAATCGTGAAAGGGCAGTGAGCCTGTCGCATACTTGAATTCGGGGTCGATGTCCGAGGCGTTGACTACATGGTCGGCCAAACGCTGGACCGCCAGCTCGAGTCCGTTGCGCATCCTGGCGGAGTAGAGGTATCGCAGATCCAGCGGGTCGACGGAGTACTTACCGACATCCAGAGTGCGGACGTCGATCTCCCCGGGATGGGCGCTGCCCTGGACGGTCGTGCCGCACCCCGCCACCGCGACGGCGGTCAGCAGGAGCAGCGCGGCAACTCGAAATCGTTGCGAGAGCATAATTTTCCCTTCTCGCCTCAGTGGTCCGCGTTGACGAGCCTGGCGTACTGCGCCGAGATGCGCTGCTGGGCATCCAATAGCTGGTCCGCCGACACCTCTGCGGCGAACCGTCCGTGCCGGACGAAGCAGTAGTAGGAGATCGACAAGGGAATCGGACCGACATACTTGCGGCACTGGGCATTCGGCAGATTCACGGGTGGATCGGCGGGCCGGAAGACCCGGGATGTCTCGCTGCGCGCCGTGACGATCGCCGCCGCGCCCGCATCGTCGCGGGCACGGAAGAGGTTGCCGCCGTTGAACGCCACCCGGTCGACACCCGCCTTGTCGAACAAGGCCGCATTGTCGTCACCGGGGAAGAATTGGAGCCCGCCGTGCCGGTCGTAGACGCCGGGAATGCCGCGTTGGGACTGGTCGTCGCCCACGGTGGGCAGCGAGCGGCCCAGGACTCCGTCCAGGTCGACGGGTTGTTCGGTCATCTGATCGGATGGGACGGCGGGGAAGCGGGCCAGCGCGGGCGGGATGAGGTCGAGTCCGAGCTGGGTGCGGGCCAGGAGCTTGGCCGGATCGCTGATGCCGGTCTGGGCCATCACGTCGTCCCAGACATAGGTGAACAGCACGAATCTGCCTGTGGCATACCACGATCGGACAGTCGCGTTGAAGTCGTACTGGGTGTCGAGGTAGGTGAACGCGTCCGGGTACTTGTCGATCCGCAGACGCTGACTGCCCGCGACGGCATCGAAGTCGGCCTGGCCGAGAGCTTGGGCGGCGGCGGTCGCCGCGGCGTCATCGGTGAACAGCAGTACGACGTTCGAATGTTCGTAGCCGACGGCGCCCGGGGCGGTGAGCAATTCGGAGTCACCGGTGGTGACGAAGCCCGCGATGAATCCCGGGGCCGCGTCCCGCAGCACGTCGGCCTTGGCGTTCGCGCGCAGTTTCATGGCGTTGGAACCGAAATCGATGAACGGGCGGATGGCGCCGTTCACCGCCGCGTCCGGGTACTTGACCTCGGGGTTCACCTCCGACGGCAGCGGAATGTAGTTGGCCAGCCGTTCGGCCTGGACGATCCGGGCCAGATCCGGGTCGCTCGCGTTGTCGTAATGCTTGGGCTGGGTCGGCAGGTTTCCGGTGTCGAGCTTGGACAGGTCGACGGCGGGTTCGGTGGGCGTGGCCGGCGTCGAATCGGTGCCGGAACCGCAGGCCGCCGTCATCCCCACCGTCAGCGCTATCGCGGCCGTCAGTGCTGCTTGTCGTGCCCTGCCCATGCTTCCCCTCCCTGAGCAAACGATCGGGCAACACCCTACGGCTACCAGGTGCTGTTGGCCATGAGGGCGTACTGAGCGGCCGCTCGCTGATGGACATCGGTCAACTGGTCGGATTCCACCAGTGCCACGTACCGGCCGTAGTGGACGGCGCAGCGGTACCGCTTCTTGCTGTAATCGTCGACCGTCTTGCCTTCACCGCAGGTGGCCTCGGGTACCTGCGGTGGGGCCTCGGCCGCGCCCGGAAAGGCCGGTTGCAGTGCGACGGCGGACAATTGCGCGGCCGCGTGCGCGTCACGGGCGCGGAAGAGCATCGTGATACCGGAGCTGGAGAAGCCGCTCTGGGAATAGCTGTCCACGCCGTTCGCGCCCAGCAGGTTCCGCCAATACTTCTCGTCTGTAACATGATGCAGGAATCCCCTTGTGCTGGAAGCGAATTGGGACTCGAAGTCGGGAATGCCCATGCCGTCGATATTGAGGGTTTGCCGCAGCATGTCGTCGGGATCGTCTTTCAGGCGCAATATGGCCTCGCGGTCCAGCGGTTTCAGGGCATCCAACAAAGGCAGTTGGGCGTCGAAGATCTGCTGGACGAGTCCGGTCAGCTGGCCCAGGTCGACATCCTTGACCCCGGCGACCGCGTTGATCACGTAATCGCCGTGTGCGACATACGATCCGATCGTCGCGATGCCCGGTCGCCAATGTGCGTGGGCGGTGGGATATTTCGGCAGGACGACCGCCTGGTTGGCAGCGGCGGCGATGGCGAAGTCGGCGGCCTCGAGATCCGCGGCGGCCTTGGTCGCGGCAGCCTCGTCCGGAAACTGCATGACGACGACCTTGGCCACCGCGCCGTCGCTCAGGTGGCTGCCGGGGTCGTCGGGATTCGACTCCGCGGCGCTGGTCGAGAGGCCGAACATGAGGCCGTCATCCTTCAGCGCGGTCGTCGCGCCGGGCATGTGCAGTACGCCCGTGCCATCGTCGGGATCGCTGAAAGCCTTGTAGCCGAGTCCGTATGTGAGCCGCGGGTCGATTTCCGGCCCGGTCACGACGGCACCGTCCAGACGCATTTCCGCGAGCACCGTGGTGTTATCGACGCTCCGATACATGTGGTAGCGCACTTCCAGCGGGGAGGTGGCGTAGTTGCCGACATCCAGTGTGCGGACGTCTATTTCACCGGGCACCGGGCTGCCGTTCACGTGGGTCGCGCACCCGGTCAGGGCCGCGGCGGCAATTGCCAGGGCGGCCCAGCGAATTCGGCGTGCAAGCATTTCCGGCTACCTCGGTACTTCGTCAGAAAGGGTTGACCAGCATGGCGTACTGCGCCGAGATCCGCTGCTGGGCATCTTGTAGCTGACCGGCGGACACCTCGGCCGCGTAGCGGTCGTGCCACACGAAGCAGTAATAGGGGATGGCGGCGAACGAAGGACCGATGTATTTGCGGCACACCGCATTCGGCAGGTTCGGGGGCGAATCGGCGTGGATGAAGGTGTGGCTGGTCTCGCTGTGGTCGGCGACGATCAGGGCCGCTCCGGCCGCATCGCGAGCGCGATAGAGGAAGTTGCCCTTCCATGCCACACGATCCACGCCCGCGTCCCCGAGCAATTTCGCCGAATCGGGGCCCTGGACCAATTGCAGTCCGCCGTGCAGGTCGTAGACGCCGGGAATTCCGGCCTGGCCGGGATCATCCAGGATGGTGTGCAACGCCCGGGCGATCACCCGGTCCGGGTCGATCGCCAGCTCCATCAGTTTGTCCTGCGGGGTGGCCGGAAACTTGGCCAAGGCCGGCGGGATGACCTCGAGGCTGCGTTGCAGATGCCCGACGAGCTTGGGGAGATCCCGCGTCTTCAGGGTATTCATCACGCTGTCGATGACGCGCGTGTAGATGACGAATCGTCCGGTGGCGTACCAGGAGAACAGGCAGCCCCGCTGGTAGCTGTGCTCGTCATTGGTGACGTAGGCGAAGGCCTTGGGATATCCGTCGACCGTGATCTGCTCGTCGTCGGAATTCGCGGCCATCTCGGTCCGGCCGAGCGCCTGCGCCGCGTCGGCGGCGGAGGTGTCATCGGTGAACAGCAGCACCACATTCTCGAGGTAGTAGGACAGGTCCTCCTCTTTTTCGGATCGCCCCGCCGTCACGAAGGCCGAGAGGAATCCCTTGGCCGCGTCGTTCATCGCGTTCGGGTCGGCATCCATTCGACCGGCCATCGCGCCCGAGCCGAAGTTCACGAAGGTGCGAATGTCCGCTGTGGCGGGGGCCGCCGGATACTGCAACGCGGGATCGATATCCGCAGGCAGGGGAAGGTAATTCGCGAGCCGCTCCGCCTCCAGCGCCTTGGCCTGATCCAGATTGACCGCGGTGCCGTACGCCTTGGGCTTGGTCGCCATGTTCCCGGTGTCCAGCTTGGACAGGTCGATGGCGGGTTCGGTCGGCTCGACGGGACCGGTCGCGGTGTGGGAGCCGCACGCAGCCGTCAGCACGACCGATACAGCTACAGTCGCGGACATGACGGCGCGCAACAGGTTGCGCATGGAGTTCCCCCTCCGGAAAAGCTTTCGGCGTAACCCTACTTGATCCGGTTGTGCAGCACCGGAACCAGCTTGGCGACCAGGGTCTGTGACGAATCCGGTGTCCAGCCGCGGACCGCGGCCACGGCGGCCGCGTCGTCGAGCGGGATGACGATGGCCCGCGAGCTGGTGATCTCGCTGGGCAGGCCGAGCAGCCCACCGCCCCCGGCCTTTTCGTCGCTGCGCACGGCGATGATGTAGGAATCGTCGGGCACCTTCAGCGACCCCCAGCCGTCGGCGGGCCGGGGCGAGGTCTCGTCGCCGGTCGGCTGGTACTGGCTGTTGTAGACGAATCCGAGGCTGTCGAGGAACTTCGCCTGATCGGAACCGGCCAGGTAGATGCTGTATTTGGTGCTGAACTGCGCGCCGGTCACGTCGACCATGGTGACGGTCTTGCCCTGGAAGGCGGGATTGTCCTTGCGCGCCTTGTCGACCGGGCTCAGGTTCGGATCGACCGCCGTGGCGGCGGGGGAGTTGGTGGAAGTCACTGCCGCGCTGTTGCTTCCGCTGCCGCCGCTGGCCACGATGCCGATACCGACAGCCAGCGCCACCGCCACCACCGCGGCACCGAGACCGATGTAGAGCCGGTTACGCGACGGCCGTCCCGTCTCGGTGAGCTCTGGCGTGGAAACCGGTATCCCGGTGAGGGTTTCGCCGCCCGGCCGCAGCATGGCGGGCGGGGCCACCTGGATCGGGTAGGTGGGTGAGGTGGTGGTGGACACCGGCATGTAGCCGGGTACCAGCGCGGCGGCCGCGGCCTCGGCGAAATCGCGGCAGGAGTTGTAGCGGTCGGCGGGATTCTTGGCCATCACCCGCGCGAACACCGCGTCGAGAGCTGCGGGGAGATGCGGGTTGACGTCGGTGGCGCGCGGCGGCGGCTCGTGCAGGTGGCCCATCATGACCAGCGCCGGTTGTGTTGCGGGATAAGGGTTCCGGCCGGTCAGCAGCTTGAAGAAGGCGCAGCCGAGGCTGTAGATGTCGGCGCGGTGATCCAGCGGCTGCCCGGCCAGCTGCTCCGGCGGCGCGTAGGCGATGGTGGCGACGAAGCTGCCGGTCTGGGTGAGCTCGACGGTGTCTTCGGCGGATTTGGCGACGCCGAAGTCGGCGAGCAGGGCGCGTTCGTCCTCGCCGCCGGCGCTCGAGAGCAGGAAGTTGGCGGGCTTCACATCCCGGTGCAGCAGGCCGCGGCGGTGCGCGTAGTCCAGGCCGCGGCCGATCTGGGTGACGATCGACAGGGCGCGCAGCGGCGGAACGGCGGTCGGATCCCGTTTGAGTTCCGCCGAGGCATCGGTGCCCTCGACGTACTGCATGGCGATCCAGAGCTGCCCGTTCTCCTCACCGCGATTGTGCACGGCGACGATATTCGGGTGGTCCATGCCCGCAACCACATTCGCCTCGCGTTCGAAGCGACCCCGGAACTCCTCATTGGTGGTCAGGTCGGCCGAGAGCACCTTGAGCGCGTCCATGCGCGGCAGTTGCGGGTGTTTGGCGAGGTAGACGGTGCCCATTCCCCCGGCCCCGAGCACCCGCACGATCCGGTAGCCGCCGACGATGGTGCCGGGACTCATCGCCATGAATAAAGCTCCCCTGGATGTATCGGTGATCTGCCCTGCAAGCGGCAGCATACTGGACCGCCCGGTCCACAGCGGCGTACGCCGAAGGGGCCCACGTAACCTGGTTGCGTGCTGAACATCCCGAGCCGCAGAGTCCCCGGGGGCCGGTTGCTGTGATGGATCGGCAGGTCGAGGTGGTCGCGGGCGACCATGTGCTGAGCCGGGTGGCCGGCGCGGTCATCCTGGTCGCGCATCGCGAGCGCGGGAAACTCACCCCCGAATCACGGGCCGTGATCGCGGCGCGGGCGCTGGGCGATCTGGTCGCCGACGCCACCGAACTGTCGCCCCAGGGGCCGGGACGGCTGGTGGCCCGCCAGGCCACCCGCTGGCTGATGAAGGAGGCCGAGCGCATCTCGCCCGGCGAGCCGATCGAATTCGGCATCCTGTGCGCCTCCGACAGCGGGGGCGTCGCGATCTTCCTGCACGGTTCGGTGACGGCGGTGCTGGCCGGGAACGCGGTCGAGTACTACCGCGGCAGTGATGCCGCCTTCACCGTGGATCGGGTGGCCGCGCCGCCGACCCGGGCGGTGGCGCTGTTCATCGACGAGAACCGGTCGCGGCCACCCGAACTACCCGAGCGCGGAATCGGTTCGCTCATCGAGGGACTCGCGCCCGCCGCGGGCGCGGTGGTGTGGTTCGAGGGCGAACCCGTGTTGTCACGGCCGCAGCCGCGTCCGGCCCCGGCGCGGCAGCGCGACGTGGAACCGCCGCCGACGGCGGCCTTCGACTCCGATCGGGATCGGCACGCCGACCGCGACCTGGAAGCCACCTGGGAACCGGAGCACGATCCGCAGCCCGAGCCGATTCCCCTGGACCCCAACCTGATTCCGACCCGCACCTCCAACCGGCTACTGCCCGGGATGGATCCCGACCTCGCCGCGCTGATTCCGGCCGACCCGGTCACCGAGGGTCTCGACCTGCATCACGCGCCCACCGAGGCGGGCAATCCGAACGAGACCGCCGGCACCAATCCCGCGCCCAAGCCGGACCCGGACCTGCAACGACGGCTCGAGCAGACCGCCAAGGTCAATGCCCTCACCGTGAAGGTGCTCGGATTCAAGTGCGCGCGGGCGCATCCCAGCGATCCGCGGGCCGCCTTCTGCACGGTGTGCGGTATGCCGGTGGATCAGACCCAGCACGTGGCCGAGGTGATCCGGCCGCCGCTGGGCATGCTGGTGCTCGACGACGGCATGACCTACATGGTGACCGCCGACGCTGTGGTCGGCCGCGATCCGGAACACTCCGATGCCACGCGAGCAGGCTTGGCGCCGTTGCGCATCGACGACAACTCCGGCGGCATGTCCCGCGTCCACGCCGAAATCCGGCTGGTCAACTGGGATATCACCCTCATCGACCTGGGCTCCACCAACGGCACCCGCATCCGCCCGCCCGGCTACCGCGATTGGGTTCGGCTGCAACCCAATCAGCCCTGCACCCTCGTCCCCGGCACCGAACTCATGCTCGGCAACCGCGTGCTGCGCCTCGAACCGGTCGCACCCCCGCCCTTCGGCTGAAGGTTCCGCGGCGGCTACGAATACCGTGCGGCGCAGGTGGTTTGGTCGCCAAGCACGCCCGCGCGGAAGGCGTCCACGCGGGAGAAACCGCTCGGCACGGTGTTGCCGTTGGTGTCGCTGGCGGCCAGGCCATCGGAGAGCAGACCCGAGACCGCCTCGTCGATATCGCCCGAGGTCAGGGTGATGCCGCTCGGCGACTTGTGGTTGGGGTCGGCCAGTTTGGCGGTGATCACTCCTGACAGGCAGGCCGCTCGCAGCCCCGTCTTGGCGCCGGTGAGCGCCTGCCCGACCGCGTGCTGCACGGCCAGCGTGTAGCGGGAGATGAAGACGATGTACGCGCTGTAACTGCCGGTCACATTGGTGGGCAGACCCTCGTCGTCGGCGTTCGAGACGCCGCGGTCGTGCAGGGCGGGTACATCGGTGCCGATGAGATTGGTTGCGGGGCAATAGGTGACGGGCGCGGTGTCGGCGGCGTTGCGGCAGTTCAGTTTCGCGGTGTCGTAGCTGTACTTGGGCTCGTCCGGAATGGGCAGGATGGCGGCCATATCGGTGGCCAGCTGCCGCAGATTGGACTGGTTCACCTCCGAGTTGGCCTGTCCGCCATCGCCATTGCCCTGCGGCAGGTTGACACTGCGCCGGTCGATCTCGTTCTGGTCGATGCCCTGGCAGCCCTTCGGCCCGTCGGTGAAGCCGATCTGTACCGCGGTCACCCGCTGGAAGGCCGAACCGTGCACGCTCTGCGGATCATCGGGGTTCTCGTCCCGGAAGGCGACCGTGGCGGCCAGCACCTGATTGAGGCCGTCGGAGGTGTTGATGGTGAAGTGTTTCGCCTTGCCCTCGGCCACATTCCGGATGAACGCGCCCGCGAAACAGTCGGCCTGCTGCTCCTTGACGATGGTCGGGGTGCGGCGGCCAACGAGCTTGGCCATCTCCTGGATGGCGTGCCCGTACTCGTGGGCCAGCACCATCACCACCGACATCTTCCCGAACTCGTCGGCCACCGCGGGCAGCAGGACGCCGCGATCCCAGCCAACCGAACCGTCCAGTCGGCAATAGGCCGCATTGACGAGCCGGTAACTGGACTCGCCGCAGAACTGCCCGGCCTGCGACCGCGGCGTCTTGGCACTCCAGGAGATGAACTTGGTGACCGGCGCGAAGGTGCCGCCGAACTCCAGCGGGAACTCGCCCTGCCAATAGGTCTGGATGTCGTCGAGCGCGTTCAGCACCAGATGGTCTATCTGACCGTTATCGGAATCCTGTGCGGTCAGCGGCGAATCCGCGGCACCGGCACGGGGGCCGTTGGGTCCGCTCGTCGTGGGCAGACCGGCCACCTTGAACGGATCGTCGTAGATGGAAACCGCCCGTCCATGAATACTTCGTGTACATCCGGACAAGAGTGCGACCGCCACCACCAGCACGCCGGTCACCACGAGCAGGCGCCGAATTCCCCCGAACCGGCGCGTGCGCACGGCCTCCCCCTGGCGTCTCCGCACTGGCACTCCCTCGCAAAGCGGTCGAATCACTGTCCCGTTATCGGGCTGGTTGCCGATAAGGGCAACGCCGGACTCCGGGGGCTTCGCTTATTATCCAGCCATGTCTTCACCGGGGGCGCAGCAGATCACCGTGCGTCATGATGGAACCGATCGGGTCTTCGACGCGACACAACAGATCACCATGGGCCGGGCGCCGGAGGTGACGCTGTTCGTCGACAGCCCGCTGGTGTCCCGGGTGCACGCCATCCTCAGCTACGAGGCCGGGTCGTGGATGCTCACCGACAACGGCAGCACCAACGGTGTTTTCGTGGATGCCCGCCGCCTGACGACGCCGCTGGTCATCAACCGGCCCACCCAGGTGCGCCTCGGTGACGCAATCAGCGGGCCGCTGCTGCACCTGCTGCCGCAGGCCGCCCGCGCGGCCACGCCGACGCCGCAGCCACAACCGCAGCGCCCGAACGTGATGCCGCCGCCGAACCGGCCGCCGTCGCGGCCACAGCCCCAGGCCGGGCAGCCGCAGCCCTATCCGCAGCGCCCGCCCGTGCAGTCGCAGCGGCCCAACCCGCAGCAGGCGTGGCAGCAGCCGAATCCGGTCCAGCCCAATGTCGCCCAGCCGAATCCGAATCCGGTCCAGCGGCCGAATCCGAACCGGCCCACGCCCGGTCCGCAGCATCAGCAGCCGAACCAGGCCCAGCAGCGGCCCACCCCGCCGCCCGCGAATGTGGTTCGCCCGCCGGTCAATACGCCGTCGCCCGCGAGCGACCCCATCAACATGACCACCAAGGCGGACACCTCCGCGCTGCCGCCGATCCGGGCCCGCGCCTCCACCGCCGCCATGGCGCGCGCCGACCGGATTCCGCGCGAGGGCCTGAACATCGGCCGTACCAGCGATAACCAGATCGTGGTCAACGATCCGATGGCCTCGCGCAATCACGCGCGCCTGGTGCCGGACCGCCAGGGCCTGGCCATCGAGGACCTGAACTCGGCCAACGGCACCTTCGTCAACGGCCGCCGCGAACAGCGGGCGCTGCTGCGCGAACGTGACATCGTCACGATCGGCAATATCGACTTCGTGGTGCAGGAAGGCACCCTGGTGCACCGGCAGCGGCCGGTCGCGGAACAGGGCCTGCACGTGCACGGCGTCTCGTTCACCGTCGAGGGCAACAAGCAGTTGCTCGTCGATGTGAACATGCAAGCCGGGCGCGGCTCGCTGACCGCGCTCATCGGACCTTCCGGTGCCGGCAAGTCGACGCTGTCGAAACTCATTGCGGGAACCACGCATCCGTCCGCGGGCGTGGTCACCTTCGAGGGCCGCAACCTGCACGCCGAGTACGAGGCGCTGCGCTCCCGCATCGGCATGGTGCCGCAGGACGACGTGCTGCACCGGCAGCTCACCGTCAAGCAGGCGCTCAACTTCGCCGCCCAGCTGCGGCTGCCCCCGGACACCAGCAAGGCCGACCGCAAACAGGTGATCGAGGATGTGCTGAAGGAGCTTTCGCTCACCCAGCACGCCGACACCCGGGTGGACCGGCTCTCCGGCGGTCAGCGCAAGCGCGCCTCGGTGGCCATGGAACTGCTCACCGGTCCCTCGCTGCTCATCCTGGACGAACCCACCTCCGGCCTGGATCCGGCGCTGGACCGGCAGGTCATGACCATGCTGCGGGAACTGGCCGACGCCGGGCGCACCGTCATCGTGGTCACCCACTCGGTCGCCTGCCTGGACATGTGCGATCAGGTGCTGCTGCTCGCGCCGGGCGGCAAGACCGCGTTCTGCGGGCATCCGGGCAGTGTCGGGCATGTGATGGGAACCAGCGACTGGGCCGAGATCTTCGGCCGGGTCGCCGACGACCCGGACCGGGCCTTCGCGAATTTCCGTTCGCGGCAAGCGTTTGCGGAACCGCCCGCGCCGGTCAAACCGGTCGAGCGGGCCAAGGCGCCGAAATCCAGTCCGGTCAAACAGTTCTCGACCCTGTTCCGCCGGCAGTTGCGGCTCATCTTCGCCGACCGCGGCTATCTCGCATTCCTCGTCGTCCTGCCGTTCGTACTGGCCGGACTGTCGCTGGTGGTGCCGGGCAAGAACGGGTTCGAATCGGTCGGATTCGTGCAGGCGCCGGACGGCAGTTTCGTGCGCGCCAACAACGGTGAGGCGCAACAGCTGCTGGTGGTGCTCATTCTGGGCGCGTGCTTCCTGGGCGTCGCGCTCACCGTGCGTGACCTGGTCGGTGAGCGACCCATCTACTTCCGGGAACGCGCGGTCGGATTGCGTTCCGGCTCCTACCTGATGTCCAAGGTCGTCGTGTTCAGTCTCGCGGCGATGCTGCAGTCGGCGGTCATGATCGGCATCGTGCTGGTGGTGAAGAAGCCGCCGAGCAAGGGTTCGGTGATCCCGAACGGGCCCGCGGAGCTCTACCTCGACGTGGCGCTCACCGCGGTCTGCTGCGTGGTGCTCGGCCTCGCGCTCTCGGCGCTGGCCCGCTCCAACGAACAGGTGATGCCGCTGCTCGTGGTGATCATCATGGCGCAGCTGGTGATGGCGGGTGGCCTGATCCCGGTGACGGGTCGCGCTGTGCTGGACCAGATCTCGTGGCTGTTCCCGTCGCGCTGGGGCTATTCCGCCGGTGCGTCCACCGTCAATCTGCCCGACCTGTCGGCCTCCGATGCGGCGCAGAAGGACCATTTCTGGAAGCACACGGTGGCCGCCTGGTCACTGGATATCGGCGTGCTGGTCCTGATCACGGTGCTGCTGGCGCTGTTCACCTGGTCGCGTCTGCGCCTGAAGAAGTCGGCTGCGTGATCGGGGATTCGTGCAGGCGGGGGTGCGAAGTGTGGAATCGGTCGCGCGCGCGGCGGAGCGAGCAGGCAGACTGATGGGCGTGACGGCTCGAGTTGGGGCAGTGCATCTCGGCTGGGACGTGGTGTCGGTGGCCGCCGGAGGCGGCGGCTCACCCATACGCCCGGTCCAGGTCGAAGGCTCATACACACCACCCGCCTACCTACTGGCGGATTCGTCCGGCCGGTTGCACACCGCCGGCGTGGACCGGCGTCCCGACGTCGGCATCGCCATCTCCGATGTGCGCGACATCATCGGGCACCCGCAGATCGTGGTGGCCGGGGCGACCTGGCCCGCCGAACTGGTGTTCCGGGCGCGCATGCACAATCCGCTCGCCTCCATCGTCGAACGCTTCGGCGGCCCGGCGGATGTGGTGGCGCTGCCCTTCCCCGACGAATGGCCCGACCCCAAGGTCGACGAATTCGTGCGCCTGGTCGAGCAACTCGGCGTCTCCGCCGAACCACTGCCCGAATCGGTGGCGCTCTCCGGCTATGTGCGGGCCCTCGGCCTGGTGCGTGCGCCCGGTCGCGGCGCGGCGGTCGGCGCGGTCGGCGTCTACTCCGACGGTCGCGAATGCCTGGTGGTCGCGGTGCACGGGGATGACGATCAGCCGACCGAATCGGTCAGCGTCGCCATCACCGCCGAGGCGCTGCACGAAGCGCGCGCCGCCGACAACGTGGTCATCGAGGTGATGGCCGCGGCCCGCGCCATCAATGCCGACACCTCCACGGTGCTGCTCACCGGCAATGTCTGCTTCAACGACGCGCTGCGGCTGGCCTTCCAGAACCATCTCGGCCACCGCTTCCAGGTCGCCGATCACCCCATGCACGCCCTCGTACTCGGTGCGACCCATCTGCTGGTCGCCGACAGCGAAGGCGACCCGGCCTACGACCGCCCGGCCGCGAGCGGGGCCCAGTCCTCCGGTGGTGCTGCCCAGGCGTCCGGTGGTGCTGCCCAGGCGGCGGATTCCCGCCCGGTCGAGCAGGGGCCACGCCACGTTCCCGCCGGCTCGGGCCAGCCGCTGCAGCGGCAGCCGGAGCCCTTGGCGCAACAGCCGGAACTCGTTCCCCGGCACATGGATTCACCGCCCACGCCCGAATCCGCCACGCCCCGAACGGGATCCGCCGGACCCGCCACGGGCGCACAGCCGGTCATCGACCCGGCCGCCGCGCAATCGGTCGGCGCGCAAGCCGCGAATTCGGTGGAGCAGACCCATCGCATCACCGCCGAAGAGGCCGCAGCCTTCAAGGCGCAATCCGCCCGGGCGACCGGGACCGGACCGCAGCCGGTCGCCGGTCCGGCCGCCGCAACCGATGCCGCGGCGGTAGCCGCCGCGGGTGGGACGGATACCGGCGCGGGCGCACCCACCGGGCCCGGCGGGCTGACCCAGCGCATGACGGCCGAGGAGATCGCACGGCTGGCCGCACAGGCCGGTATCTCCGGAACCTCGGCGGCAGGACTCTTCGCGCACGGCCGCCACGAGGCTCCGGAGGCCGGACAGCAGGGCGGCGGTGATGCGAGCCAAGGGGTTTCGGGTGAGACGTCCGCCGATTCGGCCGGCCGCGGCACCCTGCCACCCGGACTGGAAGGTGTGGGCGGCCGGTTCATGCGGCCACCGGGCTCACCGGCCGATGATCAGATGACCGCCGTCGTGGGCCGCGAGGTGCTCGGTAGCGCCGGGACCGGCCAGCCCGGCGGGTACGGCACGAGTTCCGGGGCCGGGCAACAGGGTTCGGAAGCCGGTGCGGGTGCGTACGGTCCAGGCGGCCAAGGTCAGCAGGGCGGCCAGGGGCAGTCCGGTGGTCAAGGTCAGCCGGGTGGTCAAGGCGGTACGTACGGGCCGCAGGGCGGATACGGAGCGGCCGGTCAGCAGGCCGCGTACGGGCAGGCCGGCGGCTATGGCCAGTCCGGTGGTCAGCAGGGCTACGGGCCGGGCGGCACGTACGGACCTGGTGGTTCCTACGGTGCGGCAGGTCAATCCGCGCCGGGCGCTCCCGGTTATCAGGGCGGTCAGGGCTACGGTCCGGCAAATGCTCCAGGATCCGAGGCGGGCGCGCAGGGCGGTTCCGGTCCGTACGGACCGGCTGTCGGCCAGCCGGGTGCCGGTGGGCAGTATGGCCAGGCCGGAGGCTATGGCTCGACTCCTGGTTACGGGCAGCAGGGCGGCTACGGTCAGGGTGGATACGGTGCTTCGGGCCCGGCCGGTGGCTATGGCCCCGAAGGGGATTCGTCCGGTTCGGGTCGCGGGAGTTTTGCTGGATCCGGCGGAAACGCTCCTGGTCAGCCCGGCGCGATGTACGGTGGGTCGATGTCCACGGGGGCGCGTCAGTCGAATCCGCAATCGCCGGAAGATGCCGCAGGCCAGTCGGATTCGGAATCCGACTCCGAGCGCAAGCCGCGCAAGGGCAAGCTCTGGAACAAGATGCGCAAGCCGTTCGGCGCGCCGATCATCATCGGCGCGGCGGCCCTGTCGGTGCTGGGCATCCATTCCGACGGTGCCGCGCACTCCACCGCGGCTCCGGTGTCCGACACCGTGATTCAGGTAGGTGCCGGTGCGCTGCACCCGGTCGGTCAATCCTGCGCGGTGACCCCGTCGGTCTCGGGTCTACCGGCCACGGGTATCGCCACGATCGGTGATCCGCGGAACCTGGACTGCCTACGCTTCGGCATCGACACGCTTCGCTACACCGTTCCCGGACCCGTGCGCGGCATCGATCCCGGCCCGCCACTGCACATCTGAGCCCGGCAGCAACTCCGAGCTTCGTACCCAGCCCGCCGCGGCCAGCAACTCGATCTGTGAGATCCGAGGTGCCGGTCCGGTGTGGCCGGTCAGCGCCCAGGCGCGGTCGACCGTGGCCTGGCGTAGTCGCCGGGCCGCGAAGAACAGGGTCGCGGCCAGCGGCAGTTCACCGATGCCCGCGGAGAGCACCGAGAACCACAGTTCCGGGGTGTTCCAATCCAGCACGATGTCGAACCAGGCATCACAGACCAGCAGCGTGCCGGTGATCATCGCCCACGGGATGAAGATCTGCCGTCGCCGCCAGGCGTACCAGGCGGTCATGCCGATCGCTCCGACGAGTGCGAAGTCGAATCCCACCCACGCGATATCCCACTGGTTCACCTCCCGCCGCGAGGGCAGGCTGACGGAGAGATACGCGATCCACGGGATGAGGAACACCAGGCTTCCGGTCACCACGGCGAGCAGCGTCCGGCGCAGCGCGCGGGCATGCGGATGTGGCTGCGGGACATCGACGCGCGGTCGGCCCACTCCGGTCTGCGGGCGGCTCGGATGAATGTCGATCGTCATCGCGACCTCCAATGGCACTGCGACTGCTCAACCGCCGTGGCGGTCCCGGTCCTCACTACAATGCCCGTAGCGGAGGTGGGTATTCCGCTTACTGCGTGATCTGGATCACTATCGGACGTCGAATCGTCGTCCTCCGGACCGGATTCGGGTGTGCGTACCGGCGCTGGTAAGGTGCTTCGTTGGTGTGCGGTACGGCCGGGAAACCGGTTGTCGCACGGGCCCCGGGTCTCCACCAGCCGCCGGGAATCAGCTCGACCGCACGCTGTGGTTGGCAAAACCTACGACAGACAGGGATGCACTGTGCCTACGTACAGCCCCAAGGGCGGTGACGTGACCCGCAAGTGGTACGTCATCGACGCCACTGACGTAGTGCTCGGCCGTCTTTCCGTGCAGGCTGCAAATATCCTGCGCGGCAAGAACAAGCCGACCTACGCTCCGAACGTTGACGGTGGCGACTTCGTCATCATCATCAATGCCGAGAAGGTTGCCATCTCCGGCAACAAGCGGCAGGACAAGGTCCTCTACACCCACTCCGGCCACCCGGGTGGTCTGAAGGGCCGTACCGTGGGCCAGATCCTGGACACCCGCCCCGACCGTCTGGTCGAGCGTGCCGTCAAGGGCATGATCCCGAAGAACAAGCTGGGCAACCAGATCATCGGCAAGCTGAAGGTCTACGCGGGCCCGAACCACCCGCACGCCGCCCAGCAGCCCATCCCCTTCGAGATCAAGCAGGTGGCCCAGTGACCGCTCCCGAAGAATTCAACGAGGACGGCTACGTCGTCGAGGACACCGCTGTTGAGGTCGTCGAGGAGGGTGACGGTTACGAGGCCGAGGCCGAGTACACCGAGACCGAGTCCTTCGCCGCGCCGGTCCTGATCGACCGTCCGGTGCAGACCGTCGGCCGCCGCAAGGAGGCCGTGGTCCGCGTGCGCCTGGTGCCGGGTTCCGGCAACTTCGTGCTCAACGGCCGCACCATCGAGGATTACTTCCCGAACAAGGTGCACCAGCAGCTGGTGAAGTCCCCGCTGGTCACGGTCGAGCGTGTCGAGTCCTTCGACATCTTCGCCCGCCTCGTCGGTGGTGGCCCGTCCGGTCAGGCCGGCGCCCTGCGCCTCGCCATCGCGCGTGCCCTCATCGAGGTCACCCCGGACGACCGTCCCGCCCTCAAGCGTGCCGGCTTCCTGACTCGTGACCCGCGTGCCACCGAGCGTAAGAAGTACGGCCTCAAGAAGGCCCGTAAGGCGCCTCAGTACTCGAAGCGCTGATATTGCCCTGTACGGCAGTACCGTGCCCGGCCCTTTCGAGGGCCGGGCACGGTACCGTTTGTACGGCAACCTGTACGAGAGCAGGCTCCCCGCAACGGTTTTCGAACTGGCTGGGCGCCTGCTCTCGTGCTGTATCGACCGGAAATCGGCAGGGGTGTTGAGGTAATGGGACGTTTGTTCGGCACCGATGGTGTGCGTGGCCTGGCCAATGGCTCGTTGAGTCCGGAACTGGCGCTGCAGGTTTCATCCGCCGCCGCGCAGGTGCTCAGCCGGGGGAAGAAGCGGGCGCTGGCCGTCGTCGGCCGCGATCCGCGCGCCAGCGGCGAGATGCTCGAGGCCGTGGTCACCGCGGGCCTCACCGCCGCCGGGGTGGACGTGCTGTCGGTCGGCGTGCTGCCGACGCCCGCCGTCGCCTATCTCACGGGCGTGTACGACGCCTGCCTGGGCGTTGTCATCTCCGCCTCGCACAATCCCATGCCGGACAACGGCATCAAGATCTTCGCCGCGGGCGGGCACAAGCTGGACGACGCCATCGAGGACCGCATCGAGGCGCTCATCGACGAGGGCACGTTCACCCGGCCCACCGGTGCCGCCATCGGGCGCGTGCTGGGACGTCCCGGGCTGGGCGGGCACGTGTACGACGTGCACGACCGCTACAGCCTCGAGGGCACTCACGAGCGCTACGTCGAGCATCTGGTTCAGGCCACCGGCCGCGATCTGCGCGGGATCACCGTGGTCGTGGACTGCGCGCACGGCGCGGCCTCCGAGGTCGGGCCGGCCGCTTTCCGCGAGGCGGGCGCGACGGTCATCGCCATCAATGCCGAACCCGACGGCCTCAATATCAATGACGGTTGCGGCTCCACGCATCTGGCGCAGATCCAGCAGGCTGTCCGTGAGCACGGCGCGGACCTCGGTCTCGCCCTCGACGGCGACGCCGACCGCTGCCTGGCCGTGGACGCCACCGGCGCGATCATCGACGGCGACGCCATCATGGCCGTGCTGGCCGTGGCCATGCGCGACTCCGGTGAGCTGGCCGCCAACACGCTGGTCGCCACCGTCATGAGCAACCTCGGCCTGCATATCGCCATGCGCGCGGCCGGAATCACGGTGCGCACCACCGCCGTCGGCGACCGCTACGTCCTCGAGGATCTGCGCGCGGGCGGCTTCACCCTGGGCGGTGAGCAGTCCGGCCACGTGGTCTTCCCCAAGTTCGGCACCACCGGCGACGGTGTCCTCACCGGTTTGAAGCTGATGGCCCGGATGGCCGAAACCGGTAGCACCCTGGCCGAATTGGCGGGCATCGTGCAGACCGTGCCCCAGGTGCTGCTGAACGTCCCGGTCTCCGACAAGGCCGCCGTGGCCTCCGCCCCCGCGGTGCTGGCGGCCGTCGCCGAGGCCGAGGCTCTGCTCGGTGACACCGGCCGAATCCTGCTGCGTCCCAGCGGAACCGAGCAGCTGGTTCGCGTCATGGTGGAGGCCACCGACCAGGCTCAGGCGCACAACCTGGCCGACAACCTCGCCAAGCTGGTCGCCGCCGTCTAGCCCTTACTGCCGTTCGGTGAGCTGCCCGGCTTCCATGTGCCAACGCCGGGTGGCTCGCACGTTGTCGAGCATGCGGCGGTCGTGGGTGACCAGGAGGACTGTGCCCTCGAAGGATTCGACGGCCTCCTCGAGCTGTTCGATGGCGGGGAGGTCCAGATGGTTGGTGGGCTCGTCGAGGACCAGCAGGTTCACGCCTCGGGCCTGCAGCAGGGCCAGGGCGGCCCGGGTGCGTTCGCCCGGTGACAGGGTGTCGTTGGGGCGCATCACATGGGGGCCGCGCAGGCCGAACTTCGCGAGCAGGGTGCGGACGTCGGGCTCGTTCCAGTCGGGGACCTCGGCGCTGAAGGTGTCGGCCAGATTGGCGGTGCCGCGGAAGAGTCCGCGCGCCTGATCGACCTCGCCGATGGCCACGCCCGAACCCAGGGCGGCGGATCCGCTGTCCGGCTTCGTCTTGCCGAGCAGCAGCGACAGCAGGGTGGATTTGCCGGAGCCGTTCGCGCCGGTCAGCACGATGCGGTCGCCCCAATCCACCTGCACCGACATCGGTCCCAGCGTGAACTCGCCACGGGTCAGGGTCGCGCCCGACAGGGTCGCCACCACCGAGCCGCTGCGCGGGGCGGCGGCGATGGACATGCGCAGCTCCCACTCCTTGCGCGGTTCCTCCACCGCGTCCAGGCGTTCGATGCGCTTGACCGTCTGCTTGATCTTCGAGGCTTGCTTCTCGGTGGATTCCGCGCGGGCCTTGCGACCCATCTTGTCGGTGTCGCCCTTCGACTTGCGGCGGGCATTGCGGACGCCGTGCTCCAGCCAGTTGCGCTGCATATTCGCGCGCGCTTCCAGGCCGGACTTGGTGTCGGCGTACTCGTCGTAGGCCTCGCGGGCGTGGCGGCGCGCGATCGCACGCTCCTCCAGATAGGACTCGTAGCCGCCGTCGTAGATACCGACCTGCTGCTGCGCCAGATCCAGTTCCACAATGCGATTCACGGTGCGCGCCAAGAACTCCCGGTCGTGGCTGATCACCATGAGGGGCTCGCGGACGCCCGTCACGAACTGCTCGAGCCGGGCCAGGCCGTCCAGGTCCAGGTCATTGGTGGGCTCGTCGAGCAACAGGATGTCGAAGCGGGACAACAGGACCGAGGCCAGTCCGGCGCGGGCGGCCTGACCACCCGACAGCACGGTCATGGGGGTGTCGAGGCCGTGCGGCAGGCTCTCGGCGAGGCCGAGGTCGGCGGCCGTCTCCTCCGCGCGCTGCTCGAGATCCGCGCCGCCGAGCGCGAGCCAGCGTTCCAGGGCGGGGGAGAACTCGTCCTCGCCGCCGTCCGCGAGACGTTCGGCGGCGGCGTCCATGGTCTGCTGGGCCTCGGCGACACCGGTTCGGCGGCGCAGGAATTCGAGCACGGTCTCGCCCGCGAGACGTTCGGGCTCCTGGGCCAGGTAGCCGACGGTGGCGTCGGGCGGGCTCAGCACGATCTCGCCCTCGGGGGCGTTCCCGTCGGCGAGCAGGCGCAGCAGGGTGGATTTACCGGCCCCGTTCACGCCGACCAGTCCGATCACGTCGCCGGGGGCGAGGATCAGGTCCAGGTCGGAGAACAGGGTCCGCTCGCCGTGTCCGGCGGCCAGGCCGCGCGCATGCAGAGTGGTGCTCACCAGGGCGATTCTGCCGTGCTCAGGGTGCCACCCTGACGTCGGCCCTCGGAAAGTTCAGGGTCGGAATGGGGCGCGGGACCGATGTGGGTGGTGATCGAACTCGGCACAGTGGAGTCATGACAACACAGTTCCCGACACCGGCACCCGAATACTCGCCCCAGCCCCCGAAGCGACTGACCCGCTCCCGCACCGACAGTTGGATCGGCGGCGTGTGCGGCGGTCTCGCCGAATACCTTGGCTGGAACGCCAATCTCGTCCGCATCTTGTTCGTGGCGTCCTGCCTGCTGCCCGGCCCGCAGTTCCTGCTCTACATCGCGCTGTGGATCATCATTCCGAAGGGCTGAGTTATCCACAGGGGGCGAGTTATCCACATTCGGTATCGAAGGTGGTGCGTCGGCCATCGCACGGTGACAGGATGAGAGTCACGTCACAGCGGAGGAGCGACACCATGGTCACATCGGGTGATCTGCCCGGATTGGATCTGCCGGATTTCGACGCGCATTCGGCACTCGATGCGCTCGGTGCGGTGGAGTTAGCCCATCCCACGCAGGATCTCGATGGTGACGGTCTACTCGACACCGTGACCACCGGCACCGATCACGCCATGCAGGTGTGGACCGATCTCGATCACGACGGCTACGCCGACCACGTGACGGTGGTGGACACCGGCGGGGACTATTCGGCCTGGGAGTTCCACCACAATCCGGACGGCACCACCGCGTGGGTGCGGACCGACGAAGGACACCTCGGCGGCAAATAGCCGGAGGCAGTGGGGGTTTCACGGCGCAAGGTTCTGCTTCGCGGCACACCGGTCCGGTGTGCCGCAGAGATTTGCTGTGCAGCACAGCGATTCGAGGGGGACTCATGAGTGAATCCGGCGATTTCGGCGTGCGCATCGCAACCCTGCGCACCGCGGCCACCACACTGCGCGACGGCGCGGACGCGCTGGGGCGGCACTCGCGTGCGGTCGGCGAGCGTGCCTTCGGCCTCGGCAACGACCGTGCCGGGCGCAACTATTCGGCGCAGGGCAGTGCCGTGCACGAGGGTTTCGAGCGTGCCGCCGCCTGCCTGCGCGCCTGGGGCGCCGCCGCGGCCGCCACCGCCGCCGTCTTCGACCGCGCCGCAGTCGAATACGCCCGCATCGACCGTGACCGTGCCACCGCGCTCACCGGGTGCGGCCGATGAGCTTCGACCCCACCGGCAAGTCCATCGATGCGATCCTCGACTACGGCGCACCCGGTCTGCGGTACTGGGAACACTTTCTTCCCCTGTACGCCAAGGTTTTCGGCGCCCCGCACGGCATGTCACTCACCGACCTGTACGCCCGCTATGACGAGCAGCGCGGGATGAACCTCGACGAATTCGACGCCGCCCGAACTGAACTGGACAAGGCCGTCACCGAGGGCGAGACACGGTGGGCCGCGCACCAATCGGTGGCGCAGACCCTGCCGACCACCTGGACGGGTGCCACCGGCACCGAGGCGCTTGCTGTGGTGACTTCCCAACTGCGTCAGGCCCGCGACGATCTCGACTCGATCCGCACTACCGCCACCACCATCCGCGAGGCCCTCGATCCACTCCGCCGCGCGGTCCTCACCAAGGCCGAACACACCCTCGGCCTCCTCGAGCCCACGCCAGACGGGAAAGGTCACATAGCCATTGGCGGCAAGTCACCCGACGACATCGAAGCCCTCGACGCCACCGACCCGTGGCTGACTACCACCTTCCGCCCCGATATAGACCACAAACTCGCCGCCTTCACTGCGGCGTGTGACACCACCGACCAGGCCTTCGACTCCCACTACCGCACGATCATCACTGCCTTCGCCCAGGTAATCGACCACCCCTACGCCCAGCCCGCCCCCACTTTGCTGTCTCACCCTGATCCGACGCCAGATCCGAATCCCCCGGTATCCCAGCCCACTTCGATCGCCCCGCACTACCCGGCAACCTCGGCAGTTCCGGCTACCGCAGCCGATCCGGCCCATACACCCGCACAGCCCGCCCACCCATCGACTCCCGCCGGTGGTGCGGACCCGAATGTCTCCTCACCGCCCGACAATGCCGACCGCCCAGCCGAACCGCCGCGAAGCGGGAGTCCGGCCACCCGCGCAGGCGCACCCCTCGAGACCTCGCCCGCCCAGGCCACTCCCGCTGAGCTTCCGGCCACCCAGGTCGCCGCTCCGGCTGAACCGCCTACCGCGCCAGCTGAATCAACCCCTCCACCAGCCGAGTCGGCCAACGCCCCGGCGGTATCCGAGCCGGCTAAGCCGGACAGCTTCACTCGCACGCTCAAGGCCACCCTCGATCAACTGGAAACCGGCCTCCAACAGGGAGTTTCCACCGCCCTCGAGAAGCTCGCCGCCCTCGCCGACCCAACGTCCGGACTCACGGGCGGCACAGCGGCCACCGACGATCCGAAGTCGGGCACGGACCACCCCGCCACCCCAGAACACAACGCGAACCCCGAACAACCAGCGGACCCCGAACATCCGGCGAACCCCAAGACCCCCGATAATTCCGCCCTCCCGACCGGCCACCTCGAATTCGACCTCGCCGGAAAGCATTTCGCCCTCGAACGCACCCCCGACGGCGAAATGTCCCTCGCCATCACCGACGAGTCCGGCCACACCCGCACCTGGACCCTCACCTTCGACGAATCCGGCAACCCCACCCTCGCGACGGAGGACCCGAACCTGGCTACTCCACCCGAATCTTTCGCCAGCGGCCCGAGTCAGCCCGAATCGCCCACGCCGACACCGGATCCCGGCAGCGCCGTCCATCCGGCAGCCCCCGGCGCTCCGCCATCCGCGGACTCGGACCCCGCCGCACCATCTCCGGCCACCACCTGCGGTCCGCCGCCGCCTTGTGCCGATCCTGCAGAGGGCCGCCCCCTCGTGCCTGAGCCCCGCCCGGATATCTCAGAGGTCTGCCCCGCGACACCCGAACCGCAGCTGCCTCCGCCGAATCTCGACCCCACACCACCGGATTCGGTCATACCGGACAAGAATTCGGGTCTACCACCTACGGCCGGCTCTGCCTGCACGGATGCCGCCCTGCCCGGGTCGGCCCCGGACAACACCCCGACGCACTGTGCAGCTCCGCCTGAATCTGCCGTACGGATCCCGCCTCCACCGGCCCCGGACCTCGGCGCCGGGCCTCCTACCGGTCAGCCCGCGCCGGAGACGCATCCACTCGGCAGCCCGGACGAGTCGGTGGAAATCCCCGAGGGAGGAGTTGAGATCCCCGAATTGACGCAGCCTGCAACGTAATAGGTCGCAGGCGGGCGGACTACTTGCGGAGGGCTTGGATGAGTTGGAGGACGGGGAGTTTTTGGGGCTGGTCTGACTCGTCGTCGATGGCGTCGGGGTCGACGAGTTGGGTGTGGGGGAGGAGGGCTTCGGGGTCGGCGAAGGGCTTGTATTTCTTGTCGTTGAGGACTGTGTAGTTGAGGTAGCCGATGAGGAGGGCTCGGGTGAGGCGTTCGGTTTTGGGTTCGTGCTTGCCGGCGCCGAGGGCGGCCAGGGCGCGGCGGCCTTCGACCATGCCGTTGTGGGTGGCCTTGTCGAGGGAGCGCAGGATCGCGCCTTCGCCCCAGGCGGAGGCGAGGGGGATGGCGTCGGAGCTCACCGCGTCGATGTCGTTCGCGCCCGCGAGGATCAGGGCGGGGGCGTCGATCTTGGGGGCCAGCGCCTCGGCGGAGGGTGCGGTGGGTGCGGGGTAGAGGGCGGCGACGGCCGCGACCTGGCGCTGGGAGGCAGCGATGACGGCCGCGCCCGCGCCCATGCCGTGCCCGGCCAGCGTCAGCCGATCCGGATGCACGCTGATATTGCCCGCGCCCAGTCGCACACCGGTGCAGATGTCCAGGGTCGTCAGCAGATCCGTGGCCAGGTTCAGATGCGACGGGATCGGCCCGCGCTCGGTGTCGGGCGCGGCGGCCACATATCCCCAGGAGGCCAGATGCTCCAGCAGTCGGCGGTAGTTGCCCACACCCGTCAGCCATCCGTGCCCGAACGCCACCGCGGGCAGGTTGAGCCCCTTCCCGGGCGTGAACACCACCCCGGGCAACCCGGCGATGCCGAGATTCCCGCGCAGCACCTCATGCGGGCCGCGCAGGGTCAGAGTGCTCAGAAGCGATTTCACAGACGCCGACACGGACTAGAACCTATCCGATCAACATGTACTTGGGGCGTTTCGCCCGGTCGGATTGCGACTCGGATTCGTCGGGCCGGGTCATCCGGTTAGGCTATGGGCCCATGTGCGGAATCGTGGGGTATGTGGGGTACCGGGATGCGCTCGGCGTGGTGGTCGATGCGTTGCGCCGCATGGAATATCGCGGTTACGACTCGGCGGGGGTGGCCATTCTGGACGGGGCCGGGGGCCTCGCTGTGGAGCGCAAAGCGGGCCGTCTGGCGAACCTGGAAGCCGAACTCGCCGAGGCGGGTAAGGAGCCGTTCGCGGGAGCCACCGGCATGGGCCACACCCGCTGGGCCACGCACGGCGCGCCGACGGACCGCAATGCTCACCCGCACCGCGACCACACCGGCCGGGTCGCGGTGGTGCACAACGGCATCATCGAGAACTTCGTGCCGCTGCGCCGCGAACTCGAGGAGGCCGGGGTCGAACTCGGCAGTGACACCGACACCGAGGTGGCGGTGCACCTGGTGTCGCGCGCCTACGCCAAGGGCGACACCGCCGGTGACTTCGTGGCCTCCGCGCTCGCGGTGGTGCGCCGCCTGGAGGGCGCGTTCACCCTGGTGTTCTCACACGCCGACCACCCGGGCACGATCGTCGCGGCCCGCCGCTCCACCCCGCTGGTGGTCGGGGTCGGCCAGGGCGAGATGTTCATCGCCTCCGATGTCACCGCCTTCATCGAACACACCCGGGAGGCAGTGGAACTCGGCCAGGATCAGGCCGTCGTCATCACCGCCGACAGCTACCGGGTCACCGACTTCCACGGCCGCACCGACGGTGTCCGCTTCCGTCCCTTCACCATCGACTGGGATCTGGCCGCCGCCGAGAAGGGCGGCCACGACTACTTCATGCTCAAGGAGATCCAGGAGCAGCCCCAGGGTGTCGCCGACACCCTGATCGGACATTTCGCCCACGGCAAGATCATTCTCGACGAGCAGCGGCTGGCCGATCAGGAACTGCGCGAGTTCGACAAGGTCTTCGTGGTCGCCTGCGGCAGTTCGTATCACGCGGGCCTGCTGGCCAAATACGCCATCGAGCACTGGACCCGGCTGCCCGTCGAGGTCGAGCTGGCCAGTGAATTCCGTTACCGCGACCCGGTATTGGACCGCTCCACCCTGGTGGTCGCCATCTCCCAGTCCGGCGAGACCGCCGACACCCTGGAGGCGGTGCGCCACGCCAAGGAGCAGAAGGCGCGAGTCCTGGCCATCTGCAACACCAATGGCGCACAGATCCCGCGCGAGTCCGACGCTGTGCTCTACACCCGCACCGGTCCCGAGATCGGTGTCGCCTCCACCAAGGCGTTCCTGGCGCAGATCACCGCCAACTACCTGGTCGGCCTGGCTTTGGCGCAGGCTCGCGGCACCAAGTACCCCGACGAGGTGGCACGCGAGTTCGCCGAACTGGAGTCGATGCCGAAACTCGTTGCGCAGGTGCTGGAGTCGGCCGAGCGGGTGCGGGAGATCGCCCGGCAGTTCGCGCACGTGCCGACCGTGCTGTTCCTGGGCCGCCACGTCGGCTACCCGGTCGCGCTCGAGGGTGCGTTGAAGCTCAAGGAATTGGCGTACATGCACGCCGAGGGTTTCGCGGCGGGCGAGCTCAAGCACGGCCCGATCGCGCTCATCGAGGACGGGCTGCCGGTGTTCGTGGTGATGCCGTCGCCGAAGGGCCGCGCGGTGCTGCATTCCAAGCTGCTCAGCAATATCCGCGAGATCCAGGCCCGGGGCGCGCGCACCATCGTGATCGCCGAGGAGGGCGACGACACGGTGCGGCCGTTCGCCGACCACCTGATCGAAATCCCCTCGGCCCCAACCCTGTACCAGCCGCTGCTGTCGACGGTCCCGCTACAGATCTTCGCCGCCGAGGTGGCGCAGGCGCGCGGCTACGACGTCGACAAGCCCCGCAACCTCGCGAAGTCGGTCACCGTCGAGTAATTACTGGACGGTGACGGTGCCCTTCATGTCCGGGTGCAGCGAGCAGATGTAGCGGTAGGTGCCCGCGGTCGTGAAGGTGTGGCTCCACTCGCCCTTGTGGATGATCGGGCTGTTGATGCCGAGCGACGTGTCGCCGACGCCTTGCACGTCGTGCGGACGACTGTCGTCGAACTTCCAGGTCACCGTGTCGCCGGCCTTGATGGTGACGTCGGCGGGGGAGAACTTCATGTCCTTCACCTCGACGGTGACCGCGGCGGGCCCGGCCGGAGTGGTCACCGTGGCCGACGTCCCGGAGGCTACGGCTGCCGTGCTGGAGGCAGCGGCGCCGGTCGACTTGTCCGATGAGCAGCCTCCCGCTACCAGTGCGCTCGCCACGACAGCGACGAGAAACAGGGCACGCGTGGACGACTGGCGACGGATCGACATGCCAGTCAGGTTAGCCGCCGCCGATTGCGGGCCATTCGCGGGCACCCGTGCTGACCTGCATGGCGATCCGACCGGCGTAGTCTCCACAAGCGCAGGCCCAGACCAGTACCGGAGGCGAACCATGACCGCACCGGCGGTGCGCGCGTATTACACGGCCGACGAGGTTCGGGCGATGGAGGCCGAACTCTTCACCCGGGTACCCGACGGAATGCCCATGCGGCGGGCCGCTTTCGGCCTCGCCGACGTGGTGGCGCGGGAACTTCGGGAGCGCACCGGGGGAGTGGCCGGCCGCGCGGTCACCCTGCTGGTCGGCTCCGGCGACAATGGCGGCGACGCGCTGTGGGCGGGCTCGTTCCTGCGCAAGCGCGGGGTCGCGGTGCGCGCGGTCCTGCTGTCCCCCGACCGAGTTCACCTGGAGGGCTTGGCCGCCCTGTGCCGGAGGGGCGGCCGCATCATGTCCGCTCCGCTCTCCGCCGACGAGCTCCGAGCCGACCGGATGCCGCCGGGCGCGATACTCCATGTGAGCACCAATCGGGAAGTGCCCTGGCCGGTGCGCGACCTGCTCGGCGAACCGGACCTGGTGGTGGACGGTATCGTCGGCATCTCCGGCCGTGGCCCGCTGCGCCCGGTGGCCGCCGCGGTGGTCGCGGGCGTGCGCTGCCCGGTAATCGCCGCCGACCTGCCCAGCGGCGTGGACTGTGACACGGGTGCCGTGACCGGTCCCGCCGTCGTCGCCGACGTCACCGTCACCTTCGGCGCGTTCAAACCGGTGCATGCGCTGGCGACTCCGCACTGCGGCCGAATCGAACTGGTACCCATCGGATTACAGCTTGGCTGGGCGAATCTCGTTGCGCTGGAACCGAGCACGGTCGGCGCGGAGTGGCCCGTACCCGGGGCCGCCGACGACAAGTACTCCCAAGGCGTCACCGGGGTGTGCGCGGGAAGCTCGACGTATCCGGGCGCGGCGGTGCTGTGCACCGGCGGCGCGGTCGCCGCCACCTCCGGCATGGTCCGCTACGCGGGCACCGGCGCTGCCCAGGTCCTCGCCCACTTTCCGGAAGTGATTGCCGCCGAGTCCGTTTCCGCCACCGGCCGCGTCCAATCCTGGGTCTTCGGCCCCGGCGCGGGCACCGATGCCGCCGCCCGCGAGCGCCTCGCGGAAATCCTCGCGACCGACCTGCCGGTCGTGGTCGATGCCGACGGCCTCACCCTGCTCGCCGCCGAACCCGACCTGGTCGCGGGTCGCAACGCCCCCACCGTCCTGACTCCACACGCCGGTGAGTTCGCGCGCCTGACCGGTTCCGAACCCGGCCCCGACCGTGTCGCCGCCGTCCGCAAGCTGGCCGAATCCTGGCAGGTCACAGTCCTTTTGAAGGGTCGGGCAACCCTGATCGCCAGCCCCGGCCGTCCGGTCCTGGTCAATGAGGCAGGCGGCTCCTGGGCCGCCACCGCAGGCTCCGGCGATGTCCTCTCCGGCATCATCGCCTCCCTCCTCGCCACCGGCTCCCACCCGGCCGGCGCCGCCGCGTTCGCCGCCCGCGCCCACGCCCTCGCCGCCAACCTGGCAGCCCACGCCACCACCACAGCCGGAGCCCCGATCTCCGCCTCCCCCTTGCTCTCCCACGTCCGCGAGGCCATCGGTACCCTGCGCGAACTCGCCACCGCCTGACCGTGCACGAGCCGGGTCCGCTGCCTCGCCCGGCGGCGGACCTCGACATGGGCGGGCGCTTCATCGTGTCGTCGAGGTCAGAGCACTCCGCCGGGTGCGCCGGGGCGGGGCGCGGTGGCTGCGATGTGGAGGGCGTCGCGGGCCGCGCGGACGATCGGGTGGTCGCCGGTGCCGCTGCGGTAGGCCAGGTGGGTGCGGCGGCGGGTCGGGAGCGGGGTGAGATGGACGCCGCCGGGGACGGTCAGCGCGCCCAGTTCCGGGACCAGGGACACGCCTTGGCCTGCGGCGACCAGCGCGAGCACGGTGCCGAAGTCGTCGGCGTGGTGACGGATGCGTGGGGTGAAACCCGCTGCGAGGCAGGCGCGGACGGTCATTTCGTGGCAGAGGGTTCCCGGTGTGGCAGCGATCCACTGGGAATCGGCGTGCACGGCCAGCGATTTCGAGTTCGGTGGCGATGGTCGCGGAATCGGTGTCGCGGCCCGCGTATCCGACGACAGCGTGGCGAGGTGGACGGTCTCCTCGAACAGCGGCTCGGTGTCCAGGCCCGGTTCCGGGGCAAGGGGGACGTAGTCGTATTCCTGGAGCAGCGCGATGTCGAGGGTTTCGGCGCGCAGGGCGGCCGGGGCGGCGGCCGGATCGAGTTCGGTGACAAGGAGTTCCAGGTGCGGGTGGTCGCGGCTGAGGGTGACCAGGGCGGGGGAGAGGATGGTGTGGACGGCGGTGGGGAAGGCGCCGACGCGGAGGGTGCCGGTGAGTTCGGTGCGGGCGGAGGCCAGTTCGGCGGTGGCCTGTTCCAGGACAGCGAGGATGGTTTCGGTGTGGTCGACCAGGCGCAGGGCGGCGGGGGTGAGGGTGACACTGCGGCCGGTGCGTTCCAGGAGCGGGACGCCCGCTTCGCGTTCGAGGGCGGTGAGCTGCTGGGAGACAGCGGAGGGGGTGTAGGTGAGGGCGTCGGCGACCGCGGCGATGGTGCCGCGGTGCGCGAGCTCACGCAGCAGCCGCAGGCGGCGCACATCCAGCATCAGTTGAGCTTACGCTCGGCGATAGAAACGTGAAATAGACCTGACGCACGCCGTCGAGAAGCATGGTCGGCATGACATTCACCGGCTTGTACGTGCCCCTGGTCACGCCCTTCACGGCCGCCGACGAGGTGGCCGCGGACGCCCTGGAAGCCCTCGCTCACGAGTCCCTCGACGCGGGCGCGGCCGGCTTGGTCGCGCTCGGCACCACCGGCGAACCCACCACCCTCACCCTCGACGAGCAGGCCCGCGTCCTCGACATCTGCGCCGGTGTCTGCCGCGAGCGCGACGCCGCGCTGATCGTCGGCGCGGGCTCCAACGCCACCGCTGCCTCGACCCGCGCCCTGCACGCCCTGGACCCGCGCGCCACCGCCGCGCTCGCGGTCGTCCCGTATTACAGCCGCCCGTCGGAAGCCGGTGTGTTGGAACACTTCCGAGCGCTGGCCGCCGCCAGCCCGGTGCCGGTGCTGATCTACCACATCCCCTACCGCACCTCCCGCACCCTGTCCGCCGAAACCCTCTGCCGCCTGGCCGAATTGCCGAATGTCGCAGGCTTCAAATACACCGCGGGCGGCATCGACGACACCACCATCGCCTTCCTGTCCCGCCTGCCCGAACACACCTCGATCCTGGCGGGCGACGACCTCTACGCCGCCCCGCTGCTGGCCCTGGGCGCTTCGGGCGCGATTCTCGCCTGCGCCAATGTCGCACCTGCGGCCTACGCCGACCTGATCACCGCCTGGCGTGCGGGCGACCTCCCGCGCGGCCGAGAACTCGGCAACCGCCTCGCGCCCTTGGCCGCCGCCATGTTCGCCGAACCCAATCCGGTTGTCGTGAAGGCGGTCCTGGCCGCCCAGGGCCGCATCCCCACCCCGAACGTCCGGCTGCCCCTGCTCGCCGCCGTACCCGAGTCGACGTCCGCCGCCTTGGCGGCGACAGCCGCTGCAAAGGTGACAACTGATCTCGTAAGTGCTGGGTAACTCCCCGGGGACGTCCAGAATTGGTTCGGCTCCTGACCGCACGTCGGGTGCACGACAGGCGACGGCTCTCAGCCGGCCGCTGAAGGCTCGGGGAGGCGGGGGAGCTCCGGCTCGCGGCGGTCTCAATGGCAGTATCGAGGGCGTGAACGAGCCCGACCCTCAGGTGGAAATCGTCGTAGACCTGGATGCCATCGCCCACAATGTGCGAATCCTGGCCGAGCACGCCGGAGATGCCGCCGTGATGGTCGTGGTGAAGGCCGACGGTTACAACCATGGCGCGGCCGAGGTCGCGCGGGCGGCGTTGGCGGCGGGGGCGCGCGAGATCGGGACCACCACGATCGCCGAGGCCGTGGCCTTGCGGGCCGCGGGTATCACCGCCCCGATCCTGTCCTGGCTCAACACCTCCGACGCCGATTACGCGAGCGGCGTCGAGGCCGACATCGAAATCGGGGTCTCGTCGGTCGAGCAGCTGGAGGCGGTCGCGCAGGCCGCGCGCGGGCTCGGCCGCACCGCCACGGTGAGCCTGAAGGTCGATACCGGCCTCAACCGCAATGGGATTCCCGCCGCCGAGTTCCCGGAGATCCTGGAGCTGCTGGGCAAGCTGGTCTCCGACGGTGTCGTGCGTTTCCGGGCCCTGTTCTCGCATCTGGCCATGGCCGACGAGCCGCAGCATCCCGTCAATGACATGCAGCGCGATCGCTTCCTCGGCTTCATCGCCACCGCCAAGGAGCACGGTCTGGAGCCGGAACTGGTGCACCTGGCGAATTCGGCTGCGGCACTGACCCGCCCGGACCTGGCCTTCGACATGATCCGCCCCGGGATCGCGGTGTACGGCCTCTCACCGATCCCGGAGCAGTCCGACTTCGGCCTGCGGCCCGCCATGACCCTGCGCGCGCGGGTGCTGCGGGTGAAGCAGGTCGCCGCCGGTGAAGGCGTGTCCTACGGCCACCAGTGGGTCGCCGAACACGACACCACCGTCGCCCTCATCCCGGCCGGGTACGCCGACGGCGTGCCGCGTCCCTTGAGCGGACGGTTCTCGGTGTGGCTGGGTGGTGCGCGCCGCCCGCAGATCGGCCGGGTCTGCATGGACCAGTTCGTGGTCGACCTCGGCGCGAACGAAGCGGGCGTGGCCGCGGGCGACACCGCCGTCCTGTTCGGTGGTGAACCCGGTCACCCGCACGCGCAGGAGTGGGCCGACGCGCTCGGCACCATCAACTATGAGATCGTGTGCGCGCCGCGCGGCCGCGCGACCCGCACACACCTCGGGGGCAATCGATGACCGACCACCGCATGCTCGCCACCGTGGAGGACACCGAAGCGCTCGGCCGCGAGCTCGCCGACCAGCTGCAGGCCGGGGATCTGGTGATCCTCGACGGCCCGCTCGGCGCAGGCAAGACCGCGCTCACCCGGGGCATCGCGGCGGGGCTGGGCGTCGAAGGGCGAGTCAGCTCACCGACTTTCATCATCGCCCGCCAGCATCGCGCCGGAACCCACCCGGGTGCGGTGGCGCTCGTACACGTGGACGCCTACCGGCTCGGCGGCGATCTCGACGAACTCGACGCGCTGGATCTGGACACCGATCTCGACCATGCCGTGGTGGTGATCGAATGGGGTTCGGGCGTCGCGGAACACCTCACCGACCGTCATCTACGCGTGCAACTGCGCCGCGAACCGGAATCGGATGTGCGTACCGCGGAATGGGAGTGGATCGCCGCCAACTGATGCGCGAGTAAGTTCGCGCAGGCAGACACCACACCGAGTGGGCTGTACCACCCGGTATCGTAAGGGCAATCATGCTGATTTTGGCTGTCGACACCGCGACTCCGGCCGTCACGGCGGGACTGGTGGAACTGGAACCGGCGGAACCCGGATCGAATGCACCGCGCATCACCACGATCACCACCAAGGTGACCGTGGATGCTCGCGCGCACAACGAGGTGCTGACTCCGCACATCTTGGCGTGCCTCGCCGAATCCGGGCGCTCCCGTGCCGATATCGCGGCCGTGGTCGCGGGTATCGGGCCGGGGCCGTTCACCGGACTGCGCGTCGGCATGGCCACCGCGGCCGCGTTCGGCGACGCACTCGGCATTCCGGTCTACGGCGTGTGCAGTCTCGACGCGATCGCCGCCGACACCGAGAGCTATCTGCGCGAGAGTTCCGAGCCGACCGAGCTGCTGGTCGTCACCGACGCTCGCCGCCGCGAGGTGTACTGGGCGCGCTACCGGGCCACCGGCGAGGGCACCACGCTGGCCCGCGTCGAGGGCCCCGAGGTGAGCAAGCCCGCCGACCTGGATCAGGCCGCCGCCACCGTGATCGCCGGATCCGCCTCGCACGTCGACTATTTCGATCTGCCCGTGCTGCCGGTGGAGACGCCGTCACCGTCGGGTCTGGTGCGCTGCGCCGCCGCCGAACTGCTCGCCGGCGCGACCCCGGCCCCGCTGGTGCCGCTGTACCTGCGCCGCCCCGACGCCGTCGAAAAGAGTTACGCGCAGGTGGGCCGATGACCATCCGCATCGATCCGATGCGGCCGGAAGACGTCACCCGCTGCGCCGAACTCGAACAGGTGTTGTTCCCGGAGGACGATCCCTGGCACGAGGTTTCGTTCCTGTCGGAGCTGGCCGGACCGCACAACCGCTACATCTGCGCGCGCGATCGCAGCGGCCGCATGGTCGGCTACGCGGGAATCGCCTTGCTGGGCACCGACGATCACCCCGAGGCCGAGGTGCACACCATCGGCGTCGATCCCGACGATCATCGCCGCGGCATCGGCACCCTGCTGCTCGAAGCCCTGCTGCTGGAGGCCGGTAAGCGCGGCGGACCGGTCTTCCTCGAGGTCCGCACCGACAACGCGCCCGCCATCACGCTGTACGAGAAGCACGGCTTCCACATCATCGGCCTGCGCAAGAACTACTACCAGCCCAGCGGCGCGGACGCGTACACCATGCGCCGCCCCGCCATGGCCGGGTTCCCGCAGGACGGATTCACCACCGACGCCGAGGTCTCGTCATGATCGTCATGGGTATCGAAAGCTCCTGCGACGAAACGGGAGTCGGCATCGTGCGCCGATTGCCGGACGGCAGTTGCGAACTGCTCGCCGACGAGGTCGCCTCGAGCGTGGATCAGCATGCCCGCTTCGGCGGCGTGGTGCCCGAGATCGCCTCGCGCGCACACCTCGAGGCCATCGTGCCCGCCATGCGCCGGGCGCTCGCCACGGCCGGGATCAGCAAGCCGGATGCCCTCGCCGTCACCATCGGCCCGGGTCTCGCCGGTGCCCTGCTCGTTGGCGTCGCGGCCGCGAAAGCCTATGCGGCGGCCTGGGATGTCCCGTTCTACGCGCTCAACCACCTCGGCGGGCACGTGGCGGTGGACACCCTCGAACACGGACCCATGCCCCCGGCGGTCGCACTGCTGGTGTCCGGCGGACACACGCATCTGCTGAAGGTCACCGATCTCGGCCAGCCCATCACCGAATTGGGTAGCACGGTCGACGACGCCGCCGGTGAGGCCTTCGACAAGGTGGCCCGCCTGCTCGGCCTCGGCTACCCGGGCGGCCCGGTGCTGGATGCCATTGCCGCCGACGGTGATCCGCGCGCCATCGCCTTCCCGCGCGGCATGACCGGCCCCCGCGACCCACGCTACGACTTCTCCTTCTCCGGCCTCAAGACCGCGGTCGCCCGCTACGTCGAAGCGGCCCAGCGCGAAGCCCGCGAACTGCCCATCCCCGATATCGCCGCCTCCTTCCAGGAAGCCGTCGCCGACGTCCTCACCATGAAGGCCGTCCGTGCGGTCCAGGACCTCGGCGTCGACACCCTGGTGCTCGGTGGTGGCGCGACCGCGAACTCCCGCATCCGCTCCCTGGCCGAAGAACGCTGCACCGCAGCCGGTATCACCCTGCGCGTCCCCAAACCGCGCCTGTGCACCGACAACGGCGTCATGATCGCCACCCTGGGTGCCCACGTGATCGCCGCGGGCGCAAAGCCTTCCGCTCTCACGGTGGCCACCGACCCCGGCCTCCCGGTCTCCACCAGCCACCTGTAAACACCCCGAAAACGCGACCGCGACCGGGAGCCTGTGCTCCGGTCGCGGCGAGTAGGTGTGCTTTGGATCAGTCGGTCGGTCGGACCATGGTCGTGACTCCGCCGCCGGAACCCGAGTTCGTATTCGAGCGCGGCGAAGGCGAGATCTTCGGCTCCGACTCGACGGGCGGTACGGCGGTGCCGAGCAGCGGGCCGAGCAGGCGGGGCAGGTCGGCGGGGAACGGGATCTGGGGTAGGTCCGGATCCGGGCGCAGCGGGGGTTGCTGCTGGCTGGTGGTCGCCGACGGGATGGTGGGAACGCCGGTGGCCGAACCGGTTTGGGCCGGCGGAATCACCGGGGTGGTGGGTTTGCCGCGATTGGGCGTCGGGCTGGGGGTCGGAGCACCGGACGGGGTGGTCGGCGAGACCGGCTGCACCGGACCGGTCGTGGTGGGGGAGTAATGCGTGTTCTGCGGTTCGGGCACCACGAATTCCTTGACGCCGTAACCGATGATCAGCCCGACCACCACGATCGCCCCGGCCAGCGTGCCCGCCAGCTTGGTGAAGGTGCCGATCGGCGCGTCGGTGCCCAGCCCGATCACCGGGAAGGCGCTGGGCGTGGTCGAATCCGCCACCAGCGCCGCGCCTTTCGCGATCGCCGCCTCCGGCTCCGGCACGGTGATGACCGGCACGTCGAGCTGCCGTTCCAGCCCGACCACCATGATCGGCACGTTCGCACCGCCACCGATCACCGCGACCGCCTCCGGGAACTTCGGGGCTCGCGCGAACACCCCGCGCGCGAACACCGCCAGCTCCCGGAGCAGGTCGGCGACGATCTCCTCGAAATCCACCCGGGTGAGCTTGAGCGGCTGCCCGGCCACATGGTCGATGGTGACCGCCGGAACGACCGACAGATGCTCCTTGGCGGCCCGGGAACGGTTGAGCAGGATGCCCCGGTTGGGTCGGATGCCGCGGCGCGAGAGGTGGCAGTCCAGCAGGTGCTGCAGGATCAGCTCGTCGATGGCATTGCCGCCGATGGCCGTCGTGCGCTCCGAGCGCAGCACGGTGTCGTCGGCGTGATCGGCCACGGTGACCGTGGTGCCGGTGGCCCCGATGTCGATGACCGCGACCGTGTCCCAGCGGTCCAGCAGCCCGGTGTGCCGCAGATAGGCCAGGGCCGCGGTGCTCTCCGGAATGAGATGCACGCCGTGGCGCTGCCGGCCGATGGCCGAGCGGATCACCTGAGCCTGCTCACGGTCCCGGTAGGCGACGGCGATATCACCGGGCGGGGTCGGTTCGGGCTCGTGATGGTTGGCGATGCGGGCGACCGGATGCGCGCCGACGGGATGCACGACGTCACGCGGAATCTGCGTGGTCATCAGTTCGATGGAGGACGCCACCAGATCACCGAGGTCGGAGTGAGCCGTATCGGCCGTCACGACCCGGTAGTCGAAGTTCTGGGCGCCGTTGGGCGCGGTGACGACCGTCGCCGAGCACACCACCTCGGTGCCGGCGGAGATGCCGAGGGATGTTCGCATGTTCACCTCCCTTCGAGCGGATGGTCCTGGTGGAGACGACCATCTCGAACGGACTCCGGTCGCGCCCCCTGGGTGCCGGGCGCTTCCGAGCTACGGACCGTGGCGGGACCTTGTCCGATGGGGCATTCGGACCTGCCACTGATCACTTGCGGTTTGCTCTCTTCTCGAGCCCACGCGGATGGTTGCCGCGCGGATAGCGGGGTGAAGCAGTTGTGTAACTCTCGACGGCGGGCGAGGCGGGACCGATTCGGTCTCGTCGCGCGGCCGTCGTCAATGGTGTCACAATCCGTTATCCGAACGTTACAGATTTTCGGATTTCTTTGGAAGCCCTCAGATTCTCGGGCCGTCGTGTCGGCGAGTCGTGGTGTCACCGCGTTGTCCAGCGGCGTTACGGGTAACGCACGGTTGCGGGTAGCAGTACCTCCCCTTGAGCGCTGGCACTCCCGTGTATAGAGTGCTAGGAGGCACTGGTTACTGCTGAGGTGCCAGCTAGTGACTACTACGCAGGGGTCCCGGCACCCGCGACGACGGGGCTGATTGCGCAGGGGTCATGCACGAACGAAACCGTGAGTCCGGGGAACAGCCCCGGGCGAGAAGAATCCCCTGAAAGTGGAGGGCTCAACGTGGCGAGCGTGAACATCAAGCCGCTCGAGGACAAGATCCTCGTCCAGGCCAACGAGGCCGAAACCACCACCGCCTCCGGCCTGGTCATCCCCGACACGGCGAAGGAGAAGCCCCAGGAGGGCACCGTCATCGCCGTGGGCCCGGGTCGGGTTGCCGAGGACGGCGTGACCCGCATCGCGCTGGACGTCAACGAAGGCGACGTCGTCATCTACAGCAAGTACGGCGGCACCGAGGTCAAGTACAACGGCCAGGAGTACCTGATCCTGTCGGCGCGCGACCTGCTCGCTGTCGTCACCAAGTAAGAACGCTTCAACTCTCGGGGCTCTCAGGGGCTTCCCCTGAAACCCCTTCGAGAGAAACGCCGCCCCGGAGTCAGCTGCACACCGCAACCGACCCGGGGCGGAGTGCGTTCCAGCCCAACTCATTTCAGGAGTAGGTACACATGGCAAAGCAGATCGAGTTCGACGAGAAGGCTCGTCGCGCTATGGAGCGCGGCGTCGACAAGCTCGCCGACGCCGTCAAGGTCACCCTCGGCCCGCGCGGCCGGCACGTGGTGCTGGCCAAGGCTTTCGGTGGCCCGACCGTCACCAACGACGGTGTCACCATCGCGCGTGAGATCGACCTCGAGGACCCGTTCGAGAACCTGGGCGCGCAGCTGGTCAAGAGCGTCGCCACCAAGACCAACGATGTGGCCGGCGACGGCACCACCACCGCCACCGTGCTGGCGCAGGCCCTCATCAAGAACGGCCTGAAGAACATTGCCGCGGGCGCGAACCCGATGACCCTGGGCAAGGGCATGAGCAAGGCCGCCGAGGCCGTCGCCGCCGCCCTGGCCGCCGCCGCGACCCCGGTCAACGGCGAGAAGGCCATCGCGCAGGTCGCCACCGTGTCCTCGCGTGACGAGGAGATCGGCGCCCTGGTCGCCGAGGCGCTGACCAAGGTCGGCAAGGACGGCGTCGTCACCATCGAGGAGTCCTCGAGTCTGCAGACCGAGGTCGCCATCACCGAGGGCGTGCAGTTCGACAAGGGCTACCTGTCGCCGTACTTCGTGACCGACCCCGAGACCATGCAGTCGGTCTACGAGGACGCGTGGATCCTGCTGAACCGCGAGAAGATCAGCTCGCTGCCGGACCTGCTGCCGCTGTTGGAGAAGATCGCGGAGTCGGGCAAGCCGGTCGTCATCATCGCCGAGGACGTCGACGGCGAGGCGCTGTCCACCCTGGTGGTCAACGCGATCCGCAAGACCCTCAAGGTCGTCGCGGTGAAGGCCCCGTTCTTCGGTGACCGTCGCAAGGCGTTCCTGGACGACCTGGCCATCGTCACCGGCGGCACCGTCGTCAACCCGGACCTGGGCATCACCCTGCGTGAGGCCGGCCTGGACGTGCTGGGCAAGGCCCGTCGCATCGTGGTCACCAAGGACGACACCACCATCGTCGAGGGTGCGGGCGCTCAGTCCGACATCGACGGGCGAGTCTCGCAGCTGCGCAAGGAGATCGAGAACACCGACTCCGACTGGGACCGCGAGAAGCTGGAAGAGCGCCTGGCCAAGCTGGCCGGCGGCGTCGCCGTCATCAAGGTCGGCGCGGCCACCGAGACCGAGCTCAAGGAGCGCAAGTACCGCGTCGAGGACGCTGTCTCCTCGGCCAAGGCCGCGGTCGCCGAGGGCATCGTCCCCGGCGGTGGCACCGCCCTGGTCCAGGCCGCCGCGACCCTGAACGCGCTGCGCGACTCGCTCACCGGCGATGAAGCGGCCGGTGTCGAGGTCGTGCGGCTGGCCATGCTGGCCCCGCTGTTCTGGATCGCCAGCAACGCGGGTGTCGACGGCGCGGTCGTCGTCTCCAAGGTCACCGATGGCTCCAACGGCTTCAACGCCGCCACCCTCACCTACGGCGACCTGGTCGCCGAGGGTGTCATCGACCCGGTCAAGGTCACCCGCTCGGCCGTCGAGAACGCCGTCTCGGTCGCCCGCATGGTGCTCACCACCGAGTCCGCCATCGTGGAGAAGCCGGCCGACGAGCCCGCCGACGCCCACCACGGCCACTCGCACTGAGTCTCTTGAAGGCGCACTGAGAATCGTGACGGCCGATCTCGGCTGACATGACGAGGCCCCCGGACGAACCACCGTCCGGGGGCCTCGTTGTCTGTCCAGTCTGGACCGCAGCGTCTTTCAGGCGAGACCGGTGCGGGTCAGCAGGGATTCGGCTTCGGCCGAGGTGAATTCTCGGGTCAGTTCCACCGAGGATTCGAGGGCGTCGTGGAGGACGCCGTACATATTGGACGGCCGCCAGTTGAAGTGGATTCCCTTGGGGGCCACGACGAGCAGGTGTTTGCCGTCGAGGCGGGGGAGCTCGTCCAGGGAACCGGAACCGGGCATGAAGGCGACGCCGGGGTAGGCGAAGTTGAAGCGCTGGTGGTCCATCAGCGTTGCGGCACTGTCGTAGTCGGCGCGCGTGAGGTGGTCGTTGCGGGCGTACCGGACGGCCAAGGGGTCCACGGGGTCGGCGTCGAGGTAGCCGGGGCCGGTGTGGCGCAGCAGGGCGTCCTGGAGCAGGGCGTAGCAGTGGTAGAGGCGGTCCCGCACGCCGGTGAGGCGGAATTCGAAGGCGCGCCGATTCTTCGGGTCCAGGACCAACAGATCGACATCGTCGTGGAGGGTGAAGACGTCGCGCAGCCAGAGCGGGACGAGCTGGTCCTCCTCCAACTGATCGAGGCGGTCCATGATCGCGGGGCGTTCCCGCCAGCGCTTGCGGGTCTCCTTGGAGCGGCACAGCATCGTCATCGACGCCGGAATGCTCAATTGCCCCGCCGCGCGGGCGAGTTCATCGGGTTTCTCGGCCAGCGCGTCCAATTGCCGGACCAGTAGTTCGAGCGTCGCGTCGATGGCCGCGCCGGGATCCGCCCCGTGCTCGACCATGGTTCCGCTCAGCAGCGCGAGCAGCGCGGTGTGGAACAGATCGCCCGCGGGCATGAGATTGCGCAGCGACACCACACCCGCCGTCAACTCCGCGGCGGTGGTCCCTGACTGCACCTGCGCGATCTCCGCACGCACCGCGTCGGGCAGCAGGATGCCCTGCCCGGAGGTGAACGAGTCGATCTCCTCGGAACTCGTGCGTGCGCGCACGAATTCGGTCAATGCCTCCAGCGTCATCAAAGTCCCAACCCCCGAACCGAACCGACCGCCGCACGCTACCAGCCGATCCTCAGAGCGACTCACAGGTTATTTGCGAGAGCCTCGGCGGGTGGGTGCGGGCAGAAGTAGGAACGGACGAAGGCGCGGAGGAACTGCCTGTTAGCGGCAAAGTGCGCACCCGGAACCGGTCAGGCGACCTGTTCCTCGGGTGCGCAAAAGGAGCGGAGGGTCTTCGAAGTGGCTAGTCCCGCACTGGGTACGTGGGGCGGCCGTTGCTGTGTCGGAGCGCGGTGTGGGAGCGGTGAATCGTGTTCGGCGTCGAGTCTGTGGCTATCGCGGCGAGAAGACGTTCGCGGAGGGCGGGCGGCGGCGCGACGGCCGTCGTCGACGCGGCCAGCGCGAGCGCTTCTCGGGTCTGCTGCACTTCCTGGGTGAAGGCGGCGCGCAGTACCGGGTCATCGGTATCCAGGATTTCCGCCACTGCGCGCTGATCTTCGTCGCCGATCGATCCGAGCGCGACAGTGTGCGCGAGATCGATCTGGCTTTCGTTCATCTCACGTCACTCCCAAACTTTTCTTGAGTCGTGTCAGTCCATCCCGTATACGGGACTTAACGGTCGGTAATCCTACGCCCAAATATGCCGCTACCTCGGCATATGTCCGTCCACCGAAGTAGGCGAGGGAGATGGCTTCCCGTTGTGTCTCCGTCAACGTGGCCAGGCCGGCGAGTACCGCCTGCTGCTCCAGCCGTCGTCCGACTTCTTCGGTGACCTCATCGAATTCGTTACCGAGAGTGCTGGTGCCGTAGGCGACTTCGCGGAGGGCGTGCGCCTGCTCGGCACGGACCCTGTCGACCGCGCGTCTATGGGCGAGCGTCATCAACCACGTGACGGCTGAACCCTTGTTCGAGTCGAAATTGGATGCGGTGCGCCAAATCTGGAGATAGACCTCCTGGGTGGTCTCCTCCGCGTATCCCGGATCATGTAGGACGCGTAGGACGAGGCCGAACACTCGCGCGTTGGTGCGGTCGTACAGCTCGGCAAACGCCTGCTGGTCGGACTGCCCACAGCGTTCGAGAAGTGCGGCGAGTTCGAGACTTTCGGCTGCACGCGCCGTCACCGCAGAGTCCACGCTGGGTGTTCCCACCCGACTGTTCCTCGAACTCTGGAACGAGTCGCCCTCTGCGGCAGGCGGCCGCGTTGTCACAACGCTCCGTTCTGTGTCATCGGCCACGAGGATAGCGTGCCGCTATGGCCTCCTCTCGGTGGGGGTATCGGCAAAGCGACTGTGGCACAGCAGTTTTCCGTTTTGCACCGAAACGCCGCAATCGTGGCTCGCGAGACACGCCGGGGCGAGTCGACAACCGTCAGACCCCGCCGAGCGGTGCCGGTTGTTTGCTAGGCATTCGGTACACCATCACCCGCGGATGGGAAAAATCTTCAGCTCACGCCGCCGCCTGCACCAGCAACAACGCTGATGAACACCAGTCACGCGAGTTTGCTCGCGCTCACTCCACCGCACCGATCGGCAACCGGCACGAACCTCGGATACCTGTCACCCGAATCCACAGCGACCACGCCCGGATTCGCGTCAACCCGCCTTGCCAAGCATCTCCCGCAAGAAGATTCACCGGGGACCCGTTCACTCCCGAGTTCCGCGACCGGGATTCGGCCGGTACCGCGAGAAGTCCCGTGACGAGGATTCGGCCAGCAGTCCGAGCAGCCTCGTCACGAGGTTCGGTCAGTGGCCCGAGAAGTCTGTGTCGAGAGTTCGGCCGGCAGTCCGAGGGGTCTCGTCACGGGTTTCGAGCGGAAGGCCCGGTGGGGTCCGATGGCGGGTTGGTCAGGCGACGATCCGGCGGCGGTTGCGGCGGGCGTGGAGTTCGCGTTCGGTCTCGGACATGCCGCCCCAGATGCCATAGGGCTCGCTGACCTTCAGTGCGTGCGAACGGCAGTGCAGCAGCACCGGGCAGGCCTTGCAGATCTCCTTGGCGCGTAGCTCGCGCTGGGAGCGGGCACGGCCGCGTTCGCCGTCCGGGTGGAAGAACACGGACGAGTCCTGGCCGCGGCAGGACCCGCGCATCTGCCAGTCCCAGACGTCGGCGTTCGGACCAGGGAGGTGGGTTGGCATAGGCATGGTGAACTCCTCTTGGTGCGAGCTCGTCGGCATTGTCGAGCGGTGCTGGTGGCAAACAGATGGCCGCATCGCCGTGGCCCGGCGATCGCACTTCGCTGGTGCCGTATTTCAACACGACGCCAACGATGGCGATGACGTACGTTAGGTCGCACAACGAATTCGAGTCAATAGCTTCATTCGACTCGAGCCGAATACCTGCGCATTAGAGAATTAACATCCTCGCTATTTACAAGACACCCTCGCTGTGGCGATACTGTTCGGTTGCCCAGCAGCGTGACCAACCTGTGATAGCTCATCCGACTAGTCAAATCCGCTGGTCGCAGCTGCTTTTCGAGTGCGAATACCTGTCATGCGATCTATGCAAGCATCGCGATCAGAGTGATCTCAGCCATTGGACATCCGGCGCTGAGTACGGTAGAGATGGCCGCTTCGAGGCGCTCAGGTTAATAGCGCGAAACGCTATACGAATTCCTTACGGGCGTGCTAGCCGATAGCGAGAACAGATTTACGGACTGGAAACACAAAGGCGCTTGTGAATGCTGATGGGTTGCTGGCGAACTGTGATATGGCGGCTGCCCTCACTTGACCCCGCGCTGGTTAGAGTGCGGCTGTGCCTGTGCTCGAAGTGAACTCCGAACTCGCCGACGCCGCCTTCGGCGCGGCCCCCGAACGCGCTGCCGCCGGGTTGCCCAGCGCCGCCGATGCGAACGAATCCTGGTTGCGGGCGGTCGCTCTCGGTGGTGTCGGGCGCTATGCCGCCGCCCGTACCGAGCTGATCCGCGCCCGCAGCGCGACCGCCGATCCCGCACTGCTGTCACTCACCCACAGCACCGAGGGTTCGCTGCTGCGCCAGCTCGGATGGCACAGTCACGCCGCTGTCGCGGATGGCCGCGCCGCCGCGTTGGTGCTCCCCGTCAAATGTGACGGACCTCACGTCCCGGCTGTGGCCGCGGCCGATATCCGCCAATCGGAAGCGGTTTGCGATGCGTTGACCGGACTCGCGGCCGACGCCCTCGGCACCTTCCGCCCGGCGCTTGCCGCCCGGCTGCTGAATCGTTGCCAGAATTACCTCGACATTCATCTTCCGGGCGGCGAGTCGGCCTGGCGGCCGCGTCTGCGGTTGCACTGGGTGTCTGCCGAGACGGCGCTGTCGGCCCCCGGCGCGGGGTTGATCTCCGCTCCGGCCGGCGACCTCACCGAGGCGGCGCGGCAGGCTCCCGCGCTGGCGCACGCGCGGGCCGCGGTCGCCCTCGCCGAGCGGTCGCCCTCGCGCCGGCATCTGGTGAAATCCCGGCTACTGCTGGCCGCCGCGCACGCCGCCGCCGGTGATCTCGACGGATCCCGCACTCTCGCAATCGAAGTCGACCGCGAGTGCCGCGAACACGAACTGCTGCCCCTGCGCTGGGCCTGCGCCATGCTCCGCTCGGGCGTGCAGCCGGACGGCGACGGCACGGCGGTCGCCGCGGCGGCCGCGCGGTTGCTGGCAACTCGCGGTGGGCGATTGCGTTCGGCGAGCGAGGTTCTCGGGCGTCCCTGAGCGCCCCCGGGGGCTTCCCTGAGTCGTCCCCGAGAAGGACCCCGTAACGCCTGGCTTGAATGAGCCAGCCGCTATTGTTGGACCGTTCCGCCCCTCCGCGGAAGCACCGGCCCTCCCGCCGCCGTGCCCTCTCGTAAACGCCAGGAACAGCTCTGACGATGAACAACACGGGTGAGGAGTTGGATCCCGCTGTCGTTGCTGCCGCAGCGCAGGGCGACCGGGCTGCCCTTTCCCAGGTACTGGTGAGCATCCGCCCCCTGGTGGTGCGGTATTGCCGTGCGCGCATCGGGTCGGCCGAACGTGGCCAGCTCTCCGCTGACGACGTCGCACAGGAGGTTTGTCTGGCCGTCATGACAGCCCTTCCCCGGTATCAGGATCAGGGTCGGCCGTTCATGGCTTTCGTCTACGGCATCGCCTCGCACAAGGTCGCAGACGCCCACAGAAACTCCGCCCGTAACAAGGCGGACGCCATGGCCGAAGTACCGGATGTCATATCCACCGACCAGGGACCGGAACAGCGAGCTCTCGAATCCGAAACGAGCCGACAGATGAACGCTCTGTTGGCGACTTTGCCGGAGAAGCACCGAGAAATCCTGATCCTTCGCCTGGTCATGGGTCTGTCGGCTGAAGAAACTGCAGTCGCCGTGGGCAGTACGGCGGGTGCTATACGAGTCGCCCAGCACCGGGCGCTCGCGAAACTCAAGTCTCAAGTGGCGAGGGCAGGTGAAATGTATGGCTAGGGATGGCGAGCGCGGTCGGGGCGACTTCAAGGCGCGACCTGGATCGCAGAACAGCGGTCCCTACGCCGAGGCGTCCGGTGATACCGGGCCGGTGGATATCGCCGCGGTGCGACGCGACGATGCGCTGATCGACGCCATCTCCGGCGATGGTCCCGTGCAGACGGGCACTTCGGAGGAGTATCAGCTCGCGGCCTTGCTGGCGGACTGGCGTGCGGAGATCATGGCCGAGCCGTTGCCGGCCGGACCGGATCTGGATGCCATTGTCGCAGCGGTCAATCAGGAGATCGGCGCCCGGCAGGCGCGGATCGGGGCATCGAACCGGGGGCGACTACGGCTGGTTCGCCCGCTGCTGGGCGCGGCTGCGGCGATGGCACTGGTGATCGGCGGACTGACGGCGTTCTCCTACAACGCGGCCCCCGGTGATCCGCTGTGGAAGGTCAAGGAGGTCGTGTTCAGTGAACAGGCCCAGTCCACGGTGGTGTCTCGGGCGGACGACAGCCTGATCCAGGCGCAGCAGCTCCTGGCGCAGGACAAGCCGGAAGAGGCGCAGAAGGCGCTGGCGAAGGCGGCCGACAATGCCAACCAGGTCAATGATTCCGGCAAGAAGGATGACCTGAACGGGCGCTGGCAGCAGCTGTTCGGCGTGCTGGCGGCGAAGGCACCCGATTTGGCGGCCCCGTTGACGTCGCTGATGCCGACCCCCACCAAGGTGCCGGTGCCGACGACCATTCCGGTCGAGCCGACCACCCCGGTGACCGTGCCGAAGCCGGATGCGAGCACGGCGCCGTCCATCGATCCTTCGGTGTTGGGTACCAATCCGAATCCGAACCCGAATCCGTCCTCGGGCGGCGGTGTTTCGACCGTGCCGACCGTACCCCCGGTGACAACGATTCCGGCGCAACCGTCTTCGGAGCCGACCGAACCGGCGACTCCGCCGACCGGCGCTCCGGGCGGCAACACCAGCACGGTCGTGGTCGTACCGACCGCCGGTAATACCGGCGGCGGGGCGACCACGGGTGGCGGTGTGCCGCCCACCCAGGCGCAGCCGACCATCGAGAAGCCGATCCCGAATCCGGTGGTGCCGACCACAATCGCCATCCCGACCGTGCCGCTGGTACCGGGACCCGGGGTGCACTAGGCAGCAGCGCTATCCGATCACCCTGTGGCGGTCGGTGTTTCAGGACATACGAGAAGGGCCCGCATCCTCAGGATGCGGGCCCTTCTCGGTGAAATCAGACGTCGAACCCGTCGAATCCGTCGCCGTGCAGTGCCTCGTTCATCGAGGCATCCGCGTAGCCACGGCAGTAGTCCCAGGTGACGTACGCCTCGGGCGTCGGGTCGTAGGCGGGCTCGTGCGGTCGCACCGTGCCGTCCACCAGTAGCTGGAGGAGGTTGGCGCGCAACATGTCCCAGTCGTGGTAGTGGTCCTGTCGGCAGTCCTCGCAGCTGACCACGAGACCGCGGATACCGCGGTGGGCCAGCAGTGCCTCATATACCGCGAGGTCGGCGAGATCCTCTTCGACCGCTAGGCGCTCGTGAGGATCCAGCGGCTCCCCCGGCTCGATGGCATCGAGCGCGGCCGACGGGTCGGAGGGGTCTCCGGCGAATGGATCCGGCGGCAAGCCAGGTGGTAGATGGTCACGCACAGTCCCACGGTACGCAGAACAACCCCTTGTGCGCCAGCGCTGAAGGGGATTTGCCCTCACTTCGCTGGTGGTACAGCGCACAGTGATGTCGTGACAGTCGACACAGTAATGCCATAGCCGACAAACCGCAGCGGTTGTGGTGCCGGAGACAGCACCGCGATGGCCTCGGAGACAGTGCTGTGGCCGGGCTCGGGCGCGGGTGCGAAGTGGAATTCGACGACGGATACCATGGTTGACCAAGAGCCGGGTAGTAATCACCGGCATTGCCAGTCATCCACGCGTCCGCCGGTTCCCGGTCCTGCGGACGCTGCCGAGGTCCAGGAGGGGTCGATCCGAATGAGCAGTCCCGTGACGGGCGAACGCAGTGATTTTGGCCGCCCTCGTACGGGCGGCGACGATCCCGACAAGATCGCCATGCTCGGCCTCACCTTCGATGATGTGCTGTTGCTGCCGGCGGCCTCGGATCTGATTCCGAGCTCTGTCGACACCTCCAGCAAGCTGACGCGCGACATCTCGCTGCGCACCCCGCTGGTGAGTTCCGCGATGGACACCGTGACCGAGGCGCGCATGGCCATCGCCATGGCGCGCGCGGGCGGAATGGGTGTGCTGCACCGCAATCTGTCGGTGGAGGCGCAGGCCGCGCAGGCCGAGACGGTGAAGCGGTCCGAGGCGGGCATGGTGACCGATCCGGTCACCTGTCGCCCCGACGACACGCTCGCCGAGGTCGACGCCATGTGTGCGCGCTTCCGCATTTCCGGTCTGCCGGTGGTGGATGCCCGCGGGATTCTGATCGGCATCATCACCAACCGTGATATGCGCTTCGAGGTGGATCAGGACCGCAAGGTCGAAGAGGTGATGACCCCGGCGCCGCTGATCACCGCGCAGGAGGGTGTCACCGCCGAGGCCGCGCTGGGGCTGCTGCGCCGCCACAAGATCGAGAAGCTGCCGATCGTGGACGGGTCCGGCAAGCTGCGCGGGCTGATCACGGTCAAGGACTTCGTCAAGACCGAGCAGTACCCGAACGCCACCAAGGACCGCGACGGGCGACTGCTCGTCGGCGCGGCCGTCGGTGTCGGCGAGGACGCGTGGTCGCGTGCCATGACGCTGGCCGAGGTCGGCGTGGACGTGCTCATCGTGGACACCGCGCACGGGCATCAGTCGGGCGTGCTGCAGATGGTCGCCAAGGTCAAGGCCGAGGTCGGTGACCGGGTGCAGATCATCGGCGGCAATGTCGCCACCCGCGCGGGTGCGCTGGCACTGGTCGAGGCGGGCGTGGACGCGGTGAAGGTGGGTGTGGGCCCCGGCTCCATCTGCACCACCCGCGTGGTCGCCGGTGTCGGCGCGCCGCAGATCACCGCGATTCTGGAGGCCGTCGCGGCGTGCAAGCCGCACGGTGTGCCGGTCATCGCCGACGGTGGCGTGCAGTACTCGGGTGATATCGCCAAGGCCATCGCGGCCGGTGCGTCGACCGTGATGCTGGGTTCGCTGCTGGCCGGTACCGCCGAGTCGCCGGGCGATCTGATCCTGGTGGGCGGCAAGCAGTTCAAGAGCTACCGCGGCATGGGTTCGCTGGGTGCCATGCAGGGGCGTGGCGAGGCCAAGTCCTACTCCAAGGACCGCTACTTCCAGGACGACGTGCTGTCGGAGAAGAAGCTGGTGCCCGAGGGCATCGAAGGTCGGGTGCCGTTCCGTGGCCCGCTGGACCAGGTCATCCACCAGCTGGTGGGCGGTCTGCGGGCGGCCATGGGTTACACCGGCGCGCAGACCATTCCGGATCTGCAGGCGGCCCAGTTCGTGCAGATCACGGCGGCGGGTCTGAAGGAGTCGCACCCGCACGACATCACCATGACCGTCGAGGCTCCCAACTACACCACTCGTTCGTAGCCGGCCGAAACCGGTTCGCGCATGGCCGCGGACCGGTTTTGTCATGTCCGGCAATCGAACTCGAAAGGACTGAAACACGATGCGCGATATGGTCGAGATCGGCATGGGCCGTACGGCTCGGCGTACCTACGAGCTGGACGATATCGACATCGTGCCCTCGCGGCGGACCCGTTCGTCCAAGCAGGTGTCGCTGGCGTGGCAGCTGGACGCGTACCGCTTCGAGATCCCCTTCCTGGCGCATCCGACCGACGCCTTGGTGTCGCCGGCGTTCGCCATCGAGCTGGGCAAGGCCGGCGGGCTGGGCGTCATCAACGGTGAGGGCCTGTGGGCCCGGCACGCCGATGTGGACGCCAAGATCCAGCAGCTGACCGATGTCGCCGAGAAGGAGGGCACCGAGGCGGCGGTGCAGCTGCTGCAGGAGCTGCATGCCGCGCCGATGCAGCCGGATCTGCTGGCAGCCGCGGTCGCGCAGGTGCGTGCGGCCGGTGTCACCACGGCGGTGCGGGTGAGCCCGCAGAACGCGCGGGCGCTGACCCCGGCGCTGGTGCAGGCGGGCATCGACCTGTTGGTCGTGCACGGCACCATCATCTCCGCCGAGCACGTGGGCGACGGAGAACCGTTGAACCTCAAGACCTTCATCGCCGAGCTGGATGTGCCGGTGGTCGCGGGCGGCGTGTCCGATCACCGCACCGCGCTGCACCTGATGCGGACCGGCGCGGCCGGCGTCATCGTCGGCTACGGCTCCATGCAGGGCGCCACCACCACCAACGAGGTGCTCGGCATCGGGGTGCCGATGGCCACCGCCATCGCCGACGCCGCCGCGGCGCGCCGGGATTACCTGGACGAGACCGGCGGCCGCTACGTGCACGTCATCGCCGACGGCGAGACTCTGACCTCCGGTCACGTCGCCAAGGCCATCGCCTGCGGCGCGGACGCGGTGATGCTGGGCGTGCCGCTGGCCATGGCGCAGGAGACCCCCGGCAACGGCTGGTACTGGCCGTCGGCCGCCGCGCACCCGTCGGTGCCGCGCGGCGCGGTCCTGCCGTACGCCATCCAGGAGGAGCGCGTCCCGCTGGACCAGCTCCTCAACGGCCCCTCCAACGACCCGTTCGGTTCGCTGAACCTCGTTGGCGGCCTGCGCCGTTCGATGGCCAAGAGCGGCTACTGCGACCTCAAGGAATTCCAGAAGGTCGGTTTGAACGTTCGCGGCTGAGCGAACAACCTCTGACCACGCGCCCTTGCACATTCACCCGAATGTGCAAGGACGCGAGTCGTTTTGGAGGGTGTTCAGCGGCTGCCGGGGCGGGCGCTGAAGTTCTGCAGCGGCGGGACTGCCAAGTCGCGGAGGAACTCCCGGATGGCGGAGTTGACCGCTACCGGGTGGGTCATGTTCACCGTTTGGCGGGCGCCCTCGATTTCCACGTAGCGGGCATCCGGGAGGCGGTCGGCCAACTCGCGGGCGTGGGAGCGGGGGACGCCGGAGCGGGTGGGGTGGATGACCAAAGTGGGGCAGGTGATTTCGGCTAGTCGGTCGAGGATGGAGTCGCGGGTGAGGAGGGCGCCGGCGGCCACCTCGGTGGCGTTGGGGTCGCGGGCCAGCCAGCGTTTCACCCAGACGGCGCGGTACCAGTCGTCCTCGCCGATGAGCCAGCGGGCCAGGTATTCGGCCAGCGCCGGACGGGGGCCGTCTTCGTACCATTTGTCCAGAAACCTACGGGCATTGGTGAGTTCGGCGGGGGTCGGCTCGTGCGCCTCACTGCTGAGCAGCACGAGAGCGGCGACCCGGTCGGGGGCCAGCAGCGCGGTGCGCAGGGCGATGAAGCCGCCCTGCGAAATCCCGCCCACCACGGCGCGTTCCACGCCGAGCTGATCCAGTACGGTCAGCGCGTCCCGGGCGGAGGTCCAGTACGTGAACGGCAGCCCCTCGTCATGGGTTCTGCCGTGCCCGCGGGCATCCCAGGTCACCATCCGGAACTCCGGTGTCAGCGCCGCCTGCTGCGACGCGAACATCGTTCGGTCCATGAGGAATTCGTGCCCCAGCAACACAACCGGACCTTCGCCCCCGCTGTCCTCGTAGTGGATCTCGGCATCGATCGCACGGGCGAATGGCACGAAGTAGAGAATAGCGAGCGGGGGCGACAAACTTCCGGGCTTTCCTGCCCACTGGCACAGTCGGTGTCGCTCGGCCCGAATCCGGGGTGTCGCTCGGCCCGATTCGCCGGGCCGGAATCCCCGCCGCCGGAGGTCGGAAGTCCCTATCCGGGAACCGGGTGCCGCGAATACCGTCCCGTTGCCACCACTTCCGGGCCGGGCAGTACATCGCTTCCGAGGCCGCGGCGCATCCCCGGCCCGGAGTGATGGTCCAACCGCAGGTCACGCGGTCTGCGCAGCTTTGTGTGATCGGGGGTTGCCCGGGGGCGATGTGTCCTGTATCGCTCCGTAGACTGTGCGGGTGGCAGATACCCAGCGACCAGTCCTTGTCGTCGACTTCGGCGCGCAGTACGCGCAGTTGATCGCGCGCCGGGTGCGCGAGGCGAGTGTGTATTCCGAAGTGGTTCCGCACACGATCACCGTCGAGGAGATCGCGGAGAAGAACCCCTTGGCGGTGATTCTCTCCGGCGGGCCGAGCAGTGTGTACGCCGACGGCGCGCCGCAACTCGATGCCCGGCTGTTCGATCTGGAGCTGCCGGTCTTCGGTATCTGCTACGGATTCCAGGCCATGGCGCAGGCGCTCGGCGGGACGGTGTCGCACACCGGGACTCGCGAGTACGGGCGTACCGAACTGAGCGTGGACGGCGGCATCCTGCACGGCGGGCTGCCGACCCGGCAGCCGGTGTGGATGAGCCACGGTGACGCCGTCACCGACGCCCCCGCCGGGTTCGAGGTGACCGCGACCTCCGCGGGCGCACCGGTCGCCGCGTTCGAGGATCGGGCGCGCAAGCTCGCCGGTGTGCAGTACCACCCCGAGGTGCTGCACTCGCCGCACGGCCAGCAGGTTTTGAGCCGGTTCCTGCACGAGATCGCCGGGATTCCGGGCGCGTGGACGGCCTCCAATATCGCCGAGGCGCTGATCAAGCAGGTCCGCGAGCAGGTCGGGGAAGGGCACGCCATCTGCGGCCTGTCCGGCGGCGTGGACTCCGCGGTCGCGGCTGCGCTCGTGCAGCGGGCCATCGGCGATCGCCTGACCTGTGTGTTCGTCGATCACGGTCTGCTGCGTGCGGGCGAGCGCGAACAGGTGCAGCGGGATTTCGTCGCCGCGACCGGGGCCAAGCTGGTCACCGTCGACGCGGTCGACAAGTTCCTGGGTGAGCTGAAGGGCGTCACCGATCCGGAGGAGAAGCGCAAGATCATCGGCCGGGAGTTCATCCGGTCGTTCGAGGACGCGGTCTCCGAGGTGGTCGGCGAGCAGGGCGAGACCAAGGTCGAGTTCCTGGTGCAGGGCACGCTCTACCCGGACGTCGTCGAGTCCGGCGGCGGTGCCGGTACCGCGAACATCAAGTCGCACCACAATGTCGGTGGCCTGCCGGACGATCTGGAGTTCGCGCTCGTCGAGCCGCTGCGCCTGCTGTTCAAGGACGAGGTGCGCGCGGTCGGCCGCGAGCTGGGGCTGCCCGAGGAAATCGTTGCGCGCCAGCCGTTCCCGGGTCCGGGTCTGGCCATCCGCATCATCGGCGAAGTGACCTTCGACCGGCTGGAGCTGCTGCGGCAGGCGGATGCCATTGCGCGCGAGGAGCTTACGGCCGCCGGTCTGGACAAGTCGATCTGGCAGTGCCCGGTGGTGTTGCTGGCCGATGTCCGCAGCGTCGGCGTGCAGGGCGATGGCCGCACCTATGGTCACCCGATCGTGCTGCGCCCGGTCTCGTCCGAGGACGCCATGACGGCCGACTGGACGCGACTGCCGTACGAGGTGCTCGAGCGCATCTCCACCCGCATCACCAATGAGGTGGCGGAGGTCAACCGCGTGGTGCTCGATGTGACGAGCAAGCCGCCGGGGACCATCGAATGGGAGTGAGTTAGCTCCCCCCGTACGCGAAGGGCCCCGCACCTGAAAAGGTGCGGGGCCCTTCGGCCTTCGTGGGAGGGCAGCTCCCGGAAGGGGTGCGCTGTCCCGGCGAGGGTGGGACAGCGCGGTCGGCGTGACTAGTCGCGATTCTTTCTCGGGGTGAGAACCAGGACTACGCCGACGACTATGGCCGCGATCACCACGATCCAGCCCAGCGACAGGCCGCCGGAGACGGGCCAGGAGCCGGGGCCGACGAACGCCCAGATGCTCACTCCCAGGCCGAGCACTCCGGCCAGCAGGAGTCCGAACGACGGTCGGCGCTTCTTGTTCTTGTTCTCAGCCATGGTTCACCTCCACATTTCCCATCTGCACATCGACGGTCAGGTTCAGGACGGGGCCCGTCGGCGGGCCGGAGATTCCGGTGGGGCAGCTCGAGTCGCCCATGCGGACATTGCATTTCGTGTTCACGCGCACGTTCGGCGGCAGGATCACGCGGGCATCGCCCATGCGCACCTTCAGTGCGACGGTGTGGTCCTCGGTGAGTTGCAGCTTGCTCAGGTCGAGGGTGCCCGAGCCCATCGAGACGTGATACTCCGGCAACAGCTCGGAAGCCGTTGTGGCGGACCACTTGTGGTCGCCCATCGCGCCCTGGTCGAACTGGATCGGGCCGATCAGCGAGGCCAGGATGACGAAGCCGGCCAGCGGGGCGAGCAACACCATGAGGCCGTACCCGCGGCGCAGGAACGCGCCGACGATGAGGCCGAGCGCGATCACCGCGAGCGCGGCCGCGCCGATGCGGCTCGGTGTCATCCAATCCACGCCGGAGGCGGCCACCGAACCCGCTGCGGCAGCGGCGAGTATGGCCAGGCCGATGGTGACGGCGGTGAGCCGGGAGTGGGGGCGGCGCTCCGGTGCCACGACGGCGGTCTGCCGGGGCGGCGTGCCGGGCTCGGGCAGGTCCCACGCCAGCGGCGCTACGCCGAGCGGGTCCCAGCCGGGCGGGGTGGGGCCGAAGTCGGGGGAGATCGGGGCCGGGCCGTAGCCGGTGCGCGGACGGTCGCCGGTGGACGGGATGCGGTGCAGGGCAGGGGGTTCGCCGGAACCGGTGGCCGTGGGCGCTGGCGGGGTGTCGCCGTCGGTGTCGGGCACGTCGGCCGGTGTGGTGGCGTCGGGGGATCCGGACTTGGCGAGATCGACCGGGGTCGAAGGAGTCTCGGTGCTCTGCGGCTCCTGCGTGGAGCTGCTCAGGATTACGGTGTCGGCGACGGCGGACGCGGGGGCGTAGCGGGTGTCGAGCACCTCGGTCACCTGCTCGGCGTCGCCGGTCGTGCCCTGCGACATGCTCTGTCCGGCATCGGATTGCGACATGCTCTGGGCGGCAACCGGTTCCGAGGCGGCCTGCTTCGGATCGGGCTCGTAGTGGTCGGGCATGGTGGTGTAGGGCCCGTAGGTTTCGAAAGTGACGGCATTGGTGCCGGGGTAGCCGGTCCAGTACGGGTTGGTGGTGCCCGGGTAGCCGGTGTTGAGCAGGTTGTCCGCGCTCGCCTGCTCGAAATAGGCGGCGGGCGGCTGGGGTTGGCGCTGATACAGCAGCCACCAGCCGACCAGCATGAGGAAGAAGCCGATCACGCCGGAGCCGCCGAGGCCGACACCGACGGGCCCCATCGTGCTCACCGCGATCCCCAACGCCACCATGAGCACGATGGTCTTGGACGACGAATGCGAGGACTGTCCGCGCCCGAAGAGCGATTCGGCGGCGGACGACTGATCACCGGCCTGATTGAGCAGCAGCCACGCGGCCAGGTAGAGCACGATGCCCGCCCCGCCGAACAGCGCCGACACCACGAACGCCACCCGCACCAGCACGGGGTCCACGTTGAAGCGGCGGCCGAACCCGACGGCCACACCCGCGATCGGCCCGTTCTTCGGGAACCGCATCGGCCGGGTCTGCCACAGATCGTGAAGCTGATCGGAGAAGCCGGTACGTCCGGCGCTCTTGGACCAGTCGCTCGTTCTCGTCATGGTCTCCATCGTGGCGTCCGATGCTGCTCAGCCGCATCGGGGATCACCCTGAATGGGCACCTGACTTCGGGATCAGTGACAGGGCGGGCGGTAGGGGAGCTGGGGGAGATAGCGGTGCCACAAGTCCTCTGTCCACAGGCCGCCGGTGATCGCGCAGATGCGGTCTGCCGCATGCTGTTCGTCCAGGTCCCAGAGGTGCAGGGTGCCGTCGGTGGAGCTGGAGGCGAGGTGTCGTTCGTCGGGAGCGAGCGAGGCGCTCCAACTGTATGCGATGGATTGGGTGAGCTCGAGGGTGCGTTTGGGGTGTGCGCGGTCGGTGATGTCCCACCGTTGCAGGACGCCGTCGACGCCGACCATGAACAGGTTGCGGGTGTCGGAGGTCAGTCCGGTGGGCGCGATCGGGACGGTGTGGGCAGTGGTCGGTCCGCCGAGCCGGACCGGGCGCGTCGGTGTGCTGATGTCCCAGAGTTGGATGCGTTCGTTGCTGGTGTCGATCATCGTCCGGCGATCGTCGCTGAGCCCGATCGTGTCGATCACGGACGAGGGGCGGCGCAGGACTTCCGAGAGTCGCTGTGGCGCTGCCGGATCGGTGATGTCCCAGAGATCGATGACGAGTTGCCGGGCGCCTTCCTTGCCGTCCAGACGGTAGAGAAACATCGTGGAGTCGCGCGGTCCGAAGAGCGGCGAACCGCTGGAGAGTGGGTACCGCGCACCGACCGGTTGCGGCCGGGTTGGGTCCGAGAGATCCCACAGTTGGAAGCTGTCGTCGCGGGCGGTGGCCATCAGCCGATGATCGAGGGTGACGGCCTGGACACCGTTCGATTCCGGCGCCGGGGGCGTCCAGTCGCCTTGCAGGCGGGGGTGTGCGGGATCGGAGATGTCCACCGTCCGGACTCGTCCGGTCGGCGCATCGAAGACCAGCAGCGTGTTGCCGTCCGTTGACAGGCGCACGACGATGGAGTCCGCTTCCGCGCGATATTCGCCGATCCGCGTGGGCAGTTCGGGGTTTCGGACATCCCAGAGTGTGATTCGGCCGGCGCTCCCCACGGTGGCCAGGCGGGAGCCGTTCGCGGCATACATGGGCACCATGCCAAGGCCGCTGTGCTGGGGCAGCACGCCCGTCGGCAGCGACCAGATCTGGATATCGCCGCTGTACCCGCCCGCTGCCAGCTCGCGTCCATCGGGTGCGAAGGCGAGTGTGTCGGGTCCGCCCATACATCGTGAAGACGCCTCACCGAAATGGCATACGGCGGGACTCATGGGCAGGGCGTCGATCAATCGCGCCGGGGTTGTCGGATCGGTGACGTTCCAGATCGACGACCCGCGATTGCCCGAGACTGCGAGGGCATCGCCACGGGGCGAGAAGTCCAGGGCACGCAGCAGTGTGCTCCCGGTATCGATCGAGGCGGTCTGGTGCGGATGCGCCGCATCCCGCACATCCCACAGGGCCACACCGGGATTGCTCCCGTCGGACTTCTCCGTCGCCCGACTGGTGCCGACCGCCAGCATCGTGCTGTCGGGGCTGAAGGCGAGGGCGAGCAGCAGCTCGGCGGGACCACCGACGACGGGGGCTGTCAGTGCCGGGGTCGCCGGATTCCGGACGTCCCACAGCTGAACCGCGGCGGTTGTGGTGTGGTCGTCGGTAGCGGTGAGGGCGAGCAGATGGCCGTCGGGACTTAACCGGAGATTCCCGGGAAGGCCGCCGGACGCGGCCAGCGGTCTGGTTGCCGCCAGGACCGGAGTCTGGGAAGCGCCGACGTTCCACAGCATGAGATGTGCCCGGGTCACCACGGCCAGCGTGTGCCCATCGGCTGCGAAAGTGATTCGGAGCGGACCGGAGTCGGGCAGATCCGGCAACGTGGCGAGCGATCTGGGTGCCGCCGGGATGGTGAGGTCCCACAGTGTGACCGTGCGGGGCGAGCCCTCCGCTGAGGTGGCGGTGGCCATGAGGTTTCCGGAGCCGAGAGCCACATCGTCGACGCCGTCGAGTTGGTTGCCGAGCGGTCGGGGATGGCGGGCGTCGGCCGTATCCCACAGTCGCAGACCACGATCGGACGCCAGGCTCGCCAGCACGGACCCGCCCGGTTGATAGCCGAGTCGAAGAAGTACCTGGGGATGCGCGGGCGTGACGGTCACCAGGGGGTCGATCTGGGTTTGCAGCAGCCGGGCCCGGACGTCGGCGTCACCGGGCCGCATGCGCCAGGCGATCAGGTTCAACTGCGCGGCCAGTGATGAATCGGTTTGGTGCACGCGGTCGGCCTGCGCGAGTAGAGCGGCGAAATCCCGGTCGTCGCGGCGCTGATCGGCCAGGTCGTTCTGGACGTACAAGCCGATGGCCAGGGCGACCATGCCGAGGGCGAGGAAGGCAGAGTTGATTCGGGTGTTGCGGGAGCGGCGGCGGGATTTGCGGCGGGCGGTGGCTGCGGCGGTGAGGAATTCGTGGGCCAGTGGGCCGACGGGTGGGGGGTTGGCGTGGTCGGCGGCTTGGCGGAGTCGGGTGCCTCGGTAGAGGAGGGAGGAATCTCGTTCGTGGGCGGCCCATTCGGCGGCGTCGGTTTCGAGGCGTTGGCGGACCAGGTAGCCGACGCGGTCCTCGTCGATCCAGGAGCGCAGGCGGGGCCAGGCGGTGAGGACGATTTCGTGGGTGAGGTTCACCGCGTCGGATTCGAGGGTGATCAGGCGGGTGCGGGAGAGCAGTTCCAGTGCGGTGGTGGCGGCTTCGGGGTCGGCGGTGGCGGCCAGCAGGTCGGAGCGGATGCCGGGGCGGCGGGTGTCGCGGCTGTCGCGGCCGACGGCGACCAGGCCCAGCAGGATGCCTCGGGCCGCGTCCTGCTGGGCGGAAGTCAGTTCGTTCCAGGCGTATTCGGCGGTTTCGGCGACCGAGCCGACCACGCCGCCCGCCTTGCGGTAGCCGGTGACGGTGAGGCGGCGGCCCTCCCGGTGCTGCCAGGTGGCGGCCATGACGTGTGACAGCAGCGGGAGTGCGCCGGGATCGTAGCTGCGGCGATCGGGATGTTCGGCCGTGCCGCACAACTCGGTGATGACGAGCTCTTCGAGGCCGGGCTCGAGCTCCAGGCCGACCTTGCGGGCGGGGCCCGAAATGGCTTGTGCCAGTTCGTCGGTGCGCATCGGGCCGAGGAGGTAACTGCGCTGCTCCAGGGCTTCCTGGAGGATGAGATGGTTGAGGCAGTGGGCGTAGAAGTCGGCGCGGACAGCCAGCACCACCGCCACCGGATCGTCGTTGCGCGTGGCGGCGGTGTGCAGGGCGGTGAGGAATTCCTCGCGTTCGCGTTCGCTCTCGCAGGTGGTGAACAGCTCTTCGAACTGATCGATGATCACCAGTCGGCGTACGGACTTCGGGCGTGGGGCCAGGGCCGTGGGCAACTCTTCTGGGTCGTCGAGAGCGGTCCGCAGCGCGGTGCTGGGATGGGCGCCGGGCGTGGCGGTGGTGACTTCCCAATCACGCAGTGCGGGCGTCAATCCCGCCGAGAGCAGTGAGGATTTGCCCGCACCGGACGTTCCGACGACCATCACGATCCCGGTCGCCGTGCCGACCAGCTCGGTGAGTTCTTCGGTAGCGCGGGCGCGACCGAAGAACAGCTCACGATCCTCCCGCCGGTAGGCGCCGAGTCCCAGATACGGGCAGGCGGCCTCGGTATCCTCATCGGGATCCCAGGTGGTGGCCGCATGCCAGAGTCGTTGCCACTCTTTGGCTTCCGCCAGCTGCCTGGTCAGCGGATGATTCGCCTTCCGCGCCAGCTCCACGAGCGTGAGCACCACCGGCAACAGCGATTCGAACCGCGCCGGCACATTCCGCCCCGCCTTCCAGTCACTGATCCGCTGCGCCGAAGCCCCACCCGGCCGCCCACCCTGCGCCGCCCGCATCCGCGTCTCCGCAGCACTCGCGACCCGCCGTAATGTCGGATTTCCCGCCGCCTCATACAGTTCCGTGAATCGTCCGGCGAAAAGCGCTCGCGGCGAGCTGATCTGACCTTGTTCCCCGACCCCACTCACCACGGACAGCCCACTTCGCCTTCGATCCCCGCCTGCACGACATCAACTTAACCGAGCGGGAACTCACCGGCTCGATCGTTGCGAAGCTCGTTCACGCCACCTGCGGCGCGCCCATCGGTGGTGATTGGCTGCATGATGACCTGAGCGACTTGTCGACGTCGTTCTCCCCGCTCGCAGTCAATCACCGCACCACGCCAATGGTGTCCACATCAACCGGCTCGTCAGACTTTCGTCACCACCGCAGCCGGTCGAGACGTTTGTGCTCGCCTAGCCTGATGAAGCATGGAAATGATTGCGCACGATGCTGATTCGGTGCCGGTGGCGGTTGGTGGGTATACCAACGGGCTGGAGGTGATCGGGGCGCGGCGGCTGCTGTTCGTGAGCGGTCAGATACCGGAGGGGCGGGATGGGGAGGTGCCGGACGACGCGGCGGGACAGTGTCGGCTGATCTGGAGGAATATCGTCGAGACACTGGCGCATGCCGGGTTGACCGTCGCGAACATCGTCAAGGTGACCACGTATTTGAGCGATCGTTCACTCGCGGCGATCAATACGGCGGTCCGCACCGAGGTCCTCGACGGCCACCAGCCCGCGCTGACGGTCGTGCTGGCCGGGATCTTCAACCCGCGATGGCTGCTCGAGATCGAGGTTATCGCGGCGGAAGGGTAGCGGTTCGGGTCAGGTATCCCGCGACTGGCGGTAGACCGCGACCACGGGGATTTTGCGGGTGGTCTTGGCGCGGTACTCGGTGAAGACCGGCATGATCTCGATCATGCGCTCGTAGAGGGTATAGGCCTCCGCGCCGGCGAGGAATTCGGCTTTGCCCGTGTAGGTTTCGGTGCCGAGCTCGATGGTGATCTCCGGGTTGGCGCGGAGGTTGTGGTACCAGGCGGGGTGTTTGTCCGCGCCGCCATTGGAGGCGATGATGACGATGCGGTCGGTGTCGGGGACGTAGACCAGCGGGTTGGTCACGGCGCGACCGGATTTCGCGCCGGTGGTGGTGATCAGCACCATGTTGGTGCGGCCCTCGAACGGCCCACCCACCTTGCCACCGTTGGCCCGAAACTCCTCGATCACCGATTCGTTGAATGCGTTCATCTCACCCGTCCCTGTTGTTGTTGCCGTTGCGGGTAACCGGGTGGGGTGCGGGGAAATTCCGGCGGACTACCGATGGGGGCAGGGTGGGTTGTAGGGGAGTTGGGGGAGGTAGCGATGCCAGAGGTCTTCGGTCCACATCGCGCCGGTGATCGCGCAGACGCGGTCGGTGGCGTGCCGGTAGTCGAGGTCCCATAGGCGGATCGCGCCGCTGGATCCGGTGCCGATCACGAAGTCGCCCGCCGGAGTGAAGACCACATTCCAGAGCTTGTCGCCGGAGTCGGTCAGGGGGCCGCCGATCGGTTGCGGGTGGGCTCGATCCGAGAAGTCCCACACCTGGATCGATCCGCTGTTGCCGGAACTCACCATGAGACGGCTGTCGGAGGTGAAGGCCACTGCGGAGACCGACTGGGTGTGCAGGGGTATCGGATTATCGAGCTGGACCGGTCGCATCGGGTCGCGAATGTCCCAGAGCCGTACCTTCTCGTGCTCGAGTCGGACCATCGTGTGCTGATCAGGTGTGAAGGTCACATAGGTCTCGATTTCGTCCCCGGTGAGATGCACAAGCGTATTCAGCTCACGGGGATGGGCGAGGTCGCTCACATCCCATCGGCTTACCGTGAGGTCGTTGGTGAGGCCATGCGAGATCTGCTTCTGGGCGAACAGTGTGGTGTTGTCGGCGCCGAAGGTGACATCGAGGTCGGTCGCCTTGTCGAACGTGATCGGGGTGCCGGTGGCGGCCGGGTGCGTCCGATCGGACAGGTCCCACAACTGGAGCTTGTCGTCGCTGCCGACGGTGGCCATCCGTCGCCAATCATGGCTGATTCGAATCGATTTCAGGCGGGCAGGCAACTGCCAGTCGGCCGCCGGGTGGATATGGGCGGGGTCGGACAGGTCCAGCAGCGCGACGCTCATCGTGAAGGCCCCCGACTCGACGAGCATGGTGTTGCCGTCGGGCGACAGTTCGGTGCCGTAGACGTCGGGTGGCAGCCGATACCCGCCCAGCTGAGCCGGCTGCCGCCGATTCGAGTTGTCCCACAACGTGATTCGGCCGTCTGCGGATTCTGTTGTCATCCGGGCGCCGGAGCTGTCGAAGCGGGGCGTGAACACGGTCCCGGCGTGCCCGGTGATGATGGTGGGCGGTAGCGACCAGGTTTGAATTTCACCGGCCTTGCCCCCGGCCAACAAGGTCCGCCCGTCGCCGCTGAAGGCGAAGGTGGACGGCCCGCCCGAGCAGGGAAACGTCTCGTTGGACGGGTACTTGCAGATGGTCGTGCTGGTCGATAGATCGTCGCTGATCAGGGCGGGCGAGACGGGTTCGGTCACATTCCAGAGTGCGATGCCTCCGGACCCCGACAATGCCAGCGTGTGACCGTCGGGACCGAAAGCGAGCCCTCTGATCTGCTGCGGATCACCGTGAGTATCGGTGGCCACGACGGCCCCGGTCGTACGTGGCTTCCGCGGATCCTGGGTATCCCACAGTTGCACAGTGGCTTTGGGGTCGGTGGTCCCGTTGAAGGCGCCGAAGCTGTCGCCGATCAGACCTATCGCCAGCATCTTGCTGTCCGGGCTGAACGCCAGGTCCGCGATGGAACTGGGAGCGGCGTCGAGCCGGTCGGCCAGCAGTGTCGGCGTCGTGGTGTCGTCGACACCGAGCAGGAAGACGGTCGATTTCGTCGTTGGATCGTCACCGGATTTGCGGGTGACCGCGAGTACCCGTCCGTCCGGGCTCACCCGCAACATAGGAGAGGGCAGACCTTGCGGCACTGTCGGGTACAACGCGAAGGGTGCACCGGCGACGGGAGCCGCAGGGTTGGTCAGGTCCCAGAGCGTCACGGCGGTCATGGAGGTAGTGGCCAGCGTGCGGCCGCTACCCGCGAAGGCTACGGAAAGGAAGTCCTGCGGGATACCCCGAACGGGTGGTGGGGTGGGCAGCGCCACGAGTTGGTGTGGAACGGCAGGATCGGCGACATCCCAGATCCGGATGCCCGTGGTCGCCGTGGTGGCCATCAGGGTGCCGTCGGGGCTGAACGCGACCTGCCAGACAGCGTCGATCGGAACGCCCAGCTGCACAGGATGGTACGGATTGTCGACGTCCCAGAGCCGCAGCTGGCTGTTCCAGTCGGTCGAAGCCAGGACGCCACCCTTCCGGCCGGTCATACTCCGGATGCCGACCTCATGCCCCGGAGTGCTCGCCATCAAGGACATGTTCTGGGTGCGCAGCAATCGGGTGCGCACCTCCGCATCATTCGGGGCCAGCTGCCCGGCAACCAGATACAGCTGTGCCGCCAGCGACGGGTCCACCCGGCGTAGCCGGTCGGCCTCGTCCAGCACCGCCGCCAGTGTTTTCTCGTCGCGCTGTTCACGGGCCAGACGGGTTTGGGTGTAGGCGGTGAAACCGGAGACGAGCACCACGATGGCGAGCATCGCGAGGATCGCCTTGGTGCGGACCGATCGGCGACGGCTTCGGGTGTGGGCCTTCGCCGAGGTATCGAGAAATTCCTGTGCGAGTGGCCCGACCGGGGGCGGGGCGACATTGTCGAGGGCATTGCGCAAGAGGGTGCCGCGATAGAGAAGTGATGAATCGCGGTCGTGGGCAGCCCATTCGGCGGCGTCGGTTTCGAGGCGTTGGCGGACGAGGTAGCCGACGCGGTCTTCGTCGATCCAGGTGCGGAGGCGCGGCCAGGCGGTGAGAACGATTTCGTGGGTGAGGGTGACGGCGTCGGCGTCGAGGGTGATGAGGCGGGTGCGGGAGAGGAGTTCCAGTGCCGCGGTGGCGTCTTCGAGGTCGGCGGCGCGGGCGAGGAGGTCGGGGCGGAGGCCGGGGCGGCGGGTGTCGCGGGCGTCGCGGCTGACCGAGACGAGGGCGAGGAGGATGGCGCGGGCCGCGTCCTGCTGGCCGAGAGTCAGTTCGTTCCAGGCGTATTCGGCGGTTTCGGCGACCGAGCCGACGACGCCGCCGACCTTGCGGTAGCCGGTGGTGGTGAGGCGGCGGCCGTCGCGGTGCTGCCAGGTGGCGGCCATGACGTGGGAGAGCAGGGGGAGGGCGCCGGGGTCGTAGGTGCGGTGGCCTTGATGGTCGGCGGCACCGCAGAGTTCGGTGATGACGAGTTCTTCGAGGCCCGGTTCGAGTTCCAGGCCGACCGTGCGGGCCGGACCCGAGATCGCCTGTGCCAGTTCGTCCTGGCCCATGGGGCCGAGCGGGTAGCTGCGGTGTTCGAGGGTGTCGCGCAGCACCGGATGGTGCAGGCAGTGCGAATAGAAGTCGGCGCGCAGGGCGAGGACTACCTTGATCGGATCGTCCGCGCGGGTGGCGCATTCGTGCAGGACGGTCAGGAAATCGGTCCGCACCACGTCGTCGGTGCAGGTGGTGAACACTTCCTCGAACTGATCTACGACCAGCAGGCGGCGGGTGCCGCCGGTGCGGGGGGCCAGGGCTGCGTGCGCCCGCGTCATGGCAGGTGTTCCGGATTCCGCTGCGGGACTGCCGAATACCGTCAGCAGGGTGGTCAGTGGGTCGGCTCCGGGAGTGGCGGTGGTGACCTCCCACTCGGCCAGTGCGGGGATCAGGCCCGCGGACAGCAGTGAGGATTTGCCCGCGCCCGACGCGCCCGTGACGACAACCAATCCGGTCGAGTCGCGGACCAGATCGACGAGTTCGGTGGTGGCGGCGGTGCGTCCGAAGAACAGTTGCCGGTCTTCGCGGCGATACGGGCTCAGTCCGGGGTACGGGCAGGCCGCCTCGGTATCCTCGTCCGGATCCCACGAGGTGGCGGCTTGCCAGAGGCGTTGCCACTCTTTGGGTTCGGCCAATTGCCGGGTGAGCGGATTACCCGCCTTACGGGCCAGTTCCACCAGTGTGAGCACCACAGGCAAGAGCGATTCGAACCGTGCGGGCACATTCCGCCCGGCCTTCCAATCGCTGATGCGCTGCGCAGACGCCCCACCCGGCCGGGCGCCCTGCGCCGCCCGCATCCGGGTCTCGGCAGCCGTTGCCACGCGCCGCAGCGTCGGATTCCCCGCTGCCTCATAGAGTTCCGTAAATCGTCGAGCGAAAAGTGCTCGTGGAGAACGAATCTCCCCATTGTCAGTACTTTCGCTCACCAAAGCCGTTCCGGTTCCCGCTCACTCCCACCCGATGAGCCCAAGATTACCGACCGGGCGGCCTTCTCCCAACCCGGTCGGCACGTGGTTGTTCAGGCGGAGGCGGCGATCTTCCAGAGGTGGCCGTCGGGGTCGGCGAGGTAGGCGAAGTAGCCGCCCCAGCCGGCGGAGGCGGCGGGCTTGACGATGGCACCGCCCGCGTCGAGGGCGGTGGTGATGACTTCGTCGACTTCTTCGGGGGTGGCGACGATGTGGTGGAAGGAGACGCCGCGGAAGCCGGTGCCTTCGGGGGAGACGCCCGCGTCCTTGGCGGCGTGGGCGGTGGGGTAGATGCCGAGGGCGGAGCCGCCGTCGAGGTCGAAGGACGCGAAGTTGGGGAAGTCCTGGGCGAGTTTCGCGCCGAGGGCGACGTAGAACTTCTTGGAACGCTCCATGTCCTCGACCGCCAGCATGATGGTGGTGACCTGCAGTGCCATTGTCTTCTCGTTTCTGCCGTTGTTTTCGGGTTCGCTGACTCGACCGGCGGCACGGAGGAAATGTGACCGGGTGTGGCGGGGGTCACAGATGCACTGTTTCGAATGGCTTGTGCTGTCACATATCCCGGCTCCCACTGGTCGAGGAACCATGACCACGATTACGAGCCCCTCGATCCAGACCCGTCCCGCCACCCGTGCGCAGGCCCGCACCATCGCCTACTGGGCGTGCACCCTGCTGCTGGTATTCGTGCTGAGCGGCGGCGCCTACGGCGAACTCACCCGGCAATACGGAACGCTGGAGACCCACACCATCCTCGGCTTCCCCACCTACCTGCTACCACTGCTCGCGACCTGGAAACTGCTCGGCAGCGCCGCGATCCTGGTCCCCGGCTTCCCCCGGCTGAAGGAATGGGCTTACGCCGGAATGTTTTTCAACATGACCGGCGCCTTCATTTCCCACCTCATCGAGAAGGACTACGGCTCCGCCGGAATGCACCTCACCGTGACCGCCGGTGTCACCGGCCTGGTCCTAGCCTCCTGGGCACTGCGCCCCGAGAGCCGCACCCTGCCCAGGCAGGGTGCGGCTCAGCGGATTACAGCGTGATCGGGTCGCCTACGACGTAATCGGCTGCGTCCGCTCCCGGGGAGGTTCCCTCGATGATGGTGTAGGACTGGACGGTCAGGGGGCCGCCGCAGCCGTCCACCTTCAGCTGGTAGTCATTGCTGACGATGTAGCCGGCGTCGCCTACCGGCAGCTGCTTTCCGTCGCCGTCGATCTTGACATCGATGATCTTGCCGGGCGTGATGTTGAGGTTGAAGCCGATGGTGCCGCCGATGGTCGGGATGATGTTCACGCTCGCGGTGGGTGTCACCATCTCCAGTCCGGCCGAGACGCCGAGGTCGGCGCTCACGTTCACGCCCGCGGTACCGGCGATGTTGAACTTCACGTCCAGATCCACGGCGCAGGCGGCGAAGTATCCGGTGCGGATCTTGGCGGTGCCGCCGGTGACCTTGCCGTAGGACGTGTTGCTCAGGTACACCTCCCGGCTGGTCGGCATCCCGTTCAAGGGCGGGACCACGTGGAAGGAGGCGTCCTGATTGCCGACCGTGACCGACAAACCGTTCGGTGCGACGGTCGTCTTCTCGTGCGGCGCAAGCCCCCCGTCCGCATGGGCGATGCCTCCGGTCGCTACTCCTCCGAGCAGACCCGCGGTAGTGATGGCACCGGCGATAGCGGTCTTGATGTTCATGGTGAGTCCTCCCCGACTCTCGATGCGAAGCTCGTTCGGCCCGCTGAGATGAAAGTTAGGGAAGGGGCGTACGGCTCGGCGAAAGCCTTTATCCGGGATGGTCGGAAAACCCCTGATCGCCGGTGCCGCAGCAGTTATCCGGTCCGGTCGTGGCGGAATCCGGGTGCGTCGGGCCGGCTGTCCGGTCCGGTCGGGGCGGCAGTGGAAGGCGGTGTACCGGAGCGACCGTCCGATTCCATTGCCGTGCAGGTCAACACGTCTTTTCCGTCCGGACCGGACAAACTGGCGGCTCGATGGGATCCTTTGTCCTACATCAGGATCAAGAGTCGAGGGCGGTGATCGATGGGCCCGGAGGCTCGGATCGGCGACGGTGTCGAGGACATCTCGCCGCGTGCCCTGTTCGCCAGGCGCTTCAGCGCGCTGTACGTCACGGCGGGCAATCCCACGCTGCGCAGCGTGGTGGACACCGCCAATGCCAGGATGCGGGCCGCGCGGTCGCCGGGAGATTCCGGCCGGTCGACCATTCAGCGGGTCAGCGACTGGCGCGTCGGGCGCAGCGTGCCCGCTCGATTCGAGTCTCTCGCACCGGTATTGCTGACCCTGATGGACATGGCGGTGCGTGCGGGCACGCCGCCTGCCGGGCTCGCGAGCCTGTCCGACTGGCGGACGCTGTGGCAGGACGCCGCCTCCTCGGCCGCCTCCTCGACGGCCGTGCCGCATCAATTGCCGCGTGCCATCACCGATTTCACCGGCCGGGAAGAGGTCGCCGATCGGCTCTCCGCACAACTGATCGCGGATTCGACCACCTCGGTCGCGGTCGGCGTGATCACCGGTATGGGGGGAATCGGCAAGACCACCCTCGCTGTTCGAATCGCGCATGGGATTCGGGATCGCTATCCCGACGGCCAGCTCTATGTCGACCTGCACGGTGCCGGGCAGACCCCGGCCGACCCGTTCGCCGTAATCGGTGACCTCCTCCGCGATCTCGGGGTCGGCGAGGGCGCGATACCGGCCACGTTGGAGGCGAGAGCCGCGTATCTGCGTGGCGCCCTGGACAACAGGCGAATCCTGCTCGTTCTCGACAATGCGGCGAGCGCGAGCCAGATCGCGCCGATGCTGCCGGGTTCGACCGGGTGCGCCGTTCTCATTACGAGCCGAATCACGTTGCCCGACATCGAGGGTGCGTCGGCCGTGCAACTCGGCGGTCTCACCGCGCACGAAGCGGCCACGCTGTTCGGCAAGATCGTCGGCAAGGAGCGGGCCGCCGCCGAGCCCGCCGCCGTCGAAGAGCTGGTGGGCCACTGCGGGTCGCTGCCCCTGGCGATCCGGATCGCGGCCGCGCGCCTGGCGCATCGAGCGAGCTGGACGATCGAGAGCATGGCCGTCCGGCTCGCCGACGAACAGCATCGGCTGTCCGCGCTCCGGGCCGGGGAGGTCAGCGTCGAAGCCGCCTTCCGGCTCAGCTACGACCAACTCGACCCGGAACACCGCTGGGCCTTCCAGCGGCTCGCCGCACCGGAATGCGACGATCTCTCGGTCGACGGCGCCGGGGCCATCCTCGGCAAGGCCCGCCACGACACCGAGGAAATCTGCGAAACGCTCGTGAATCTCGGTCTGCTCGAGAGCGTGTCACCGGGCCGATACCGCTATCACGACCTGGTCCGGCTCTTCGCGCTCCGGCAGTTGGGCGACGCCGCCGAAGTCGTGGGGTATCTGCTCGATTACTACCTGGCCACGATGAAAACCCTCCTCGTCGCCGTCAACCCCACCACCACATTGCCCGTCGAACTCGCCCCCACCCGGGGACCGGGCATGACCTTTGCCGATGTGACCACCGCCTACCTGTGGCTGTACGCGGAGCGGCGCAACCTGATCGCACTCGGCCGGCAGGCCGCGCGACTGGGCGGGCGCACCGTCGACCTGATGGCCGACATCGCGCTGGCGGCAGCCGAATCGGGGGAGGGAGCACACGCCCCCGACCTCACCGCGGCGCTGACAGCCGTGCTCGGCACGGCGATTCGGGCCGGTAACCTCCCCGCGCAGCAGCGGCTGCGGATCGCGGTCGGTTCCGGTCTGGCGATGACGCTGATGGGATATCGGCTCAGCCGCGACCATCTCGGGCGCGCGATCTCCGAAGGGCCACCGCTCGCACCGCGGCTGGCGGGATCGGCAGCCATCGCGCACCTGAGTATCTGCTGGATGGACGACGCCGGAACCGATGTCGCGCAGCAGTATCGCGAATGCCTGCGGTACGCCGACGCGACCGGGGATTCGATACTCGAAGTCGCCGCCCACTATCTGGCCGGGTACGGATTTCTGTTCCTCGGTGAGGCCGAGAACGCCCATGCGGCCGCCTGCCGGGCGAGCAGCACAGCGCAGCGAACCGGCATCTTTCCGCTCTACGCCGGTGCCCAGACCTTGCTCGGCAGCACCGTATTCGATACCGGGCGGGGCAGTCGTGCCGACGCGGTGAGCCTGTGCGCGAAGGGAGTTCAGCTCGCCCTGCGGTCGGGCTCGCGCACCCTCGAAGGGTGGACGCTGATGATGCTGAGCCGCGCCCGGCTGCTGGCCGGGGATTACCCCGCCGCCGAAGCCACGGCCAGGGAGGCGATCATCGCCGCCGAGTGGGCCGGTCGCGGAGTGGAGGCGCGATCCCTGCTGATGCTGGCGTCCGCTCTGCGGGCGTCCGGCCAGGTCCACGAGGCGCATTTCGCCTTTCAGCAAGCCGGGGAGGTCATCGAACAAAACGACATCCCGCTGATCCCTTGGGAGCGGCTCCTGCTGTCCGGAGACCGAACACCGGCTCGATGACCTGAGCGCCCGTCACCTCAGGGGCGGGATCGGGGTGTTTCCTGATGTCGGGTGTCGGGCGATCGTGCCAGTATCGAGGCATGTATCCGGCCGCGCCCCTGTACGACCCTGCCCGCGGGGCGGTCACCTCCGTGACCCAGCCCAAGCTGGTGCGGCGCAGCGGCGGGCGGATCGTGGGCGGGGTGGCGGGCGGGATCGCCGATCATCTCGGGGTCGATGTCTTCAAGGTGCGGGTGGTCTTCGTACTGCTGTCCGCGCTGGCCGGGGCCGGGATCGTGGCCTACGGCATGCTGTGGATCTTCACGCCCGGCGGGGCCGACGCGACACCGCCGACGGCTTCGGAACGGCGGCAGGGCATCGGGCTGGCACTGCTGGGGATGGCCCTGTCGGTCGCGACGGCCTGGGTGTTCAGTGGGACGGCCGCGCACGTGGTGGGGCCGATCATCGTGGTCGCCATCGGCGCGGCGCTGGTGTGGCGCGAATTCGACGCGGACGGGCCGAGATCCGTGCTCGGGCTGCCGACCAGACCCTCGGTGGTGACGTGGGCGCGCATTGTCGGCGGGGCCACCCTCATCGTGGTGGGCCTGGGTGTGGTGGTGCTGGGGCGGATCAATCTCAGCTCGCTCGGGTCGGCCCTGCTGGCGGTGGCCGTCACCCTGGTCGGGGCCGGACTGCTGACCGTGCCGCTGTGGCTGCGCATGATGCGGGCGCTGAATTCCGAACGCGCGGCGCGGATTCGCAATGACGAACGCGAGGAGATCGCCTCGCACCTGCACGATTCGGTGCTGCAGACGCTCGCGTTGATCCAGCGGCAGGCCGACGATCCGCAGGAAGTGGTGCGGCTGGCCCGCAGCCAGGAGCGCGAACTCCGCAAATGGCTGTTCGAGGACACCGGTCCGGCGCAGTCGAGTCTGGCCGCGGCACTGCGCACCATCGCGGGTGAGGTGGAGGACCAGCACGGGGTGAAGGTCACGCCGGTCACCGTCGGCGATGTGTCGATGGATGTCGACGACAGCGGAATCGGGCTGGGCAAGGAGCAATTCACCGCGGTGCTGGGGGCTTCGCGGGAGGCGCTGGTCAATGCCGCCAAGCATGCGGGCGTGCCGACCATCGACCTGTACGCCGAGGTGGAACCGCATCAGGTGAGCGTGTTCGTGCGCGACCGCGGCAAGGGATTCGACCCGGACGCGGTGGCCGAGGACCGCCAAGGCGTGTCCAAATCCATTCACGGGCGCATCGAACGCCGGGGCGGGCACGTGGAGTTGAAGTCCAAACCCGGCAACGGGACCGAGGTGCGAATCTTCATGCCGCGCAAGGATGGTGGTGACGAGCGGCTGGTCGTGCAGCAGGATGTGGGTGTGCCGGTGTCAGGTGAGGAGAACTAGGTGAGTGTCCGGGTCTTTCTGGTCGACGACCATGCCGTGTTCCGGTCCGGGGTGCGCGCGGAGCTGAGCCGCGAAACCGATATGGAGGTGGTCGGCGAGGCGGGCGGCGTAGGCGAGGCCATCGCCGGGATCAAGGCCACCACACCGGATGTGGTGCTGCTGGACGTGCACATGCCCGACGGCGGCGGGGTCGCGGTGCTGCAGGGCATCGATCCGGGACCGGTGTGCCTGGCGCTCAGCGTGTCCGACGCGGCCGAGGATGTGATCGCGGTGATCCGGGCGGGAGCGCGCGGATACGTCACCAAGACCATCTCGGGTCCCGAACTGGCCGACGGCATTCGACGGGTCTCCGGTGGGGACGCGGTGTTCTCGCCGCGCCTGGCCGGATTCGTGCTGGACTCCTTCACCGGCAAATCGCCGGTGCCCGAACCGCCGCTGGATCCGGAACTGGATTCGCTGACCCCGCGCGAACTGGAGGTGCTGCGGCTGCTGGCGCGCGGCTACACCTACCGCGAGATCGCCGAAACCCTGTTCATCTCGGTGAAAACGGTGGAGACGCACGCCTCGAACGTGCTGCGCAAAACCCAGCAGTCCAACCGGAACGCCTTGACCCGCTGGGCGCACCGCCGCCGAATCGACTAGAGCACAACCAGAATCACGATGATGATCAGCAGGCCGATGAGCAGGCCGATCGCCACCGCGAGCGGGCCCGCGTTCGGGCCCAGGGCGCTGATATCGAAGCCCTTCGACTTCGGTTGCGGGGCAGCCGGAGCCGCCGCCTGGACGCGCTGCGGGCGGGGCAGCGGGCTGGAGAGCGGGCTGCGCAGTCCGGCCGCCGAATTGCGGGCCGCCCACGCCGGAATGGTGCCGTCCTCGGTGCGGACCGGGGCCTTCAGGATGTAGGGCGCGGTGCCGGGACCGAAAGCGGCGGTGAGGATTTCATTGCGCGCCTCGGTCATGGTGGGGCGGCGCTGCGGGGCGGGCTCCATCATGTGCAGCAGCACGTCGGTGAGCGGGCCGCTGCGGGCGGGCGGAATCACCTGCGCCATGGCGGCGCGCTCCACGATGACATTGCTGTCCTCGTCGAAACCGTAGGGCGGCTGACCCTCGATGGCGGTGTACAGCGTTGCGCCGAGCGAGAATACGTCGCTGGCCGTGGTCGGCCGGGCGCCGCGCGCCACCTCCGGCGGCAGGTAGGCGGGGGTGCCGGTGATGACGTCGCCGATCTCCTCGGTGGCGTCGTTGGCGCCACTCGAGATGCCGAAGTCCGACAGCTTCACCATGCCGACCTCGTCGCCGCGATCGGCGACCAGGATATTGCCGGGCTTGATATCGCGGTGCACGATGCCCGCCGAATGTGCGGTGGCGAGCGCGTCGGCGACCTGCGCCCCGATCTGCGCCACCTCGATCGGCGAGAGTCGATCCACCAGCGCAAGGGCTTTCGCCACGCTGCGCGAGGGCAGGTACTCCATCACCAGCCAGGGTTCACCGGCCTCGAGCACCACGTCGTAGACGGCGATGGCGTGCTCGTGCGACAGCTTGGCCGCCACCCGGCCCTCGTGCATGATCCGGCTGCGCACCTCCTGCGCCTCTTGATCGCTGAGGCCCGCCGTGGTGAGCACCTGTTTGATGGCGACGTCCCGGTGCAACAGCCGGTCCGTCGCCAGCCATACGGCACCCATACCGCCGCCGCCGAGCTTCGACTGCAGACGGTAGCGGCCGGCCACCAGATAATCGGGGCCGACAATGGGACGGGCGCGTTCGGTCACGGGTGCAGGGTAGCGGAAAACCATCCTGACTGGCCTGGTTCGAAACCTGGGGTTTGCTGGCCCTCCCCACCCGGACCTGCACCCTTCCCCCAGACCCATACGGACACAGGGCGTTTCGCTTCGTGGCCGAGGCGCGGGGCGGGCGGCGATTTTCTCACGGTGCTACCGACGTTCCGGACGAAACGGCCGGAGGGATGTTTCGGCGGTGGGCGCGCAGGGCCGTCGACAGCCAGCGGAAGGCGGGGGTGGTCGGTCGGCCGGGGCCCTGGCTGTTGATCAGGCTCAGTAGGCGCCAGTATCGTTCGATCCCCGGCTCGGTGACGGCATCGAGCCATTCGATGAGCGAGATCAGTTCGGGGACGGGCAGATCCGAGGGCACGATCCGATCGAGAACGGCGCGGCCCTCCTCGCTCTGCGGCTCGATGCCGGCGGCCAGGGCGCGGCCCGCGTGCTCGAGGATCAGCGGCCGGACATTGAGGCCGAATTCGATCCGGTTGTCCGTCGCCCAGATCCGGACCGTCCGCCGCAGCACTCGTTCGAAGTCCTGGTCGGAGACCAGTTCCGCCAGTTCGAGCCAGGCGGTGAGCTGCTCGGCGGTGGGGGCGTCGGGGAGGGGTGTGGGCAGTTCGCGCATGAATTCGGCGAGGACGAGGGTGTCCTCGTCGGTGACGTCGGTGAAGACCCGGGTCACGAACTCGTCGATCAGCTTGCCGATCGTGGCGAGGTCGGGGTGTCGCTCGTCATGCATGGGTATCAACCTGCCTCCTCCACCCCCTGCGAGGTCAAGCCGTTTTCGGGCGAGGTGGGCCGACACTCCCCGCATGCCTCTTGACGCGTCTTGCGACTCGAGTTCTACTATCGAACATACTTTCGATTATGTCAGGTAGCTAGGGCTGTGCCGGCTGTGTGGTTCCGAGCGTTGGGTCCCGTCGACTGAGAGAGGTGGTCAATAGATGGGTTCGGCTGCGGAGGGCAGGCTCGAGCAGTTGGCGGAGTTGCGGCGGCGGATGGCCGCGGTACCCGCGCGCGGGGCGGAGGCGACAGCGCACGTGCCGGTGGCCGAGGAGCCTCGCCGGGAGGCGTTGCCGGTGCCGGCCGCGCTCGAAAACCTGCTGCCCGATGGGGGATTGGCGAAGGGGTCGGTGGTCGTCTACACCGGTGCCGGGTCGCTGATCGCCGGGCTGCTGGCCGCCGTGACGGGCGCGGGCGGGCATGCCGCCGTGGTCGGCATGCCGCGCCTGGGGCTGCTGGCCGCGGTCGAGATGGGGGCCCGGCTCGACCGGCTGGCCGTGGTGCCGGATCCCGGACCCGACCCGCTCGAAGTTGCCTCCGTATTGCTGGATGGCCTGGACCTGGTGGTTCTCGGCCTGAACGGGCTCGCCGTCCCGATGTCGCGCACCCGCGTGCTCGCCGCCCGCGCCCGCAGCAAGAACTCCACCCTGATGGTCACCAACGGTTCCTGGTCCGGTTCCGCCCTGCACATCGACACCCGCGTCACCGGCTACGGCGGCCTCGGCCGCGGCTGCGGCCGCCTGCGCACCGTCCGCCTCGACGTCTCCGTCCGCGGCCGCGCCGCCCAACCCCGCCTGGGCCACCTCGCCCTCAGCCCCGAAGGCGGCCGCGTCGAATGGGTCTCCACTCCCGGCCCGGTCCGCCCCGCCGCGACCCCCCTCCGCCCGTCCCGCCATGCCGCGTCCTGACCACGCTCCCGGCCGGGCGAGACAGTCTGCGGCACAGCGGACTTCCCGTGTCCGCCGGTGAAGACGCGACGGGTGCTGGTGGTGTGGTGCATGGATTGGCCCGCGGTGGCGGCGGCCGCCGAGGCGGGGGCGGAGGTCACCAGGGCGGTCGCGGTGATCGGCAACAACCGGGTGGTGGCGTGTACCGCGGTGGCGCGGGCGGAGGGGATTCGGCGGGGGCTGCGGAAGCGGGAGGCGCAGGGGCGGTGCCCGGATCTGCTGGTGGCGCTGGATGATCCGGATCGGGATGCGCGGCTGTTCGAACCGGTGGTGGCGGCGGTGGACGCGACCGTGCCGGGGGTGGAGGTGCTGCGGCCGGGGATGCTGGCGTTGTCGGCGCGTGGGGCGGCGCGGTTCTTCGGGTCCGAGGAGCTCGCGGCCGAGCGGTTGGTGGATGCGGTGGCGGCGGTGGGGGTGGAGTGTCAGATCGGGATCGCCGACGAGTTGTCCACCGCGGTGTTCGCGGCCCGGCGCGCCACCCTGGTGCCGCCCGGGAAGGGTGCGGAATTCCTTGCGCCGATGCCGGTTTCGGAGTTGGCGGTGGAGCCGGTCCTGGCCGCGCCGCAGCGGGTCGAATTGGTGGATCTGCTGCACCGGCTGGGGTTGCGCCGCATCGGCGACTTCGCGGCCCTCACGCCCGCCGAGGTGTCCTCGCGGTTCGGCGCGGACGCGATCCTCGCGCACCGCTGTGCCCGCGCGGTCCCGGAGCGGCCGCCCGCCTCCCGGCTGCCCGCCGCCGATCTGACCGTCGAGCATCGCTGCGATCCCCCGATCGAGCGGGTCGATATGGCCGCCTTCGCCGGTCGTATGCTCGCCGCGGAACTGCACACCCGGCTGGCCGCCGCCGCGGTGGCCTGTACTCGCCTGGTCATCCACGCCGAAACCGAGGCGGGCGACCAGTTTTCCCGCATCTGGCGGTGCGCCGAACCGCTCACCCCGGACAGCACCGCCGACCGCATCCGCTGGCAACTCGACGGCTGGCTCACCCGCCGCGCTCTGGATCGCGGCCGGGCACATCGCGCCGCCTCGGATCGGGCAGGATCGCATCGCGCCGGATCAGACCGTGCCGGATCGAATCGGGCCGGATCGAATCGGGCTGCCTCGCATCGGGCCGAACCGAATCGGGCCGAACCGGATTCGGATCCGTTCGACGACGATGCCGGACCGAACGCGGCGATCACCCTGCTGCGCCTGGAACCGATCGAGGTGGTGTCGGCCGGTGCGCTGCAACTGGGTCTGTGGGGTGGGGTCGGCGAGGACGAGGAGCGGGCGCGGCGCGCGCTGATCCGGGTGCAGAGTTTGCTGGGTGGTGACGCCGTGCGCCTGGGGGTGCTCAGCGGCGGGCGCGGTCCGGGGGAGCGCATCACCATGGTCACCCTCGGCGACGAGCCGGTGCCCGCCACCGATCCGGCCCAGCCGTGGCCGGGCCGGTTACCGGAACCGGCTCCGGCGCTGGTGCTCACCAACCATCCGAAGGTGCGGCTGGAGGCCGCCGACGGTGCCCCGGTCTGGGTGACCGAGCGTGGCCTGTTCACCGCCGATCCCGCGCACCTGCACTGGGGCAGCAGTTCCTGGCGGTTGACGGGCTGGGCGGGACCGTGGCCGGTGGACGATCGTTGGTGGACACACCGTTTCGAGCACGGCTTCGCCGCCCGCGCCCAGGTCCAGTTGGATGCCGAGGACACCACCCGCCTGCGGGCGCTGCTGTTGCTCGGCTACAACCGGGCCTGGCATGTGGAGGGGCTCTACGAGTAGTGCTCAGATGCCCAGCGGCAGATGCAGATCCATCATGTCCGGCCAGAGTTCGGACCAGGGATGCACGGGTCCGCGGCAGTACGAGATGGCGATGCCGCTGTTCACGCCGGGGAATCCGTTGGGGACGTTCAGGTGTGCGAGCACGGTCACCGACCCGAACTGATGCTGCAGGGTCTGCGGGGTGTTCTCGAGGCCGACGTAGAGGACCGCGCCGGTGTCGCCGGGCGGCGGCCCGAAGTAGCCGAATCCGCGATTGGGGCTGTAGACGGGCGGCAGGTCGTAGTCGCGGCCGAAGTTCTGCAGGGCGGCCGCCTGCCAATAGTTCTGGGCGATGATCACTTTCGGCCGCTCCGCCTCGGGCAGCGACCGGTAGGCGTCGGCGACCTTCGCGGTCAGATCCGACCAGCCGGAATTGCCGTAGATGCCGGTCCGCACCGCGAATTCGGCCTGCGTCTTGATCGCCCCGTGGATGTGGGAGGCCGGTTGCGGCAGCACGATCACCAGCACGCCGATGATGATCAGCGACAGCGTCATGATGGGTCCGGCGATGACGCGCAGCGTTCGCCCGCCGCGGTCGTGCTTCGAGTAGGGCAGGGCGGCCGCGCCGATGCCGAACAGCACCGGCAGGAATCCCGCTGTGTAGTACGGCCGTCCGTGTCCGAGCAGGATGACGGCGATCAGCAGCCCGGAGGCGACGAGCATGAACAGGTAGGGCCGCAGCCAGCGCTGCTTGGCCAGGCACCAGAAGGCCCAGGCGCACAGCAGCCCGCCGAGCAGTCCGGTCAGTCCGATCATCTGCGGGATGCAGGCGAGTGGTCCGCCGCCGGCCGCGTCCTGTTCGGCGCCGATCACCTTGCTCATGGCCAGCGCGGGCCAGCCGTGCATTTGCTGCCACCACAGGCCGGGCACGGCCGAGACGGCGAAGATCGCGATGCCCTTCCAAAGCCCGCGCTGCCACAGCAGCGACCGTGGGCCCGCGACCAGGATCGCCGCGGCCAGGCACAGCAGGATGGTCGGGATGAACCATTTGACCTGCAGGTCGATGGCGGCGATGACGCCGATCGCGAGGAACAGCCGGTCGTCGCGGGTGCGGATCCAGCGGATCAGCAGCCAGATGATGGCGGCCTGCAGGGTGGCGTCGAAGGAGAAGGTGCTCAGCTGGACGGCCTGGGTCGCGGCCAGTGGTGAGACGGCGTAGGCGGTGGCGGCCACCAGTTGGGCGTTGCGGGAGCCGCCGAGTTCGTAGGCGACGGCGGCGCTGATCACGACCGCGGCCGCGGTCATCAGGACCGCTGGAAGGCGAAGTACCGGAGCCGAACCGGGGGCCAGCGCGTCGGCCAGATGGGCGATGAGCGGGATGAGTACGCCTTGGTCGGCGTAGGTCAAACTCCGGTGGGCGCCGGCCGCGACGAAGTACAGTTCGTCACCGAAATAGTCGTACCGAAACGTCGGGATGGCCAGGAATGCCCCGCTGAGCGTGGCGAGTAGTAGGACCCAGGCCGTAGCGAAGGATGGCCGCGGCGGGCTCGGTTCCTCGAGATCGACCGCGGGGGCGGCAGCATTGAGAACCATATTTCCCCGACTGAAAAAGCAATGTTTCGAATTGCCGGAGACGCTACCGGGGCGGCTGACCAATTCTTGCCAATGTGGAAGTGATCTATTTCACAGCCCATTCGGCTGCGCATTACCGCAGGGTAGGAACCGTTTCGCGGTTATTCGAGACCGGAATGAATAGACAACCAATGCGCCCGCTCACCTATGGCAGAGCACACAAACTGCGGCATCGCCCCGCCGCCGATCCGTACCCTGGATCCTCGTGGAGTTATCAGTCGCCCGGGCCGAGTTCGAGGACGTCGCCATCGCCTACCGGGATTCCGGGTCGACGGGCGGGCATCTCTACAGCGACACCCCTGTAGTGCTCGTGCACGGCATGGGCGGCGACGGGCACACCTGGGATCGATTCGCGGCCCAGTTGGTCCGGCGCGGGCGACGGGTGATCATTCCCGATCTGCGCGGGCACGGACACAGCGCGCACGCCGACTCGTATCGATTCCCCGAATTCGGGGCAGACATTCTGCGACTCTGCGATCGGCTCGAACTCGAAACGGTGGATCTGGTCGGGCATTCGCTCGGCGGGTACGCCATTTCCTGGGTCGCCATGGAACGTCCGGAACTGGTGCGGCGCTTGGTGATCGAGGAACAGCCGCTGCCCTTGCGCTCCGGCGACGAACCACTGCGATTCACTCGCCGGTTGCCGAGCATCCCGGAACTCTGGCACGCCACCACCAGTGTGATCCGGCATCCGCGCGCGGTGCTGGCCTTCGATCGATCCATGACCGGTGCCGCGCTCGAACAGTTCCGCAAACCGTATCCGGAATGGTGGGACGGCCTGGCCGAGATCACCGCGCCCACCCTGTTCCTGCGCGGCGGCCCCGGCGGCATGGTGGACCCGGGCAAACTGGAGCAGATGGCGGCCGCACTGGCCGATTGCACGGTGCGCACCTTCGGTTCCGGGCACAGCATCCACCGCGACCGCTACCGCGAATTCGAGGCCGAAGTACTCCCCTTTCTGGGGCACTGAGCTGGCGCTATCTACAGTTGAACGGTGTCCGCATCCGAGCGTCCCACGCTGTGGTTTCCCGACGAGCAGTCCTTCCGGGACTGGCTGACGGCCAATCACGCGGCGGTGGACGGGATTTGGCTGAAATTCGCCAAGCAGGGCTCGGCCTTCGCCTCCCTCGACTACGACGGCGCGCTGCGGCAGGCCCTGTGTTTCGGCTGGATCGACGGGCAGTCCCGCAAGCTCGACGACGCCTTCTTCGTCATCGGTTTCACCCCCCGACGGCAGCGCAGCCAATGGTCCCAGCGCAATGTGGGCCTGGCGGGCGAGCTGATCGCCGCCGGGCTCATGCATCCGGCCGGGCAGGCCGAGGTCGACCGGGCCAAGGGCGACGGGCGCTGGGAGAACGCCGTGGGCCGGGATCTGCCCCAGGACTTCCTGGACGCGCTGGCGCGGCATCCGGAGGCGGCGGCCTTCTTCGAGACGTTGCCCATGCAGTCCCGCATCGCCGTCGGCTACCACCTCGGTAGCGCGGTGCGGCCGGAGACGCGAGCGCGGCGACTGGAGCAGGTGATTCGGAAATTGATCGACGGGAAGCCATTGTGATCGACGGGAAGCGACCGTGACGGGGTTCGAGGGATTGCCGTGCTCGACTGCGGCACTGGAGGTTCCGCTACCCGGCAGCGCGACCCGCATCACCGGCTGGCTGTGCGTCGAGCAGCCCGGGGCGTGGGGGCGCGATGTGATCGGTGACGAAGTGCTCGGGCCCGCGATCACCCCGGAATTGGCGGCCCGCACCAAGGCCGCGCACGTCCGCCCGACCCTCATCCGCCGTCCCGGACGCAGCGAATTCACCGGTGTCCGAACCGTTCTCCTCGTCAGCTCGAGACCCGAGGGATCCTGGTGCGAGCGCTTCGAGATCAGCGATCTGCGTGAGCTGCTGGATATCGATCTGCATCTGCTCAACGGCCCGCCCCCGGGAATCGGTGCGGCCGTGACCGATCCGCTCGTGCTCGTCTGCGCCCACGGCAAGCGCGACCAGTGCTGTGCACTGCTGGGCCGTCCCATTGCCGCGAGCCTGTCCGCCTCGCATCCGGACCGGGTGTGGGAGTGCTCGCACACCGGCGGCCACCGCTTCGCGCCCGCCGTCATCGCCCTGCCCACCGGCCTCACCTACGGTCGCCTGGACGAGGATTCGGCGCATGCCATGCTGGCCGCCGCCGACAAGGGCGAGGTGTCGCTCACCGGCCTGCGTGGCCGCAGCTGCTACCACCCGGTCGAACAGGTCGCGGAAGTCGCTGTCCGCCAACGCCTCGCGGATGCCACCTACACCCTGGCGAACCCCGGCACCGAAAACCCCGGGGCAGGCACGGGCCTGCCCGCCGGCGACCTGGACCTGGCCGCGGGCATCGACGACCTGATCGTCGAAGCGGCCCCCGAACACTCCGAACTCGTCACCGATCCGGCCACTTTCGCCGGGGCGGCCCAGGTGACCCATCGAGACGGGCGTCGCTGGCTGGTCACCACCCGCACCGTCGCCTACGCGCCCCGCCAGGCCAGCTGCGGTGCCGCCCCCAAACCCGCCACCGCCGTGGTCGTCGACGAAATCCGCCAACTGAACTGAGCGGTGTCGCCGGAAAATCGCGGGCCTTCTCCCGGCGACCTGATTAGCATCGGGGCACGGCGATGACGAGCGTGACGAACTCCGAGCCGTGGCGGCCGGTCACCGCGGAAACGACCGATCTGAGGCGGCCGGACTTCGGCCGTGAAGGTGTGGTGGCACCGCGACCGACCCGATCGCCCACACCTCCCGGGGATAGCTACCAGGAGGTGAAAACCGATGACGCGCAGTCTGTGTGCGAGCTTGGCGGCGGTGTACGACACCGCACCCGAGGCGAGGGTGACGCTCGAAGGCTGGATACACCGGCGGCGGCAGCTGGCCACCGTCGTGTTCGTGGTGCTCCGCGACCGATCCGGCTTCGCGCAGGTGGTGGTGACGGAACCCGCTGTGCGGGAACAGATCGTGGGACTGCCGGAGGAGACGGTGGTGCGGGTGACCGGGCGACTGGTCGCCGATGCGAAGGCGCCCGGCGGGGTGGAGGTCGTCGAACCCGAGTTCGTGACGCTCGGTGCGCCCGCGCTGCCGACGCCGGTGGAACTGTGGCGGCCCACGTTGGGTGCGACCCTGCCGACCGTCCTCGACCATGCCGCGCTGACCTGGCGGCATCCGGCCCGGCAGGCGGTGTGGAAGATCGCGGCGGCGTCGCTGAGCGGATTCCGGCGGCACCTCGACGAGGCGGGATTCACCGAGGTGGCGACGCCGAAGATCGTGGACGGGTCCACCGAGTCGGGTGCGAATGTGTTCGCGCTGGACTACTTCGGGACCACCGCCTATCTCGCGCAGTCGCCGCAGCTGTACAAGCAGATGCTGACCGGGGTGTTCGAGCGGGTGTACGAGGTCGGGCCGGTCTTCCGGGCGGAACCGCACGACACGACGCGGCATTTGAACCAGTACACCTCGCTGGATGCGGAATTCGGGTTCATCGACAGTCATCGGGACGTGCTCGCCGTGCTGCGGGACACGCTCGCCGCGATGGTCGAGAGCATTCGGTCCACGGCGGCGGTCACGGCGCTGGGGATCGAACTGCCGGAAGTGCCCCAACATATTCCGGTGATCCACTTCGCTGAGGCGCTCGACATCGCCGGAGCCGCACCGGATGAACCGGACCTGGCTCCCGAACACGAACGGTTGCTGGGGAAATGGGCGCTGGAGCGATTCGGATCCGACTTCCTCGCCGTCGAGGGCTATCCCGCCGCCAAACGGCCCTTCTACACCCATCCGCAGCCCGGTGACCCGCGCTGGACCAACTCCTTCGACCTGCTGTTCCGGGGTCTGGAGTTGGTCACCGGCGGGCAGCGACTGCACAACCATGCCGACTATCTGGCAGCCCTCACCGCGCGCGGGGACGACCCGGACCGCTATCCGGCGTACCTGGAGGCCATGCGGCACGGCATGCCGCCGCACGGTGGCTTCGCGATCGGCTTGGAGCGGTGGGTTTCCCGGCTGCTCGAGGTCGACAATGTCAGGTGGGCAACCCTTTTCCCGCGCGATACCCACCGACTGCGGCCATGAGCGTCAAGGCGAACAGCAGAGCGGCCACTGCGGCGAACCAGTCGCCGTAGCGGGCGTAGAGGGTCTCGCCGGTGTCCTGGGGGATCTCGGCGAGAACCGCGCGGGTCACCGTGATGTCGGTGTCGGCGGTGGCGAGCAGGCGGCCGTAGGGGTCGCTGGCGACGAGCTCACCCAGCTGGGGTGCGCGAGCCACGCCGACACCGGACTCGACACCGCGCAGCACAGCCATGCGGCTGTGCAGCCGGCGGTCGACGCGGAAGTCCAGGGCGGGGACCAGCAGCAGGGTCGCGCCCCGGGTGCGATTGGCCCGGACCAGGGCGGGGCGGTCGAGATCGAAGCAGATCGCCAGCGCCCAGGAAGTGCCGGGGACCTGCGTCCAGTCATGACCCGGGCGCAGGTCGTCCTCCAGACCCGGTACCAGGTAATGCTTTTCGTAGACGACACCGGACGGGTAGTCGATGGCTGCGTTCACGCTGGTGTCGCCGCGGGTGAGGCGGAGGCCCGCGACGATGTGTACGTTGCGGCGGGTCGCGACCTCGGTGAGCGGACCAGCCAGCACCGGCAGGCTGGATTCGGTGGCGCGCCAAGCCTTCTCGGGCAGGACGACGGCCTTCGCGCCGTGATCGGCGAGGCGTTCCACCTCGGCCACCACCCGAGTGATCATGTCCCGGCCGTCGACGGAATCCACCGGCACATAGTCCTCGGGCTGCGCGACCGCGACCAGACCCACCGGCGTCGTGGCACCGGCGGGCTCCGACAATCGCGCCCAACCGTAGCCGCACACCGCGATCGCCACCGTGAGTCCGGCTGCCGCCCAGCTCATTCGAGTCCGACGTGGGGTAGCCGGATCGATCAGCACCGCCAGCAGTGCCGGAACCAGCAGGACCAGGAACGAGAGGCCCAGCCATCCGGTCAGCGCGGCGACCTGGATCACCGGCAGCACATCGGTCTGCGTGTAGGCCAGACTCCACCACGCCCCGAACGGGCCGCTCACCGAGATCAGATACTCCATCACCACCCACCCGGACGGCAGGGCGAGGACGGCTGCCGCGAGGCGGCCGTGCCGAATCAGCGAGCGGGTCAACACGATCAACCCGCCGTAGACGGCCGCCGTCCCCACCGTCAGGCCGAACGCCGACACCGGCGGCTGTTCGACGGTGTGCAGGAAGTAGTACAGGTAGGGGATCGCCCCGGCGAACCACGAGCCGAACCCGGCCGCGAAGGCCACCCGGGCCGACACCCGTGGCGCGATCAACAGGACGGGAAGCGGTGCGAGAGCGACCAATCCGGGCCACGGATGCATGCCGGTGCCGAACTTCCACAGCACCGCCGACACGACCGCCGCGGCGACCACCAGCAGCCCCTTCGGGGGCACGAAGGTCCGCGCGGGACCCTCGGCAATTCTTGTGCTTGTCACCCCATCGATGCTGGTCCGATCGGTGCCCGCAGACATCGCCGACGAGAGTGAACCGCCCCTCGCTCGCGCGGCCCAGTCGCCTCGGGCCGGCGGCGTCAGGCGTCGCGGCCGGGGACGATCAGCCCGGCCTCGTAGGCGAACACCACCGCTTGCGCGCGATCACGCAGCGCGAGCTTCGAAAGCACCGAGCTGACATGGGTTTTCACCGTGTGCTCGCTGACGGTCAGCGCCCGCGCGATCTCCGCATTGGACTGCCCACGCGCCAGCTCCCGCAAGGTATCGCGTTCCCGTTCGGTCAACTCCCCGAGCCGGTTCGCCAATTCCGGTCGCGGACTGCCCTGCCCGGTCAGCTGAGCGATGACCCGCCGGGTCACCGTGGGAGCCAGCAGCGCCTCACCCGCCGCCACCACGCGCACCGCCGCGACCAGCTCCTCCCGCCGCGCATCCTTGAGCAGGAACCCGCTCGCCCCGGCTCGCAGCGCGGCATAGACGTACTCGTCCACATCGAACATGGTCAGCACCAACACTTTCGCGTCGGAGCGCGCACAGATCCGAGCGGTCGCCTCGACACCATCCAGTCGCGGCATGCGAATATCCATGACCACCACATCGGGCGTGAGCGCCTCCGCCAGCGCGACCGCTTCCAGCCCGTCGGCGGCCTCACCCACCACCGTGATGTCGGGTTCGGCCGACAGAATCAGGGCGAAGCCGCTGCGGAACAACTCCTGGTCATCGACTACGAGCACACGCACGGCTCAGATCTCCTGGACGAGAGGCAGTTCGGCGCGGACAGTGAATCCGGGGTCGGACCGACCACTGAACAGCCGTCCACTGCATGCCTCGACGCGCGCCCGCATACCCGTCAGCCCTGTTCCGCCCCGCCCCACCCGCGGCTGCGCCCCCGGTCTCGCACCTGCGCCGTCGTCGTGGATCTGCACGGAGAGATGACCTTCCGACCAGTCGAGTGTCACCTGCACCCGGGTGGCGTGCGCGTGTTCGAGCGTGTTCGCCAGGGCCTGCTGCACCACCCGGTAGGCGGTCACGTCCACCTCGCTGGATACCGTTCGGCGCGTACCGCTCTCGACGAGTTCGGCGACGAGCCCGCCGCGCCGCGCGCCGTCCACCAGATCCGGGATGGTCGCGATGCCCGGCTGATGTCGAGCCTGCTCCGGACCGTCGCGCAGGACCGCGAGACTGTGCCGAAGATCGCGGACCGCAGTCCGGCCGGTATCCGCGATGCCCGCGAAGACGGCATCGGCGCGCCCGGGATCGGTGCGGGTCAGGATCGGCCCGGCCTCGGCCTGCACGATCATGGAACCCAGTGCGTGCGTGACGATGTCGTGCACATCCCGGGCGATCCGAACCCGCTCCCGCGCCACCGCCGCACCCCGCTCCTCATCCACCCGTAGCGCACGCTCCCGCAACAATTCGATCTGCGCATGGCGAGCGCGAACCCCGGTCCCGAGTGTCCACGCCGTCGAAAACGACAGCGCCGCATACCCGTAGGACTCGACCGGTTCATTGGGCAACATCAAGGAAGCCACAACCCCCAGCGCCCCCACCACCGCGGCCGTCCACCGCGCCGTCGACCCGCTGTAGGCGGCAATCGTGTACGCGCACACCACGGTTCCGTACGGCAGCGCAGGCAGCGCATGCACACACGCCAGCACGGTGATCGCAGTCCCCACCACCGCCCCCGTCACCAGCGGTGCCCGCCGCCGCCACAACAACGGCACCGCCGCCACCAGCGCCGCCCCAACCACCCACCACGGCCGCCGCCCGGACAGCTGCGGCGCGACCGTCACCACCGTCACCAACACCGTGATGACAAGGTCCACAACCCACCCGGGCGCCCCCCGCACCCACCCGAATATCCCCCGAGCCGCGACATCCTGAATACCCATAGCCCCTCGAGTCTGTCCCACCCCGGGCCCGACCCGCCTCCCGCGCAAGGATGATCCCGCGCTCATACCCGAGAGCGAGCCGGTCCCGCCCACGCACGCTCGGCATGGACGGGACCGCGGCGGCGAATCTCGGTGGGCGGGTTACCAGTGGGTGCCGGGGACGAGGCGGGCGGCGCGGCGGAGGGCGGTGCCGGTGACGCGGACGGCGGGGGGGACCGTGCGGCGGCGGCGTTGGGGGGTGATGATTTCCACGTCGGTGGTGTCCGGCTCGGGGGTGGCTTCGCCCTTGGCGGCGGCCGAGTCGGGGAGGGCGCGGTAGTAGCGGTGCAGCACCCGTTCCTTGATGCCGGGGGCGAAGAGTTGGCCGTATTCGGCCAGGGTGCCGATCGGTACGTCGATCTGCCGGGGGCGCTCGGTGAGGGCGCGGACGATGAGGGCGGCGGCCCATTCGGGGGATTGGGTGCCCGCGCCCTGGTCGCCGCTGGGGGTGATCATGGGGGTGCGCACCAGGGGCATGTGGATGGTGGTGAAAGTGATGTTGCTGGAACGCATTTCGGCGGCGGTCACCTCGGCGAACTTGTCGAGGGCGGCCTTGCTGGCGAGGTAGGCGGCGAAGCGCGGGGTGGCGACCTGGACGCCGGCGCTCGAAATGTTCACGATGTGACCGTCTTTGCGCTCGCGCATCTGCGGCAGCAGGCCCAGCGTCATGCGGACCGCGCCGAAGTAGTTGACGGCCATGGTGCGTTCGAAGTCGTGCATGCGGTCGGTGGAGCGGTGCACGGCGCGGCGGATGGAACGTCCGGCATTGTTGACCAGCATGTCGACGTGCCCGTGCGTCTCCAGAATGGTGGCGAGGGCCGTGTCGACGGATTCCTGATCGGTGACATCGCACGGATACCCGAAGGCTCGCCCGCCCGCGGCGGTGATCTCGTCCACCACGGTGGACAGCTCGTCGGCGCGGCGGGCCAGCAGGATGACGACCGCCCCCTTCTCCGCGACGGCGAACGCGGCCGAACGGCCGATGCCGGAGGACGCGCCGGTGATGACGATGTGCTTGCCGGTCAGGTCGCGCTGAGCGCGCCGACGGGCCAGGTAACCGGCGTGATCTGCGGAGGTATCACTCATCGCTGCTCCCTTGCAGGTGGAATTGCCTCGAACTTACTCCAAAGTAAGTTCCGCCGCCACGACGTGTGAGCGAGTCGCTGTAGAGACCACTCGGTTTCGAATGTATGTTCGATACTCGAGACCGGTCGGATTCGCGAAGGAGGTGGGTCGTGGGCTGGCACAACGGCCCGCCGTCCTGGGCGGAAATGGAACGGGTGCTGTCCGGGCGACCCGATCCCGCGCGCGCCCGGCCGCAGGTCGACGGTGATGGCGGGGACAGCCCGGCCTGGTCGCGGAAAAGGGAGAAATACGAGGCCGGGGAGCTCGGGCGCGTCGAACGGCCGGGGGTGCCCTACGCCGAACTGCACACGCATTCGGCCTACAGCTTCCTCGACGGGGCCAGCCAACCCGAGGAACTGGTGGAGGAGGCCGTGCGACTGGGTCTCGAAGCGCTCGCGCTCACCGACCACGACGGGTTCTACGGGGTGGTGCGCTTTGCGGAGGCCGCGCGGGAATGGGGGATGCCGACCATCTTCGGGGCCGAACTCTCCATCGGCACCGCCGCCCGCGCCGGAGCGCACCTGGTGCCGCGCGGACGGCGACGCGGCCGCGACCCCGAAGCCGACGCACTGAACTCCGAACCCCGCACCGGCACACCGGATCCCGCCGGACCGCACCTGCTGGTGCTGGCGCGCGGGCAGGAAGGCTATCGGCGACTGTCGCGGGAGATGGCCGCCGCGCACATGGCGGCGGGGGAGAAGGGCATTCTGCGCTACGACCTGGACCGGCTCACCGAGGCGGCGGGCGGGCACTGGCACATTCTCACCGGATGTCGCAAAGGCACTGTGCGACAGGCGCTCACACAAGGCGACACGGCGGCCGAGGCGGCGCTGCGCGAACTCGTGGAGCGCTTCGGGCGCGAGCACGTGAGCGTGGAACTCACCCATCACGGAATCCCCGAGGACGATGAGCGCAATGCCCGGCTCGTCGCGCTCGCCGACCAGGTCGGGCTGCCCGTACTCGCCACCACCGGAGCGCATTTCGCCGCACCCCCGCAACGGCGGCGGGCCATGGCGCTGGCCGCCATCCGGGCCAGATCCAGCCTCGACGACATGGCGGGCTGGCTGTCCCCCACCGGCGGCGCGCACCTGCGCTCCGGTGACGAGATGGCGCGGCTGTTCGCCGACTGCCCGGGGGCCGTCGCGAATGCCGTTGCGCTGGGCCGGGAATGCGCCTTCGATCTGCGGCTCATCGCGCCGGAGCTGCCGCCCTTCGACGTGCCGGACGGGCACGACGAGAACTCGTGGCTGCGCGAACTCACCTTCCGGGGCGCGGCCCGACGCTACGGATCGCGGGCGGGGAACGCGGCGGCCTACGCGCAACTCGAGCACGAACTGCGGGTCATCGCGGAACTGGAGTTCCCGGGCTACTTCCTGGTCGTGCACGACATTGTCAGCTTCTGCCGCGACAACGACATCCTGTGTCAGGGCAGGGGTTCGGCCGCCAACTCGGCCGTCTGCTACGCCATCGGCATCACCAATGTGGATCCGGTCGCCAATCAGCTGCTGTTCGAACGATTCCTGTCACCGGAGCGGGACGGGCCACCGGACATCGACGTCGATATCGAATCGGATCGGCGTGAGGAGGCGATCCAGCACGTCTACGCCAAGTACGGGCGCGAATACGCGGCACAGGTGGCCAATGTGATCACCTACCGGGGCCGGTCCGCGGTGCGGGATGCCGCACGCGCCCTGGGCTTTTCGACCGGACAGCAGGACGCCTGGAGTAAACAGGTGAGCCGGTGGACCGGGGTGGCCGAGGAACAGCACACCGAGATCCCCGACGATGTGCTTGCGCTGGCCGGTGAATTGGAAGGGCTGCCAAGGCATCTGGGCATCCACTCCGGCGGCATGGTGATCTGCGACCGGCCCATCGCCGACGTGTGCCCGACCGAATGGGCGCGCATGGCCGATCGCAGTGTCCTGCAATGGGACAAGGACGATTGCGCGTCGGCGGGCCTGGTGAAATTCGATCTGCTCGGGCTCGGCATGCTCTCGGCGCTGCACTACATGATCGACCTGGTCGCCGAGCACAAGGGCCAGACCGTCGAACTGCATCAGCTGGATCTCGGGGAACCGGCCGTCTACGACATGCTGTGCCGCGCCGACTCGGTGGGCGTGTTCCAGGTGGAATCCCGGGCGCAGATGGCCACCCTGCCACGCCTGAAACCCCGCACCTTCTACGACCTGGTGGTGGAGGTGGCGCTCATCCGGCCCGGGCCGATCCAGGGCGGCTCGGTGCACCCCTACATCCGCCGGCGCAACGGACGGGAGAAAGTCGAATACGACCATCCGGCACTGGAGAATTCGCTGCAACGCACCCTCGGCATTCCGCTGTTCCAGGAGCAGCTCATGCAGATGGCCGTGGACATCGCCGGATTCAGCGCCACCGAAGCCGATCAGCTGCGCCGCGCCATGGGATCCAAACGCTCACCGGAGAAGATGGAGCGGCTGCGGGACCGCTTCTATCAGGGCATGCGGGACCTGCACGGCATCACCGGCGAGATCGCCGACGGCATCTACGAGAAAGTTTGCGCCTTCGCGAATTTCGGTTTCCCGGAAAGTCATTCGCAGAGCTTCGCCTCGCTGGTGTTCTACTCGTCCTGGTTCAAGCTGTATCACCCCGCGGCCTTCTGCGCGGGGCTGCTGCGCGCTCAGCCGATGGGGTTCTACTCACCGCAATCTCTGGTCGCCGACGCGCGCCGGCACGGGGTGGCGGTGCACGGGCCCGACATCAACCACAGCCTGGCCGAGGCCACCCTGGAGGCGAAGGGCATGGAGATCCGGCTGGGGCTGGCCTCGGTCCGGCACATCGGCACCGACCTGGCCGAACAGATCGTGGCCGCCCGCGAGATCGGGCCCTACACGTCGTTCCTGGATCTCACCGGGCGCGTGGAACTTTCGGTGCCGCAGGCGGAAGCGCTGGCCACCGCGGGCGCGCTGGGCAGCCTCGGTGCCACCCGCCGTGAGGCGCTGTGGGCGGCGGGCGCGGCCGCGGGGGAACGCCCCGACCGGCTGCCCGGCACCGGCGCGGCCACCGCCGCCCCCGCCCTGCCCGGCATGAGTGCCCTGGAACTGGCCGCCGCCGACGTATGGGCCACCGGGGTCTCACCCGGCAGCTATCCGACCGAATTCCTGCGGGAGCGGCTCGACGCGCTCGGCGTGATCCCCGCCGACCGGCTGCTCGACATTCGCGACGGGGCACGGGTTCTCGTCGGCGGCGCGGTCACCCACCGGCAGCGGCCCGCCACCGCGGGCGGGGTCACCTTCCTCAATCTGGAGGACGAGACCGGCATGGTGAACGTGGTCTGCTCGGTCGGACTGTGGGCGCGCTACCGGCGTCTGGCTACCACCGCGCCCGCCCTGCTCATCCGCGGCCGGGTGCAGAACGCCGAGGGGGCGGTCACCATTGTCGCCGAACACCTGCAGCGCATGGACCTGCGCATCGAGGGCCGCTCCCGCGACTTCCGCTGAAGCGCGCGCGGACAAGCTATTTCGCTTGTCACGGTGGGCGAGCATGGCGAGGATGCCGGTACAGTTCTGGCTCGACAGACACGTACAGGGGTGGGGATTTGTTGCAGCGGGGCGACGTTTTCGCCGGATACACCATCGAACGGCTGCTGGGGCGCGGGGGCATGGGATCGGTCTATCTGGCCCGGCATCCGCGACTGCCGCGCTGGGCCGCGCTGAAGTTGCTCGGCCCGGAGATGTTCGCCGACACCGAGATTCGCGGCCGGTTCGAACGCGAGGCCGAGGCGGTGGCGCGGCTCGAGCATCCGAACATCGTCGCGGTGCACGATCGCGGCGTGGAACAGGGCGTGCCGTGGATCGCCATGCAGTTCGTCGACGGGCCCGACGCCGAAGCGGCCACCCTGCCGCCCACCGCCGCGGTGCACATCGTGGCCCAGGTCGCCGCCGCCCTCGACCACGCCCACGGTCGCGGCGTCCTGCACCGGGATGTCAAGCCCGCCAATATCCTGCTGGAACGCGGGCCCGGGGCGCGCGCTCTGCTCACCGACTTCGGCATCGCCCAACTCCACGACGCCGCCACCCGGCTCACCCGCACCGGCACCTTCACCGCCACCCTCGCCTACGCCGCCCCCGAACAACTCGTCGGCAACCCCCTCGACCATCGCACCGACCAATACTCCTTGGCCTGCACCCTCTTCCACTTCCTCACCGGCGCACCGCCCTACCCCACCGACAACCCCGCCGCCCTCATCCAGGCCCACCTGAAGGGCGCCACCCCGTCGCTCCGCACCCTCCGCCCGGGCCTGCCCCCGGTGCTCGACGCGGTGCTCGCCACCGCGCTGGCCAAGGATCCCGCCCGGCGCTACCCCTCGTGCACCGCCTTCGCCATGGCCGCTCAGCAGGCCCTGACCGTCGTGGCGACCACCGCCCGGGTCGCGCCCACCCGGCAGCATCAGGACGCGCCACCGGCTTCCGGTCACCCTGGCAATCCCGCCCGCCCAGGGAACGCCACGCCGCCCGGCTGGAATCAGGCCGGGGTGAACCGGCAGCCGCCGAATGCGGCGGGGACCACCGGCCCGCCGGGAGGAGCTGGGAGCCGTTCGGCGGCAGCGGGTTTCGTGCCCGGGGTGCGGCGGGACCTGCATTTGTCCACGGCGGCTTCGCTGCTGCTGTCGGTGCCGACGGCGCTGGCGAGTCTGCTCATCGTGCTGGCTCTCGGATCGCTGCTGGGCGGGGTGTGGGCGCTGGTGATCACCGTGGCCTGGTTGGCTTCCGGGGGAATGGTTTTCGTGCCCGCAGTCGAGAACACGCTGGCGCGTTGGTATTACCGGGTGCGGCAGCCGCTGCCCGAGGAGGCAGCGCTGCTGGGGACCGCGTGGGGGCGGGTGACCGCGCGAGCCGGGATCAACGGCACCGAATACTCACTGTGGGTGGAGGATTCGAAGGAACTCAATGCCTTCGCGGCGGCCGGGCATCTGGTGTCGGTGACGCGGTGGTCGCTGATGAGCCTGCTGCCCCAGCAATTGGAGGCGGTGCTGGCGCACGAGCTCGGCCATCATCTGGGCGGGCACACCTGGGCGGCGCTCATGGCGCACTGGTACGGCGCGCCCGCCCGCATCGCCTGGCGCTGGGGGCGGGCCCTGGTGCGCGGAATCGCGGCGGTGCTCAGCGAACTCGCTCCCGTGCTGTGGCTGGTCTTCGTCTGTGGCGGCCTCGGCATCGCCTTCGGCTTCTTCCGGGCCTTCGCACAGGTGGTCGGGCCTGTCGGGGCGGTCGTGCTGGTGCTGCTGGCGCTGGCCATGCCGTTGCTGCAGGCGGCGCTGTCGCGCAACGAGGAGCTCCGCGCCGATCGGACCGCCGTCGACCTCGGCTACGGGCCTGCCCTCTACTCCGTGTTGGAAGCCTGGGCCAATCTCGAAATGGCCGCGGGCCCACGCCCTCTGCGCGCCGGACTGCTCAGCTCGCATCCGGCCGCCGTCGAGCGTATGCGTGCGGTTCACACCCGCATGCAGGCCGTCACCGCCCCGCCGCGCTGACTTCGCCGAGCCCGGCCTCGCCCCCGCACCGGCCCTCGGACAGGGGACGCGCCCGGCACTTCGAGTGAAGTACCGGGCGCGCCAGGATGTTTCGCTGAGGTCAGTGGCGATCAGAAGTCGCCGCCGCCTCCGCCGCCGGAATCGCCGCCACCGAAGTCGCCTCCGCCGCCACCGAAGTCGCCTCCGCCGCCACCGAAGTCGCCGCCCCCGCCGCCGGAGTCGCCTCCGCCGCCGAAGTCGTAGTCGCCTCCGCCGCCGCCCCACTGCTGGTTGCCGGGGTCGTAGCCGCCGCCACCGTATTCCTGCGGCGGGGCGTAGTTGTCGCGGCCGCGCTCCTCATGCTCGCCTTCCATGCGGCCGAGCTCATAGCCGAGCAGGCCGCCGCCGACGGCACCGCCGACCGCGCCCAAACCCGCTGCGGCACCGGGGCTCATGCCCGGGCGGCCGGGCGGCGGGCCGTAACCCGGAGCGCCGAAACCGGGGCCGCCGTAACCCGGACCGCCGGGGTAGCCGCCACCGAAACCGCCGCCACCCATCGGGGGCGGGGGCGGCGGGTTGCGGCGCCGGCGGAGGAACGCGACGACGGCCGCGATGATGCCGCCGATGATCACGATCGGGCACAGCAGGCCCAGCCAGCCGAAGCCACTGCTCTTGGCGGCGGGCTTGGCGACCGGCGCGGGAGCCGGGTTACCGGCCTTGGCGCCGGTGGGCGCGCCCTGACCGGTGGCCGACTTCAGCGAGCCCAGCGCGGCGATCGTCGCGCTCGTGTAATCGTGGTTGCTGCCGAGGCCGTTCTGGAAAGCCGAGCCGGCGGCGCTGGTGTCCTTGATGTGCGAATTCGTACCCGTCCGGATGGTGAAGAACCCCGACTTGGTGTTGATCGCCAGCACCACGTCCGACGAACCGGAAACGTGGGCCTGGGTCTCCTGATCGAATTTGCCGCGATCGTCGGAGAACTTCTGGGTGGTGAAGATCTGCACCGGATCCGTGAGCTGCATGGCGGCATTCGTCACCTTGGTGACATCCAGGACCTTGGAATCGTCGTGCACGGTGACCGGCCCGGCCGCAGCGGTCCCGGTCGCCAGCAGGATCACCCCCACCACGGCTGACAGCAGCATGAGTAAACGCTTGACCATGTTGAACATTCCTTTGTCTGGGCGACCTCCCTGCCGCCACGGCATACGCGACACTACGGTCTGTTTGTCACGATCGCTTATCCGGAAAGGAGTGCGCATGCCCACAGTGGTCCGGGCGACCATCAAACCCGGCAGCAAAAAGGGCCCCCTGGTCGAGATTCTCGACGACGGGGCGTTGCAACTGTACGTGCGCGCCCCGGCCGTGGAGGGCAAGGCCAACAAGGCCGCCATCGAACTCCTCGCCGCCCACTACGGCGTCCCCAAGTCCGCGGTCCGCCTGACCGCCGGCACGACCTCCGCTTCAAACGCTTCGAAATCGACGACTAGACCGCGCCCGGGAAACCCAGCTGCCGCCACGCCTCGTAGACCGCGACGGCGGCGGCGTTGGAGAGGTTCATGGAACGGCGGCCCGGGAGCATGGGGATGCGTAGTTGCTCGGTGACGCGGGGGTCGGCGAGGACTTCCTCGGGCAGGCCGGTCGGCTCCGGACCGAAGAGCAGCACATCACCGTCGCGATAGGCGATCTCGGTGTTGTGCGTGGTGGCCGTCGCGGTGAACGCGAAGACGCGCTCGGGCGCGATGACTTCCCAGGCGGCCGCGAGACTCTGATGCACGGTGACAACGGCCAGGTCGTGGTAGTCCAACCCGGCCCGGCGTAGCTTCGGCTCGGATAGGTCGAAGCCGAGCGGTTCGATCAGGTGCAGCGCGCAGCCGGTACCGGCGGCCAGCCGAATGGCATTGCCGGTATTGGGCGGGATGCGGGGTTCGAAGAACACGAGATGGAACACGGGCTCCAGCATCTCAGAGCGCCGGATAAGCTCGTGCGGTGAGTCCAGCCCATGCCGCACCCGAGAGTCGCAGCAGCCGTGCGGGGGAGTTCCTGCGCGAGAATCTGCCCATGATGTTGGTGGGAGCGGTGCTGGTGGTGGCCATCGTGTTCCTGGCCTGGGATCGCTGGCGGCGCGGGACCTACATCTTCGGCGGGGCGACGCTGCTGGCGGCGGCGCTGCGGATGACATTGCCGACCGACCGGGCGGGCCTGCTCGCGGTGCGCAGCAAGGGTTTCGATGTGGCGTGGCTGACGGTGCTGGGCGGCGCGATCATCGCACTGGCCGCGACCATCAGCAGCCTCGGTGTCACATAGGCCGCACGGCGGCGGTCACGTAAGCGACCGAGGTCGGGGCCGCGACCGGAGTCGCGGCGCTGAAAAGGCGATCGGGATTGCTAGACGGTGGTGATACGGCGACCGAGTTCTCGGCGTAGTACTTCCTGGTCGGGAAGTCTGTGCAGGACGCGGAGTATGGCCGGGCGGAGTTCACGCTGCTCGTCCTCGGAGAGCAGATCGACGAGATCGCGGAGATCCATGTCATCGAATGCGGCGGTCATGTCTGACAGATTACGACCGGAAAGCCCCGAGCACACGTATTCGGGGCCGGCGGTTACGGAGGTGTCATGTCGACGAAACCGGAAGCGTGTCAGGACAATTCGCGCGAAACAGCCACGATACGTGAGGTAACGCGCCGCCCATGAGGCAGCGTAGATACAGCGGTCTGGCAGCGCTGATTCAGCGGTCGGACACCCGCTGGGCGCGCGCCAGATCCATGGTCTCGAGCACCAGCTTGCTCACCGCGTCGAATTCGGTCAGGAAGCCGTCGTGGCCGTCACGCGAGTGGATGACCTCCAGCCCCTTGGAACCGGGCAGCAGATCGGCCAGCTCCTGCTGGGTGCGCAACGGGTAGAGCCGATCCGAATCCACCCCGCCGATCACGCACGGCACCGGCGTGGCCGCCAGCGCCGCCTCGACGCCGCCGCGCCCGCGGCCCACGTCGTAGCGGTTCATGGCCTCGGTGAGCAGCACGTAGGTGGCCGGGTCGAAGCGCGAGATGAGCTTGTCGGCCTGGTACTCCAGGTAGCTCTGCACCGCGTAACGCCCACCCGCCCAAGGGTTCTCGTCCCCCTGGGCATGGTTTTCGAAGCGGTGGTCGAGCTCGGACTCGGTGCGGTAGGTCAGGTGTGCGATGCGCCGGGCGATGCCCATGCCGGTCATGGGCGCGCGCCCGGTGCCGTGGTAATTGCCGCCCTGCCAGTCCGGATCGGCCGTGATGGCGGCGACCTGGGTGGTCTGGGTGCCGATCTGGTCGGCGGTGGCGCGTGCGCCGACCGCCAGCACCAGGGCCGCGCCGATGCGTTCGGGACTGCCGATCATCCACTCGAGCACCCGCATGCCGCCCATGGAACCGCCGATCGCGGCGGCCAGGCGGTCGATGCCGAGCAGGTCGAACAGTTTGCGTTCCGCGGTCACCTGATCCCGGATGGAGATCTCGGGAAACCGTGCGCCCCAAGGCTTTCCGTCCGGGGCCAGCGAGGCCGGGCCGGTGCTGCCCTTACAGCCGCCGAGCACATTGGTGGCGATGACACACCATTCGCGGGTGTCCACCGCGGCACCGGGCCCGATGATGCCGTCCCACCAGCCGGGCTGGCTGTGGTGCACGTCGGCGGGGCCGACCACGTGCGAGTCGCCGGTCAGCGCGTGCTCGATGAGCACCACGTTGTCCGCGTTCGCCGAGAGTTCGCCCCACCGCTGCACGGCCAGCGTCACATCGGGGATGACGGCGCCGTTCTCCAGCCCCACATCCCCGATGGCGATGGTCCCGAGCGTCCCGTCCCGCGGCGGGAGCAAAAGCACCCCCGCCGGCCGGGGGGTGGTCGCTTAGATGTTCACGGTGAGTCTCATATAAACAAAATACGCAGCCGACGACAACAGCAATGTAGATAACGGTGGTGGCCGGAACAAAAAA
>NZ_JBHZAC010000002.1:0-35972 GCF_042753865.1 Nocardia sp. NPDC059240 | reverse complement strand
AGCCCCAAACCCCCGTGGGCGTGGGTCCCGAGCGTCCCGTCCGGCGGCGGGAGCAAACGCTCCGCCGCCGGACGGGAGGTGCTCGATTCGATGTTCACGGTCAACTTGCCGCCGCCGTCAGTCCGGCCGCCAGATCCGCCAGGATGTCGTCGATGCCCTCGATACCCACGGCCAAACGCACCAGACCAGGCGTGACGCCGGTAGCCAGCTGTTCGGCGGGCGTCAGCTGGGAATGCGTGGTGGAAGCCGGGTGGATGACGAGCGAGCGCACATCCCCGATGTTAGCGACATGGCTGTGCAGTACCAGCGCCTCCACGAACTTCTTGCCTGCATCGACGCCACCGGCCAGCTCGAAGGACACGATGGCGCCCACACCCTTGGGTGCCAGCTGTTTGCCACGCTCATGCCACGGCGAACTGGGAAGCCCTGCGTAGTAAACCTTCTCGACGCCGGACTGCGCCTCGAGGAACTCCGCGACCGCCTGTGCGTTGGCCACGTGCCGCTCCACCCGCAGGCTCAGCGTCTCGATGCCCTGCGCGATGAGGAAGGCGTTGAACGGCGAAACCGCCGCGCCCAGATCGCGCAGCAACTGCACGCGCGCCTTCAGAGCGAAGGCGGGCGCGCCCAGATCGGCGAAGACCACACCGTGGTAGCTGGGGTCGGGGGTGGTGAAACCGGGGAACCGCGACTCGCCCGCTTCGTTCTTCGCGGTCCAGTCGAAGCTGCCGCCGTCGACGATCACGCCCGCCACCGCGGAACCGTGCCCGCCCAGGTACTTGGTGGCCGAGTGCACGACGATGTCGGCGCCCAGCTTCAGCGGCTGGATCAGGTACGGCGTGGCGACGGTGTTGTCTACGATGAGCGGCACGCCCGCGGCATGCGCCACCTCGGCGATACCCGGGATGTCGAAGACCGAGCTGCTCGGATTGGCAACGGTCTCACCGTAGAACGCCTTGGTGTTGGGTCGCACGGCCGCGCGCCACTGCTCGAGGTTGTCGGGGTCCTCGACGAAGCTGACCTCGATGCCCAGCTTGGGCAGCGAGTAGTGCAGCAGGTTGTAGGTGCCGCCGTAGAGGTGCGGGCTGGCCACGATGTGGTCGCCGGCCTGCGCGAGATTGAGGATCGCGTAGGTCTCCGCGGCCTGACCCGAGGCCAGCAGCAGGGCCGCGACGCCACCCTCGAGGGCGGCGACACGCTGCTCCACCGCGTCCTGGGTGGGGTTCATGATGCGGGTGTAGATGTTGCCCGGCTCGGCGAGACCGAACAGCGCGGCGGCGTGATCGGTGTCGCGGAAGGCGTAGGAAGTGGTCTGGTAGATGGGCAGTGCGCGGGCCCCGGTGGTCGGATCGGGGGCCTGTCCGGCGTGAATCTGCTTGGTCTCGAAGGACCAGTTCGCCGGATCGAGGGTGCCGTCAGCCGCAACGGCCGCGGGCGCGGTCGAGTCACTCATGTGTTCTGCTCCAAAAACAAGGTCGCCGAATGGCGGAAGTTTGACGTTATCGAGAAGCGAATGGGCTTCGACAACAACACATTTCGGTAGACCTCCTGATTGCGCTTGCGTTCGGCCTTCGAACGCCCGGTCTGCACCCGGAAGCACCCCACCGCAGCTGGAGGGTTGCCGATCAGCAAGCCGGGGCCTTAACGCTGATGCTCTGGACCTGTTGGGGATTCTAGCGGGCGGAGGCGGCAGTCTCGGAAGTGGGGCTCGCCACACCGGATCCGCAACAGACACGCCGGAATTCATGGAAGGCGGCCTGCACATTGTCGGCGAGCAGTCGGGCCGTGGCGGGGGCTGTGCAGCCCGCGAAGTCGGATTCGGCCTCGAATTCGCACTCCATGCCCACCCGGACGATGCTGTGCCAGGTGCCCGCGATGAGCCGGACGGTGAGGTGCTCCTCGGGCAGTTGGAGGCGCTGCGCCAGGACTTCGGTCATGGCGCGGGTCTTGGTGTCGGCCGATTCCATGCTGAGCGCGCGCACGGCGACGCTGTCGCGGGTGATGCGCTGCATTTGCTGGAACCACCGGAAGGGTACCGGCGCATCGGATTCGATGATCTGGTCCACGACCGCCAGGAAGGCGTCGAGCAGCGCCTGCATCTCGTCGCCGGTGACGGGCTGCACGCGCAGCGCGTCGGCGAGGGCGTAACCGAAGCCCTCGATGGGGGCGATGACGATCGCCTCTTTGCTGTCGAAGTACCGATTCACGGTGCGCGGCGAGACGTCGGCCTCGTCGGCGATCTGTTCGACGGTGGTGGCATCGAAGCCCTGTTCATCGCATAGACGCAGCGCAACGTCGATGATCCGATCCCGGGTCTGCTGCTTCTTGCGTTCGCGCAGGCCGGGGCGATGGCGCATGACCACACCGATGTGGCTTGACAACTCCGACATGACCCCATCTTAGAGGGTTATAGCTGTTTCCTGTCCCGGTATGACAACTGTCGCATTGCGACATTTTTCCCTTGACGCCAATTGTCGGTGGGGGCCACTATGGTGAAAGCTGCCTTCGCACCCCCACAGGAGAGGCTCATGACCGTAGCCACGGATGCTCTCGATACAGACGAGAAAGCAAGTCCCGCAAAAGATTCCAGACGCTGGTGGGCGCTGGGCGTGATCGCCATGGCACAGCTCATGGTCGTTCTGGACGCCACCATCGTCACCATCGCCATGCCGTTCGCCCAGCAGGATCTGCACATCAGCGACGGCGACAAGCAGTGGATCTTCACCGCTTACACCCTGATTTTCGGCGGCCTGCTGCTGCTCGGCGGCCGCCTCGCCGACTACCTCGGCCGCCGCCGGATCCTGATGATCGGCCTGGTCGGCTTCGCCGCCGCCTCCGCGGTGGCCGGTCTCGCGCAGAACGCGGCCGAACTGTTCGCGGGCCGCGCGTTGCAGGGCGCGTTCGGCGCACTGCTGGCCCCGGCGGCCCTGTCGCTGGTGTCGGTGACCTTCACCGAGGCCAAGGAACGCGCCCGCGCCTTCGGCGTGTTCGCGGCCGTGTCCGGGGCGGGTGCGGCGCTGGGCCTGATCGCCGGCGGCGCGCTGGTCGAATACGCGGACTGGCGCTGGTCGTTGCTGGTGAACACCCCGGTCGCGCTGCTGGCCCTGGTCGGCGCGTTCGTCTTCGTGATCAAGGATGTGCCCGCACCTCGCACGGGCGGCTATGACCTGCCCGGCGCGGTCACCGTCACCCTGGGCCTGATCTCCATCGTCTACGGCTTCAGCCGCGCGGCCTCCGACGGCTGGACCGCCGCCTCCACGCTGGCGCTGTTCGTGGCGGGTGTGGCCTTGCTGGCGGCCTTCGTGGCCATCGAACGTCGCACCGCGAATCCGTTGCTGCCGCTGCGTATTCCGGCCGAGATCAACCGCGGTGGCGCGTACCTGATCGCGCTGCTGGTGCCGATCGCGATGTTCGCCATGTTCCTGAACCTGAGCTTCTACCTGCAGATCGTGCAGCACTATTCGGCGCTGAAGACGGGTGTGGCGTTCCTGCCGTTCCCGGCCGGGATCGTGGTCTCGGCGGGTATCGCCTCGACGGTGCTGCCGAAGATCGGGCCGCGTCCGCTGATGCTGGCGGGTTCGGTGCTGGGCGCGGCGGGCCTGCTGTGGCTCTCGCGGCTGGAGTACGGCGACAGCTACGCCGTCGCCCTGCTGCCCGCCATGATCCTGATCGCGCTGGGCATGGGCTTCCTGTTCGTGTCCATGCAGACCACCGCGCTGCACCAGGTCGAGGCCGAGGACTCGGGTGTGGCCAGTGCGCTGCTGAATGCCGCGCAGCAGGTCGGCGGTTCGATCGGTACCGCGCTGCTGACCACCATCTCGGTGCAGGTGGCCCAGCGGTACGTGCGCAACAACGGGACCGTCGACCATGTGATCGAACGGGCCTCGGTGCACTCCTACAGCGTCGCGTTCCTGATCGGTGCGGTGTTCTTCCTGCTCTGCATTCCGATCGCGGCGTTCATGATTCGCGACAAGCCGGAAAACCTGCTCGAGGGCGACGAGCACGCCGTGGCTCTCGCCGTCTGACGCAGCGCCTGACCGGCGAAAAGATATATCCGTGGGCCGTGGCACCCCCATTCCGCATTGCGCGGGATGAGGGGTTGCCAGGGCCCTTTCCTTTTCGCATGCTGGGAAGTGCCGAAAGTCACGCGAAAAGCTACTTATCGGTAACCGCACTGAATTCCCGCACAGCGGGGGCCGCCGTCGCGGTGAGATCGATAGCAGCAGTACGCTTGTCTTGCTTGACGCCACAGCGTACGTGGACTTGGCACCACAGGTCCCGTGCCGAGCGCCATGCGTATACGTTGTCTGTTGAACAGCTGGGGTCCGCTACAAGCGGTGCTCACCGGCCGTGCAATGGGAGCACCACCTTCCTAGGAGGACACGAAGATCCATGTCCAAGATCAAGGTTGAAGGGACCGTCGTCGAACTCGATGGCGACGAGATGACCCGGATTATCTGGCAGTTCATCAAGGACAAGCTGATCGTCCCGTATCTCGATGTGAACCTCGAGTACTACGACCTCGGCATCGAATACCGCGACAAGACCGATGATCAGGTCACGATCGACGCGGCCAACGCCATCAAGAAGCACGGCGTCGGCGTCAAGTGCGCGACGATCACCCCTGACGAGGCCCGCGTCGAGGAGTTCGATCTCAAGAAGATGTGGCGGTCGCCCAACGGCACCATCCGCAACATCCTCGGCGGCACGATCTTCCGCGCGCCGATCATCATCTCGAACGTCCCGCGTCTGGTTCCGGGTTGGACCAAGCCGATCATCATCGGCCGTCACGCCTTCGGTGACCAGTACCGTGCCACCGATTTCAAGGTGCACCAGGCGGGCACCGTCACCCTGACCTTCACGCCGGAGGACGGCTCCGAGCCGATCCAGCACGAGGTCGTGCGCATGCCGGAAGACGGCGGCGTGGTGATGGGCATGTACAACTTCCAGGAGTCCATCCGGGACTTCGCGCGGGCCTCGCTGAACTACGGCCTGCAGCAGAACTACCCGGTGTACATGTCGACGAAGAACACCATCCTGAAGGCCTATGACGGCATGTTCAAGGACACCTTCCAGGAGATCTTCGAGACCGAGTTCAAGGACGAGTTCGCCGCGGCGGGCCTGACCTACGAGCACCGTCTCATCGACGACATGGTCGCCTCCGCGCTCAAGTGGGAGGGCGGCTACGTCTGGGCCTGCAAGAACTACGACGGCGACGTGCAGTCCGACACCGTGGCGCAGGGCTTCGGCTCGCTGGGTCTGATGACCTCCGTGCTGCTGACCCCGGACGGCCGTACCTGTGAGGCCGAGGCCGCGCACGGCACCGTGACCCGGCACTACCGCCAGCACCAGCAGGGCAAGCCCACCTCCACGAACCCGATCGCCTCGATCTTCGCGTGGACGCGTGGCCTGGCCCACCGCGGCAAGCTGGACAACACCCCCGAGGTGATCGGCTTCGCCCAGACGCTCGAGGATGTCGTCATCAAGACGGTCGAGTCCGGCCAGATGACCAAGGACCTCGCGCTGCTGGTCGGCGGCGACCAGGGCTACCTGACCACCGAGGAGTTCCTCGGCGTGCTGGACGCCAACCTGGCTCGCGAGATTCGCTGAATTACCCAGGGGCAACCCTGAATCGGAGCGAGAGCTCCAACGCGCCGACGAACGTGAACAGCGCGAAGCGGTGGACGATGGGGGCCGGGACCACAGTCCCGGCCTGAACATCCACCGCGCCACAACGGGCACCTGCCCCCACCTGAATCCGGGTGGGAGGGCGGGTGCCCGAATTGTTTTCCGGGGGAATCGATCAGGTTATGTCCGATCCGGCGTTGCCTGATCACGAAACGATCATGATTCGATCGCGAGCATGGGTGATGTGCGAAAGCCGCCGTGGGCGGCCTCGCACCGGCGTGCGGACGTGCGCCGACTCGTCGCGGCCTGTCGTGGGGTCGGGCCGCGGCGAGGGCCACGCGGGCGGGTTAACGCGGATACCGGGTAGATCAATACCCGTGTGACATACGGGGTTCGGCCGCGGTTGCGCGGCGGCGAAGGAGATGGCATGTCGGGTATCGGGAATGACTTGCGGCGGGTCGTGCGGGGACGCGTGTTCGGCGACGGTGAGGACGGGTTCGACGATGCGCGGCAGCCCTGGAATCGAGCTGTGCAGCAGCGGGTTTCGGCGGTCGTCCAGGTGGCCGACGCGGCGGACGCGGCGGCGGTGGTGCGCTACGCGGCGGGAGCCGGGCTGGCGGTGACCACGCGCGCGACCGGGCATTCACCGTCGCTGGCGGCGGACGGAACCGTGCTGGTGACCACCGGAGCGCTCGACGATATCGACGTGGACGCGGCGACCCGGATGGCGCGGGTCGAGGCCGGCGTGCAGTGGGGCCCGGTGCTGGCGGCCGGCGCGCAGCACGGGCTGGTCGGGGCGGTCGGTAGTTCGCCGGTGGTGGGCGTGGCCGGGTACACCCTGGGCGGTGGACTGGGCTGGTTCGCGCGCAGTCGCGGACTGGCGGCCAACGCGGTGCGGGCGCTGGAAGTCGTTGCCGCGGACGGGAACCGGGCGCGGGTCACGGCCGAATCCGACCCGGATCTGTTCTGGGCGCTGCGCGGCGGCGGCGGCGATTTCGCGCTGGTGACCGCACTCGAGTTCGAGCTGTTCGAGGCGGCGGGGCTCTACGGTGGCCGCGTCATCTGGCCGGCCACGCAGACCGAGGCGGTCATCGCGGCCTATCGCCATGCCACCGCGGAAGCGGCCGAGGGACTGAGCATTTGGCTCACCCTCATGCAGTTCCCGCCGTTCCCGCAGATCCCCGAATTCCTGCGCGGTAAGTCCATGGTGATCGTGGATATGCTTGCGCAGGGCGGGGTTACGGCTCCACTGCGCTGGTTCGACGAGATCCCCGGCGAGGTCATGGACACCCGCCGCCCGCTGGGCCCGACCCAGATCGGCGATATCTGTATGGAGCCCGTCGACCCGAGCCCCTCGCGGGTGCGCGGCGAACTCCTCACCGAATTCACTGCGGCGGTCAGTGATTCCCTGCTCGCCGCCGCGACCCCGAACGGTTCGGTGTATCCGCTGGCCCTGGTCCAGATCCGTCACCTCGGCGGCGCGCTGACCCGCCCGCCCGCCGATGCCGGGGTGGCCGGCGGCATCGAGGAGCCCTTCCTGATCTCGATGCTCGGTCCCGCGCCTTCGCTGGACCATGTCGCGGCGGTCCTGGAGCGTCGCGAGGCGATAGCCACCGAGCTGTCGCTCTACTCCTCGGGCCGGAAACCCTTCACCTACTTGGATTCCGGTGATACCCCCGCCAATGCCTTCGCGCCCGATGCGCTGACCCGATTGCAGGCCATCAAGAACCGCGTCGATCTCGAGGGTGTGTTCCGCAGCAACTTCCCGGTCGCCCCGCCCGTGGATGATCTCGATCGCGCCATCCTGGACGCCCCGGCCTGACCGCCACGGGCGTTTTCGAAGGTCCGTGGGGTGGGCCAGCCGACGATCCGGGCCGGTCGGTGAGTGAAATCACCGGACTGGACGGTATCGGGATGGTTCGCCACTGTGTTGCGCTTGGTTGTGCCCGAATCTGTCTCCGCCGCCACCGCAGCATCGACCCCCGACGAGATGAGCCGTCCCGTCGCGGCGGCCACCGATGAATCGGCGACCGACGCGGCTCCGCGCGACAGCTGGCACATCCCCGCCATGCTGGCGCTGGCCCTGGGCGGATTCGGGATCGGCACCACCGAATTCGTCACCATGGGTTTGCTGCCGGATATCGCGTCCTCCATGAGGGTCTCCGAACCGACTGCCGGGCACATTGTTTCCGCCTACGCGCTGGGCGTGGTGATCGGCGCTCCGGTGATCGCCGCGCTGTGCGCCCGGGTGCCGCGCAAGCGACTGCTGATGGCCTTGATGGCGGCCTTTGCCCTGGGTAATGCGGCCAGCGTGGTCGCGCCGTCGTTCACGACCCTGACCATTGCCCGCTTCGTCTCGGGCCTACCGCACGGCGCCTACTTCGGTGTGGCCTCGCTGGCGGCCGCCTCGCTCGCGCCGGTAGGTCAGCGAGCGAAGGCGGTAGCTGCGGTTATGCTGGGCCTGAGCGCCGCCAACGTCGTCGGCGTTCCCGCCGCCACCTGGCTGGGCCAGCATTTGGGTTGGCGGGACGCTTTCGTCGTGGTCGCGGTCATCGGTCTGGCCACCGTCGCCGCCATCTTCCGCTTCGTTCCGGAACTGCACGGCGTCCGCATGACCGACCCCCGCACCGAACTGACGGCCCTGCGCCGCCCTCAGGTCCTGCTGACCCTCCTCGTCGGCGCGGTCGGCTTCGGCGGCATGTTCGCCGTGTACACCTACATCACCACCACCCTCACCGACGTCGCCGGTCTCCCCGTCGGTCTGGTCCCCGTGGTGCTCATGCTCTTCGGCCTGGGCATGGTCGCGGGCAATATCATCGGCGGCGTCTTCGCCGACCGCGGCGTGGACCGCGCCATCTTCGCGTCCATGCTGTCGATGGTGGTCATCCTCGCCGCTTACATTGCGGCAGCCCACAACCCGTACACCGCGGCCATCGGCGCCTTCCTCATCGGCGCCTCCGGCGCCTCCCTGGCCCCCGCCCTGCAAACCCGCCTCATGGACGTAGCCCACGACGCCCAAACCCTCGCCGCCGCCCTCAACCACGCGGCGCTGAACATCGCCAACGCGGCAGGCGCCTGGCTCGGCGGCCTGGTGATCGCCGCCGGCCTCGGCTACACCGCCCCAGCCGCCGTAGGTGCGGGCCTCGCAGTCGTCGGCGTCGCCCTGTTCGCAGGCACCGTCCTCATCAGCCGCCGATCCTAGAGATCTTGCTGGGTGGTGTGGGGCCGTCACCGGCGACTGGTGGCGGCCCCACGTGCTCGCCTAGTAGGCGAGCAGTCCCTTGGCTACGTGGGTGATCTGGATTTCGTTGGAGCCTGCGTAGATCATGAGGGACTTGGCGTCTCTGGCGAGCTGTTCTACGTGATATTCGGACATGTAGCCGTTGCCGCCGAAGAGTTGGACGGCGTCCATGGCCACCTCGGTGGCCACTTCGGAGCAGTAGAGCTTCATTGCCGAGGCTTCCGCCAGGGTGGGGGGCTTACCCGCGCCCGAGCGTTCCAACGCGTTGAAGACCATGTTCTGCACGTTGATTCGGGCTACTTCCATCCTCGCCAGTTTGAGCTGGACGAGTTGGAAGCGGCCGATTTCCTGGCCCCAGAGTTTGCGGGTCTTGGCGTAATCGACGCACAGCCGGTGGCATTCGTTGACGATGCCCAGGGCCATGAAGGCGACGCCGATGCGTTCGGCGGTGAAACTCGAACGGGCGCTTTCGCGTCCGTCGCCACCCTCGTGCACCTCGGTCTCGCCGAGCAGGCGGTCGCGGCCCAATCGCACGTTGTCGAAGAACAATTCGCCGGTGGGTGAGGCGTGCAGGCCCATCTTCTTGAACGGCTTGCCCTGGGTGAAGCCCTCCATACCCTTGTCGAGCACGAAGGTCAGCACCTTGCGGTCCCGCTTGTCGACCCCGTCGCCCTCGTCGAGTTTGGCGTAGACGACGACGGTGTCGGCGTAGGGGCCATTGGTGATGAAGGTCTTCTGCCCGTTGAGGATGTAGTCGTCGCCGTCGCGGCGGACGTAGGTCTTCATGCCGCCGAAGGCGTCCGAGCCCGAGTCCGGTTCCGTGATCGCCCACGCCGCAACCTTTTTCATGGTCACGATGTCGGGCAGCCAGCGTTCCTTCTGTGCCAGCGTGCCGCGCGAGAGGATGGTGGTGGCCCCGAGCCCGATGCTCACGCCCATGGCGGTGACCAGGCCCATGCACACCCCGGACAGTTCGCTGACCAGCACCGCCATCAGCGATTCCTGCCCGGAGAACGGCCCGCCGTCGCCGGACTTCGCCTTCTTCTCCGGTAGCGGCTCCCCGGCCGCGAGCGCCTCTTCCCGCTTGCGTTGCCTGGCAAGCAGTTTGCCGATCGACTCCGCCCCGAGCGCGTCGATACCGAACTCGGAGAAGAGTTTCCGGATGATCGGGTACGGCAGCATGTCCCCGCTGTCGAGGGCGTCCAGGTGTGGGCGCAGCTCCTTGTCGATGAAGCTGCGCACCGCCCCGCGGATCAGCTCATCGGTCTCGGACCATTCGAACATCGTTGTCCGCCTTCCTGTTTACGGCAGTCGCCCGGCGATATCGTCGATGGACCACGGGCCTTCGGTCTCGATGGTCGCCACGTCGTGCCACCCCGCCAGTTCGGAGATCGCGCCGCCCTGCACCGCGAACACCTTGCCGGTGATCGGGCACTTCTCGGTGGCAAGATACGCCACCAGCGGGGAGATATTGGCCGGACTGAAGGCATCGAACTCGCCTTCTTCCAATCCGGCCTGTTCGGCCGCCATCATCTCGCCCATGCCCGGGGTCGCCAGGGTGAGGCGGGTGCGGGCGATCGGCGCGATGGCATTCACCCGAACGCCGTAGCGGGCCAGCTCGTCGGCCGCGACCAGGGTGAGCGCGGCGATACCGGCCTTGGCCGCACCGTAGTTCGCCTGCCCGGCGTTCGGGACCGTGACACCCGACGCCGAGGCGGTATTGACGACCGCGGCGCTGGGCTGATTCCCGGCCTTGGACTGGTCCTTCCAGTAGGCGGCCGCGTGCCGCAGCACGGCCGCGTGCCCCTTGAGGTGCACGGCCACGACGGCGTCCCACTGTGACTCGTCCATGCTCGCCAGGAAGGCGTCGCGCAGGATGCCTGCGTTGTTCACCACGACGTCCAGTCGTCCGAACTCCGAAACCGCCTGATCCACCAGGCTTTTCGCGCCCTGCCAGTCGGTCACGCTGTCGGTGTTCGCGATCGCGCGCCCCCCTGCGGCGACGATCTCATTCACGACGTCGTGCGCCGGGCCGGTATCCACGCCCTCACCGGCATTGCTGCCGCCCAGGTCGTTGACCACAACTGCCGCGCCCTCACGCGCGAAAAGTAGCGCGTGTTCGCGACCGATCCCCCGACCGGCTCCGGTGATGATGGCGACCCGTCCGTCGAGTGCACCCATAAGAAATCTCCTAAGTTCTTGATCAGTCGGCGATTTCGGCGAGACCGTCGCTCAATACGGTGTCCTCGCCACGCACGGTCCGGAAGGCGTAGGTGGTGACCCCGTTCACGCTGCCGACCTTCCAGATCTGGGTCGTCAGGTCGTCGCCGGGGAACACCAGTTTCGAGAAGCGCACCGCATACCGTTGCAGCCGAGCCACATCCGAGCCCGCGACGGCATTCAGCAAGCCCCACGAGGACATGGCCATGGTGCAGAGCCCGTGCGCGATGATGCCGGGCAGTCCGGCATCCTTGGCCACCTGCTCGTCCAGGTGCAGCGGCACCGGATCGCCCGAGGCCGGGGAGTAGCGGAAGGTCTGGTCGTCGTCCACGTGTGCGGTGGCCGCCGCGAGCGGATCCTGTTCCAGCAGCGCCGGATCGAAACGGTGCGCCGGGGCGTGATCGCCGACCTGCTCGCCCGCGTCGACATTGCGGAAGAACGCGGTCAGGTACTGCTCGTTGACCAGTTCCCCGTCCTCGGCCCGGCTTTCGATGAGGATGGTGATGGTCGAGCCATTGTCCTTCCCCTCGAATCCGATGGCCTTGGCCCGTGACACCAGCTTGTCACCGGGCCGGATCGGCCGATGGAAGTGGAAGTCCTGCTCCCCGTGGACAACCCGGCCGAAGATGTTCATCGGAGCCACGTCGATCACCGGCACCATCATGGCGTCGAAGACCGGCACGATGGCGAAGATCGGCGGGGCGACATCGCCTTTCACGTGCGCGGGGATGGGATCGTTGGTGGCCGCCGCGTATTCGGCGATGCGTTCCCGGGTGACCTCGAAGGGCTCTTCATCGGACCAGTTGTCCAGCCCAGACTTGTCGAATTCGACTGAGGTCGAGGTCATTTCAGGCCGCCGTGGCGATGCCGTCGAGCGCGGCGAGAGTTTTGTCCAGCTGAGTGAGGCCATCCTTCTCCACCGCCTTGCCCAGCGCGCCCTTGATCAGCGCACCCTCGAAATCACCGGAGACGGAGAACTTGCTGCCTTCACCCTCGGGCGTGATGTCGAAGGAGAACTGCACCTTCACACCGGCCATGCCGGTTCCGCTGAGTACCAGGCGATTCGGGGTCTCGACGCTCTCCACCACCCACTCGATCTTGTTGGCCATGCCGAGCATGACGATCTTGGCGGTCAGCTTCGCGCCCGGCGCGAGCACGGCCGGCGGCTCCTCGAGCCAGCGCTCGTGAATGGAGAACCACTTGTCCCAGGTCTGCGGGTCGGAGACGACCGCCCACAGCCCGTCCGGGGTCGCGTTGAGATCCTTGCTGGCTTCGATGTGTCCCATGGTTTTTCGCTCCTCGTCGAGTCTCAGCGCTCGGCGCGCTGGTAGGCGGTGATGACGGCCGCGCCGCCGAGTCCGATGTTGTGCTGCAGGGCGGCGGTGACGTTGTCGACCTGCCGCTTGGCGGCGGTGCCGCGCAGCTGCCAGGTGAGCTCGCTGCACTGCGCCAAACCCGTCGCGCCCAAGGGATGCCCCTTGGAGATGAGCCCGCCGGACGGGTTCACGACCCACTTGCCGCCGTAGGTGGTGGCACCGGAGTCGATGAGGTGTCCGGCCTCGCCCTCCTCGGCCAGTCCGAGCGCCTCGTAGGTCAGCAGCTCGTTGGCGGAGAAGCAGTCGTGCAGCTCGATGACCTGGAAGTCCTCGGGTCCGAGCCCGGCCTGCGCGTAGACCTTCCGCGCGGCTTCGACATTCATGTCGTAGCCGATGAGGTTCTTGGCGGACCCGTCGAACGTGGATCCGAAGTCGGTGGTCATGGCCTGCCCGACGATCTCCACCGCCTGTCGCGACAGGTCGTGGCGGTCGACGAACGCCTCGGAGGCGAGGATGACCGCGCCGGAGCCGTCGGAGGTCGGCGAGCACTGCAGCTTGGTCAGCGGGTCGTAGATCATCCGCGAGCCCAGGATGTCCTCGAGTGAATACTCGTCCTGGAACTGCGAATACGGGTTGTTGACCGAGTGCTTGTGGTTCTTGTAGCCGATCTTTGCGAAGTGCTCGGCGGTGGTGCCGTACTTCTTCATGTGCTCGCGACCGGCCGCGCCGAACATCCACGGGGCCACCGGGAACAGCACTTCGGAGATCTCGGCGAGCGCCATGATGTGGCGCGCCATCGGCTGTTCGCGGTCGTCCCAGGTGGAGCCGAGTGAGCCCGGCTGCATCTTCTCGAAGCCCAGGGCCAGTGTGCAGTCGGCCAGTCCGCCGCGAATCGCCTGCGCCGCAAGGTAGAGCGCGGTCGACCCGGTGGAGCAGTTGTTGTTGACATTGACCACCGGGATGCCGGTCATGCCCAGCTCGTAGACGGCGCGCTGCCCGGAGGTGGATTCACCGTAGACGTAGCCGACGTAGGCCTGCTCGACCTCGCGGTAGTCGATTCCGGCATCGGCGAGGGCCTTGGTCCCCGACTCGCGGGCCATGTCCGGGTAGTCCCAGGCACTGCCGTCCTCGTTCTTGCGCCGCCCCGGCTTCTCGAACTTCGTCATGCCGACGCCGACGACGTAGACCTTGTTCGTCATCGAACTCCTCACGTAGTGATGCGTTTACAAACATACAAAGCTGTATGTAAGTAGGCAAGAGGGTGCGACGAATCCAGGCAGGAGTGACAAGATCAAGAGGTCGGATTGATGCAGCGGCACATACAGCCGCGTCGGTATCGGCCGGGATCAGTCGGCGATGCGAATGTCCGGCATGCCCGCGTCGGCGGCCAGCCGCAGCTGCGCCGAGGCCCGCAGCCAGCGTCGGTGCGCCCGCTCGGGATCGGGAGAGATGAAGTTGCTCACCAGGATCCCGCGCAGCGTATCCATGGCGGTGTAGGCGAAATCGCGAACGCTCTTGCGATAGAGCTCGTTCGGCACCAGCTGGGCAACCGCCAGCAGCACGGCATTGTTGACGAAGGGCTCGACCTTCTCCACCTCGGCGGCCAGCATGCGATCGGTCCGACTCGCCACCCACAGTTCGACGGCCGCGATGAACAGCGGGCCCTGATGCAGCTCCCACATGAATTCCAGGGCGCTGCCGAGCGGATCGCCGCCCGCGCGCATGCGGGCGATCTCCTTCATGGCGGCCTCGGTGCGGCGCTGCGCCAGATGGCTGACGGCGGCCACCACCAGGTCGGTCTTGGAGCCGAAGTGATGCACCTGCGCGCCCCGGGTCACGCCCGCGCGTTCGGCGACCCGCGGTGTGGTGGTACCGGCGTACCCGTATTCGACGAGGCATTCGATGGTGGCGTCCAGCAGTCGCGTACGCGTCTCGGTGCTGCGCTGCTCCTGGGTGCGGCGCGGCTGTTTCGAGACGGCGGAGCTGGTCATGTGAGGATCTTACACTTACGTACAACTGTGTATGTTCGCGCCCGGATTGCGGGCCGGATTCCGATCCGGCCCGCGGTCACGACTGCTACGTCTCCGAGTTGTACAGGCAGGCGGAGCAGGTCCAGCCGGAGTCGGTCATGACGCAGTCATTGAGCCGGACGTTCGGGTTGCCGATGGTGTCACGACAGGCGGTCGCGCAACCGTTGAGGTCATTGCCACAGCTCACCGGATCGGCGGAGGCGATGGAGGGCACGGCCAGGCCGAGTAGCAATCCTCCAGCGAGCACAGCGAATCGAACAGCACGCATGACGAATAGTCCTTTCACGAAACAGGGCGATGTCCGGTCGGGAGCGCTCGTATCGGCCGTTGACTCGACGAGATTAACCCCGCTCACTGTGAATTCGGCTCAATGATCGCTGTGAGTCTCAAATCCCAAATGTGAAATTTCCAGACGCTTCGACAACTCCTGGCTACCGCCGGTGAATCCCCAGGTCACGCGAATTCGGCTGTCCGGTTAGCATGTTCGAGCTGTATCGGATACCGGCCGTTGCCGGGTTGTTCTCGGGGGGGCTCCACCATGGGCGTATTGACCGGCGCGCCGCTGCATTCCACCGTCGTGGCCGCCTTGCGCGAGGCGGGCGAACGGGTTTCACCGCATCCGGTCGACACCCGTGATCTGCTGGTCGCGCTCATCCGCGCGGACGAGCCGAGCCGTTGGTCGCGAATCCTCCTGCACACCGGCGACGCCGACGCCCTGGCGGTCGAACCCGTCCTCGACCCGGCCTCCGGCACCTCCAGCGATTGGTCGGGGATCCCCGTCACCGACAGCTGCGCCGTCGCCCTCGATATCGCGGGCCGCCTCGCCCAGCGCTACAGCAAGTGGCCGATGCCGGTCGGCATCCTGGTCCTCGGCCTGATCGCCGACGAATCCACCGCCGCCGCACAGGTTCTCGCCGCCGGTCTCGACCGCGCCCAACTCCTGCGCCATATCCAGGACGAGGTACTCGGCAGCTCGCTCGACGGTCTCGACACCATGCTGCGCAGCCTCGTCGTCACGGTGAATCCCCGTGCGGTGGTAGCGGATCAGTCGGCCGCGAACGGTATCTACTGCCGCCATTGTGGATCCACGCCCGCCGCCAACGTGAGTTTCCGCCGCCACGTAGGCGTCCTGATGTTCATGCGATTCGTGTCCCACCCCGGCCCCTACTGCCGCGACTGCGGCCTCGCCGCCTACCGCGCCGCCACCGTCCGCAGCCTCTGGCAAGGCTGGTGGAGTCCGTGGTCCTTGTTCCTCAACGGCATCATCATGCTGACCAACCTGCCGGAACGCCGCCGCGTACTCGCCCTTTCGCCCCCCATTCCCGGCGCACCGGGCACACCCCTGAATCCGGGTAAACCGCTCTACCGTCGCCCGGCCATCGTCTTCCTCCTCGTCCCGATCGTTGCCATCGGTGCGATCAGCTACGCGATCGTCCAGGGCGACAAGACCGATCCGAAGAGTGCGGGCGTCAGCGACTGCTTCAACCAGGTCCCGACTTACGGCAGCACCACCGGCAACAGCCTGAAGAAGGTCTCCTGTTCGGACCCGAGCGCCCGTTCGAAAGTCGTCTCCCGCATCCCCCACGGTGCCGACGGCATCGCGTTGTGCGCCCAGAGCCGCGCCGACGGCTACTACGAGGCCCCCGACGCCGTCCTCTGCGTCGTCAACCTGAAATAGCCGGCGGCCCAGCCCACATGCCTACGGCTTGCGGGACAGGGCGGCGGAGATGAGTTGCTCCCAGACGCTCAGGTCGTGGTGGTCGCTGCCGATGCGAGGGACGCCGTCGGCGGTGGGTTCGGGACGCCAGAGGGAGCAGGGGACGAGACCGGGTTCGAGGATTTCGAGGTCGCCGAAGAGGGTGAGGATTTCCTCGTCGGTGCGCCAGCGGCCGCGTCCGAAGGTGGACTGGAGTTTCTGCTCGGCGACGCGGGTTTCCTCGTTGAAGCCGGAGCGGAAGTGGGAGATGTAGAGCATGCTGCCGGACGGGATCTGGTCGGCCCAGAAGCGGACCACCTGTTCGGGCTTCTCGTCATTGTTGAGGTGATGCAGGATGGCGCTGAAGATGACGGCCACCGGCCGGCGGAAGTCGATGAGGCGGGCCACTTCCGGATGATTGCGGATGGCGTCGGAGTCGCGCAGATCGGCCTGGATGACGGTGGTGTGCTTGTCGGTCTCGAGCAGGGCGCGGCCGTGGGCCAGCACGATCGGGTCGTTGTCGACGTAGACCACGTGCGGGTCGTCCAGGTGCCGCTGCGCGACCTGGTGCACATTGTCGGCGGTGGGCAGGCCGCTGCCGATGTCGATGAACTGGTTGATGCCGCTGCGGGAGATCTCGCCGACGGCGCGGACGAGGCAATTGCGGTTGGCGTAGGCGATATCCACCGAACCGGGCAGGTCCTTGATGAAGAAGTCCCCGATCTCCCGGTCGACGGCGTAGTTGTCCTTGCCGCCCAGGAGATAGTCGTACACGCGAGCGATGCTGGGCTTGGACTGGTCGACCTGCGTTTGATCCGTCATTCTCCACACACCCTTTTCGCGGGACTCCGTTGTGGCAGTAATCCTATGTAAGAGAACGTCTTCCGGCGCGCCGTTCCCGGTAACGCCGGGTGTGCCCGAGGCCGTGAGTGATTCGGAGCGGACCGGGAAGTCGGATGACCGTCCGGTGTGCCGGATATTTGCCGATTGCTGATTCGTGCGAGGATCCAGGCATGACCTCGCTGGTGGACTTGCTCCCTGCGGAAGCGATCGAGCTGCACGGTCACGCCGACGACTGGCGGGCGGCGATACGCGTCGCCGGTGATTTGCTGGTCGCCACCGGCGTGACGACGCCCGAGTACACCTCGGAAATGATCGGCAATGTCGAGGAGAACGGGCCCTACATCGTCATCGCGCCGGGCTTCGCCTTCGCGCACGCCCGGCCGTCACCGGCGGTGCACCGCACCGGAATGTCGTGGGTGCGGCTGGACAAGCCGGTGGAGTTCGACAGCCCCAACGACCCGGTCGATCTGGTGGTGGCATTGGCCGCCGCCGACTCGGAAGTGCACACCGACGCCATGGCGGCGCTCGCCAAGGTGCTGCTGGAGCCGGGCGCGGAGGAAGTGCTGCGTGCCGTACAGACGCCGCGTCAGCTGCGTGCCCTGCTGCTGGACGAGTCTGCCATCGCGGCGGGCAAGTCCGAAAAGCAGGCCCCAGCAAAGGTTTCCGCCGTACCGACCGGCCGCCCACGCTCCGGCCCGCTGAAGATTCTCACCGTCTGTGGCAACGGCGTCGGCACCAGCCTGTTCCTCAAGAGCACCCTCGAATCCGTGCTCGACCGCTGGCATTGGTCGCCGTACATCACCGTCGAGGCCACCGACACCATCTCCGCGAAGGGCAAGGCGGGCGAGGCCGTCGCCGTCCTCACCTCCGGCGAGATCGCCAAAACTCTTGGTGATCTGAGCATTCCGGTGCGCGTGATCGAAAACTTCACCAGCGCGGGCGAAGTCGACCACGCTCTGCGCGAACTCTTCGACGTCTAGGAAGGCGGGCAGCATGAATGTCGTACTGGCCATCGCCCAGTTCGTCGTCAACGAAATCCTCAGTCAGCCCGCCTATCTGATCGGCATCATCACCGCCGTCGGCCTGATCGCGCTGCGCAAATCGGCGGGGCAGGTGGCGGGCAGTGCCATCAAGGCGACGCTGGGGTTCCTGCTCATCGGCGCGGGCGCGGGACTGGTGGTGGAATCGCTGAAACCGCTCGGCGTGATGATCCAGGGTGCGCTGGGCGCGCACGGTGTCATCCCCACCAACGAGGCCATCGTCGCCATCGCGCAGAAAGAGTATGGCGCGCAGGTGACCTGGCTGATGATCCTCGGCTTCGCGATCAGCCTGGTGCTGGCCAGGTTCACGCCGCTGCGCTACGTCTTCCTCACCGGCCACCACATGCTGTTCATGGCCACCCTGCTCACCATGGTGCTGGCGGTGGCGGGCCTGTCCACGCCGGTGGTGGTGGTCGCGGGCGGCATTCTGCTGGGCATCGTGATGGTGTCGTTCCCGGCGCTGGCGCAGGCGTATACGCGGCGGATCACCGGCGGCGACGAGGTGGCCATCGGGCATTTCGGCACCGCGGGCTATATCGCGGCGGGCGCGACCGGGCAGCTGGTCGGCAAGCGCAGCCGCAGCACCGAGGAGATGGATCTGCCGGAAGGGCTGCGCTTCCTGCGGGATTCGATGGTGGCGACCGCGCTGTCGATGGTGCTGCTGTATCTGGTGCTGGCGCTGGCCTACCTGGCGCGTGCGGGACAGGACACGGCATTCAAAGCCTTCGACAATGGCGCGACGAACGTCGGCAACTATCTGATGAAGGGTGTCGGGCAGGGTCTGGCCTTCGGAATCGCGGTGGCGGTCATCCTCTTCGGTGTCCGCACCATCCTCGGCGAGCTGGTGCCCGCCTTCCAGGGCATCGCGGAAAAGGTTGTGCCCGGGGCGATTCCGGCGCTGGACGCCCCGATCGTGTTCCCGTACGCGCAGAACGCCGTGCTGCTCGGCTTCATCAGCAGTTTCGTCGGCGGCCTGGTCAGCCTGGGCCTGCTGAGCTGGATCTTCAACCCGCTCTTCGGCTGGGCGCTGGTGCTGCCCGGTCTGGTACCGCACTTCTTCACCGGCGGTGCGGCCGGCGTCTACGGCAATGCCACCGGCGGTCGCCGCGGCGCGGTGTGCGGCGCGTTCGTCAACGGCTGCCTCATCACCTTCCTGCCCGCCATCCTGCTGAAGGTGCTGGGCCCCTTCGGCGAGGAGAACACCACCTTCGGTGACGCCGACTTCGGCTGGTTCGGCACCGCGATCGGCACCGCCGCCAAACTCGGCGGTGCGGGCGCGGTGCTGGCATCGCTCGCCATCGGCGTGGTGATCCTGCTGATCGCCATCGTGGTGCAGACCAAAGTCGTTGCCACCGGCTGGGATCCGGGCGCGGCCCGCGACCGTGCGCTGGGCGTCACCCGGACCGAGGCGGTGACGGAGGCCGTCGCCCGGCCGAACTCCCTGGAGTTCCCGAAGATTCCGGTCCCGTCCGGCGCTCCGACCCCACCGCCTCCGCCGAGCTGACCCGTCAGACCGCGCGCAGGCGGGTGCGGGAGGCGTAGACGTGCTCGGCGATCAGCGTCGCGATGCGGTCGGGGGCCTCGAGCATGGGGACGTGACCCACGTCGTGCACCAGGATGCGGTCCGCTGATTCCGGGAGTTCCTCCAGGAATCGGCGGGCGTAGACCCGGTTCGGGATGACGCGGTCGTTCTCGCACATGAGCAGCCGCACCGGCGTGCGCAGCGTCGAGAGGTCCTCGAGTGCCGGGAAGCGCAGGCCGCTCACCAGCATCGGCAGCATGGCCTTGCAGTGCATGGCCGAGGTGATGGCTGCTTCGATGCCCGCGCGCGAGGCCGCCGAGGTGTGTTTGGTCAGCAGCATCGCCACCGCCTGCCGGGCCAGTGCGCTGTAGGCGACCGCATGCGGCAGATGCTTGCCGATCTCCACCAACGGCACCAGCGACAGGAACTTCAACCCGATCCGCAACTGCTGCGTGGAGGGGGTTTGCCAGCCACCGGCCGGAGCGATCGCTGTCAGCGTGCGGGCCCGGCCGCGCCGCGCCAGTTCGAAGCCCACCCAGCCACCGAGCGAATTGCCCGCGATATGGCAGGTGCGCCAGCCCATCTCGTCGAGCTGGTCCTCGACGCGGTCGGCAAGGGCGCTGATATCGAGATACCAGCCGTCGAAATCGGGTCCGCCCCAATGTCCGGCGAAGGCCGGAGCGAACACTTCGCAATGGCCGGCCATGCGCTGCGCCACCTGCTCCCAGCAATGCGGGGACATCATGAACCCGTGCAACAGGAGCAGTGGTTCACCGGAGCCGGTGTGGAGTGCGCGCAGGGGCGCGGGCGGGGTGGAGGGCTTAACGGTGCCTGACGTCATCGTCGTCACCCCTTCCTGGACCTCGATGTCCGTGAAGAGAGTCGGTAAGCCGCATTGTACGGTCGTGAAGTGGCGAAAATCATCAGTACGTGCAACGTCAATGGGGTGCGTGCCGCGTCGGGCAAGGGACTGCTCGAGTGGCTGGCCGCGACCGAGGCCGATATCGTCTGCCTGCAGGAGACTCGGGCGACCGATGAGCAAACGCGTAGCGCGCTAGCGCCCGCACTCGATGCGGGGTGGTTCCTGAGCCATGCCGAGCCGGGGCTCAAGGGCCGCGCGGGCGTGGCCATCCTGTCCCGCAAGGAACCCGACGCCGTGCGTGTCGGCGTCGGCCTCCTCGAAGACGGAACCTGGTCTCCCGTCGAGGAATTCGCCACCCTGGGCCGCTATGTCGAGGCCGACTTCGACGACCTGACCATAGCCAGCGTCTATGTCCACACCGGCGAAGCCGACACCCCCATGCAGGACGAGAAGTACCGCTTCCTCGACGCCATCGGCGCGCGCATGCTCGCGCACCCGGGCGAGTTCGTGATCATGGGCGACTGGAATATCGGCCACACCGAACTCGACATCAAGAACTGGAAGGGCAACGTCAAGAACTCGGGATTCCTGCCGCAGGAACGCGCCTGGGTGTCGTCCATGCTGGCCGCGGGCTACCGGGACGTGGTGCGCGACCTGAATCCGGGTGTCCCCGGCCCGTACTCGTGGCACTCCTACCGCGGCCGCGCCTTCGACAACGACGCCGGATGGCGCATCGACTACCAGTTGGCGCGCGGCGATATCGCCGGGCGCGCCAAGCAGGCCGTGGTCGAGAAGGCCGCGACCTACGCCGAGCGCTGGTCCGACCACGCGCCGGTGACGGTGCAGTACCGATGAACGTCTCCAAGAAGACGCGCGCCTGGCTCACGCTGGGCGTCGCGGTGCTGCTGCTGCTCGTCGCGTTCGTGGCCAACAGGGCGAGCGAACACAAGGACAGCAACGGCGCCAAAGCCGTTGCCACCTCGACGGTCCGGACCACCGCGAAGCCGGGCGCGCCCGGCGTCGTGGATCAGTCCGTCGCGCCGACGAAGGTGGCCGGGGTTCCCGACCGCGCCTACAAGACCCTGGTCGAGATCGACGCCGGGCGCTGGCCCGGCTCGGCCAACTCGCCCGGCACGCACGGCGGCGACACCTGGAACAACCGGGATGGCAGCCTGCCGCGCAAGGATTCGTCCGGCAAGGCCGTCAACTATCAGGAATGGGATGTGAATCCCAAGCAGCCCGGCCAGGGCCGCGACGCCGAACGCATCATCACCGGCAGCGACGGTTCGGCCTATTACACGGGCGACCACTACAAAACCTTCACGAGGATGCGCTGACATGACCCAGCCGATGCCGCTGTCGCAGTTCCTCTCCGCCGCTTCCGATGTCGCCGCGCGCAAGGCTGCGGCCCCCGTGCTCGGGGTACTGCCGGTCGGGGCGGCCGAATTCTCCGGCGTCAGTTACCGGATACCGGACGGGTTCGTCTCCCGCGAACTGCGGGGCCGCAAGATGCGCACGGTCGCGGAGGTGTTCGACGAGTTCGCGGCGGCGTTCCAGTTTCCCTACTACTTCGGGGAGAACAAGGACGCGTTCGACGAATGCCTGCGTGACCTGGATGAATTCGTCGGGGGCGCACAGGGATACGTGATCGTCGTGCGGAATGCGGCGTTGATGCTGGATCAGCAGCCGGGGGAGCGGGGCTGGTTCGCGGAGGCCATGGCGGACGCCGCGGCGGCGTGGGCGAAGCGCGACGTGGCCTTCCGGGTGGTGCTGCAGGACGCGCCTCCGCCCGGATTGCCGGTAATACCTCTAGTTTTGGACCCCGAATCCCGGAATTCTTGATTCACCGGAGTTTCCACTCCCGTTAACCTGCGGTCGAACAAACAGGTCATAACCGCTGCAATGGTCTCGCTATGTGATCGCGGCCTGACGCGATCCGGATCGACCCTGGAGGTTCCATGTCCGCCTCGGCTCGTCGTCGCTTCGGTAAACGAAGCCGCGCTGCCGCCGCGTTCACCGCGCTCGTCGCGCTGAGCGCCACCGGTTGTTCGTCGTCGTCCGACAAGGCGGCCCCGGACACCGACACCGCGACCCCGATCAAGCACGTAGTGGTGATCTTCCAGGAGAACGTCTCCTTCGACCACTACTTCGGCACCTACCCGAACGCGGCCAACACCGACGGCACCAAGTTCACCGCGCTGCCGAACACGCCGAGCGTGAACGGCCTGACGCCGGACCTACTGACCAAGAACCCGAACAAGGCGCAGCCCGTGCGCCTCGGCGGTCCGAACCAGCAGATCACCTGCGACCAGGACCACGAGTACAAGGACGAGCAGCTCGCCCTCAACGGCGGCAAGATGGACCAGTTCGTCGAGCACACCAACGTCTCCGAGGGCGCGGCCTGCAAGCCGCCGACCTACGGTCCGCAGGGCCTGGTCATGGGCTACTACGACGGCAATTCGGTGACGGCGCTGTGGAATTACGCGCAGCACTACGCCATGAGCGACAACTCCTGGACCTCCACCTTCGGTCCGTCCACGGTCGGCGCGTTGAACCTGGTCGCGGGCCAGACCCACGGCGTCACCAAGATGGAGCCGCCGAAGCCGGGTCAGCCGTTCCCCGTCGACACCGTGCTGGAGAACGCCGGCAACGGCCAGGGCACCGTGGTCGGCGACCCGCAGCCCTACGGCGACGACTGCTCCAGCCGCGACACCGTGCAGATGACCGGCACCAATGTCGGTGACCTGCTCAACAAGAAGAACATCTCCTGGGGCTTCTTCCAGGGCGGCTTCAAGCCCACCGACACCAAGGACGGCAAGGCCGTCTGCGGTGCCACCCACAATGTGGGTGTTGCACTGGGCGGTACCGGCGCCAAGACCGGTGACAAGGGCTGGGACACCAAGGGCGACTACATCCCCCACCACGAGCCGTTCCAGTACTTCCAGTCGACGGCCAACCCGCACCACCTGCCGCCGACCTCGGTCGACAAGATCGGCCAGACCGATCAGGCCAACCACCAGTACGACCTGAGCGACTTCTGGGCCGCCGCCGACAAGGGCAACCTGCCCGCCGTCAGCTACCTGAAGGCCGCGGGCTACCAGGACGGCCACGCCGCCTACTCCGACCCGCTGGACGAGCAGCAGTTCCTGGTGGACTCGATCAACCACCTGCAGAAGCTGCCGGAGTGGAAGGACACCGCGGTCGTCATCGCCTACGACGACTCCGACGGCTGGTACGACCACCAGGCCCCGAAGCTGGTCATGAACTCCGCCTCCGAGCAGGACGGCTACACCTCGCCCGGCACCTGTGGTGACGCCAAGGCGAATCCGGCCAAGTACCAGGGTCGTTGCGGGTACGGCCAGCGCGTGCCGCTGATGGTCATCTCGCCCTACTCGAAGGCCAACTTCGTCGACCACGGTGTCACCGACCAGGCTTCGGTCCTGAAGTTCATCGAGGACAACTGGAAGATCGGCCGCATCGGCGACGACTCCTTCGACGACAAGGCGGGCACGCTCGACGCCCTGTTCGACTTCAAGGCCGCCGCGCAGCCCACGCTGGCGCTCGACCCGAAGACCGGCGCCACCAGCTAGTCGCAGTTCCGTAGACCGCCCGGCCTTTTCGATCCGAAAAGGCCGGGCGGTTTCGTATTTGAGAGAGGCCGCTTACCCCTATAGTCGGCGACAGTGTGTCCAGTGAGTGGGGTAGGCGTTGATCGATCGTCGAAAAGTGTTGCGGGGCGGGGCGATTCTCATCGCGGCGGGAGCCGCGGGTTGCGCCGTATCGCGGTCGGCGGTGGTGACGGCCGCGGCGGGAACCATCGCGTGGAAGTACCAGACGGACGGTCGCGTGCGGGGGCTGCGGGCCGCGACCGGCCGGGTCGTGGTCGAATCCGAGACGGGGCTCGCGGGACTCGACGACACGAGCGGGCGGGAGCTGTGGCGAGCGCCGTTCAGCACGCCGGGAATCGCGACGGGAGCCTGTTTCTGGAGTGATGCGCTCGTAGTCTGCGAGACGGGACCCGATGCCGTGAACCGGGCCGTCGCGGTGGATCTGGCCACGGGGCAGCGGAAATGGTCCTTCGACGCGCCCGACGGTGCCGCCCTCGTCGGAGCGTTCGGGATCAGGGACGGGGTGCTGTACCTGATCGCCGCCGACCACGACCAGGGCGGACGTGAAATATGGGCCGTCGATCTGCGCGCCGAGAGTGTGCGCTGGCGGGTGCCCTGCCCGGCCGACGGACTCGTGGTGCCCGACGGCGGGTTGCTCTACAGCCGCGGTACCGCCGGCGGTGGCGAGATCGCCGCCTTCGATCCGGGCACCGGCGCGACCGTATGGTCCCGCGCGGGCGACCCCGGCATCTCCGGCACCACCATCGGATCCGGTCTGGTGGACGGGGCCGTGCTGGCCACCGACGGCCTCCACACGGTCTCGGGACTGGACCCGAAAACCGGTGCGGCCCTGTGGACCACACCCGCCCTGCCCTATCCGACCGACGTGCTCTTCGGCGGCGGGGACGTCTACTACCTGTCTGACGGTGACAAGCTGCACGCCATGCGTCCCGGCGGGGATGCCGCTCCGCTGTGGAGCCTGGGCGTCTCCGACGGCGGCCGGGCGGGCAAGGCGGGCGGATACGCCGCGGACGGTATCTGCTATCTGCTGGCCGACAAAACCTTGCGCGCGATCGAGGCGCACACCGGCAAAGTTCGCTGGATGCAAGAGATTCCGGACAAGGCCGGGTCCGAGGTGCCCTTCGCCGTCGGGGACGGTTACTGCTCTGTGGAATCCGCCGAGGGCGACGGTGCGGCCGTGGTCGCGTTCGCGCGCTGAGGTCCCGGCTCAGCGCCGGATCTGCCGCGCCAGATCCTCACCCAGCAGCACGAAGACGTCCGTGGTCGCGGCGATGAGTTCATCGCGGGTCATCGGGAGGTCGCCTTCCAGCCAGGCGCTCAGGGTTTGGACCAGGCCACCCACGAGATACGTTGCGCGGAAGCCGATTACCGGGGTCGGGTCGGCCTCGGTGAGGCCGTAGAAGTCGATGCCTTCGGCGGCAACGAGATTCGCGAAGGCCTTGATGGTATGCGTGGTGCGGGTGCGTAATTCGGGGGTCGAGGTGCTGACCAGTAGGGCGACCCGGGCCTTGCGGGGGTCGTCGGTGAGCACGCCGATGCCCGCGGTGATGGCGGCGTGGGCCTTGGCGCGCGGGTCGTCGGGGGCGGTGTGCACCGCGGCGAGCAGGACGGCGGCCAGTTCCTCGGCGATGGCGTCGAAGAGGGCCGAGAGCACGGCGTCGCGGCCGTCGAAGTTTTCGTAGTAGTAGCGCTCGTTGAGGCCCGCGCCCGAGCACAGGGCGGAGACGGTGAGCTTGTCGATGCCCTGGGTGCCGAGGATGTCGAGGGCGGTGTCGAGCAGGGCGGTGCGGCGCTGGGTGCGGCGCTCGTCCGCGGAGATTCCACCGTAGGTCCGTTGGCCGGTCACGAACCGATTCTGGCACGGCAGCGATTCTGGCAGTAGACCTTGCCAGAATCCGGGATCTGGGGGACTCTGTTTCCAGATGCGGTGCTTCGCATCACAGTATGAGGAGGCAACGGTGCCTGCACGTGCGGCTCAGAGCGGTTATTTCTCCGACGACTCGATGATCAGACGCGTCATGCGTCGGCGCGCGGTCGGCCTGACCTACGGGCAGCGGGCCCTGGTCATCGGCGCGGTCCATCCGCTGCTCTACGTCGGCACCGCCGAGAACACCCAGCACCGGACCACCCCCTACACCCGTCTCGCCCTGACCGGCCGCCTGTTCGAGGCCGTCTCCCTGGGCACCCGCGAGGAGGCCGATCGCGCACGGGCTTTCACGCGCAAGCGGCACGCCCCGGTCGAGGGTGTGCTGCCCGAGGGCGCGGGCATGGCCAATCCGGCCGGCACCCACTACTCCGCCGACGACCCGCAGTTGATGTTCATGACCATGGCCTTCACCTTCGACTCGGCCGAGGTGATGCACGATCTGCTGGTCCGCCGTCTGACCCCGACCGAACGCGAGGGCCTCTACCAGGACTATGTGCGCTGGGGTGAGCTGTTCGGCATGCCGCGCAGCGCCGCGCCCTATACCTACCGCGAATTCCGCGATTACTTCGACGGTTACCTGGCCTCCGACGAGCCCTTCCTCACCGACGAGGCCAAACTGGTCGGCTCGTACCTCATGGGCCAGCGCATCGCCCACCCCCTCCCGATGCCCGTGCAGCAGGCCATGTCCGGTTTCAACCTGCTGGTCCAGGGCAGCCTGCCGCGCCGCATCCGCGACATGTACGAGCTGCGCTGGAGTCTGCGCGAGGAAGCGGCCTACCGCGCCCTGTCCCGTGCCATCCGCACCGCCCATGTCTCCCCGCCCCTGGTCGGCAACCCCTTCGCGACCCCCATGACCGGCCCCAGCTACCCCCTCTACAAGCTGGTCACCCGCCGTGAACAACAGCTCGTCGGCTCCGGCCGCACCAGCATGCCGGGGGTCGATCCGCGCAACTGGGTGGCCAGAAATTCGGCTTAGCCGACATGCGAAGATCGAGGCATGTCGAGTCCTGAAGCGACTGCTGAGCGTAAGCAGCGGGTACTGTCCGGAATCCAGCCCACCAGCGATTCCTTCCACCTCGGCAACTACCTTGGCGCGCTGCAGTATTGGGTGCGGCTGCAGGACGAATTCGACGCCTTCTACTTCATTCCGGACCTGCATGCCATCACGGTGGCGCAGGACCCGAAGGAGCTGCGCAAGCGGACCAAGATTTCGGCGGCGCAGCTGCTCGCTCTGGGGGTCGATCCCAAGAAGTCGACGCTGTTCGTGCAGTCGCAGGTCCCCGAGCACGCCGAGCTGGCGTGGGTGCTGAACTGCATCACCGGCTTCGGCGAGGCCGGGCGGATGACCCAGTTCAAGGACAAGTCGGTGAAGCAGGGCGCGGACAACGCGACCGTCGGCCTGTTCACCTACCCGGTGCTGATGGCCGCCGACATCCTGCTCTACCGCGCCCAGTTGGTGCCGGTCGGCGAGGATCAGCGCCAGCACCTGGAGCTGACCCGAAACCTGGCGCAGCGCTTCAACACTCGCTACAAGAAGACCTTCGTGGTGCCCGAGCCGCACATCGTGACCGGCACCGCCAAGATCTACGACCTGCAGGATCCCACCTCGAAGATGAGCAAGTCGGCCACCACCGCCGCGGGCCTGCTCAACCTGCTCGACGATCCCAAGGTCTCGGCCAAGAAGATCCGTTCCGCGGTCACCGACACCGAGCGCGAGATCCGCTACGACCCGGAGACCAAGGCGGGCATCAGCAATCTGCTGGTCATCCTCAGCTCGCTCACCGACACCCCGATCGTCACGCTCGAACAGGATTACGCCGGTAAGGGATACGGTGACCTCAAGTCGGACACGGCGGACGCACTCGTGGAGTTCGTGACACCGTTGCGGACGAAGGTGGAAGAATACATGTCTGACCAGGGCGAACTGGACCGTATCCTGGCCACCGGCGCGGAGCGGGCACGGGAGGTCGCCGGGCGGACTCTCGCGCAGGTGTACGACCGGGTGGGCTTCCTGGCCCGCTGACTCCGGCCGTCCGCCGCGCACGGTGGCGGAGGTGGGCGGTGTTCGGGAAGGTTGTCGGGAACGTCAAGGCGTGGATCGAACGGCAGATCCAGCGGCGGCCCTGGCTGGATCATGTGGTCCGCGCGGGCGGACGCTACCAGCGGCAGCGCGGTGACTACTACGCCGCGGGCATCACGTATTTCACGGTGCTGTCGCTGTTTCCGCTGCTGATGGTGGGTTTCGCGGTGGCGGGGTTCGTGCTGTCGCGGAATCCGCAGCTGCTCACCGATATTCAGAACAAGATCGTGGAGAACATTCCGGGCGCGGCGGGCAGCTCCATCAATGATCTGATCCACAAGGCGGTGTCGTCGCGTGCGGGGGTCGGCAGCATCGGTCTGGCGACCGGTCTGTACGCCGGACTGGGCTGGATCGCCAACCTGCGTGCCGCGCTCACCGAGCAGTGGGACCAGCCGTTCAAACCACGGAACTGGTTCGTATCCAAGGCTTCCGACCTGCTGGCACTGGTCGGACTGTTCGTGGCGTTCAACGTCTCCATCGGACTGTCGGTGCTGGCCTCCAGCGGGCTGATCAACACGCTGCTGAAGCGGCTGCACATCCATGAGGCGAGCTGGGTGCAGATCCTGCTCACCATCGCATCCCTGGTGCTGGCCATCCTGGCCAACTGGGCGGTGTTCGTGTGGATCATCGCCCGCATGCCACGGCATCCGGTCACCTTCCGCAGCGCAGCCAAAGCCGCACTCATCGCCGCGGTGATCTTCGAGGCGTTCAAGCAACTCGCCTCGGTCATCCTGAAAACGGTCGTCAACGGCCCGGCGGGCGCGGTCTTCGGACCCATCATCGGCCTGATGGTCTTCAGCTACTTCACCGCGCGGATCATCCTGTTCGCCACCGCCTGGGCCGCCACCGCCTCGGAAAACGATGTGCCCGCCGACATCCCGCCGCCCGCCCCGGCCGTCATCCGGCCACGCGCGGCCATCGGCGGGCTCTCGACCGCTACGGGTGCGGCCCTGTTCGGTGCGGGAGCCCTTGCGGCGACCGCGCTTTCGACCCTGCGCCGCCGCTGACCTCAGCGGCGGCGGCTCATCCGGCGCGCGGCCAGCAGCAGCACCACGACCAGGATCACGCCACCGACGATGAGGACCATGCGTAGCGTGTGATTGTTTCCGGTGGCCTGATCGCCGCGCAGGTCACCTCCGGGCACGGCGTCGTCGGTGGCCGGTGGACTCGCCAGGGCCACCGAGGAATTCGGCGTCTTCGAATTCTCGTCGGGCATGCTGCCCACGTTCGCGCCGCTGGGCAGCGCGAAGGAATAGTCGAGGAGTTTGGCGGCCTGCTCCCACGGACGGAACGGGCGCACATCCGCCTTCAGCAACGTCACCACGTAGCGATGACCGTTGCGTTCGGCGGCGGCAACGAAGGTCTGCCGGGCGTCGTCGGTATAGCCGGTCTTGCCGCCGATCGCGCCGTCGTACTCGTAGAGCAGATGGTTGTCGTTGGCGATCGGGAAGCCCGGATGATCCTTGTCGTCAGGGTTTTTCGGATCGGCCGGGAAGCCGGGGAAATCCACCTGCTCGGTGTGGATCAGCTCCGCGAACAGCGGCAGCGTCATGGCGTGCCGGAACAGTAGCGCCAGATCGAAGGCCGAGATGCTCATGCCCGGCCCGTCCAGGCCCGACGGGGTGGCGGCCCGGGTGTCCAACGCTTGCAACTGTTTCGCCAGCGCGTTCATCTTCCCGACGGTCGCGTCGTCCCCGCCCAGCTGCGCCGCGATGGCATGCGCGGCATCGTTTCCCGAGGCCATGATCAGGGCCTGGAACAGCTGCTTGTTGGTGTAGTGCCCGCCCGCCCCGATGCCCACCCGGGTGCCGTCGGCATTGGCGTCGTCCTGGGTGCCGACCACGGTCTTGTTCAGATCCAGCGCCGGAATCGCCACCGAGGCCAGCAGCACCTTGATGGTGGAGGCGGGCCGGTAGCGGCCGTGCGGATCCTTGGCCGCGATCACCTTCCCGGTGTCGAGATCGGCCACCTCCCAGGCCGTGGCCGAGATGCCCTCGGGCAGCGCTCCCGCGCCCGAGGGCAGGATCACCCCGCAACCGCCCAGCTGCTTGCCGCCGACCGGGCTGCTCGGAATGGGCAGCGCCGCCGGGGCCGTCTGCCCGGGTTCGGGCACCTCGGAGGTGTCGATGGGCGGCGGCGGGGACGTCTTGTTCGGGCAGCTGTCGGTATTGGGCGTCGTGAACGGCGTTGTCGTCGTGGACGGTTGGGCCGTCGCGAGACCCGGCAGCGGCGCGAAGGCGAGCCCGGCCACAGCGGCGAGGACGGCGGCCGCCATCGCGGCGGTGCGGTGCGGATACCTGCGGATACTCATCGCGCCCGACTTTAACGCCGACCGGTCACCCGGGCGCGCGATGGTTCACAGGAATGCTGTGGTCGTGTCGCCGCGCAGGGTGGATGCGAGTGAGCCCCCGATCGCGTGGGCAGTGTGATCAGGGGCTCGCCGAAGTGAAAGACGCTGTCGCGCAGGCTAGTTCGCGGTGTGGTTGACCGGGCAGCCGTGGGCGAGCGGGCCGAGCAGCTTGTTGTTGTCGTAGAAGTGCTCGAGTTCGAGGATGCGCAGGTCCTCGGAGACCTTGGCAATGGTGATGCCGGTCATCTCGATGAGCTCGCCGGTGGGCTGGTGGCCCTTGTACTCACCCTCGTAGCGACCCCAGTGCCGCCACTTGAAGGTGACGGTCGGCGGGCCGGCCAGCACCTCGGTCACCTCCCAGAAGAAGCCGCCCGGGAACGCGGTGTGGAAGATGTGGTGCGAGGACTCGAAGTCCTCACCCTGCACGTCGTAGAAGGGGTTCTCGCCGATCAGGATGTTGTAGGACCCGATGCGCGCGAACTCCTCGGCGTCCTGCCACTGGCCGCCGTTGACCTGGCCGCGGTAGTGCTCGGCCACGACCGAGACCCACTTGGCCGGATCCTTCTTGTGCGAGACCTCCATCTCGAAGACCTTCACGAGCTCTTCGACGATGTGCTCCAAGGAATCCGGCGCGTGCTGGGTGGAGCGCTCGACCGGGATGACTTCCTTGCTCAGGTGGTAGTCGGGGGCGCCCTCGCGCCAGTCCTCGGGAGCCGCGGCGGCGATGACGGCGTCGCGTCCCTGCAGATGCAGCGGGGTCTCGGCGACGGATTCGGTTGCTTGGTCGGTCATTTCGTGCCTCACCTGTCCAGACCCGTTGGGGGGTCGAAGATCTCAAAACGGACCGCACGACGGTATCAGTACGACATCTTCATGTCGCGACAAGCATCTGGGACTCCAGTACCAGAAGTCGGAATGGTGACACACCCCATTCGCGCTGTCTCGAGCCCATGACAAGACCCGTCCCGAGCCCATGACATGACAAGAATTGACAGTCTCTATGAAATGAGAGACTCTCTCATTATCGAGTAACACTCAAATGATTGGATCTGTCATGGAAGCTCAGGGAGTGCGCCGCTGGCTGGCGCTGGGAGCCCTGGCGGTCGCAATGCTGACCATCGGTCTCGATGTCACCGTGCTCACCGTCGCGCTGCCCACCCTCTCGGTCGACCTGCACGCCGATACCTCCGCGCTGCAGTGGTTCAGCAGCGCCTACACCCTGGCCCTCGCCGCCTTCATGCTCCCGGCCGGCGCGCTGGGCGACCGCTACGGACGCAAGAAGTTCCTGCTCGCGGCGCTGCTGCTGTTCGGCGTCGCATCCGCGGCCTGCGCCTTCGCCACTACCTCCGGCGAGCTCATCGCGGCACGCGTGGTGCTCGGTCTGGCCGCGGCCGTCATGATGCCGCTGTCCATGGCGGTGCTGCCCTCCCTCTTCCCGGAAGCGGGTGACCGGCAGCGTGCGATGACCATCTGGGTCACCTCCACCGCCATCGGCCTGCCGCTCGGCCCGATCGTGGGCGGCTGGCTGCTGCAGCACTACTGGTGGGGTTCGGTCTTCCTGCTCAATGTGCCGCTGGTGATCGTCGGCGCGAGCGCGGTGGCCGCGCTGGTGCCGGAATCCAAGAGCGGCAGCACCTTCGGCATCGACCTGCCGGGTGCGGTGTTGTCGGCAGCCGGAATGCTCGGCATCACTTACGGTTTCATCCGCTGTGGCCAGGAGGGCTGGGGTGATCCCGTGGCCTGGACCGCTATCGCGGCGGGCGTGGTACTGGGCGCGGCATTCGTGCTCCGGCAGCGCCGCACGGCGCACCCGCTGGTCGATCTCGCGCTGTTCGGTGAGTCCGGATTCCGTTGGGGCACCGTGTTCCTGGTGCTGGCGAACTTCGCGATGTTCGGCCTCTTCTTCACCATGCCGCAGTACTTCCAGGCCGTCCTCGGCGTGAACACGCTGGGCAGTGGTGTGCGCCTGTTGCCCATGATCGGCGGACTCCTGATCGGCACCCGGCTGGTCGACAAGGTACTGCCGAAGTTCGGGATGCGCGTGGCGGTGGTGACCGGCTTCGTGCTGCTCGCCGCAGGCATCGGGCTGGGTGCCGTGATCAGTGTGGACAGCGGCTACGGACTGGCTGCCGGAGCGCTCGTCCTGATCGGCGCGGGAATGGGATTCGTCATGCCCGCGGCCATGAGCGCGGCCATGAACGACCTCGACCCCGCGCGGGCGGGCTCCGGCTCGGCGCTGCTGCAAGCACTGCGGCAGGCGGGCGGCACCATCGGCGTCGCCATCCTCGGCACCGTCCTGTCCACCCAATACCGCTCCAGCCTCGGCGAATTGAATCGCGCGCCCATCTCCGACGGCGTGAATGCCGGTGTCGGCGTGGCCCGCAAGCTCGGCGACCAGGTGCTGCTGGGCCACGTGCAGTCGGCCTTCATGGACGGCATGAGCGCCATGCTCTGGGTGTGCGCCGCGATCTGCGCGGTCGCCGCGATCCTGGCGGCCTTCGTGATCCGTGGCAAGGAGTCTGCCGAAGTTCTCGATGTCGATGCGGGACAATCGGTCCATGTCGGCTGAGACTGCCTCCGCACCGCCCCCGGCCCCGGTGAAGACCGTGGCCGGGGGCGGCCTGCGTGAACGCAAGAAGGAACGCACCCGCCGCACCATTCGGATGGAGGCGTTCCGGCTGTTCCGGGAACAGGGCTACACCGAGACCACGGTCGAGCAGATCGCCGCCGCCGCCGACATCTCGCCCAGCACCTTCTTCCGCTACTTCCCGTCCAAGGAACAGGTCGCCACGGCCGACGATCTGGACCCGTTCATGATCGCGTCCTTCGAATCCCAGCCCGCCGAGCTGTCCGTGCTGGCGGCCTTCCGCAAGGCCACCGTGGAGTCGTTCGCCGAGCTCGACCCCGAGGACCGGGAGTTCGAGAAGCAGCGGGTGCGCCTGTTGTCCTCGGTTCCGGAACTGCGGGGTGCGGTCGCGCGGGAACTCGAGCGCAGCAACGAACTGATCGCCGAACTGGTCGCCCGCCGAACCGGCCGATCGCCCGGCGATTTCGAGGTGCGCATCTTCGCCGGGGCATTGAGCGGCGCGATGCTGAGCTTCATCGACTACGAGACGTTCGGGCCGGACCAGATCATCCGGGTCATCGAATTCCTCGAAGCCGGGATGCCCCTCTAGACCTGTTTCACGCTCACCAGTCGCGTCACGGTGTCGTCGGTCATGGTCTCGAAGAAGCCGCCCACGACATCCTCGATCTCGCTGACGGATTCGGCGCAGTAGAGAATCGGCTGGTAGTGGGTGATGTCGTAGGCGATGGTCCCCATGGCGTGAATGTCCAAGGGGCGCAACTCGGCCGCGCGGAACTCCTCGATCTCGCCGAACGAGGACAGCAATCCAGCGCCGTAGCAACGGATTTCGCCGTGCTCGCGCAGAACGCCGAACTCCATCGAGAACCAGAACACGTCGGCCAGGAACTTCAGCGCCCGCGCCGTCTCGAGCCGGGCCACCGCCGCGCCGACCGTCTCGTAGACGGCGGCGAAGCGCGGACTGGCCAATTGATTTGCGTGCCCGAGGATTTCGTGGACGGCATCCGGCTCGGGGGTGTAGAGCGGGGCGGAGTGATGGCGAATGTACTGGGTGGAGTGGAACGTCCGGTCGGCGAACGAGCCGAAGAAGTCCCGCAACGGCACCAGCCCTGCGGCGGGTGCGTAGCGGAATCCGGTGAGCGGCACCAGTTTCGCGGAGACCTCATCCAGCTGTGGAATGTGATCCGACGGTAGTGCCAGCCGCTGTGCGGCATCGATCACCTCGCGGCACGCGTACCGTTCGCGCTTGCGGGCCAATTCGGCGGAGACGATCCGCCAGACCCCCTGCTCCTCGTCGGTGTAGTCGACGTGGGGGACCGGTTCCCCCGGCCGGTATTCGAGCGCCTTCGCGGCGATCGCATTGCGACGGGCCCGGTAGGCGAGATCGTGCACACCCGGATGCTCGTCGCTCAAGTGCACCGTCACATCGCCGTCGGCCCCTTTGGTGACCGGCGAATACAGCTGAGCCTCCGTGAACATGACTCGATGCAAGCACCGGAGTGTGATCCAGACAACAATGGCCTGTCCAGCTAGTCAAACTGACTAGCTGGACAGGCCATTGGTTCGTCATTCGGGCTGGTTGCGGCCGACGGCGTTTGCAGCCGCCGCCGGCCGATGCCGGTTTCGGCGGGCGATCAGCGCGGGGCGTTGGCCGGGTCGAGCAGGGTCGGGGTACGCCCCTCCTTGCGGGCCTGCTTGGCGTCCTCGAAGAACTCGCGGCTGAACAGCGCCGACAGGACCGCGATGCCGCCGCGGTGAATCCGGAACTCGCTCTTGGTGCTGCTGCCGACCAGACGGATGACGCGACCGGCGGCATCCTGCGGGCGGGACATGTCCTTCACCTTGCCGCGGCCGGTCCAGTCCAGGCCGGAGGCGTCGATGACCGCGTCCTCGGGGACCAGCAGCTTGACCATGGCGTGGTCGAGGTCGGCGTTCACCACGATCTCCTGCTCACCCTCGATCCAGGGCGAGCGCAGGTCGATGACGACGCTGCCGTAGCGGGCCTTCACCTCGAAGGACTTGGCGTGGGTCCAGTCGCCCAGGTGCTTCTCGGTGACGTGGTCCGCGTGGATCTTGACGATGTCGGCGGCGGTGGTGGAGACGGTGGCCTTGGTGGTGTCGATGGCGTTCATTGCCTCGTCCTTTCGGAGTGTGGTGCTGGTCGGGTTCGCCTGCTCCTCAATAGTGGCACACAAACTAGTCTCTTGGCAACTAGTGCGGAGAAACTAGTTTTTGAGCACCTAGTAAGATTGGGGGCATGACAGCATCGACCCAGGCCACACCGTTCAAGCGCTCGCCCCTGGCCATGGCAGTGCTCGGCATCCTGCACCTGGAACCGATGCACCCCTACGCCATCCAGCGCCGCATCAAGGAGTGGGGCAAGGACAAGGTCGTCAATGTCGGCCAGCGCGCCCAGCTCTACAAGACGATCGCGCGGCTGCAGGAGGCCGGGCTCGTCGCCGTCCGCGAGACCGGACGCGATCAGCAATACCCGGAGCGCACGGTCTACGAGATCACCGACGCGGGCCGCACCGCCTGCCTCGCCTGGATCAACGAGATGGTCAGCACCCCGCGCAACGAATTCCCGGAATTCCCCGCGGCCCTGTCATTCCTGATGCTGCTCGACCCCGACGCCGCCCGCGTCGAATTCGGCAAGCGCGCCGCGGCCCTGCGCACCAACCTCGAGGAGATCGAATCCGGTATGGAGCAGGCCCAGCAGTACGGCCTGCCCCGCATCACCATGCTCGAGGACGAATTCCAGCGCGCCGTTACCGCCGCCGAACTCCGTTGGCTCGAAGGCGTTCTCGCCGACCTGGCCAACGGCAGCCTGACCTGGTCCTGGGAATTGCTGGCGCAGTTCCAGAACTCATCCATCGCCTGAACGCCGTGGTCTTCTGAAAAAAGTGGGGCGCCCGCAACGACAAAAGGGCGGGGCCCCAGGGGTTGGAGTGCAGGGCGTACCTAGAACACGTCGGGGGGGTGGTTTGTTGGCCCACCCTCGAGAGAG
>NZ_JBHZAC010000001.1:1238476-1287551 GCF_042753865.1 Nocardia sp. NPDC059240 | reverse complement strand
TATATCTACACGGCTTTAGTCGTCGGCAGCGTCATTTTTTTATAAGACACCGGCTCTATCGGGGCTGGTGGGGTCTGCCGCAATTACCGCCACACCCCTCCTTATCGTTCTTCTTTAGGGCCTCGGTCCCGCCTCGGCCTGCCATTCAGTGCCTTGGCGAGCCTGGCAGGGAGCGCCGCATGTTGTTCAGTAGGCGTAAGGAACGAGGCGGCCCCAAGCCACGACAGCGGCGATCAGCATGAGGAGTAGGTTCCCCGCGATGTTGCCGAAGTCTTTGTGCCGCAGATGAACGACTGCGGCGCCGACCATGGTGGCAACGAGGCCGACGGCGGCGAAGGCCGTCAGGATCGGGACGATCTTGACCGCTGCCGGTGCGATCAGGCCAACCGCGGCGGTGACTTCGAGGGCTCCGATCAGACGAACAACCCTGGGGGAGAAGTCGTGTACCCAACCGCCGAGTTTCGCGGCGAGTACGTCGATGGGTTGGGTGAGCTTGAAGATGCCGGCCGCGGAGAAGATCGCGGCGAGCAGGGCTTGCAGGAGCCAGAGTGTGAGGTTCATATGCCTTGTCGCGTCGATTCTCAGTGGATTCGGGTGTGAATGCCGCGGATGCGGTCGATGACACGCATTGGCTGCGCGGGCGCGGCGTCGCCGCGCCAGGCGACATGCTGGTCGGGACGGACGAGGACGAGGTCGCGTTCGTAAAGGCTGCGGGCGTGCTCGTCGCGGATGTCGACAACGTCGAGCGGTACGCCGCGCAGCGCCGCGGCATCGACGAACGCATCGACATCGTGATCGGCGAAGCGCAGCAAGGTGAATCCCCGTCCGAAGAGGTCGAAGATCGCTCGACCGTCGGCGAGATGCACACTGGGTGGCCGGGCGCCGGGCCAGGTGCTGGGCGTGTACTCGTCCATCCGTTGCTGCGGGGCTTGTGCCCCGGGTTCGCGGCAGATGACCGGAGAAGTGTCGTAGCGGTAGCCGAGTTCGATTCCCAACGCTTCGTTTTCGAGGTTGCCGAGGTCGCTGATCTCACGACCGATCTCGCGTCGGGTGCGGTCGCCGAACCATCGTTCGCTGTGCATCGCACTGCGGAACAACGCCATCACCTCACCGCGGATGACGCTGTGCCGCCCGGCCGCTGCACGGTTACGCAGCGCGACCGAACGCCGCTCCTGTTCGTAGGCTTCGAGCAGTCTCGGTGTTCCCCAACCCTGGATTTGCGCAGCCAAGACCCAGCCGAGGCCGATCGCGTCCCCAACACCGGTGTTCATGCCGTATCCGCCGGTCGGAGGCACCTGGTGGACCGCATCGCCGGCGAGCCAGACCCGGCCGCGGCCGAACGAGTCCGCGACCGTGAGCCGCGGGGTCCAGGCGTTGGCGACCAGTACGTCCATTTCGAATTCTCGGCCGACACGTTTGCAGACGAACTCGCGCGGATCGATCTTGTCGGCATCCTCACCGATGCCGAGTGGTGCGTGCATGGTCCACGTGTCGCCGTCGTTCTGGGAGATCATCGACCATCCCTCGGGGGACTGCAGGTGCCACACCGTGCCGAAGCGCGTCAGGATGTCCTTGTCCGGCGTAGTGAAATGCACCAGGTAGAACCGCCCGTCTACGGGCCGCTGCCCGTTGGCGAGGAACGTGCGGGCCAGCGTCCCGACGGTCCGGGTCACGCCCAGCTCCTTGAGGACCAGCCCCCGGAGGTCGATCTCGTCGATCTCGATCCCGAGCTGTCGTCGAGTGCTGCTGCCGGCACCGTCGCAGCCGACGAGGTACTGCGCGCGGATCGTGCGGCGCTGCCCTGTCTCTCGTGCCACCAGCTCGGCGGTCACACCGTCCGCGTCCTCGGTGAAAGTGTCCAGTGCCCAACCAAATTCGACCCGTACGTGCTGGGATCGGGCTTCGAGTACATCGCGCAGTGCAGGCTCGAGGATCACCTGGGAGACGCGCATCCAGGGTTCGAGCGGCAGGGTGCCGTCATTGCGCTGGCGGATTTCACCGTGGGTCTCGTCGACGCTGGGGTAGTCGAACGAGGCCAGCTCCCAGCCGACGGCGTTGGTCGCCCAGGTCACCTTCATTCGGTGATCGGTAGGGATAGCGACCTTCCGCAGCTCGTCGGCGACGCCGAGGCGGCGATACAGCTCCATGCTGCGGCCGTTGGTGATGTCCATCTTCGGGTGCTGTGTGCTGGTGGCATTGCGCTCCACGACCAGGGCGTCGACGCCGTTGCGGTCCAGCTCGAGGCCGAGTGTCAGACCGACCGGGCCTGCACCGATCACCAGGACCGACGTCGTCTCGGGGACCTCGTTGCGCCCCGGCAGTGACCTGCTCATTCCGTTTCCTTTCGGAGGATAGAGCAATTGAACAAGGCTGTTCAATGTATGTCAACAGTGTTCTATGATGATCTACAGGGGCTCAATATGGACGCATGTGTAGCCCTGTTGAAGGCGTGGTCGGGTTCGCGATGAACGCGACGAAACAATGAACTGCCAGGCACCGCGCTTGCGGTCCTTCGTGAAGGGGCCGATGCGACCATCGGGGAATTGGGGCAGCGGGGGTGTGCGGTGTGTGTGGAAGGCTTCACCGCAACGTTGGCCCCTAGAGCATCGCCTGCAGGAGGATGCGGTCGTCCCGCGAGGAAGCGCGCCAGGTTGATGGCGGCTCAGCGCGCTGATGGGTGGAATGTGGAGGGACTACACGGCGGCGAGCTGCGGCAGTTCGGAGGTCGAGATTTCGCGGGCCTCTTCATGCCCGATGCCCATGGCGCGCAACAGAAGTTCCGCAGTGGAGGATCCTGCCTCGCGCCAGGTCTGATGGCCTTCCAGGACCATCCACATGGCGCTGATCGTGGCACCGAGGGTGAGCGACGCGATGCTGTCGATACTGGCCTGGCCGATGTCGTAGCGGCCGGACTTGACTCCGGCGTTGATGTCGGCCAGAGGTGGCCCGATCATCCAGGTGCGGAGCGCTTCCTCCGACAACCCGAAGCGGACCGCAAAGCGCGCCTGCATCGGATTCTCGTGAGCGTGGCGAACCCAGAGTCGGACGCCGGTGGCGAGACGGGCCGCGGGGTCATCGATGCCGATGAAGCTCGCCGCCACTCGTCGATGCAGGTCGGCGCTGAGGTCACGGACGATGCGGTCGAAGAGGTCTTCTATCGATCCGACGTTGCGATACAGCGTGCCGCGGGCCACGTTCGCCTCCTGGGCGAGCTCGCTGATCGTCAGCTGTGTGGTTCCCTTCTCCACGAACAGCCGGACGGCCGCATCACTGATCCGCTGATCGGTAGGTGTACTCACGAGCCCCGCCCTTAGGTCTTGTGCGATTGATCCAGCCGATGTTACGTCAATGTTCCATATCGGGGACATCTGACATGTCGATAGCGATACTGATCTCTTCTGAACACTACTGTTCAATGCCACTCCTCGCTAGGCGGCGGACAGGCCACCCGTGCCGACGCTGGTGTAAGCGCTGCGCGACGCATCGCTGGATGCAGTTGCGGCCGGTGCTGAAGTTGTTGATTCGCAGGATGATTCGCGCTCGCGCCTGGGCCCTGCCGGGCTGGTACTCGCGGCGTCGCTGGTGGCTGCCCGCTGGTTGCGGGTGGATCTGACAGTTCATCCATGGCGCACAGATGTTCGAAACTGACCCGCCTCGATCGTCACAACACATGCTTGCTCAAAAACGAACACTGTTGTTCAATGTGTCCTGGGTCGCATCAAAAGGGGCGCAGTGATGGGTACGACGCATGAGGGCAGCGACGAGTCCCGCGGCACGTCCAAGCCCACCCGAGCGTCTGTGGCGTACTCGGGCGCAGTGCCCGCTGCCTGCCATTTCGATGACTCACGCAGGTCCGCGCTTCAACACAGGGAGTTACCAATGAGCCACCCCCATCGCACCACCTCGATGGTGTCGCCCTTGATGTTGCGCGACGACCTCGGGCGTGAGACCGCCACCGCGTACTGGGCCACCGCGCACGCTGACAAGGTCAAGAAGCTCCCCAACTTGGTCGAATACAACCAGCGTCACTTCTCGCCCACCGATCACGGGTTCTGGCCTGCGACAACGGGAGTCGGGACGACGGTGGACGACACATGGCGCATCGACGGGTGCTCCGAGATCCGTTTCCGGAGCATGGTCGCCGCCTTGGCCACGGCCCTGCATGCGCGTGAGGTCTACCTCGACGAACAGAACCTTTTCGCTCGGGTGCTCGGGCAGCCGACGGCACCCGGTGGTGGCCGCTGGTGGACCGATGGATTCGACGACACCGCCGGTCATCACGTCGCGCTGCTACTACGCCGTCGGAGCGGAGTGAAGGACGGCGCGTTCTCCAGTTTCGTGCATAACCGAATCGCAGCGGCGCTGCGAGCCGGTGGCGTACGCGACCTGCGCACCTACACGTTCCTGCCCTACACGCCGCTGATCGGCGCTTCACCCGGAGTCGCGCACGACAATCCGCCGCAGCGCCGCTATCACGCCGCAGTCCTATTCGGAATCGACAGCAGATCCGCCGTCGATGAACTGATCAAATCCGATCCGGTATCGGCCGTAGTCGAGGATCAGCACACCGTCCTGACCGCAGTCCATGCCTACTCCGTCGAACGCTCCGTGCCGGTCGTCCGCCCCGGGCGCCGCTCATGATCACCCCGTCCACCAGCGAGCTGCTGCGGCCATTGCAGATCGGTTCGCTCATCGTCCCGGGTCGTCTGTACAAGTCGGCGACCAGCGAAACCCGTTGCACCGAAGACGGTTTCGTCACCGACGAGTTGCTCGAGTTCTACGAACCGATGGCCCGCGTCGGCACTCCGTTGATCGTGACCGGCAACCTGTACGTCTCGCTGCAGGGCAAGTCGGCTGGTCGCCAGGCCGGCATCGACGCCGACGACAAGAAGCCGGGCTTGCGGGACTGGGTGCAGCTGGCGCACGGCGGGGGCAGCCTGCTCGTCGCGCAGCTCAATCACGGTGGCCGCCAAATCGGTAAATCCGCCGTCGCGGGTCAGGCTCCTGTGTCCGCGTCTTCGGTTCGCGAACCAATGCTCGGCACCACCCCACGATCGCTGCGAAGAGACGAAATCCCTGCCCTGGTCGAGACATTCGCGGCCGCGGCTGAACGGGCTCGCGATGTCGGCTTCGACGGTGTGCAGATTCACGCCGCCCACGGATATCTGCTCGGGCAGTTCCTGACCCCGCACACCAACCGTCGCACCGACGAATACGGCGGCAGCCTCGACAACAGGATGCGACTGTTGCGCGAGGTGTACCGCGCGATCCGCCGCCGAGTCGGTGACGACTATCCGATCATGTTGAAGATCAACGGCACTGACATGCTGCCACCGTTTCGCCGAGGTGCTGCCACTGCCGATCTCGTTCGCGTCGCCGCGGTCCTGCAGGACGAGGGGCTCGACGCCGTCGAGGTGTCGCGCGGCATCTATGAATCCTGGCCCTCGACGATCCTGGGTCACTACAAGGGGTTCATCAGAACGCACGTCACCGAAGGGGCCGGGCGGGATCAGCCCCGCTACCAGCGGATGGCAATGCTCGCCGCCGCGCCGATGATCGAGCGGGCGGCCGAACACTTGGCACCCGGCGGTGAGGGATTCAACCTCCCGCAGGCCGAGAAGTTCTGTGCGCGACTCGACATCCCGGTCATTTGCGTCGGCGGATTCCACACCACGTCAGGAATGGCCGCAGCCATTGCGAGCGGCCGCTGCGATGCCGTGTCGGCGGCACGTGCGTTCATCGCCGACCCGTACCTGTTCGACCATGTGCGCACGCCCGTGACCAACGCCCCGGTCTGCGGATACTGCAACGGCTGCATCGCCCGTCACGGCGGCAAGCCCATCGACTGCTACGTCGAGGAAATCCGTGTTCGGAAAGACCTGATGTTGATGGTCGATCCCACGCCGCGCTCGGCAACCGAGTTCCCCGCCAACCCAAGGACAGCACAATGACGACAGTATTTCGGCGTGGTTCACGATCTGCCGCGTTCTCGCTCGACGGCGCGTCGGTCGCGGTTACCGGTGGTGCCAACGGCATTGGCCGCGCCATCAGCACACACTTCGCGAGAGCAGGCGCACGGGTCGCCATCGGCGACATCGATGTTGACGCCGCGCGGGCCTTGGCCGACGAACTCGGCAACGGTGCCGTCGGTATCGCGCTCGACGTCAGCGACGAGGCATCGTTCACCGCGTTCCTCGACGCCGCGGAGAAGGCGAACGGACCGCTGGCGGTCCTGGTCAACAACGCCGGCATCGACTGGATGGGCCCGTTCCATACCGAAACCAACGAGGTCAGCCGTCGGCAGGTAGCGGTCAATCTGATCGGCCCAATCGTCGGTTCACGACTCGCGTTGGAGCGGATGCTGCCCCGGCGCACCGGCCATCTGGTCAATGTCGCCTCGGCTGCGGGACGGATCCCGCAGCCTGGCAGCGCCGTCTACACGGCTACCAAACACGGGGTTGTCGGGCTGACCGAATGTCTACGGCTCGAATACCGCGACAGCGGCGTGCGCTTCTCCGTGCTTCACCCCGGATACATCCCGACCGGGATGACGCAGGGGACGCACAGGCCGTCGCGGCTGATTCCTGCCGCGACCCCGGACGATTGCGCGCGTGCAGTCGTCGATGCCGTGCGGCACAACCGGTTCGAGGTGTGGTCGCCAGCCGGTCAATGGGTCAGCATCAAGCTCGGCCACCTCGTGGGCCGTGCCGTTCGTGAACGTGTGCTGATGGCTACCGGGATCGGCCGCATCGTCGACGACATGGATCAGACGGCTCGCCGCGACTACAACGAGCGCGCCTTCGGCGGAAAGGGTTCAGCCGCACCGGTTTCCGTGATCACACCCGAGACGAGGAAGAACAACCGACGCCGACGGTGAGCGTGACCGCCGTCGGTGTTCGGTGGCCGAGCCAACCCGGGGCGCTCATCCGCACAGCCCTCCCACATTCCGAAGGACCACTCGAATGACTGACCTCGGGGCAAGACTGGCACGACTCGAAGCCCTTGAAGCAGTACGCGGCGCGCTCGCTCGTTACGTCCAGCTGATGGATGGTGGATTCGTCGACGAGCTGCTCGACGTGTTCATGGCCGATGCAGACATGCTGGCCGAGAACGAGCCGCCGGGCAGCGGAGGATCCGTCTCCTATCACGGCCGCGCCGAAATCGACGGCCATTACCGCGCACTGCCATTCGGTTGGTTTCGCCACCACACGACCAACACGACCATCGATGTCTCGGCTGCCGCGGACCACGCCGAGCTGTCGAGCTACTTCCTGACCGCCTTCCCGTGCGGCGTTCAGGGCGGGCTGTACGAAGGCACGTTTCGGCTCGACGTCGACGGCGTCTGGCGCATCCAGCGATGGCAGATCACCTCGTCGTGGGGGTGGGGAGGCGAAGCAGGCTTTCACTATTTCGAATCGCTCGCGGACCGAACCCTGCGCGGCGGAAAACCCGTCGTCTGGAACCAGATCGTCGGCACGAACGCCGCGAACCAGTAGTGGCGGGCATCCCTGCCCGGCACCGCAGCCGCCGCAACGGGATTCGACTCGAAACATGCCCAGGACCCGAGGTTGACCGCCTCGACCGCAACGAAAGATGACACGATGACCGCCCCGCAAATCGCCCACCCGTCCGTCGGCGCCCGATTTCTCGCGCAATGTGCTCAAGCACCCGCGGCCCCGGCATTCCGCACACCGACCGCCGACGGCCAGTGGGAGACGCTCACCTGGTCGGACACCGCGCGGCGCGCCCGCGAGCTGGCAGCCGGCCTGCTTGCGTTGGGTATCACCGCGGAACAACGCATCGCGATCGCCAGCTCCACCCGCGTGGAATGGGTGCTGGCCGATCTGGCGATCACCCTTGCCGGGGCTGCCACCACAACCGTCTATCCCAGCACCAACGCCGACGACGTCGAGTACATCCTGACCGACTGCGGTGCCACCGTTGTCTTCGTAGAGAACGACGAACAGCTGAGCAAGCTGCGATCGGGTGGCAGATTGATCGGCACCGTGCGCCACGTCGTGATGTTCGACGGCGATCGAGCCGATATCGGTGTGCTGTCGATGCAGAAGCTCAGCGATATCGGTCGCTCGTACCTGCGCAATACGCCAGGCGCTGTTGATGATGCACTCGCCGCACTGACACAAGATCATCTGGCGACCATCGTCTACACCTCGGGCACGACCGGGCGCCCCAAAGGCGTCGAACTCACTCACCGCAACTGGCTCTACCTCGGCGCAGCAGTCGCATCCGAAGGCGTCATCCGCCCAGACCACCTGCAGTTCCTCTGGCTGCCCCTGTCACACGTATTCGGCAAACTGCTGCTCGCGGCCCAGTATGAAATCGGTTTCATCACCGCCATCGACGGACGCATCGACCGCATCGTCGACAACCTCGCGATCGTGCAGCCCAGCTTCATGGCCGCCGCACCCCGCATCTTCGAAAAGATCTACAGCCGTGTCGTCACCACCGCGACGGCTGACGGTGGCATCAAGAAGACCCTCTTCTCCTGGGCGTTCGAGATCGGCATCGACGCGGTCCGTACCAAGGCGGCCGGGCAACCCGTACCTCTTTGGCGTGCAGCACAACTCGCGGTCGCCGATCGTTTGGTGTTCGCGCGGATCCGTGCGCGGCTGGGCGGCAACATCGAATATCTCGTGTCGGGCAGTGCGGCGCTCTCGCCGCAGATCGCGGAATGGTTTGCCGCCGCGGGCCTTCCGATCCTGGAGGGCTACGGGCTCACCGAAACGACAGGCGCGTCCTTCGTAAACCGGCCGAGCGACATCAGGATCGGCACCGTCGGGCGAGCGTTCCCCGGCACCGAGATCAAGATCGCCGACGACGGTGAGATCCTGCTGCGAAGCCCCGGGATCATGCGCGGCTACCACGGGCTTCCGCAGCAGACCGCCGAAGTACTGGACTCGGGGGAGTGGTTCGCCACCGGCGACATCGGCGAGCTCGACACCGACGGATTCCTCAGGATCACCGACCGCAAGAAGGACTTGGTAAAGACCAGCGGCGGCAAGTACATCGCACCCACGGCGATCGAATCGGCGGTCAAGGCTGCCTGCCCGATCGTCTCCCACGCCATCGTCATCGCCGATGGCCGCAACTTCGCCAGCATCCTGCTCACCATCGACCCGGACACCACGGCAGGCATCACCGAGACCGAGGTCAGCGACCTCGTGCGGCGAGCGATCGACAAGGTCAACTCCGGCCTGAACCGTTGGGAAACAATCAAACAGCACCGCATCCTGCCCCGAGAACTGAGCATCGAGGCCGGCGAACTCACCCCCAGCCTCAAGATCAAACGTGCTGTCGTCGCGAAGAACTACGCCGACCTCATCGAGTCCATCTACTCCTCGAAATGAGTTGCTCGCTGGTCCCAGTCGAACAGGTCAGGCGCTGAGCAGTGGGGTAGTGGTGTCTGGGCTCCGCCGGTGAACCGCTAGGCCGCTGCTCGGTGAATTCGGTTGGCACGCAGGATAATTGCGATGCCGGATCGGAAATCTGACGTCACCGTTTTGCTTCACATCCGGGGTCGCGCATCTGATCCTGGCGTCATGCGGTGACGTTGGGTTCGGCCCCTGGTGACCTTGGTGACGGCGCCATAATGGGCTTCTGCGCCGTCGACGGCGTGTCAAGGGTGGGTTGGGGCCGGATGGTCGATAAGTTGGCGCCGGATTTGCTGTCTGGATGCGGATTTATCGACGGTCTCGGAGTGAGGTGGAATCATGAGGTATCAAATGATCTTCCGATGAAGCGCGTCACGGGCTGTAATACCTTGCGGCCCCGTGGATTCGGATGCTCAGCGAGTTTCCGGAACGTCCCCGGTCTCCCTGGGCTTTCCCGGAACCTCGAGCGAAAATTGACACTGAATCATGGAGCCGAGTTCCCGGGTGTTCACGGCACCGGAGACTCGGCTGCGAGATCATCGGGGGGCTTCTGCGTTACGGGACGCCTGCGGAGCGACCCCCTGGTCCAGATTTGCTGCGTGCTGCGGCAGTCGGGGACTTCGTCGGCGTGTCGATTCGCGACGCGCCGACATGTTTTCGAGCTCAGCAACTTGTCCGCTAACGCAGGGGATGAATTACTTCAGATCTTGACGGCCGGATGCCCGGGAAATGGTGAGGCTGCGGCTTGGTTGGTGACGTCGGCGCTCTCGCTTGCGCCGAGGCGCGTATCGATGCGGCCCTCGGCATCGGTCAGCCGCCAATAGCCGATTGCGACCGCCCAGATCACTACAAATAGCCCCACGATGGCGAATCCGACGTTGTTGAGGTTCAGGCCTGAGATGGCAGTTGTGATCGGGTCGCCCAATTCGAGGTCGTCGTGGAGCACTCCGACGAGTTCGATGGTGCCGATCAGCAGCGCTACAGCGACCGAGAGACCGGTGATGGTCGCGTTGTAGAAGATCTTTCGTGCGGGGTTGGCGAAGGCCCAGCGGTAGGCCACTGCCATGAATGCGCCGTCGAGGGTATCCAGCAGAGCCATGCCGGCCGCGAAGAGTAGCGGAACGACAAGGATGGCGTACCAGGGCAGCCCGCCCGCTGCACCGTTGCCGGCGAGCACGAGTAGCGCGACCTCTGTCGCGGTGTCGAATCCAATGCCGAAAAGCAAGCCGACGGCGAACATTTGACCAGGGCGGCTGATCGAGCGGGTCAGTCCGCTCAGCAATCGGTTGACGAAGCCGCGGCTGGCGAGGATCTTGTCCAGTTCGACGGCGTCGAACTGGCCCCGGCGCAGCTGACGCCAGGTTTTGGTGATGCTCCTGAGTGCAACGAGATTCAGGATTGCGATGGCATACAGAAAGGTTCCGGCGAGCAGCGTGCCGATCGTGCCCAAAGTTGCTCTGGTGGAGGAATTGTCGTCGAGCAGGGTATTGGTGACGTGCACTCCGAGTGAGAGAAGGGCTGCGAGCACCGCGACCACCGTTGAGTGGCCGAGCGCAAACCAGAGTCCAACGGAGACAGGTCTTTTGCCGTCGGTCATGAGCTTACGTGTGGTGTTGTCGATCGCGGCGATATGGTCCGCGTCGAAGGCATGCCGCAGGCCCAGCGTGTAGGCGGTCAGGCCTAGCCCGACGCCGAATATCTGGGTACCAACGACGTAGTGGTGTGGCAACACGGCGAATATCAACAGACCCCACGCTGCGAGGTGGAGGCTGCCAACCACGGCGACCAAGCCGGCGGTCTGGCTGCGAACGGACCAGTCTCTGCGACCCGCGCGACCTCCTCCGCTGACGATGCTCATCTTGGGACTCCCTTCGGCTGTTGCGGGACTGGTTGGCGGTCTACGGTAGGAGCGAATCTGCATCCAGTCAATAAGTCTCGACTCATTGACATGTTGAGGCTCGGGTTGATTGCCCTTGACGCGAACATCGCCCGGTTGAGAGTGCCTGCCGGAGCGTCTGTGCTGGTTACGGGCCTGTTTCGTATCAGTAAATAGGTCAGCACTTATTGACATGTTGTTGCTGTGTGCCTACCTTGAGGTTGCCGGGATGGTGAGTCTCGAGCGTTGAACTCACCCATTGGCGCATTCACGAATAGGCGAATCGCGGACGTTCCATCTCCGGTCGCCATGATCACTGGGAGTTCCCATGAATGGAGTTTTCGACCTCGGCGGGACGGACGGGCTCGGGCCCGTCCTCGTCGAGGAGAAGGAGCCGATCTTCCGTGCCGAGTGGGAGAAGGCGGCTTTTGCCTTGTTCGCCAGCTGTTTTCGGGCGGGCATCTTCAATCTCGACGGATTCCGGCACGGGATCGAGAAGATGGATCCGGCCGAGTACTTGCTGTCCAATTACTACGAGCACTGGGTGCACACGGCTGAGTACCACGCCGAGCTGAAGGGCGTGTTCAGCGCGGCGGAACTGGATGAACGGACCAAGTTTTACCTGGATAATCCCGATGCGCCGCTTCCGGAGCGCGACGACCCGGCCCTGTTGGAGTTCGTCGATGCGGCCGTGAAACATGGTGCGCACGCCGCCCGTGAGACCGACAAGGCGGCGCAGTTCAAGATCGGCGACGTCGTCACTGTCACCGATGACAGCCCCACCGGCCACACCCGCCGAGCGCGTTACGTCCGCGGTCGGACCGGCGTGATCACCGGACTGCGCGGCAGCTACATCTACCCCGACAGTGCGGGCAACGGTGGTGGGGACGCGCCGGAGCACGTCTACACCGTGAAATTCGACGCGCGAGAGCTGTGGGGCGACGAGGTCGGCGACCCGAACGGCGTCGTCTACTACGACGTCTGGGAGCCATACATCAACCACACCAAGACCGAAAACTGAGGAGTGACAATGGCATCCACCGACACCGTCCTGCGTACGCAGGAGGAGATCACCGCCCGGGTCAAGGCGCTCGAGGCGCTACTGATCGAACGGGGTGTGCTGACCACCGCGGCCGTGGACCGGCTCGCGGAGGTCTACGAGAACGAAGTTGGACCCCAGCTCGGTGCGAAAGTGGTCGCGCGAGCGTGGACCGACCCGGAATTCAAGGCCCGCCTGCTCGACAACGCCACCACCGCCTGCGCTGAACTGGGCATCGGCGGTCTGCAGGGTGAGGACATGATCGTCGTCGAGAACACCGACACCGTCCACAACGTGCTCGTCTGCACGCTGTGTTCCTGCTACCCGTGGCCGGTTCTCGGCCTGCCGCCCAACTGGTACAAGGCGCCGCCGTTCCGTTCGAGGATCGTGCGTGAGCCTCGCAAGATGCTGGCCGAGGACTTCGGGTTCCCGGTCCCGGACTCGATCGAAATCCGGGTCTGGGACTCCAGTTCCGAACTGCGGTACTGGGTGCTGCCACAGCGTCCCGTTGGCACCGAGGGGCTCAGCGTCGAAGAACTCGAGGCGTTGGTGACCAGGGATTCGATGATCGGCGTCGGCCCTGCCGCCGCCCCGGTGTCATGAGCGCCGGGCCGCGGCCGGACGCCACTGAACTCGGTGACGCCCGTCGGCGCATCGAGGAACTGGTCTGCAATATGCCCGGCACCGATGATCACCCTTTCGATCAGCCTTGGGAGCTGCGTGCCTTCGCCATGGCGGTGGCCGCCTACCACGGCGGGCACTATCAATGGAGCGAGTTCCAGCTCTCGCTGATCGAATCGATCCAGCGGTGGGAACGCGGCGAAGGCGATGATCCATGGAGCTACTACGCACATTGGCTCGACGCCTTGGAGACGGTGCTCGCCGCCAAGGGGATGCTGTCGGACGAACAGCTCGACCGGCAGACGAAGGTCGTTCTCGCGACCCCGCGTAATGCCAATCATCATGAGGCACACCGAGATCCGGTGGCGATCTCGCCAGCCTTGACTCGCTGACGGGTCGTTCATTCGGACGCTTCGCCGGTCCGGGTCCGGTCCGCGCTCACGATCAACAGGGGTGGACCGGACCCTGATAAATAGATATGTCGCTATGTGTTGACATATAGACGAGACAGCCTACGATTGATTCAAAATCCCGATTCCGAGACGCGCGATCAACCCGACGCACCGGAATCGGCAGAACTTGAGGAGTTCGCCGTGTCCCTCCCAACTCCCGACCATGCGGCCCTGTCGGCCGTTTCCGCTGATTACGGCTTCGGCATGTCGGCCGAGGAGATCGATGAGTACGTCCCATTCGTGACAGGTCTGCTCGCGTCCTGGCGGGACATCGAAAAGGTTTACGCCGCCGAGAAACCGGTCCCGCCCCAGCGGGATTGGTCGTTCCCCGCGGTTGGGGAGAATCCGCTCAACGCCTGGTACGTGCACACCGAGATCACAGAGCAGCCGGATGGGCCGTTGACCGGTCGCACGGTGGCGATCAAGGACAACACCGCGGTGGCGGGTGTGCCGATGACCAACGGTTCCGCATTGCTCGAAGGTTACGTACCCGCTAGTGACGCCACCGTGGTCCGACGTCTGCTCGATGCCGGCGCCACCATAGCGGGCAAGGCGGTCTGCGAAGACCTGTGCTTCTCCGGCGCGTCCATCACCGCTTCGACTGGACCGGTGTCCAACCCGTGGGACTTGACCCGCAGCGCCGGCGGATCCTCCAGCGGCAGTGCCGCACTCGTCGCGTCCGGGGCCGTCGACCTGGCGCTCGGCGGCGATCAAGGCGGATCGATCCGGATCCCGTCGTCCAGCTGTGGCATTGTCGGCCACAAGCCGACATGGGGCCTGGTGCCGTATACCGGAGGATTCCCGATCGAGGCGACCCTCGATCACCTCGGTCCGATGGGCCGCACCGTCGCTGATGTCGCACTGATGCTCCAGGCGATCTCCGGGCGTGACGGATTCGATCCCCGCCAGCCGAACGACCTGACGCCCGAGGACTATGTCGGGGCGCTGGAGCTCGGTGCTGACGGTCTGCGTGTCGGCATCCTCCGCGAGGGCTTCGGACGACCCGAATCCGAGCTGATCGTCGACGATACGGTGCGTGACGCGATCGGTCTGCTCGATGGCGCCGGCCTGAAGATCAGCGAGGTCTCGGTGCCGTGGCATCTGGCGGGCATGCCGATGTGGAATATCATCGCCGTCGAGGGCGCGACTTCGCAAATGATCGACACGTACGGGTACGGCTTCAACTGGAAAGGGCTTTACGACCCCGAGGTGATGGCCTACTACGGTGACCTGTGGCACGCGGACGGTTCGAAGTTCGCACCGACCGTTCGAAACGCGCTCCTTGCCGGGAAGTACGCCCTGTCCACCACACACGGGCGTTACTACGCGATGGCGCGCAACCTCGCGCCCAAACTCACCGCCGCCTACGACGCGGCATTCGCCGAAGTCGACGTGCTGGTGATGCCGACGCTGCCGATGCGACCGAAGCTGATCGCTGACTCCACGGCCAGCACCGCGGCCGTGCTGTCGGATGCACTGGAGATGCTGGGCAACACCGCGCCGTTCGACATCACCGGACACCCGGCGTGCACCGTACCCGCCGGGCTGGCGGAGGGACTGCCCGTCGGCATGATGATCGTCGGCCGCTCCTTCCAAGACGCCACCGTATTGCGGGTGGCACGGGCCTTCGAACAGGCCGTCGGCGGTTTCCCCACTCCGCCCGCTGCTTAGGTCCCGATCCGGGTCGCCGAGGCATACAACGGCGTATGCCGAGGTGACCGGTTTTACCGAAGAGTTCAACGAGGAGTTCCAAGGTGAATGGGAATACTGTTCGAGGTCGGGCGGATGCCGGCAACCTTGACCCGCGTGTGCAGGAATTGCGGAACCTGTACGGCGGCAAGGATGCCGGAGTCGCCGACTTGCTATGCGACCGGCACCCGGCGCAGGCCACCGCGTACACGATCGTCGACGAGCATATGCGGCAGCAGGTTCTGACGTACGGAGACCTTCGACAGGCCTCGGAGCGGTTCGCCGCGGCACTGTCGGCTCTGGGTGTCGGTCCCGGCGACCGGGTGGCCACATTGCTCGGTAAGAGCGCCGAATTGTTGGTCACGTTGCTGGGGATATGGCGTGTCGGTGCCGTCCATGTCCCACTCTTCACGGCGTTCGCGCCACCAGCGATCGGCATGCGGCTACAAGAAAGCGCAGCAAAGGTCGTGGTGTGCGACCGCGGCCAGCGCTCGAAACTCGCTCCGCACTCCGGTTTTCCCGAGGACCCGGATCGTCGCATCGTCGTGGTCGGTGATCCCGAGAAGCTCGAGGACCTCGCGTTCGCCGAGCTGCTGCAGCGGCATGAGCCCGGTTTCGCGGCCGCTGCGCTCGGTGGCGACGCACCGTTCATCCAGATCTACACGTCGGGCACGACAGGCCGTCCGAAGGGTGTTGTCGTTCCGATTCTCGCGCTCGCCAGCTTCCATGCATACATGGAGTTCGGGCTCGACCTGCGCCGCGACGATGTCTTCTGGAACGCGGCCGATCCAGGGTGGGCCTACGGACTGTATTTCGGCGTAATCGGGTCGCTGGCACTCGGCGTCCCCAGTGTTCTACTGACGGGCGGCTTTTCGGCTCAGCGAACCATAGCCGTGCTCGATCAGCTCGGTGTTACCAACTTCGCGGCAGCGCCGACCGTGTACCGCTCCCTGCGCGCTGACGATGCGAGTGCGGGTGTGGGACGTCGACTTCGATGCGCGTCCGCCGCGGGGGAGCCGCTGACACCGGAGATCAACGAATGGGCCCGCCACGCTCTCGGGGTTGAAGTGCACGACCACTATGGGCAAACCGAAGCTGGGATGGTGATCAACAACCATCACCATCCGCAGCTGCGACGATCGGTCCGGGCGGGCTCGATGGGCCATCCGATGCCAGGCTGGACCATGGTGGTTCTCCGTGACGACGCTGACGAGCCGGCCCCGCTCGGCACGGTCGGCAGAATCGCCTTCGATCTCCCGGCGAGTCCATTGGCCTGGTTTTCTGGATATCTGCGCGAAGAAGAGAAGACAGCGGCCAAATTCGCCGGCGGCGGCCGTTGGTATCTGACCGGTGATGTTGGCCGCGTCGATGACGACGGATACGTGCACTTCCTGGCCAGAGACGACGATGTGATCATCATGGCCGGGTACCGAATCGGACCCTTCGATGTCGAGTCCGTGCTTGCGACCCACTCCGCGGTCGCCGAGGTCGCGGTCATCGCCGCACCCGATCAACTGCGTGGCGAGGTCGTGGAGGCCTGCGTCGTTCTGCAGGAGGGATGGACTGAAACCCCTGAACTGGCAGCCGAGCTGAAGCAGTGGGTCAAGACGGAATACGCGGCCCACGCGTATCCGCGGACGGTGCACTTCATGAGCGAGCTACCCAAGACCCCGAGCGGCAAGATCCAACGGGCAGTGCTGCGCGAGCGCCGCCGCGCCGAACTGGAACGAATCCAGCCGATACCGGGAACGTAGTCGAGGCCAAGCGATATCGCAGAGAAAGGGGAGTGCGTGGTGGAGGTCTACGACGCCGTAACGAATCGTCGGTCGGTCCGGAGATTCTTGGATCGCCCCGTCGATCGTCGGCAGCTGCAGCGGATCCTCGATGCGGCCTGCCGGTCCCCGTCCGGTGGGAATCTGCAGCCGTGGCACCTTTTCGCTCTCACCGGCGAACCGTTGGATCGACTGAAGAAGACAGTGGCGGAACGTATCTCGAACGGCGAGGTTCAGGACGAACCGGAGTATCCGATGTACCCGGTCGGGCTGACCTCGCCCTACCGCGATCGCCGTTTCCGCAATGGGGAACAACTGTATGCCGCACTTGGTATCCCGCGAGAGGACAAGAGCGCCCGCCGTCGGCAGTTCGGCATGAACTTCGAGCTGTTCGGCGCGCCTGTCGGGTTGTTCTGTTACGTCCACCGCCAGATGGGTTCGGCACAGTGGTCGGATCTCGGAATGTACCTCCAGACGGTGATGCTTCTTCTGCACGCCGAAGGCCTGGCCAGCTGTCCGCAGGAATCTTGGTCGTTGCATTACAGTGCGGTTGATGAAGTGGTCGCACGGCCGGAGGAACTTATGCTGTTCTGCGGCATGGCAATTGGATACGAGGATACGGCGCATCCGGTGAACACGCTGCGCACCGAACGGACCCCGCTGTCCGAGGTGGCGATGTTTCTCGGATGGGGCGATTCGGTTGACCTCTGATTTCGGCACCGTGTCGACCGACGAGCGGGTGCGACCGTTTCGGATAGCCATACCGCAATCCCAACTCGACGATCTGCACGCTCGGCTCGACCATGTGCGGTGGCCTGACGAACTACCCGAGGTCGGGTGGAGCCAGGGTGTTCCGCTGGGCTACATGCGGGAGTTGGTGAGGTACTGGCGCCACGACTACGACTGGCGCGCCCACGAGTCCCGGCTCAACCTGCTTCCGCAGTTCGCGACCGTAATCGATGGGCAGCCAATACATTTCGTGCACATCAGGTCGCCGAAGCCGGGCGCGCTGCCGATCTTGATGACCCACGGGTGGCCGGGTTCTTTCGTTGAGTTCCTCGATGTGCTCGAACCCTTGTCCCTCGAGCACGATCTGATCGTCCCGTCGTTGCCCGGGTACGGCTTCTCCGGGCCCACAACCGAACCCGGCTGGGATGTGTCCCGTATCGCCCGCGCCTGGGCGGTGCTCGCGGCGCGCCTGGGATACCGCCGCTACGGCGCACAGGGAGGTGACTGGGGCTCGATGATCACCAGGGAGCTGATCCACATCGATTCCCGCCATGTGGTCGGCGCACATCTGAACATGCTGCAGACTCCTGCGCCGCGAGACTTCGCCGGACTCTCGACACAGGACCGCACCAGGCTGGACCGATACCGCCGCTATCGCAAAGAACTCAGCGGCTATTTCAAGATCCAGTCCACGCGCCCGCAGACACTCTCCTATGCCCTGGCCGATTCCCCGGTCGGGCAGCTGGCATGGATCGTGGAGCGATTCAAAGACTGGACTGACTGCACGGACCTGCCGGAGGAAGCGGTCGACCGCGACCAGATGCTGACCAACGTCATGATCTATTGGCTGACCGGGACGACGGCCTCCGCGGCGCGTCTGTACTTCGAATCGCCCGGTCTGCGGCGTCACGACAACTCGTCGCCGGTGCCGGTGGGGGTAGCGGTCTTTCCGCACGATCTGATGCTGCCGGTGAGAACCCTTGCCGAGCAGGAGTTGGCCATCGTCCATTGGTCCGAACTCGATCGCGGTGGGCACTTTGCGGCGATGGAACAACCAGGACTGTTCGTCGCCGACGTCTTGAAGTTCTTCAGCACGCTGTCCTGAGTGCCGGTTGACACCAACAGTTCGGTGTACGGAACGTGTCCAGTGGCTTGTCGGTCACCGTTAGGACTGTCTAGAGCCGGTCAGCATGGGCTATGGTGGGATATGTCAATCATCGCTGACTAATGGAGAGGACAAGACGGTGGGCGCGGAGTTGGCGTTCGACGCACTCGCGGACCCGGTGCGCCGTCAGATTCTCGGCATTCTGGCCGACCGGGACGAATGCAGTGTCGGGGAGTTGGTCGAAAGTGTCGGCATCATCGGCCGCACCGGGGTGTCCAGCCATTTGCGGGTGCTGCGTGCTTCAGGGCTGGTTACCGAGCGAAAAGACGGCCGCTTCCGATACTATTCCGTGGATCCAACAGGCTCCGCGCGCGAGGTCCTCGAAGTACTACACTCATTGTTCCAGGGTGCGCTCGCCGACGCCGGGCGTGCTGCGGAGTTGCAGACGCACGATGGGAGTCCCTCCGCGCAATCTGCATAATCCTGGATGGTCCGATGGTCGCAATCGCGCTGCACTCCGAGGAGCGCATGGCCGCACCGCCGATGGTGGTTTTCAGCCTCTTCGGCGCTGGAGTCGGGGCGGGTTGGGTTTTCGACGCCACATGCGACCATGTCGCCGTTGGCGCAGCAGTACGGTTGCAGGCACCGTTCGCAGGGCCCGTCGCCGAAACCGTCGAGATTATCGGCAGGATCGCTGCGGTGCGGCCGCCTTCATACATCGAGATCGTGCACGAGCAACCCTGGCGAGGGCGAATCCGATTGCGATTCGAGCCCGACCAGGGTGGAACACGGGTCCGGCTGTTCGCTGAGCTCGATGAGCCGGGGCTGCAATGGCTGATGCGGCGCCGCGGCCATCCGGTGGGATCCCTGTCATCGCCCAATCCACGGCTCGGGTTGCTCACCTCGAAATCGGGTCCTGGGAGCCTGTTCGCCGCAGCGTCGGACCACCTGGCCGTACTTGCCGTGGAGGAGATCAATGCTGAGGGCGGGCTTCGCGGGCGGCCGGTGGAACTGCTGATCGGAGATGACGCCACGAACACCTCGGTCGGTGTCGCTGAGGCGTGGCGGTTGGTGCGCGCTGGTTGCAAGACCATCCTGGTTGCGACCACTTCGGCTACCTTCGTCGCGGTTTCGGAAGCACTAGCCGGCTGTGACGTTCTACTGGTGCAGACCTTGATGAACGAAGGCGGTGCCAAGGGGCGTCTCCGCGTGCAACTCGGCGAACGTAACGACGACCAGTTATCCGCCGCGGCAAAGCCTTTGATGCAGATGGCGGGCGGGCGACGGTGGTTCTTGGCGGGCAACGACTACATCTGGCCGCGCAGTACCCACGTGGTGGCCAGGCAGGTTCTGCCGCAATTTGGTGCAGAGATCGTCGGGGAGCGGTACGCGACGCTGGGCACGCGGGACTTCACCCCGACGATCGAGGCGATCCTGGCTTCGGGCGCGGACGTCGTCCTCTCGACACACGTCGGAGCTGACGCAGCGGCCTTCGAACGTCAGTGTCACGCAATGGGAGTCAGAAACCACGCTCTCACCCTGGCTCCCGCGATGGACGAATCGACACTTCAGCATGTCGGACGGGCGGCGTCGTCCGGGCTGTACACGATCTCAGGCTATTTCGAACAGCTGCCGACCGACGGCAACACGACATTGGTCAATCGCTACCGGTCGGCGTTCGGTCCGTGGGCGCCACCATTGTCGACATTGAGCGAATCGGTTTTCGAGGCTGTCACCATCTGGTGGCAGGCAGTCCGTCGACTCGGGGCGGACGACCCGAATTCGGTAGCCGACGAAATCCGCCGCGGTCGGTTCGCGGGGCCACGAGGTGAGGTAACTCTGGACGGCAGCGGCCGAGCCCGGCAGACCCTCTACCTGACCGAGGCTACCGGCACCGCACTGAAGCTGGCCAACCTCTGATCTGGTTCTGCGGTTGGCGGGTCGATCGAAAATCGTCCTTGTCCAATGGAATTCAACACGAGGGGCGCTGGTTCTCTGCTGTGATCATGCGACTGGCTGAGTTTCTCCAACCGATTCCACCTCGACTGGCGGTACGTTCTGCCCACGCTGTCTGGCCGCCTTGGCCTGCATGACACAGGCCGCAGCGCCGAGCGCCAACCCGCCGACCGACAACGCGGACAATGTCTCCCCGAGAGCTACCCAGGCCATCAGGCTGGCGACGGCAGGGATCAAAGCGAACAAGATCGATGCGGCGCGAGGGCCGGACCGTTTGATGCAGGCCGAATACAAAGTCGTTGCGCCGATCGAACTGAGCACCACCATGAAGGCGAGCAGCGCGACTGCCCGGGGCCAGTCGGTGCAATTCGTGGGTGTGAAGACAGCCAGTAGCGCAGCCATAGGAATGGAGGCCGTCAAACCGAGTGCGGTGACCAGCCACGGATCCAGCTGGCGGCAGTACCGCCCTTGGTACACGCCCCCCATAGACAGGCCGAGCATCGCGATGACCACCGTCGCGATGCCCAGGCCGATCCGGTGATCGGCGGCAATTTTTGGGGCGCAGGCCAATACGACAGCGCCGGTCGCGAACACAAGCGCGATGATCCCCTGCTTCGACTCTCTGTGTCCGAGCGCCAAGGCCATAAGTGCCGCGGTAGTCACTGGATTGAGTGCGATCACTAGCGATGCGATACCAGACGGCACGCCGTGCGCCAGCCCCCAGTACAGCGCGATGAACTGGACCCCTTGGGTCAGCAGACCGGCCGCCATAGCGTGCCCTGTCGACCGGAAATCGGGAAGCGGTGTACGTCGTGCGGCGACGATCACCCACAGCAACAACGCTGAGGCCGCGAAGCGGAGAACGATAACCAGAAACGGTGACATCACCGCTACCGTCATCGCGCCGATCGGATAGCCGGCGGCATAAAGCACGACGGTCGGAATGGCCATTTTCGGGGAGAGAGCGCGATCTGTCATACCCAGACGATCACTCGTGGGTTCGCTCCGCACCAAGACCGATCGTGAATCGTGATCGATCACGAGGCAGACTGGGTCTGTGACCACGCTCGATATCGCACCACTTCGCAGCTTCACCGCCGTAGTCGCCTTCTCAGGTGTCAGACGCGCCGCTCAGGCATTGCACCTGTCCCAGTCCGCGGTCAGCGGCCACATCCGCAAGCTCGAGAAGGAATTGGGATGCCGGCTGGTCACCGCGCAAGGGCGCGGAATCGGCCTGACGAGCGATGGTGAGGAGCTCGCTGTGCGGGCGCGGGCCATCCTGCAGTTTCACGATGAAGCCGTGCGCGCCTTGGCCCCGCCCCAAGATAACGAAGTTGTGGTTGCGGCCACTGAACATGCCGCCGAATTCGTCGTTCCCGCAGTCATTTCGGCGCTCACGACGCTACTTCCCGACCACCGGATCCGCCTACGGCTTACCCGCAGTGCGCGAGTGCGTGACCTCGTTCACGACGAGCGCGCTGATATCGCGTTGATGCTCACCAGCCCCGCGCGCGGCAGCCTGCAGTTGGGGACGTTACCGGTACGGTGGTTCGGTGCCGAGAATGCCCCACGAGATCGCCTGGTGCTCTTCAGTAATCCGTGTGCGGTCCGCCATCAAGCTCTGGCTGTTCTCGGTCGGCTAGACCACCGGATCGTCAAGGAGTGCTCGGATCTGACCACGGTGCTCACCGCGGCTCGAAACGGGATCGGGATAACGCCACTACCCGTGTTCGGATCACCACCCGACGGCCTCAAAACCCTTGTCGGCCTACCGGCAATCCCCAATGCGACGCTGTACGCAGCCGCCAGTGGTCGGGTCGACTCCAGAACAAAGTTGGCGGTGATCGCGGCCGTTCGTGAGCAACTGTTCAGCGGCTGACCCGAATAGCGGCACCCTCAGGTTGCGTACGCCTGCCCGTGTTAGGCACTGTCAGGTCACCTGTCTTCTATCGCTCAGGAGCCAGTTCTGGAACCTGCGCCCGAATCGATGCAGACGGGTCCGGGCCCCGGTTGGTAGAAGCGAGCGCGCTTCCCTTGGTGTGATTCGAATGCGATCGGGTGTAGTTCGCGAGCTTGTCATCGGCTAGGCGTTCGACGAGCAGCGGAACGAAGACGCGCACCAGGCAGCCGTCGAAGCGATGACGGACCTCGTCCACAGTGGTCGCTACGATTTCAGGTGATATCCCTGGATTGTGTTCAGTCAAGCGTGCGGTAACGGCTTCAATCTGTTGATCCTCATCGGTTTCCATATCGAATCTTTGTCAGCAACATCCGTTGAAGTCAATGCCCTAGTCGTTTCTTCGGGCGATGATGTTGACCTTGAATAAGGCTGCGGCAATGCTGGAGAGCTTGCGACGGTTGATGGATTCGAGGAAAGATCGAGCAATCCACCTTACGGCCTTAGTCCGGTGCGACTGGAGGCAAAGCGTGACGAGCGGTGTAGCTGTTTCAACCGGCTTCGTTGTGACTGATGGAACTGCGATAGTGGGGTAAACGCTGAGCGTACGAGGGATCGATCGTCCGAGACTGAGCTTGGAGCTCGTACTGCCCGGTAGCCCTCTGCTGGGTATCGGATTGGTCGATAACCAGGCGATCCTTCGTGCGGCGCAGGTCGGCCCCGGACGGCCCTAGGACCGGCGTGAAGGATCGTGTGGAACCGAGGGAAGTCAGCGATGTTGATCATGATAGAAGCATTGAGTCGGTGCTGGATTCTTCGCCAGGATGGCGGGTGCTTGGGTAAAGCTGCTGCTGGCAAGCGCGGCCGGGGCTGATGAATGACGCCGAATCTGCCGGAGGGCGTGACTAAATGTTCAAACATTTCAAGACAGGACCTGATCGATCGATATCGTCAACAGTTGGAACGCGTTGGGAGCGCGCTGGTCTCAGATAGCGCGATATGGCGGGAATGTGCTGCGCAGGTCGGCGACATCGTTGGTGAATGTGCGGACTCACTTGTGTCCGGGCGCGGGAGCGGTGTTGAGTTCCCGCTCGATAGGTTCGTGAAGATGGCCGAGCAGCGAGGCCTGCGAGGCATCCGCCCGGACTGCTCCGTGCGTGCGGCTCGGATCCTGTTCGATCTGGTCTTCGCCGAGATGATGGACGAGTACGGTCCCAGCTTCAGCGAGCCTGATCGGATTGTCGCGCTGGCAACCACTCTCAGTCGAGGTATCTTCACCAGGCTGGAGGCCGGGGCCCGGGGGTACGACGCCTTCCTGCTGGAACAGACCCGCATTGTCAGTGACGCCGATCGACGGCATCTCGCGCGAGAGATACACGACAGGCTCGGGAGCACGCTCAGTATGTGCATGCGGCAACTAGAGATCGTCGGGGCTGGAGATCCGAAGGCTGCCGATGGTATTGCTGCCGCAGTTGGCGTTCTGTCCGTTGCGATTACAGAGCTGGCGGCCATCACGACAGGTCTGCGAACCGATGCGGGAGGCAATTCGCTGCGGGATGCGCTCACGGCGTTCGTGCGTTCGGTAGGTCGATCGACGACGAGTGCTGAGATCCGTGTCAACGGACCGCAATCGTGGGTCTCTGTGGAAGTGATGGACGAGACGTTCCTCATCCTCCGTGAGGCGATGCGCAATGTCTTCAGCCATTCGCAGGCCACATTGGTGACAGTCGATGTCGATATCGCACCGTACGAGATCTGGGCACGTGTCGTTGACAATGGGGTTGGGTTTGATCTGTCGCTGCCGCGCCGGGAGAACGGACTGAGTTCGATGCGAGAGCGGGCTGGATTGCTGTCGGGGGCGGTTTCTTTCAGGTCGCGCGTCGGCGCGGGAACCCGCGTCGAGTTGTGGATACCGCTGCCAGTCGACGCGGAGCGCGTACAGCGGTGACCGGAGTCCAACGATCGCCTGCAACGCCCTGGCGGTGTATCTCCGGCGGATAATGACAAGGGCCTAGTGATCGTTTCAGCGTTATCATTGCAGCGCTAGCTAAGGAATCTTCAGCGGACCTCGGGCAAATTCCCAGATGTCCGCATCCTGCGGTCACCCCTGCTGATTGTGGGGTCAGCAGGGCGCATGGCTGCCTGTGCACTGCGGCATGCTACGGAGTCTCTGATGTCCGAATGTTGTTGTACGGCAGACGTGTTCCAGTCGTACGCGTCGTGTGAACCATTTGAACGCTGTTGCCCGATCTGGAGCTACGGTGAGGCGAGCGTCGAGAGATGTATGGGGTGCGGCAGTATCTGGGTTGCCTACTGCTTCGGGTACGACGCGAATGCAGGCCCACGTGAGTGGTACCGCGAGAAAATTCCCGGGGGAATGGCTGTGTTGTGGCCCTCGGAAGAGCTTCCCGACGTCCTCACCGACGCCTTTCATGGAGGTCACCATTTTCGCATCCGCGATCTCCATGCGGGATCGGTACCCCTTGAGGCAGAAGGGCTTTCGTCAGCGCTGTAGTTGGCGTTCACCTTTCGATGCTGGATTGCTGCGCACTCCAAGATCTCCTAGAGGCCGAGGCTGGAAGACCGCAATGTACTGAGAACGGCCGCCGGTGCGAAGAAGGGGAATCAAAAGACTGGTGGTGCCGGGCGGTTTCGAGTAGGCCGAACGAACATGCCGGCTAGGCCGATGTGGACAGCAAGGCCCGAAGAGTCGAACTAGCCGGCCAGAGGACCGCGCTCTATGAGTCGCTGGCCCCGTCCGCCAGAACAGCCTGGACGATCTCTTCCGGAGCCTCCCAGGTCATCATGTGGCCTGCGCCCGCGATGAACTTGATCTGAGCACGGGGCGCGCGCATGTAGATGAGTTCGGCGTGCCATTTCGGTGTCGTGCGATCCCGGGAGCCGGAGAGGATCTGCATGGGCAGGTCGATCTGGTCGACACGGCGGGCGATCGACTCTTGACGAACCATCGTGATGCACGGCCCGACGGTCGGTGGGATCGCCGCCAGCGATTGCCGGGTGGCTTCGATGAGGTCCGCGGAGGCGAACGGTCCGAGACTTCTGGTCGCGAGGTAGCGTCCGGTTCGCGGCCTGGCCGCCAGGTACTGGGTAAAGCCCAAGCGGATCAGCGGCGTGTGCAGTCGTGCCGCGCGCGCACCCTTCCGAGACATACCGGTAATCGGGCTCACCAGGACTGCCCGGCGAAATCGATTGCGGAATTTCGGGTCATTCAGGAGGCCCAGAGCGATGAAGTTCCCCATCGAGTGGCAGACCAGCGTGGCGTCGGCGATATCGTATGCGGTCGCGACAGCGTTGAGGTCGGCGCGCAGTTGCTCCGAACCGAATCCATCTCTGCCGCAAGATGATCGGCCGTGGCCCCGATGGTCGTACGCGATGACCCGCCTGCCCGCTGACACCAGTCTGGGTTGCACAAGCGACCAGCAATCCGACGAGACTCCAAATCCGTGGACCAGTAGGACGTCGTCACCTTCGCCGGCCTCAACGGCGTGCAGTCGGGTGCCATCCGGCCGTCTGATGACCGCTGCGACGCCGTCCAAGGTCCGTAACAGATCGGACACGGGTCGCTTCCCTGCCGAATGCTGCACGGGCTCGGGGTTCACGCTCATCTGAAGAACTCCTTCTGCTGTCAGGACTGGGTACGGACTCCGAGCACGTCGTGGAATAGCGCGTCTCGGAGCGCGAGCTCCCGCGGGTCGTTCCAGATGTTGAAGCCCATGCGGTTCATCACGTACGCGAATCCGATACCGGTGTCGGGGTCGGCGAAACCGAAGGAGCCACCCGCGCCCGGAGTTCCGAACGCTCGCTGCGACGAGCCGAACACGAACTTGGGGAACGGCTTCATGAATCCGAGCGAGAACATGGTGTCGACGTGCAGCACCTTGTCGCGCAAGCCGTTTGCGGGGGCCACTGCGGGTGTCGACAACGCGTCTACGACCTTCGAGTTGAGGCCGAGATCGGTATCGCCCGTCGCAGCAGCACTGCCGTACAGCTTGGCGATCGCTCGCGCCGTGCCGATGCCGTTGGCAGCGGGCATCTCCATCACCCGGAGCTCCTCGCTGTTGTACTCCTCGAGGAACTTGACCCCCGGCGCTGCGATCGCTCGCGTCGAAAGGCTGCGCGGATTGAGCAGGGCCACCACCAGTCGTGGCGGCATCGCATTCATGTTCAGCAGCATCTCGGCGCGAGACCAGCAGTGCAGTTGCGCCACCCGACTGCGGTCCACCGAGTCCGGCAAGCCGATGTAGAAGTCGAGTCCGAGCGGTTTGGCGATCTCCTGGGCAAAGTATTGGCCGAGGGTGCGTCCAGCCGGATCCGCATGGCGGAGTAGCTCCGTCTCGTACCAACCGAGAGTGACCGCGTGATATCCGTGGTTGTCTCCGGGAATCCAAGCTGGGACCTGAGCGGCGATTTTCGCCGACATCGCATCCGGGTTCGCCACATCGTCGAGGGTGAGTGGAAGGTCTATCGCGGCCAGCCCCGCCTGGTGCGAAAGCAGTTGCCGGACGGTGATCGATGCCTTCCCTGCTTGGGCGAATTCCGGCCAGTAGTCGGCGACCTTCGCGTCATAGTCGATTAGACCGCGTGAAGCAGCGACCGCGATCGTTAGCGAGGAGATGCCCTTCGTGGTGGAGAAGACGGGCACGACCGTGTCGCGCTTCCACGGAAGTTTTTTCCGTCCGTCCTGATAGCCACCCCATAGGTCGACGATCTTCTTGCCGTCGCGGTAGACGGCGATGGCCGCGCCGACTTCTTGACCGCCCGTCAGGTTGCGGCGGAAGACGTCGGCGACCTTCCCGTAGCCCTCGTCGACGTCGCCGCCGATCGTGTCCGGTGAGGCTTTGATTTTCAGGACCATGGCACAACTCCGTGTCTGCTTGCCCTCTCATCTCAGGATGAGAGTGAGCCGTTACTGACTCAATGTCAATATATGTAACATGTGTGTTGATGAGCGGCCACCGGGTTCGGCGGAGCTCATCGTGGATTCCCCATACTCAGAGGAGCCGTTTCATGCGCGCAGTGCAGCTGACAGCGCCCGGTCGCATCGCTATCCAGCAGGTTCCAATCCCGGATCTCGGACCGCGGGACGTGCTTGTCCGGGTCGCCGGAGCTGGTCTCTGTCATTCTGACCTGCATGTACTCCAGCATCCGCGGTACGCGCTACCGATGACCTTGGGGCACGAGGTCGCCGGTTACGTCGAGTCCACTGGACCAGATGTCAGTGAATTCGTCCGAGGCGAGGACGTGCTGGTATACCTCGTCTGGTCGTGCGGGACCTGCCGACCTTGTCTGGCGGGCCGGGAGAATGTCTGTGCCGCCCAGAAGCGGGGTGCTGTGCCGCCCGCTCCGGGATTAGGACCTGACGGTGGCATGGCCGAGTACATCAGGGTTGATGTTCGCTTCCTTGAACGGCTCGGAGGCGTATCGCCGCTCTTGGCGGCACCCCTCGCAGACGCCGGCCTCACCTCCTACCACGCGATCGACGATGTCCGGCCTCTGCTCACCTCGGGTTCGAGTGTGGTGGTTATCGGGGTCGGGGGATTGGGGCATGTGGGGCTCCAGATTCTTCGAGCCGTGACCGAGGCGCGGATAATCGCTGTGGACAACTCCGAGCCTCAGTTGGACCTGGCCCGTGCGCTGGGAGCCGATGCGGCGCTGAACAATTCGGGTGATATTGCCCGTGCCGTTCTCGAACTCACCGATGGGTACGGCGCTGACGCAGTCTTCGATTTCGTGGGTCTGCAGGCGACCGTGGATCTGGCGTGCCGTGTCGTCGCGCCGGGGGGCGCGATCCGGCTGATCGGGTTGGCCGGCGGCACGGTCTCGTATGAGACCGCCGGTGTGACGGTTCCCTGGGGTGTCAACGTCAAGCGCTCGTACGCCGGAACACGCGCCGATCTCCGGAACGTCATCGAACTGGCTCGGCAGGAGAAGATCAGGATCGAGACCCGGGCCTACCATCTCGACGACGCGCAAACAGCATTCGATGATTTGGCCCGCGGCTCCGTTGTCGGCAGAGCCGTGCTTGTGCCGTAACCGGGACCATGCGAGGTGGCCGGAGCGCCGCCTCGCATGGTCCGCGCTGTTCTCGGATCAGCTGAACTTGAGGTTCTCGAACTCGCCCGAGCTGCGCCATTGATCGATGTAGGCGAAGAACGCCGCAGTGCCCGCCGGATACCCCACGATGGACGGATCAGCTTGCTGTCCCTCCATGTTGTAGTAGCCGGGCGTGCATTCGTCCGCGCCCCACGAAGCACCCTGGGTCAGGTGCATTTCGACCCACGCGTCCTGAGCTTCCTGGGTGTTTTCGACCTCGGTGTAGCCGTTGCGCACCGCATGATCGACGATCGTCCCGATGGTGATCGCGGTGTCGTTCCAGCCGCTCGTGGCATTGAGGCCGAAGAACGCTGCCTGGGCGAGCTGCACGATGAAGAGATTCGGGAAGCTGTGGACATGCATGCCGTGGAGCGTTTTCGTGCCGTCGGCCCATTCGTGTGCCAGTGACACCTTGTCCCGCCCGATCACCTCGAAGGTCAGGCTCCGGAGGGTTGTCAACGCGTGTTCGAATCCTGACGCGTAGATGATGCAGTCGACGTCGTATTCGATCCCGTTGGCAACGACGCCTCGGGGGGTGATCCGTTCCACGCCTTTGCCATTGGTGTCGATGAGGTGGGTATTCGGACGGTTGAACGAGGGAAGGTATTCGTCATGGAAGCAGGGGCGCTTGCACAGCTGGCGGTACCACGGCTGCAGTCGGGCAGCGGTCTCGCCATCTTCGACGATCCGGCCGACCCGGGCCCGGATCTCTTCCATTGCCGCGTCGTCCACCGAACCGACCGCGTCCATCATGCGCTCCAAGGAGAATTCCTCCGGAGGCACGGAATGGATCGCGGACCGAATGCGCTGCGCGATGGGATAGAAACCGGTGTCACCCACCAGATTTTCGACCTCGATGTCGGGTCCCGGGCGTCCGAAGATGCCCTCCCAGCTCGCGACGTAGTTGTCCTGAAGCCGCTGCTGCCACCCTGGAGTCGCGATCGACTGGAACCACTCGGGATCGATGGGCGCGTTGTCTCGTACGCCGATACCCGAGGGTGTGCGCTGAAAGACGAAGAGCTCCCCCGCATCTCGGGCGAGTTTCGGGACGACCTGGACACCGGTCGCGCCGGTTCCGATGACGGCGACACGCTTGTCGGCAAGATTGTGCAGCGGTGCTCCGTCGGGGGCGCCGCCGGTGTAGTCGTAGTTCCACCTGCTGGTGTGGAAGGATGCCCCGGCGAAGTCCTCGATACCCGGAACGCCGGGCAATTTCGGCACACAGAGCGGCCCCAGACCCATACCGAGGAACGAGGTGGTGAAGCGGTCTCCGCGATTGGTGATCACGAGCCAGCGGGAGTGTTCCTCTTCCCAGATGACCTGCTCGACCTTCGTATGGAACAACGCGTTGTCGTAGAGGCCGAACTGTCGCCCGATTCGACGACAATGCTCGAAGATCTCCGGTCCTTGAACCCATTTCTGGGTGGGCATGTAGCCGGTCTCCTCGAGCAGCGGCAGGTATACCAGCGCAGGGGTATCGCACATCACGCCGGGATACCGGTTCCAGTACCACGTTCCACCGAAATCGCCTGCGGTATCGATAATTCGAACATCGGTGACGCCGGCCTCGTGAACGCGGGCACCCGCGAGCAGGCCGGCGAAGCCGCCGCCGATGAAGGTGAAGGTGACATGGTCGGTGATAGGTTCTCGTTCGACCACTGGTGTGAAGGGGTCCTTGAGGCGTTCGTCGCCGAGGTGATGGAACTGGGCGTTGCCGTCGGCGCGCAAACGCTTCGAACGTTCTTCGGCGTACTTGTGACGCAACGCGTCTCCATCGGCGGGAACAGTGGTGAGGGGCGTGGACATGCGACTACTCCATGGTTGAGCGATTCCGGCTGCCGCAGATGTGCGTCGACAGCTGGGTTGTGAATTGTGAAGGGCAAGGCGTGAATTCGACAGCCTTGTGAGTTCGTGTACGTGACGGTGCGCGAAGATTTTTCAGTCGGCGATGATCGCACGCACGACGCGTTCGGGAGCTTCCCAGTTGAGCATGTGTGCAGCGTCGGGAACCGTCTCGATATGTGCGTGGGCAGCTCGGGCTGCGATGAGCTCGGCATGCCAGGCTGGGGTCGTTCGATCGGCGGTTCCAGTCAGGATATGGAGGGGCACTGTGATTTTCGCCAGGATGTCCTCGACCGATTCCCGTCGCAGCAGTCCCAAGTAGGGGCTGGCCGACATCGGTACCTCTGTCAGCACTTGCCGTGTCGCCTCGAGGACATCGGCTGACACGCCGGGTCCGAGGCTCGCTGCGGCGAGGGAACGGCCGATTCGGGGCCTGCGCGCGAGGGCCTGGGCGACGCCGTACTCGATCAGCGGACCCTGGAATCGGGCGACCGGTGCGCCCTTGCTCGAATGGCCGGTGACCGGGGCGACGAGAACCGCCCGTTTGAACCGGCGACTGAATCCTTCGTCGGCCAGCGCTCCAAGTCCAACGAAATTCCCCATCGAATGGCAGACGAGCGTTCCATCGGTGATGTTGGTGGCAGCGGCGACCGCGTGTAGGTCGTCGAATAGTTGGCGAGATCCGATTCCCGAACTGCCGCAGGATGATTGGCCGTGAGCGCGCTGGTCGTAGGCGACGACCCTTCTGCCCAGATCGACCAAGTCCGGCTGCACCAGCGACCAGGAGTCGGCCGAAACGCCGAATCCATGGACGAGTAGGACATCCGGTCCGGTTCCTTCTTCGATGACATGCAATGTGGTGCCGTCCGGCCGTTCGACGGTGCTGTTCGATCCGACCAAAGGTCGAAGCAATTCCGAGAGGCTGGGGCCGGAGCCGGATGTGGCTACGGGTTCGATATTCGGGTTCATCCGATCAACTCCTTGCGGATGCCACGGCGGTGGGAAGCCAGTTGCTTTGTGTCGGCCCACACATTGCGTGGCAAGAATGACTTGAGTCACATAGGAGTCTACTGACCAAAAGACAGTTAATCAATAATGAACGGGGGCGTAATTAGGTAATTCTCAGGCCGATATTGACAGTGAGTCAATTGCTGTAGAGGTGGCTTCGCTGCGTTCGACGTATGCGCGCCCTATCGCGGTGATGGAGACGGTGGAGCCATCGCTTGCGGTGGCCGCCGGAATCGCGGCGAGTACTGGTGTCGTGACACCTGCATCGACGTAATCCTTGACGCGGGAAGCGATCTGGTTTGCATTCCCGTAGAGGAACAGCTCATCGATAAGTTCATCGGGGATGGCTGCCAGAGCGGCCGTGCGGTCGCCGGTCTGCCAGGCTTGCCACATCGGTGCCAATTGTTCGCCTCGCCCCAGCCAGCGGTGAAATTCTGCATAGACCGGCACATTCAAATAGGCGGCGATGGCCCGGCGCGCGGCAGCACGCACAGTGGTGATGTCTTCACTCGGGATGACGAACAGTCGTGCGACGATCTCCGCATCCGGGTTCACCGCATGCACATGCGGTGCTACACGCTGGACGTCAGTGGGCGAGAGCCAATTGACGATCGCCCCGTCTCCGACCGTGGCTGCCAGGCGGAGCATGCCCGGCCGGAGTGCTGCCACCATGATCTTCGGCTGCCGTAGTGGCGGGCGATCCAAGCGAAATCCGCTGATGCTGAAGCTGTCACACGACATGTCTATCCGCTCGCCGGTCAGTGCCCGGCGTACGAAGGTCGCGACATCCCGGACGCGTTGGAAGGGTGCTTCGAAGCGCACACCGTTCCATTTCTCGACGATCACGTCGGAACTGGTGCCGATGCCGAGTACGACCTCACCCTGTGCGATGTCGGCCAGCGCCGCCGCGGACATTGCCATTAGTGCCGGACTGCGGGTGTAGGCCGGGATGATCGCGGTGCCGAGCCGGAACGAGGGGTGGCTGACTGCGGCGCCGACGAGGGGTGTGAACGCGTCGGCCCCGGATGCTTCGGACGACCATAGGTCGGTGAATCCACTGGCTGCGATTTCGCCGAGATGGTCTCGTTGCTGAGCGAGAGGGATTGCGTCAAGCGGAATGGTTAAGCCGAGTCTGGCCATGCGGTTCTCTTTCCGTACTGTCCGGCCGTCGGGAAACGCGACCGGGAAATCCGTGTCGCTTGCTGATCAACCTGCGGATTGCTGCAAATAGGCGGGATTGGCGACCGCCAGCCGGGCGATCACGCCCAGGTGGATTGCGTTGACGACCTCGGGGTCGTGGCTATCGATCGAACCCTGTCGGAGCGCCTCGGCGAGTTCCCTGTCGTTCGCGCAGCCCAGCAATGAAAGCTGCTTCTGCCACGGCGCTTTCGTAGGTATATCCCGAATTTCGCGACGAACGATGGTGACCGCGTTCGCGGCGACCTTCGCCAGAAACCGCAGGCGGGCTTCGCTATTGGGTGCGACCTGATTGGTGAGGAAGTCGTGGACGGCCTCGAGCAGTTCGTCCGCATCCGGGCGGTCACCGTCCACATCGAACTCGCCGTCCCGTGGGGTCGTCAGGATGTCGAGCGTGGTGGCCGGCTCGGTCAAACGCAGAGCCAGCAGGACGTCGTGTTCCTGCTCACAGACCCGGCGTCCGAGCACCGCGTATTCGATCGACCGGTCGTCGCCGGAGAAGAATCGCTCAGCCTGGAGTCGGCATAATACCGCCCATCGGACGGTGCCGAAGACCTCCCACCAGTGAAGCTCGTCGTCGTCCGGCAGGATCCCTGATGCTTCGGCGTATGCCGCGAGCAGGTCCTGTCGTGAGCCGAACCCGCCCACGGGATGGGCGCTGCCGAAGCGCCAAGCCTTGACACACAACCAGCCCAGATCTTCGATCGGGTTGCCGAGGTGCACAAGTTCCCAATCGAGCACTGCGCGTACGCCTTCCGGGCCGACGATCAGGTTGCCGTTACGGAAATCGCCGTGCACGACGGCGGCGGCACGCTCCGGAGGGCGGTGCTGTTCCAGCCATTGCAGGCCCAGTTCGATAGCGGGGCGTGGCTCGTCGAAGCCGCGGTAGATCGTCACCAGTTGCCGGAGCGGATCCTCGGTGGATAGCTCAGGAACTGAATCTGGTGGGATCGAATGGATTCGGCCCAGTATTTGTCCGAGTTGTGCGGGCAGGGCGGGACGCACTGCCGCGTACTGGTCGTCACGGAGGAGGCGACGTGGAAGGGTTTCGCCGTCGACGCGTTCCATGAGGATGTATGCCCGAGGTACAGCGGCATCGCTGCCTCGGCCGTCTCCATGGTCGATTACACGGGGGACTGGTACGCCAGCGGCTGCCGCGGCGGCAAGCACCCGAGCTTCGCGTGCCATTTGTTCGGGATCGGGCCGTCCAGGCGAGTCGCAGCGCAGCACGAGGGGCCTGGACTGTTCTCCTGCCGGAGTCGCATCCAGCGACCACGTGTGTCGACTGGCGCCGCCGGACAATCGATTCAACCCGTGAACGATACTGGGCCTGCCCCAGATCGTGGAAAGGCGTGACCGCAGGCTGAGCGTCAACTCGTCGGCTTCGTGGCTCATGGCTGCTCGACCTGTCCACCTCGGTATCCCACCGCGTTCCGGGAGATTACCTGGTACTGGACTATCAGTTCATCGGCATCGAGTCGACCGCCGGCGCGGAACCAGCTGGCGACCGAAGTGCAAGCTGTGACAACGTACTTCGCCGTCACTGCTGGGTCCGGTGTGACGAACAGGCCGTTCTTCAGGCCATCGGCGATGACGCGCTCGAACATTCGCTGTTGCGTGTCACGCTTGGCGACGACGACCGCCAACCGCGCGGGTTCCAGGCTGCGGAGTTCGGTGTTGCCGATATAGCTCCACGGTCCATACCCGGTATGGGCTCGCACATGCGCGGCAACCAGCGCGTCCAGCCGGGAGACAGGGTCGGCAGGTGCGTCGTAGAGGGCCTGCTCGCTCACGGTGAGCAGGCCATCCATCCCGCGGTTGATGATCACCTCCAGCAAGCCCTGCTTGGACTCGAAGTGGTTATAGATCGAACCGGCGCTGACGCTCGCCGCCTGCGCGATATCGCGAACGGACGTGCCGTGGTAGCCGCGTGTCGCGATCACCTCGATGGCAGTTTCCAGGATTCGTGCCGCGGTGGGGTCGTCGTCCACCTGGACAGGCTGATACTCGACCGAAGCTCTGAACATTCGTTCACGCTAGCAAGGTTGGAGTAGCGCGGCAATGGGCAATCAACTGCCCTTACCTCTTGATTTCGTGACTCTGCGGTGGTTCTCTCGCTCTGAACGATTGTTCAGAGCAAGGAGAGCTTGTGTCCACAACCCACACCGATCCTTCGATCAGCGAAGCGACGAAGTCCCTGCTACGCAGCCTCGACGAGTTCATCGAAGGCGAGATCGAGCCCCTGCAGCGGCAGGACGACAACGTTCGGTTCTTCGATCACCGCCGGGAATGGGCGCGCACGGACTTCGACCACGGCGGTTTGCCGCGCCAGGACTGGCAGGACCTGTTGCGTGAGATGAAGCGCCGCGCAGACAAGGCCGGGTTCTACCGCCATGACCTGCCCATCGAACTCGGGGGCAATGACGCGACGAGCCTCGAAATGTCCATCATCCGCGAGCATTTGGCGCGGCGCGGTCTAGGACTTCACAACGACCTACAGGACGAGTCGTCGATCGTTGGCAACCACCCTACGGTGCGCCTGGTCTGGACTTTCGGTACTGACGAGCAGAAGGACGAACTCTGCGAGTCGGGCATCGTCGGTAACGGAGGTCTCGCATTCGGGCTGACCGAGCCGGGACACGGTAGTGATGCGACATGGATGGAAACCCGAGCAGAGCAGCGCGGCGGCGACTGGGTCATCAACGGGGGCAAGCGCTGGAACTCCGGCCTGCACGCCGCCTCACACGATCTGGTGTTCGCGCGCACCTCGGGAGCGGATGGCAACGCGCGGGGGATCACCGCGTTCATCGTTCCGGTGAACACTCCAGGGTTCCGGATCGACGGCTACCGCTGGACGTTCAACATGCCCACCGATCACGCCGATGTGACCTTCGAGAACGTCGTCGTCAGTAACTCGGCGATCCTTGGTGTGGAGGGCGAAGGGCTGGTGATCGCGCAGCAGTTCGTCCACGAAAACCGTATTCGCCAGGCTGCCTCGAGCCTCGGTGCCGGCGAGCACTGCATCGACCTGTCGGTCGAATATGCGCGAGCACGTGTGACTTTCGGCGAACCACTGGCCCGCCGCCAGGCGGTCCAGTGGCCCCTGGTCGAACTGGCCACCGAAGCGGAAATGCTGCGCGCGCTGATCCGAAAGACCGCGGGTGAACTCGATACTCGTGACCACCTCGAGATCAGCGACCGGGTGGCGATGTGCAACTACCGAGCCAACCGCTTCTGCTGCGAGGCCGCCGACCGGGCGATGCAGGTGCACGGTGGCATCGGCTACAGCCGCCACCTGCCGTTCGAGCACATCTACCGACACCATCGTCGATATCGCATCACCGAGGGCTCCGAGGAGATCCAGATGCGGAAGGTCGCGGGCTACCTGTTCGGCTTCGCAGGTGCCGGCAAGTACTGAATTCCCTTGGGCGAGAGGAAAGTCGAACCATGAACGTCGTTCATACAGAGCGAATGACCATCAGTGATCAACTGGCGCGTCACGCGGGAAAGATCCCCGATCGGGTGGCTGTGCGGTTTCTGGCTCCGGGCGGCACGCGTGATCGCACCTACGCCGAACTTGACGAGCGGGTCGGCAGGCTGGCGAATGCATTGCTGGAGCGTGGGGTTCAGCCGGGCGATCGAGTTGCGGTCCTGACACTCAACAACATCGAGGCGCTCGAGGCGTACTTCGCGTCCGCCCGTGTCGGGGCCGTCATCGTCACAGTCAACTTCCGGTTGGTGGCTGACGAGGTGGCGTACATCCTCGAAGACAGCGGTGCCTCGGTGGTTGTCGTCGATGAATCGCTCGCGCCAGTCGTCGCCAAGGTGTACGGCAGAATCCCGTCACTGCGCCATTGTCTCGTGGTGGGCACACCGAGTGCTGAAACTGGTTGGGAGGCTTACGGGGACGTGCTTGATGCCGCGCCATCGAACGAGGTGCGGATCGATGTGGAGGAACATTCTCCAGCGTTCATCATCTATACCTCTGGTACTACTGGTCGGCCGAAGGGGGCTGTACTCACGCACCAAGGCTTATTCGTCATCGCGACCGGCTTGCTGATCCATCTGGGAGTGCCGACCGACGCGCGCGTGTGGCTGGTTGCCTTGCCCCTGTTTCATATTGCGGCCGTGGCCGGCATCCTGCCGTCCATTCTGCGTGGTGATCGGCTCGTCCTGGCACCGATGAGTGCGTTCGATGCTGTGGGCACCGTCGAGGTGCTCGAACGGGAAGCTATCAACGTGTGCTTCTTCGTTCCGGCCCAGTGGCAGCAGATCTGCGACGCCTCCGATATCGCGAACCGGGACCTGTCAGCACTTCGAGTGATGGCGTGGGGAGCCGGTCCTGCCACCCCGGCATTGTTGCGAAGGATCATGGATGCCTTCCCGGATGCATTGCTGTACAGCGCTTTCGGGATGACGGAGACTACAGGGACGACCACGGTGCTGATGGGGGAGGACGCGGTGGTGAAGATCGGATCCGTGGGGACCCCCATGCTCAATGTCGAAGTGCGTGTTGTTGATCCGGATATGCGGGATGTAGCGGTCGGCGAGGTCGGGGAAATCGTCTACCGCGGACCGACCGTGATGAAGGAGTACTGGAACAATCCCGAGGCGACACTGGCGGCATTCGAAGGCGGCTGGTTCCACTCAGGAGACCTGGTGCGCCAGGATGCGGACGGCTATATCTACGTGGTCGACAGGCTTAAGGACATGATCATTTCGGGCGGGGAGAACATCTATTCCGCCGAAGTCGAGAACGCGATCGCCGAACATCCGAAGGTCGCTGAAGTCGCCGTGATCGGCGTGCCGGACGAGAAGTGGGGAGAGGTCCCTCTCGCCGTCGTCGTGGCGCGTGAACCGGACGCGCCGCCCACCGCTGCGGAGATCGAGCAGTGGTGCCGCGACCGCCTGGCCGGCTACAAGGTTCCGAGACGGACATCGGTGGTCGGTTCGCTGCCGCGCAACGCCAGCGGCAAGGTCCTCAAGAACCAGCTTCGGGCTCAGGTTCAAAGTTCCTGCGCACCATAATCCTTGGTGCCCGCCGAGCCTGGCGAGTTCGAGTACGGGGTCCAGAAGAACATCCCGGGCCTGAACCCCGATCTCGTCAGGTTATTCGGTCCAAAGGGAGTCGATAGCTGTTGCAGTGGTCGGCGGAGGTGTCGGGATCCCGCCAGGGGTACGTGAGAACCTGGGGGCTGGGGCGTGCTGAACGACGCCGTCTATCTCGATCAAGCCGTCACGGGCAACGATGTGGGCGTTCTGCTCGGCTTCGGTCAGCGTGAGAACCGGGGTACAGCAGGCGTCGGTGCCGTCGAAGATCGCAGCCCATTCGTCGCGGGTCTTGGTCTTGAACGTCTCGGTGAACTGCTTGCGCAGCTCGTTCTGGCTCCCCGGTTCGGTCTGTGGGGGCAGGCTATCGGCGTCGATCTGCAGGCCCCGCAACAACTCTGCGTAGAACTGCGGTTCGATCGCGCCGATCGCCATGTACTTGCCGTCGGAGGTCTCGTAAGTGTCGTAGAAGGCCATGCCGGTGTCGAGCAGGTTGGTGCCCCGCTCATCCGACCACCCGCCCATGCCCTTCATGCCCCAGATGATGTGCGAGAGAGCGAGTGCTCCATCGATCATCGCGGCGTCGATCACCTGCCCCTTGCCCGAGTTCTGCCGTTCCACCAGCGCGGCGAGAATGCCGAAGACCAGGAACATGGAGCCGCCACCGAAGTCGCCGACCATGTTCAGCGGCGGCACCGGGCGTTCGCCCTTGCGGCCGATGGCATTCAGCACGCCGGTCAGCGAGATGTAGTTGATGTCGTGCCCGGCGCGGTCGGCCATTGGGCCGTACTGGCCCCAGCCGGTCATGCGGCCGTAGACCAGGCGCGGATTGCGTTCCAGCGCCGTGTCGGGACCCAGTCCCATGCGCTCGGTGACGCCGGGCCGGAAGCCCTCGATGAGCACGTCGGCCTTCTCGATGAGTCCGAGCACCTTCTCGATATCGGCCGGATCCTTCAGATTGGCCTCGACGATGGTGCGGCCGCGCCACTGCGGGCGTTCCATGAATCCGGGGAACTGTCCCGGCCGCTGCACCCGCACCACGTCCGCGCCCAGATCGGCCAGCAGCAACGCGGCGTGTGGCGCAGGCCCGATGCCGGCCAGTTCAACAACCCGGATGCCCTGGAGTGGGCCTTGATTTGGGGTGGATGACGTACTCACGGCTGCCCTCAGCTCTCGCTTCATTCAATTAATAGAGTGAGCAATCAATATAATAGAGGGTGCGGCGGGTCTGCATCGAGGCGGCACTATTGTCCAGAAGTCAGTAGTGTGGTCGGATCCTGGGGCGACGCGCAGTTGGGTCTTGCGTTGCGGCGTGCTCGAACTCTGCTGTAGGGGAAGGGCTTTGGTGGATCAATGTTTCGCCGCCGAGGATGGTGGTCGTTGCGGGGTGACGTTGATGCCTGGAGATGGGGTGGCGTGCTGTGGCGTGGTGGAACCTGTGGTCATAGGGGCGTGTGATCCCCGGGTGTCGACCGTTGAGTAACTGTCTATATGTCAGTACACTTTCCCTGTGACCTAGGTCATATTTGCTGGTTGGGTGCTGGCCGCCGATCGCTGTTCGGGTGACCTGTCGGCACGCCTGGCCGAAGGAAGGAAATCAGTGCAGCACGAACAGAAAGGCCCCGTCGGGGCGCACGAGGTCGACGCGGTAGTCGTCGGTGGCGGCATGTCGGGGATCCGGCTCACGATCGCCCTGAAGAAGCAGGGACTCCATCGCATTGCGCTTCTGGAGAAGGGGGAGCATCTCGGCGGAGTCTGGAACCACAATCGCTATCCAGGAGTCGCCTGCGATGTGCCTTCGCCGACGTACTGCTTCGGATTCGCTCTCAACGACTGGAGTCGCCTCTACCCGCCGGGCGCAGAGATCCGAGACTACTTCGAACGTATCGCGATCGAGAACGACGTCGTCCGGCACGTGCGGTTCGGAACCGAGCTCATCGACGCGGCATGGGACGACAGCGCGAAAAAGTGGCTGTGCCAGACGAACAAAGGACATTTCCGGGCTCAGTTCCTCATCCTGGCATCGGGAGTATTCAGCCGAGAGTCCGTGCCGAAGATCCCTGGTGCCGAAAAATTCACCGGTCAGTCGTTCCACTCGATGGATTGGCCGACGGACTTCGATCCGGCTGGTCGGAGAATCGCGGTCGTGGGAACCGGTGCGTCCGCGATCCAGTTTGTTCCGCAGATTCAGCCCCAGGTTGAGCGACTCGTCGTGCTGCAACGCACACCTCCGTGGATCGTCCCGAAGCCGAATCCCGAGAACAAGCCGGTGAGCCGTCGCCGGGCGCAACTGCGGCAGCGGATACTGCGCGCGTTCATCTACTCGATCCTCGAGATGGTGGTCTACACGGTCAAATATCCACGGTTGGCCGCATTGCCTCAGTGGGCAGCGCAAAATCACCTGAACAAGCAGGTATCGGATCCGGAACTTCGGAAGGCCCTCACACCCGACTACAAGGCTGGATGTAAGCGTCTCCTCCTTTCCAGCGACTACTATCCCGCGATCGTGAGTTCCAACGTCGACTATGTACCGTCCGCGCTGCGTGAGATCCGCGAGAACACGGTGGTGGCAACGGACGGACGCGAATTCGAGGTCGACACCATCATCTGGGGCACAGGATTCGATTTCGGTATGCGGGTTTTCGAGCGGGTCCGTGGCCGTGACGGGCGCACGCTGGCGGAGCGGTTCGCGGGCACGCCGCGTACCTACCGCGGCACAACGGTCGTGGGGTGTCCCAACCTGTTTGCAATCGCCGGCCACAATGCCGGTACCGCCTCCGTACCGATCGGTGTCGAGGCCCAGGCCGAGTACGTGGCCTCCGCGGTTCGTACGATGCGGGCGCGGGGCTTCGAGACCGTCGAGCCCCGACACGATGCGGAGGAAACGTGGGTGCGCCGCAAGGATTCGGAGCTGGCTGGTTGGATCTTCAACGTCGGTGGGTGTAACTCCTACTACCTCAACGACAAGGGCGTGAACGTAGCAGCCTGGCCGGGTCGTCCCAGCCAAATGGTTCGGGCCCTACGGTCATTCGACATCGAAAACTACGTTGCGAGCTAACGGCTTCTGACCGCCTGGACGACGATGGCCATCTGCGGTCCGGCATCGGCAATAAGCTGTGAGAGCCCGTTTTCGTTGCACAGCGTCAGCGGACCCGCTGCTGACGCTATGGCCTCATCTGGTTGATTGGTGGCCCACAAACAGCAGGCATGCAGCAACTGCCGTCGGATCAGTGCGTGCGGACGTTGCGGGGGTGTGATTCCCTGGACCAGGCTGGCTGAGCGCGCGCATGCCTTCTCGGCCGCGCCACGGGTGTTCTCACCGAGCAGTAGCCGAATGGCGGAGTCCTGATCGAGCTCGGCGATCTGGTCGTCGATCCGATTGCCCCATTGGTGATACAGCGGCAGATACAGCAGCCTCTCGCGGACGGCGGCGGAGATGGGGAGTCCCAGTCGAATTCGTTCGTTGAAAATCCGTGCCGAAAGCCGGGGGAGTGATCGATCGATCGCCAACCGCTCGCCGGCCGTGAGTCGAGCTTCTGCCGACTCGAGGTCGCCACGCAGTCCAAGTAATCGTGCTCCGGTGCAGTAGGTTTCGAGTAGGAAGTCGACCGGCCCACCTTGAAGCTCGAGGTGTGCTGAGGCGTCCAGTAATTCTTGCGCCTCGGCCCAGTGGCCTTGTTCGTAGCGAAGCCCGCCCAGGAGCGCGCCGGACAGTATTGATGAGTACGTCGATTTCCCTGCCCGCAGTGACACTGTCACTGCCGCACCGAGGTACTCCTCGGCTGCACCGATATCGAGCCGCTCCCAAGCAGCCAACCCGGCCAGCGCATGACTGAACATCAGAGTAAACGGGCCATGGTGACGACCGTGCCGCACCGCGGCCGAGAACCAGAGGTCCGCCGCGTCGAAATCGAACCGGTGCGAGGCGTCGATTGCTGCCAGGTTCGCGCGGCTGATCGCTCCGAATGAGCCCGTGGCGTCTTCGAGATGGCCGGTCACAAGGTCAGAAAGCCCAGTGAAACGGTCGTCGAGATAGTCCTGGATGGACGTCACAATAGCCGTTTCCACTCGAAGGCTCGTCGCCTCAGACTCCGCGAGGTGATTGGCATCGAGCGTGGTAACAGCTTTTTGCACAGCGGTTTTTGTGGCCGAACGGCGCTGGAGTCCGATGTTTGCCCAGGCCACACAGAGCTGCAGGCGAGGGCGGACATCGGTCAGGTTGCCGGGGAGTTTGGCGACCAGGCCAAGGAACGTCGCCATGCGCGAATTCTCGATCAAGTCCGTGGCGCGGACCTCCAAGAGGTCCACCGCACGCTGTGGATCGCCACTGGCCAGCGCACTATCGATGGCGTCCCCGAGCATTTGGTGCTCGGCGAACCAGTCGCTGGCCAAGCGATGCAGATCGGTCAGCCGGGCCGGGTCCTGGCGGATGAGCCGCCGCCGCAGATAGTCGGCGAACAATCGGTGGTAGCGAAACCATTCGGAGTCGTCATCCATCCGTTCCAGGAACAGATTCCGGTCGGCGACCTGGTCGAGTAACTCATGGCTGTCGGAGCGACCGGTGAGCACTACTGCGAGGTCGGCGCATGTACGCTCCGTGACCGAGGTCGCCAAAAGGAAATCGAGCAGGTCCGGCGCGAGAGCGTCGAGGACATTCTCGGCCAGATATTCCGCGATGGCGTGGTGGCGCCCGGTGAGTTTGTCGATGAAGTCGCCCGGATCGGTGCGTCCGCGCAGCGACAGGGAGACCAACTGCAGCGCGGCCGGCCAGCCTTCGGTGGATTCTTGGAGTCGGCGGACATCGCTGTCGGTCAAACTTAGTGCGTTGGTGTCGACGAGGAATGAACTGGCCTCTTCGCGATCGAATCGCAGTGCTGTGACATCGATTTCGACCAGTTCGTCCTGGACGAGCAAGCGGGCCAACGGCAGGCCTGTGCGCATCCGGCTAGCGACCACGAGGCGCAGGTGATGACATCCGTGCTCGAGCAGGAAATCCAGCGCCGCGATCGCCGATCGGCTCGTGACCTGGTGCCAATCGTCGACCACAAGCACCATGGTCTTTGCGCTGCTGTGGATCTCATCGATCAACGTGGACAGGACATACCGGACCGTGTCGGACGATCGCTCTTCGAGAAGTGTTCCGAGCTCGCCTGCCAGCTCCGGCCGGACTCTTCTGATCGCGTCGACCAGGTGCGCAAGCAGCCAGACAGCGTTGTTGTCGTCGGGGTCGGCGGTCATCCATGCGACGGCCAGTCCTTCGTCTTCCAGGTGATGCGCCCACTGCGCGGCCAATGTGGTCTTGCCGAATCCCGCAGGGCCGTGGATGAGGGTCAGCCGCCTCTCTCCGCCCTGGCGGAGAAGGTCCAGCAATCGTTCGCGATCGACCAGTGATCGAGGTGGGGACGGTGGCCGGAATTTTGTGGCCGCGATCGGGGGCGGTGTTGGCGTCCGCGAACGTTCGAGCCGACGGAACATAGCCGATGGCGTTGTTGGGGAGGAAGTCTCGTCGTCGGCGAGCGGGACCGCCATGGCGTCCACTGGATGTCCTTGCGCGCGCTGAATTTCCTGCAACAATTCACCGAAGCTCTGCGCTGATTCGGGGCGGTCTTCGGGCTTGGTCGCCATCGCATTCTCGATAGCCGTGCAGACGGCATCTGGGATTCCGTACTCGCGCAGATTCGGGATCGGGGCGGTGGCGATGCGGGCCAGTTGCGCTTCGAGTGGCTCGCCGGTGTGCCGAGCAAAAGCGGCGTGCCCACTGAGCAGGCTGTAGAGGGTTGCACCGAGGCTGTAAACGTCAGCGGCGACTCCCGGGACGGCACCGCCCAAAACCTCGGGGGCTGTGAAGGCCGGCGTGCCGTGGATCATGTGCGCAGAGTTCGTCGTGGGTTCTCCGAAGTGCGCGATGCCGAAATCGGCCAGCTGCGGCTCGCCGTAGTCGGTAAGCAGGATATTGCCGGGCTTGACGTCGCGATGCACGATGCCCACGGCATGCGAGGCTGCCAGTGCCCCCGCCACCCTGACTCCGATTGATAGGACTCTGGGCCACCGCAACGGACCCGAGTTGTGCAGGAGCAGCTCCAATGAACCGCGGGAGTGGAAGGGCATCACGAGATATGGTCGTCCGGTTGCGGTTACATCCACCTGCAGGATTTGGACGATGTGCGGGTGCCCGGACAGACGGCCGAGGGCCTGCTGTTCGTCGACGAAACGTCGGCGCTCATCGCCATGAACCTCGGACATGAGCACCTTGATCGCGACCGATCGCTTCAACGCGTACTCATGGCAGCGGTAGACGACACCGAACCCACCGCGGCCGATCTCAGCAGCTTCGCCGAACCCTGCGATCGCCAGCTCGCTGGCGATCCCGGTCGTCATTTCCCGCTGTGTCGAGTATTCATCCAGTTCGGCCATGCCAGGGCCCCATCAGCTCGGGGTCCGCGACCGGATCCGGAATGAACGAATCGGTTCCGCGGGCTCGTGGCGCGGCTGCCGGGCCCATGCGATCACCTCCGCAACAGCATGCACGACCCGACCCGTCGATCAACGATAGCGCCGAATCGTCCAGCGGTAACCAACGCGTCAGTCCCTTTCTGAGAGGACTTTGGTCGCTTCGGTCCGGCTCAGCGGAACTCGCGACAGGCCACCCCAACATAGTGTGACCACAGCGTCGATGGCATCGTCCTTCGAATTGGTGCGGCCGGTGTCGAGCCAGTATCGAGCCGCGAACTGGCTGGCACCCACCAGCCCCGCGGCCAGCAGTCGCGCCTGGTGGGTGGTCATTGCAGCATCCTGCGCGATGGCTAGGGTGATCGCATCCACGCAGGCGTCGGCGGCCCGTCCTAACCGCCACTGAACCGAGGGTTCCGCGAGAGCGTCCGAGTCGAAAACCAGCCGGAAGCCTTGTGTCTCGCTGTCGAAAAAGTCGAAGTAGGCCCGCACTGCGGTGTGGACGCGATCCCTGCTCGGCGCGGCGGATCGGACAGCGTGGCGCACGTTCTCGGTGAGAGCGTCGATATGCTCTTGCAATACAGCCAAGTACAACTCGAGCTTGCTCGAAAACTGCTTGTACAGAACGGGTTTGCTGAAGCCTGCGCGTTCGGCGATCTCCGACATCGTGGCCGAGTGGTATCCCCTCGCGACGAACACCTCGGTGGCCGCGGCAAGGGCGCATCGTCGACGGAAGTCACGGCGGGCTCTGAAGTTGCGGCCAGCGAGCGCGCCGGAGCCCATCGGTGACCGCTCGTATTCGACAAGTTCTGCGGTCATTTCGACTGCCTCTCATTGCCTCGAGCCGCTGCAGAGAATCCGTCGCGGCTTGGTCCTACCTGCTGTTGTGCGCTTTCCGATCCGCAAAGCGGGGACGGCGTGCTTCGAACGCGGCGTTGACTGCCTCGATCTGGTTCACGCTGCCGACCAATGCGCCGATCGCAACTTGTTCCGCGGCGAAACCGGTTTCGAGATCAACCCGGCCCGCCAGGTCCAGAAGGTGTTTTGCGGCGGCGATCGCGTCGGGATTTTGATTGGCGATCGAGCGCGCGAGCTCGAGCGCCGATGTCCGAGGGTCGGTGCACACCCGCGTGGCGAGGCCAAGCTCGAAGGCTTCGGTGCCACTGAGTACTCGCCCGGAAAACGTTAATTCCTTCGCCACGTCGCGACCGACCAATTCGGGCAACATCTGCGTGCCTGTCATATCTGGTACGAGTCCCCACTTGATCTCTCTGACCGATAGCTTCGCGTCGGGTGCCACGAAGCGAATGTCGGCACCGAGGGCGATCTGCAATCCGCCGCCGAGCGCATGACCGCTGATCGCAGCGATAACAGGCACCGCCAACTCGGTCCAGATGTGGGCCGCTCGCTGGCCAGCCGCCTGAGCTGGCCCCTGTCCGGGAGGAAGCGCGATCGCCCCCGCCCATCCATGGTCGTCACGCATAGCCTCGAAGATTCGGAAGTCCAAACCGGCGCAGAAGTCCGGCCCCTCGCCGGAGAGCACGACCGCACGTAGGCCAGGCTGTTGCTTGAGGTCGTCGCCGACGCGCAATAGTCCGTCGAACATGCCCAGATCCAGGGCGTTTCGCTTGTCCGGTCGGTTCAACCGCACGTCTGCGACGCCGCCGGCGATGTCGACGGTGACCCGCTCCGGCATCAGTTCCTCCTAGGGGTTCGAGTGGCGATGTCGTCTCTCAATTAATAGAGTGAGTATTCAATACAATAACTTGCTGACCTCCGCTCCACCAGGCGTAAGCAGGCCGTTGTGCTGGCTGTTTCATTTCGGTACATCCGAGGCCGCGCAGCGTCCTGAAGTATCTGGGCGGACCGGGCGGTGCCTGGCAAATGATTACCAGTGAGGACCTGAACGAGTGGAGACAGTGAAGAGTGCTGGAGACGGCACTCCGAGCCGGGCGAGAGTCGGCGTCGTTCGTGAGACCGATGCGGAAGAACGCCGAGTTGCCTTGGTGCCGAAGATCATTCCGGCCCTGTTGAAGCAGGGTGTGGAAGTGATCGTCGAGGCCGGTGCCGGTCTGGGCGCATTGATTCCCGACGAGGCGTACACCGAAGCCGGTGCCACGCTGGGAGATCCGTACGCCGCCGATGTGGTCGTCAAGGTCGCTCCCCCGAATGACGCCGAAATCGCCAAGCTGCACTCCGGTCAGACACTGATCGGGTTCCTCGCACCCCGCAACGCCGACACCAAGATCGGTGCTTTGAAGGCCGCGGGCGTGCAAGCCTTTGCGGTGGAAGCGATTCCGCGTATCTCGCGCGCCCAGGTGATGGACGCGCTGTCGTCGCAGGCGAATGTCGCCGGTTACAAGGCCGTGCTGCTCGCCGCCTCCGAATCCACCCGATTCTTCCCCATGCTCACCACCGCCGCCGGAACCGTGAAACCGGCCACCGTGCTGGTCCTCGGCGTCGGTGTCGCGGGACTGCAGTCGCTGGCCACCGCCAAGCGACTCGGTGGGCGCACCACCGGTTACGACGTCCGCCCGGAGGTCGCCGACCAGGTGCGTTCCGTCGGCGCGCAGTGGCTCGACCTCGGCATCGACGCCGCCGGTGAAGGCGGCTACGCCCGTGAGCTTTCCGACGACGAGCGGGCCCAGCAGCAGACCGCGCTGGAGAACGCCATCAAGGGCTTCGACGTGGTCATCACCACCGCGCTGGTGCCCGGCCGTCCGGCCCCGCGCCTGGTCACCGCCGCCGCTGTCGAGGGCATGAAGCCCGGCAGCGTGATCGTGGATATGGCCGGTGAGACCGGCGGCAACTGCGAGTTGACCGAACCCGGGAAAACCGTTGTGCGCCATGGCGTCACCATCGCCTCGCCGCTGAACCTGCCGGCCACCATGCCGGAGCACGCCAGCGAGCTGTACTCCAAGAACGTTGCCGCACTGCTCGAGCTCATGCTGAAAGACGGTGCGCTGGCACCCGATTTCAGTGATCAGGTGCTGGCGGATTCCTGCGTCACGCGTGAGGTGGAAGCCTGATGTACACCCAATTGCTGGCGAATATCGCGATCCTGGTGCTGTCCGGGTTCGTCGGCTTCGCCGTCATCTCCAAGGTCCCCAACACCCTGCACACGCCACTGATGTCGGGCACCAACGCCATTCACGGCATCGTGGTGCTGGGCGCGCTGGTGGTGTTCGGCAAGATCGCGCACCCGTCGGTGCTGATGCAGATCATCCTGTTCGTCGCCGTCGTGTTCGGAACCCTGAACGTCATCGGTGGTTTCGTGGTGACCGACCGCATGCTGGGCATGTTCAAGGCCAAGAAGCCTGCGCAAGAAAAGATCACAGTGGAAGCAGGCAAGTAGCCGATGGACAACCTGGTCAACGTTCTATACGTCGTCGCGTTCGCGCTGTTCATCTACGGTCTGATGGGGCTGACCGGTCCCAAGACCGCGGTGCACGGCAACTGGCTCGCAGCGACCGGCATGGCCCTTGCGGTGGTGGCAACGCTGATCTCGATCCGAGAAACAGCGAACTGGCCGTTGATTATCGGCGGGCTGATAGTTGGTGTGGCCCTGGGTGTTCCGCCCGCGCGGTTCACCAAGATGACTGCCATGCCGCAGCTGGTCGCCGCGTTCAACGGCGTCGGCGGAGGCACGGTTGCCCTCATCGCGTGGGCCGAGTTCATTGAAACGAAGGGCTTCACCCAGTTCGAACACGGTGAATCTCCAACGGTGCATATCGTGATCGCGTCGTTGTTCGCGGCTCTGATCGGCTCCGTGTCGTTCTGGGGCTCGATCGTAGCCTTCGGCAAGCTGCAGGAGATCCTGCCCGGCAAACCGATCGGCGTAGGCAAACTTCAACAGCCGCTGAACATTGTTCTCCTGGCAGGGGCCATCACGGCTGCGGTCGTAATCGGTATCGGTGCGACCACCTCGGGTGCATCTCAGTGGTGGATGGTCGGGCTGCTGCTGCTTGCTGCCGTTCTGGGCCTGATGGTCGTGCTGCCGATCGGTGGCGCGGACATGCCCGTCGTCATCTCGCTGCTCAACGCCCTCACCGGTTTGTCCGCTGCCGCAGCGGGTTTGGCGCTGGACAACACCGCCATGATCGTGGCGGGCATGATCGTCGGCGCGTCCGGCACCATCCTCACCAACCTCATGGCCAAGGCCATGAACCGCTCCATCCCCGCCATCGTCGCGGGCGGATTCGGCGGGGGTTCAACGGCTCCCGGCGCTTCGGGCAGCGGTGAGCAGAAGCAGGCCAAGGCGACCTCGGCCGCCGACGCCGCCATCCAGATGGCCTACGCCAACCAGGTCATCGTGGTCCCCGGCTACGGCATGGCCGTCGCCCAGGCCCAGCACGCGGTCAAGGAAATGGCGGCCCTGCTCGAGGCCAAGGGCGTCGAGGTCAAGTACGCCATCCACCCGGTCGCCGGTCGCATGCCCGGCCACATGAACGTGCTGCTGGCCGAGGCCGAGGTCTCCTACGACGCCATGAAGGAAATGGACGACATCAACGGCGAATTCGCCCGCACGGACGTGGCTCTGGTCATCGGCGCCAACGACGTCACCAACCCCGCCGCCCGCGAGGACACGAGCTCTCCGATCTACGGCATGCCCGTCCTCGATGTCGACCGCGCCAAGTCGGTCATCGTGCTGAAGCGGTCGATGAACTCCGGCTTCGCCGGCATCGACAACCCGCTGTTCTACGCCGACACCACCTCCATGCTGTTCGGCGACGCCAAGAAGTCCGTCGGTGCGGTCACCGAGGAACTCAAGGCTCTCTGAACTCTCAAAAGCCCGCGCCACCCAACCCCACACCCCCGTCCGGTGGCGCGACGTGGGGGCAACGCCCGACACAAACAACAACGGGAAGCGCGTGGAGAAAGACCCCC
>NZ_JBHZAC010000001.1:1225265-1238466 GCF_042753865.1 Nocardia sp. NPDC059240 | reverse complement strand
CAACTACCCCGTCCACCACACCGCCCCACCCCGCCCACGCGAGCCACCGCCGTACCCCACCCACCCCCCCCCCCCCGCCGGGGGGCGCCCCTTGACCACCCCCCCCAAATCCCCCCCCCCGCCCCGCGGGGTCACGACACCCCCCGAAGAAGCTCGCGCCACACCCCCTCGCGGTGGCGCGACGGTGCCGTCACCGTGGGTCTGTGCTGGGCAGTCCACGGTGACGGCACCTTTTCTCGAGATCGGGTGTTAGCCGATCCATTCGGTAAGTGACTCATCTTGCGACAATGCTCGAGCGTCGCGGCAGGGCAGGATTGTCGGCAGCGGGGCCCATCGGTGTCCGTCTCAAAGCTGTTGCGGTGCAAGGGAAATAATGCCTGTGACCGTCAACGAGCTCGCGCCACGACCTGCAACGTGGCGTGTCGTGTGTCGTCATCGCGTACCAATTCCAGCCGCCCACGCGGTGGCGACACACCCCCGAAGCTCGCGCCACAGGGTCAACGCTGACCCTTGCCTACCCACTCAGTGGCGCGCCTGCCGCCACCGCGGTTACCCCCTGCGGTGGCGGCAGATTTCGTTTCTCACACCGGCACTGTTGGGCGTTACGCGTCAACGTCGTGTCGCGTGAACCAACCCACACAAGGAGGTGCTGGTGGCTGAGTCTGGCTTGCGGGAACGCAAGAAGCGGTCTACCCGTGCGGAGATCGAGCAATGCTCGCTGAAGTTGTTCGTCGCCAGCGGATTCGCAGAGACCACCGTTGACCAAATTGCTGAAGCGGCCGATGTATCGAGCCGCACCGTATCCCGATACTTCGCGAACAAGGAGCAGATAGTCCTCGACGGTCTCATCGCCCCAGAACTCCCTGACGCGATCGCTGAGGCTCCAGCTGAGCTGGGCCCGATCGCGGCTGTACGAGCTGGAGTTTCGCGGCTGTATGCGACGCACCCTGACGCTCGCGCTCGGTACACACTGATCGTCAGGACGCCAGTGCTGCAGAACGCGCTCTTCGATTCCTTCCGCCGGTCCACCGAGGCATTCGAGGAAGGAATTGCCCGGCGCCTCGATCGTCGGGTCGACGACCCGATGGTGTCGACATTGGCGGGCGCGATCACGGGAACCTTGCTCTCGACCTTCACCACGTTGGTCCGTAGTGGCGCTACGGAATTCGAGAACTACCTGGTTGAGGTGGATCGTAGGCTGGGGCAGCTTGACACGCTGTTCCAGATATGACTGCTATCGCCGTCGTAGCTGCGCGACCGTGGTTCGGGCCTGCTTGATTTGGGCACTTGTCAGTGGGGGAGACGGGATGGCGAGTGCACGGGTGGATTCGCCGCGCATTCCGTTGAGGATCAGCGCCAGGTATCGCCGCCAATTGTCTGGGGCTACTTGATGAGTGAACGCCGCGACGCCCTGAACCATCGAGATGGCGCTCCAGATATCAACCACGGTGATCTCTTGCCGCACAGCGCCCCCGACGCGGGCGCGCCCAAGCAAGTTGTCGAGCGCGGCATTGACGGAGCCCTGGTACAGATCGAAGTCCATTGAGTTGGAATCACATCCGGTCAGGGCACCGATGAAGGCGCGGTTGCCGGCAATCAATTCACAGGTGTACTCGAGCATCTGAACCAGGCCGAGCCATGGATCCGGATCCCTGGCACAGTCGCGAACGATGTCGCCGATCCGGATGAAGTAATCGGAGAGAATCTCAATCGCGAGATCCTGCTTGTTGTTGAAATGCCGGTATACGGTGCCGATCCCCACTCCTGCCTCCGCGGCGACATCATCGAGAGTCACACTGCTGCCATGGCGCGCGAGTAGCTTGTCCGCGGCGTCGATGATCCGGTTTCGATTGCGTGCGGCGTCCGCCCGGAGGGGCCGCGAATACATCGCGGTTCCATGGTCTTTCGTCGGCGATTCGCTCATGTCGGCTCCCATGGTTGGACGGAGCTGGAGGAGGCAATGGAGTTCGAATATGGATGTGCCGTCATCGCGCTGATGACGGTTAGCGCGATGACGGCACGGCGCGCCACGCGAGAGGTTGCGGCGCGGGTCTTTGGTGCGGGAGTCAGCGCCCGCGGATTTCGGTGGTCGCACCCTTGTCGGACGAGGCATATCTGATACCGGCGACGCGTGGTGTCTGAAGCCCGAGGGAAGTGAGGAGCTCGGGGCCGGGCCCGTGGGTCAGTAGGCCCCCATCGACGACGATCGATTCGCCGGTGATGAACTCCGCGTCCTTGCCGACCGCGAATGCCACGACACCGGCGACCTGGTCGGCGGTGCCGTGCTCGGGCCAGGGCTGCGCGTTGTCGAGCGCCGCCGCGAACTCATCGTCCACGCGCCCCGAGATGGGCGTGGGGATGACACCCGGGCTGATCGCCACGACTCGAATACGGTGCGGAGCCAACTCGAGAGCGGTGGTTCGGGTGAGGGCGATGACCGCCGACTTGGCCGACGAATAGGCGTGGGTTGCCAGACCCGCGGTGTAGCCGGCCGCGGACGCGATGTTGATCACCACTCCGGGGAGCTCCTGAGCCAGGAATGCGCGAGCCGCATGCTTGGTGCCGAGGAACACTGCCCGCAACAGCACTGACTGGGTGAAATCCCAGTCTCGGGCGGATATTTCGGTCAGAGGGCCGAATGCCCCCGCGATCCCGGCGTTGTTCACCATCACGGAAAGACGGCCGAACCGCGAAACAGCGGCGTGGATTGCGCGCTCGATGTCAGCTTCATCGATGACGTCCGACTGCTCGAAGTGAATCGCGTGGCGGTACCCGGCTTCCTCGGCGAGGCGAACGGTCCCATAGCCAGCTTCAATGTTCAGATCGGCGACGACAACACCGTATCCCTCCTCCAGCAGGCGGAGCGCGATTGCCCTGCCGAGGCCAGAACCAGCGCCCGTGACCACGGCGCCACCGAGCCTGGGCAGCTCAGTTTTGTTCATTCCCAACACCTTTCACAAGCCGTATGTCTTGGCGATGATGTCGCGCTGGATCTCGGCGACGCCACCGCCGATTGTGATGGCCATGGCCTGACGGAATTGGCTCTCCATCCCGAACTCGACCGCGTAGCCCGCACCACCCATCAGCTGCATTGCCTCCAGCGTCGTGCGCTTAGCGAGCTCGGCGGCCTGCAGCTTGGCCATCGATGCCTCGCGCGGGTAGGTCTTACCCGGGTTCTCGTCGACCAATCGGGCGATGCCGTACACGAAATGCCGTGTGGTTTCGATCGCCGTGGCCAGGTCAGCGAGGCGATGGCGGACTGCTTGGAAGCTGCCGATCGTCTGCCCGAATTGCTTGCGCTGCTTGACGTATGCGAGCACGTCGTCGAACGCTCGCTGCGCGCGGCCGACACCCTGTGCGGCGCAGAGCAGTCGCTCGTGGTTGAGACCGGCCATCAGCTGGCGCCACCCGTTGCCAGCCGTGCCAAGAAGTCGATCGGCGGGGACGGTGACGTCGGTGAAGAAGACTTCGTTCACCTCACTCCCGCCCATTGTGTCTATGCCACGGATCGTCAGGCCCGGCGTGTCGGTCGGGACACTGATCATGCTCAGGCCCTCGTGCTTGTCACTCTTGGGGTCAGTGCGGCACACGACGAGCAGGTGGTCGGCGACGTGCGCTGCGGTGGTCCACATCTTCTGCCCGTTGATGACGTAGTGATCGTCGACGAGTACGGCGCGGGTGGACAGATTGGCGACGTCGGAGCCTGCCTCAGGTTCGCTCATCGCGATGGCTTCCACTCGCCCAGCGCAGATCCCGCCGAGGATTTCCCGCTTCTGCGCTTCCGTGCCGAACCGCTCGTAGGGTCCGCAAACGATCATGCTGACACCGAGTCCGGCGACGGGAAGCAATCCGCGGTTGGCCTCCTCGATCATCAAGCAGAGCTCGACGGCCCCGCCGCCACCGCCGCCGTAACTCTCCGGAACCGCGACGCCGACGTAACCGAGTTTGGCGAGCTTCTCGTAGATGTCGCGGTTGTGACCACGGAATCGCTCATCGGAGAGGGCGGTCAGCTGCTCCCGGGTGCCGGCCTCTCGCTCACAGAACTCCCTGAGCGCGGCACCGAAAGCGCGCTGCTCCTCCGTCAGGATCACGGACAACGAAACCTCCATTGGTTGGACCTGACCAGATCGTACTGTCGCGATGTCAGTAGAACAACCCGCATGGGTCGATTATCTGGGCATTCTTGACCTGGACGCCACTCCAAGGCACTCCCGGCGATCACGGTAGGGGGATGCGGGAATGTCTTGATATCGCCTCTAGCTGCTTCTATCCGGGTCTACTTGGTGAACTAGGTGGAGTGGAGGTCTCCACTTGCGGTACTGTCGTGATGTCAGTATCTTGTGTGAGGCAGATCTCGCTAGACATCGGATCCGACTGAGAACAACCGTCGGAACCGCGCAAGGAGGCGTACAGATATGAATGCGAATGCCGGGTCAGAGCAGGGGGCGAATGCTCCGGTCGACGAGGTGGAAGCGATAGTCGTCGGCGGTGGATTGTCCGGCATCCGCACAGCGATCGCGCTGAAGCAACAGGGCTTGGACAAGATCGTGATCCTGGAGCGGGGTAGCGAACTGGGGGGAGTGTGGCACCAGAATCGCTACCCGGGCGTCGGGTGTGACGTACCGTCGCCCGCGTACAGCTACGGGCTGCAACCTGCGAACTGGAGTCGGCTCTTCGCGCGCGGCAATGAGATTCGCGGCTATCTCCAGCAGGTCGCGGCCGACTACGACATCGTCAAGGACGTACGGCTCAACACCGAGCTGCTCGACGCCGCATGGGACGACGTCACGCGCCGGTGGGTATGCACGACCACCGTGGGCGAATTCCGCGCCCGCTTCCTGGTTCTGGCCACCGGGGTATTCGAAACCAAAACCGTCCCAACGATTCCCGGCGCGGACCGGTTCACCGGCGAGATGTTCCATTCCACGGATTGGCCCGCCGACTTCGACCCGACCGGCAAGCGCATTGCGGTCGTTGGCACGGGAGCCTCCGCTATCCAGATTGTTCCGCAGATCCAGCCGAAGGTTGACCGGCTCGTCCTGCTGCAACGCACCCCCGCGTGGATCGTGCCCAAGCCTGATCTTGTCCATGCTCAGGTAGGGAGCCGCCGAGCGCTGTTCAGGCAACGATTCCTGCGAGCCGTTCTCCTGGGTATTTCTGAGGCCTTGGTCGTGACCACGATGAAGCCCCAGTACGCCTTTCTGCTCGAGCGGGCTGCACGTTGGCACCTACGCAAGTCGGTCGCTGATCCCGAGCTGCGGGCCAAGTTGACTCCGGATTACGCCGTCGGCTGTAAGCGGATGCTGTTGTCGAGCGAGTTCTACCCTGCGGTGGCGGCCGAGAACGTCGACTTCGTCGACTCCGGTATGGCTGAGATCCGCGACAACTCAGTGATCACATCCGACGGGCGAGAATTCAAAGCCGACACCATCGTCTTCGCCACCGGATTCGCGTTCGGACAGCAGGTGCTTCAGCGCGTGCGTGGCCGGGACGGGCGTGTTCTCGCCGAGAAGTTCGCTGGCACGCCGCGCACCTACCGCGGTACCACCATGGCCGGATGTCCCAACGCATTCATGGTCGCTGGGGCGAACAGCGGATCCGCTTCGGTGCCACTGACCGCCGAAGCACAGTCGCGATACATCGCATCGGCAATCGCGACCATGCGTGAACAGGGGATCGAGACCGTCGAGGTGCGACAGGAGGCCGAGGACGACTGGAACCGTTACAAGGACGCCAAACTTGCCGGTTCGGTGTGGAATGCAGGCGGTTGCACCAGCTTCTACGTAAACGATGACGGCATCAACACGGCGGCATGGCCGGGCTCTATGCGGAACCAGGTGAAAACTCTGCGCCGGTTCGACGTGGAGAATTACACGTTGACCTATGCCGCTGATCGTTCGGGCGCTGAGTCATCGGTGGCCGTCGTGCGATAGCCGACAATCGCTCCGCCCGAGTTCCCGTTCGGAGGGGAACGGGGACTCGGGCGGGTCATTGAACGGTGTAGCTCGAGGAAACGTGAGCGCGATGGCTATTTCGAGCGGGTATTTTTCGCCGGATCCAATACGGTCGGCGCGACGTCTTGAGCCAAGGCGAGTAGCGCCTTGGTGAGCATTAGGAGTACGTCGTCGCGTGAAAGGCGGTCACGCCGAAGCCACTCATCGACTGCCGTTTCGGCCATGGACTGGAAGGCGCGGATGATCGCACGGGCGGGTCGCGTTGCGCCGCCGGGCAATTCGAGCAACTCTGCCATCCGGGCGGCCCATGCCTCTCGACCGTCCTCGAGGATATCCTCGATTTCCCGATCGTTGTTGATCGGTCCGGCCTCGAAGATGGTCATGAACGTGCCGCGGTTCTCCCAGGCCAGGTCGAGCCAACCGTCAAGAGTGTGGCGAATCTGGTCTTCGAGCGTGCCACGACGTTTACGTACCTTCGGCGGTGCCGGCAGGCGTGCGAAGTTGCGGACCACCTCGACATACAGGTCGCGCTTGGTGCGGAAGTGGTAGTGCAGGTTCGGCCGCCCGATGCCCACCGCCTCCGCGATCTCGGCGGTCGAGACCTCCGAGTAAGGCCGCTGGGAAAAAAGCCGCTGTGCAGTCTCGATGATCTGCTTGCGGCGTTCCTCCGCATCCATTCGGACGCGGGGAGCCTTCGGTGAGTCAGTGGCGCTGGTTGCTGGCACGTTCACGATGTTACCTGGATGCGCCGAGCTACTGGCATAAAGGCAGTAGTGGCATTTCTGCACCTATATGGCTGGCTTGGGGGCGAACTGGCGGCGACAAGGGAGCGGCTCCGCCGTTTGGGGGAGCGTACGCGGGCTGCGGGTGAAAGCCCTCAATAGCCCGTTGAGCTGGATCGATGTGCCGATTTCGTTGCTCGAGGACGATCATTCGATGACTTCAAAACTCTTTCGATACTGACCAGATGTCAGTTACACTTCTCATGTCGCCGCACTTCGTCGTCGAAGGCGGTTGTTCGAAGGGAGCGCACGCCAATGAACCGGAACTCTGACCGCTCAACACCGATCGGAGGGCCGTTGGTCCCGGACCTCCTGCGGCAGTTGCCTGGAACCGAGAGCATGATCGAGCGTCCGGATGGCACCAAATTGTGGGGTGTAGCCGCCGGTACTGGCCCGGATGTGCTCTTGGTGCACGGATTCGGCGTTCCGGCCGAGAGCTACTCGATGGTTCAGCCGGCCCTGGTTTCCGCCGGTCGACGGGTCGTGGCCTACGACCAGCGCGGACACGGCCGGTCCAGCTGCGGAGCGGATGGAATTGGCTCCGACCAATTCCGAGGGGACCTACGCGCGGTTGCCGACCACTACGATCTGCGAGACGCGACTCTCGTCTGTCACTCGATGGGCAACTTCGTCGCGCTCGGGCTGCTCACCGATCCGGTTTTTCGCAAACGGATCAGCCGTGCAGTGTTGGTGAGCCCCATTACCGGCAACTCGTCCAAGGGTGCGCCTGGCGTGGTCGTGCAGGGTCCACTGATCCAGTTGGGGCTCGCGCAACGCCTGGCGAGTGGCCGGAGGGTCGGCTCCATGATGGCAGCGCAGAGCCTCGGACCTGGGCCGTCGCCGGTGGTCCTAGAGGCGTCCCGGCTGTCGATGGCCGCTATTCCCACTGTGGTGGGTCCAGCCGTCACGATGCTTCGCAAGGAATCAGTCGAGGGTGTGCTCCCCGACATCGATCTGCCGCTGTATGTCCTGACCGGCACAGCGGACCGCACCACCCCGTCGTGGCACGCAGAGCTGATCGTCGCGCGCGCTCAGGATGCGCGTATCGACTACGTCGCAGACGGGGGACACATGCTCAATTGGGAAGCGCCGGAACACATTGTGCGCGCTGCCCTTGAAGAGTGGGTCGACTGATAGCCGTCGGGCACGCCGCCGACCCCTCAAACAGTTCACGAAACGGCCGCGTCAGACGGTGAGGAGAAACGAAAACCCATGTCAGTCATGGCTCAGCAGCGAATCACGATCAGCGATTTGGTCGCCCGGCATGCTCGGAGGATCCCGGATCGCGTCGCATATCGATTCGAAGGTACGGATCGCACGTATGCGGCGCTGGACGATCGGGTCAACCGTCTTGCCAACGCGCTGTTGGAGCGCGGCGTTCGGCCGGGCGATCGCATCGCGGTGCTCACCCTGAACAACATCGAGACCGTCGAGGCGTATCTGGCGTCCGCACGGATCGGCGCCGTCACGGTTCCGGTGAATTTCCGGTTGGCCGCCGACGAGATGGCCTACATCCTGAACGACAGCGGCGTCTCGGTGATCATCGCGGATGATGTGCTGGCGCCCGCCGTCGACAAGGCGCGGGAACAGGTGGCCGGTCTCCGGCACCGCATCGTCATCGGCGGTGGGCAACCCGAAACTGGTTGGGAGAGTTTCGGTTACGTTCTCGGGACGTCGTCGGCCGCCGAGATTCGCATCGAGGTGGACGAACACACTCCTGCCTTGATCATGTACACCTCGGGCACGACCGGTCGCCCGAAGGGTGCGGTGCTCACCCACTACAACCTGCTGATCCACACCACCAGCTTGCTCATCCATCTTTCGTACCCGCGGGACTGTGACGTCTGGCTGGCGGCGACTCCGCTGTTTCATATCGCCGGCGTGGCGGGCATATTGCCGCCGTTGTTCCGTGGTGACAAGACGGTGATCTCCAGGATGAGCGCGTTCAACGCCGGAGACACGATCGAGCTGCTTGCGCGCGAACGCGTCAACGTCTGCAACTTCGTGCCTGCACAATGGCAGTTGATCTGTGACAGAACAGATATCGGCGAGTACGACCTCTCGGCTTTGCGGGCTGCGGCCTGGGGGGCTGCCCCGGCGACGCCGGCGTTGCTTCACAAGATGATGGACGCGTTCCCGGGCACGATGTTCTACAGCATGTTTGGAATGACCGAAACCAGCCCGGTGACAACGGTTCTCATGGGCGAGGATGCCCTTCGGAAGATCGGATCCGTGGGCACGCCGATGTTGAACGTGGAAGTCCGTGTCGTCGATGCCGAGATGAACGATGTTGCGGTCGGTCAAGTGGGCGAGATCGTGTACCGGGGGCCCACGGTGATGCGCGAATACTGGAAGAACCCGACCGCGACAGCGACGGCTTTCCACGGTGGTTGGTTCCACTCCGGCGATCTCGTCCGACAGGATGAGGACGGCTACTTCTATGTGGTCGATCGGCTCAAGGACATGATCATCTCCGGCGGCGAGAACATCTACTGCGCTGAAGTGGAGAACACCATCGCAGACCACCCGAAGGTCGCGGATGTGGCGGTGATCGGTGTGCCGGACGAGAAATGGGGCGAGGTGCCATTGGCGGTGGTGGTTGCCACCGACCTCGAGGAGCCTCCCACGGCTGCGGAGATGGAGCAGTGGTGTCGTGAACGACTCGCGGTGTACAAATGCCCGCGGCGCCTGGTGGTCCTCGAGGCGCTACCGCGGAATGCCAGCGGAAAGATCCTGAAGACCGACCTGCGTAAGCACTTGGAAATTCACTGAGGCGTAGCCGATTTCGCTTCTGCTCACTATCGATGGCGTGAGTAGGCGATCACCGCTCAGGCCACCCGGACGGGCCTGTCGTTCGAGGTCGCGGACCCGTTCGCGATCTTTATTGACAACATGTCAGTATATGTAGATAGTGAAGTGGGGAATGTGGGGTCTCTACTGACTCTGCGACAGAAAGGAATGTTTGTGTGACTGCCGAGGCATTCATTTACGACGCCATCCGCACGCCGCGCGGCCGTGGCAAGGAAAGCGGTTCGCTGCACGGAATCAAGCCGGTTTCACTGCTGGTCGGCCTGATCGACGAGCTGCGCAAGCGGCACCCCGGCCTCGACCCCGCAGGGATCGAGGACATCGTGCTGGGCGTTGTCAGCCCGCTCGGTGATCAGGGTGGATGTATTGCGCGCACTGCTGCGCTCGCCGCCGGTCTCCCGGAGACGGTGTCCGGATTTCAGCTCAACCGATTCTGCGGCTCCGGTCTGGAAGCCGTGAACGTCGCCGCACAGAAGGTGCGCTCCGGCTTCGAGCAGTTGGTGATCGGGGGTGGCGTCGAATCGATGTCGCGGGTGGCCATGGGCTCCGATGGCGGCGCCATGATGAACGATCCGGCCATCGCGTATGACACCTACTTCGTCGCGCAGGGCATCGGTGCCGACCTGATCGCCACCATCGAAGGCTTCTCCCGCGAGACGGTCGACAGATACGCGGTGCGTTCGCAGGACCTGGCGGCAAATTCGTGGTCCAACGGCTACTTCGGCAACTCGGTCATCCCTGTGCTGGACCAGAACGGTGTGACGGTCCTCGACCGTGACGAGCACATGCGACCGGGAACTACTGTCGAGGATCTGAGCCGCCTGCGCCCGTCGTTCGCGGCCATGGGTGACATCGGCTTCGATGCCGTGGCACTGCAGAAGTACCACTGGGTCGAGAAGATCAACCACGTTCACCACGGTGGCAACTCCTCCGGGATCGTTGATGGCGCGGCGCTGGTACTGCTCGGAAGTGAGCAGGCGGGCAAGGACTTCGGGCTCGTCCCGCGGGCGCGCATTGTCTCGGCCGCCACCTCGGGCGCGGACAACACGATCATGCTCACCGGCCCGACTCCTGCGACGCGAAAGCTGTTGGCGAACACCGGATTGACCGTCGATGACATCGACTTGTTCGAAATCAACGAGGCTTTCGCAGCCGTCGCTCTGAAGTACCAGAAGGACTTGGGCATCCCGGACGAGAAGCTCAACGTGAACGGCGGCGCCATCGCCATGGGGCACCCGCTGGGCGCGACTGGGGCGATGATCCTCGGAACAATGGTGGACGAGCTCGAACGGCGCGAGTTGCGCCGCGCCGTCATCACGCTGTGCATCGGCGGCGGCATGGGCATCGCGACCCTCATCGAACGAGTGTGACTCTCAGCAGGAAAAGGAAGATCGACCACACTATGAGCGACAATACGATTCGCTGGGAGTCCGGAGCCGACGGCATCGTCGTGCTGACCATGGACGACCCGGCCCAATCCGCCAACACTATGAACGACCGCCACGTGGCGTCCATGCAAGCCGTGCTCGAGCGTCTCGAGGCGGAGAAGGACTCGATCACCGGCGTCATCCTGACCTCGGCGAAGAAGACCTTCTTCGCCGGCGGCGATTTGAACGACCTGATCGCGACCAGCAAGGAGAACGCCGCCGAGTTCTTCGCCAACACCGAAGCCATCAAAGCCCAGCTGCGCCGGCTGGAGACGTTCGGCAAGCCGGTGGTCGCGGCGATCAACGGTGCCGCGCTCGGCGGCGGACTCGAAATCGCCCTGGCCACTCATCGCCGAATCGCGCTGTCGGACAGTCGCATCCAGATCGGCCTGCCCGAAGTGGGCCTGGGTCTGCTGCCCGGCGGGGGTGGCATCGTGCGAACTGTGCGGATGCTGGGTGTGCACAAGGCGCTCACCGACGTCCTGTTGCAGGGGCCGCGGCTGAACCCGGCCAAGGCGCAGGAAGTGGGACTGATCGACGAGGTCGTCGACAGCCCGGAGGAGCTGCTCGCGTCCGCGCGCAAATGGATCCTGGACAATCCGGCACCGGTACAACCCTGGGATGTCAAGGGATACAAGATCCCTGGTGGCACCCCCGCGAACGCGAGTTTCTCCGCCACCCTGCCGCTGGTGACCGCTGGTCTGCGGAAGCAGATCAAGGGCGCGAATCTGCCTGCACCGCGGGCCATTACAGCAGCGGCCGTCGAGGGCAGCCAAGTCGGTTTCGACGTCGCCTCGACGATCGAGTCGCGCTATCTGACCGAGCTGGCTACCGGCCAGGTCGCGAAGAACATGATCCAGGCGTTTTTCTTCGACATGCAGCACATCAAGTCCGGTGGCTCACGGCCGGAGGGCTATCCCAAGCAGTCCTTCGCCAAGGTCGCTGTGCTCGGTGCGGGCATGATGGGCGCTGGCATTGCCTACGTCTGCGCCAAGGCGGGCATTGACGTGGTGCTCAAGGACATGAGCATCGACGCCGCGAGCCGCGGCAAGGACTACTCGGTCAAGCTCGTCGAGAAGTCGGTTGCCCGTGGGCAGATCTCCCGGGAGAAGGGCGACGAACTGCTGGCCAGGATCCACCCGACCGATCTGTACGACGATGCTGCCGGTGCGGATCTGGTGATCGAGGCGGTCTTCGAGGACCCGTCGATCAAGGAAAAGGTGTTCCGCGAGATCGAGCCGGTGGTTGCGGGCGACGCGCTCCTGGGTTCGAATACCTCGACGCTGCCGATCACCGGCCTTGCCGAAAGCGTCTCTCGGCCAGCCGATTTCATCGGCATGCACTTCTTTTCGCCGGTCGACAAGATGGCCCTGTTGGAGATCATCGTCGGTGAGAAGACCAGTGACGCCACCTTGGCCAAAACGATCGACCTCGCCCAGGCAATCGGGAAGACCCCGATCGTGGTCAATGACCGCCGTGGGTTCTTCACCAGCCGGGTGATCATGCAGTTCGTCGCCGAGGCTATCGCCATGGTCGGCGAAGGCGTGGAACCGGTGTCGATCGAACAGGCCGGTATGCAGGCCGGATACCCTGCCCCGCCGCTGCAACTGCAGGACGAGCTCACCCTCACCCTTGCCCGCAAGGCCCGCGAGGAGACCAAGGCCGCAGTGCTCGCCGCGGGTGACGAATGGCCCGAAAGCGGTTCGGAAATCGTCGTGGACCGCCTGATCGACGAATACGGCCGCGGCGGGCGCACCGCCGGCGCCGGGTTCTACGAGTACGTGGACGGCAAACGCGCTGGCCTGTGGCAGGGCCTGTACGAGCACTTCCGGAAGCCCGGCTATGAGATCCCGTTCGAGGACATCAAGGAGCGGATGCTCTTCGCCGAGGCGATCGAAACGGTGAAGTGTTTCGACGAGGGCGTGCTGCGATCCACCGCCGACGCGAACATCGGGTCGATCCTGGGCATCGGTTACCCGGCTTGGACCGGTGGCGTTGTCCAGTACATCAACGGCTACGAGGGAGGTGTGGCCGGATTCGTCGCCCGTGCACAGGATCTGGCCGCCAAGTACGGCGAACGGTTCCAGCCCCCGGCCAGCCTGATCGCCAAGGCCGAGGTCGGCGAGGTTTTCGCCTGAGTCCCCGTCGCGGCGGCACAGACCAGGATCGGGGGGCCGCGCCGGTGCACCACCCCCCGCACGCCAGGGGGGGGGGGGACAAGAGGGGGAGG